>JAFQON010000012.1 GCA_017403185.1 Clostridia bacterium
ACGGATGCACCGTGGCCAAAGACCAGAAGGAGGTGCTTTAAGAATGTCAGCAAACATCAGCTATGAGACAATGATGGTTTTTTCAGTTGCCAACGGCGAAGAAGCTGTTCAGCCTCTCATGGAGAAATTCAAGGCTATGATTGAAGCTAACGGCACTCTTGAGAGCGTTGATGAATGGGGCAAGCGCAAGCTCGCATACCTTATCAACGACGAGGCAGAGGGCTACTATGTTCTCTTCAATTATCAGGCTGCTCCCGAATTTCCCGCAGAGCTTGACCGTGTTGTAAAGATTACAGACGGTGTGCTTCGCTCACTCATTGTCAAGAAGAACTAAGGAGGTCGCAAAATGTTAAACAATGCCGTAATTATGGGCAGACTTGTTGCAGACCCCGAGCTTCGCACTACAGGAAGCGGAATTTCCGTATCATCGTTCACCGTAGCCGTTGACAGACGCTATAACCGTCAGGGTGAGGAGCGTCAGACTGATTTCATCGACATCATTGCGTGGAGGCAGACCGCAGAGTTCGTCTGCAAGTATTTCCGCAAGGGCTCAATGATAGCAGTTCAGGGCTACATTCAGACCAGAATGTATGAGGATAAGAACGGCAACAAGAGAAAAGCTGTTGAAATTGTAGCAGATAATGTCAGCTTCTGCGGCTCAAAGGCAGAAAGCGGCACAGGCTCTTACACAAGAGATGCAGGTTACCCGGCAGCTCAGCCCGCACCCTCATATTCAACTGCAGATGAGGGCGATTTCAAAGAAATTCCCGAAGACGACCTTCCGTTTTAAGGTCGCAAAAACTGAAACTGAAAAGGAGGTTTAATCCATGGCTTACGACAGAAGCGAAAGAAGACCCAACAAAAAGGGCCGCAGAAAGGTTTGTGCTTTCTGTGTTGATAAAGTAGAATGCATCGATTACAAGGATGTTAATAAGCTTAACAAGTTCACTTCAGACAGAGCAAAGATCCTTCCCCGCCGTGTTACCGGCACTTGCGCTAAGCATCAGCGTGAGCTGACAACCGCTATCAAGCGTGCTCGTCAGATTGCTCTTCTTCCCTACACAAGTGACTGATTTTAAAAAATTACCCGCTGTACTCTGGTACAGCGGGTTTTTAAATTTCCGATGTTTTTTCTTTAATCCGTTACGGATTGCGTGAATTGAAAGGTAAAGACGAAAAACATATTGCCAATATGAATTTTTATGTTAGAATTATTAATGAAGCGAGTGTATGCAAAAAAATTTTTGCTTGCAGGTCTTATTTTTAAAAAATATTTAGACCAAACATGAGCTTCAGTCGTCTTATAGGTGAAAAGCAAAAAGGGAAAGGAGCTTTTTTATGAAAAAAAAGAAAATCAGCAAAATTCTTATTACTGTCGGTCTGGCTGCCGTGCTTGCCGTTGCGGGGGTGCTTGCAGCAAATCATTTTATTAATGACCGTGAGGAATACAGCATCGCCCTTGAAACATTCACATTAAGCGAATATGCACAAGAGACAGACAAAGTGATGAAGCAGAATTTCAAAACAGGTGAAGATCTGGAATGTACGGGCATCAGTATTATGCTTGTGGCGGAAGACGGTGCTTTGAAAATCGGAGATATGTTTAATGTAGAGTTTCTGGACAGAAAATCTAAGAGAAGCTTTACTTCGGGAGCAAGATCCGTTTGGGCATATGAGGAAGAAAGTGTTTACGATGAATTCAATTATCCGCTTGCATCCGTTGTGCTTGATGCTCTCGGAAATATTGATTTTCTTTCTCTCGTAAAGGAAAATAACGGAAACGCCGATTGTTCGGATGTCAGTATTGATTACCACGGTGAAATAAAGTCGTATTTATATGATGAAAACGGGCTGAGAACTTTCAATGATAATAAAGATGAAGAGCTCAATTTCCCTTCGTATGTTTATGAGAACGGCAAGACTGAGAGAATTCATTTCTCGGATGAAGTTGACGGAAGCTTCATCTGCTTCAATGTCCATGCAGGGGACACATATATAGCCGTTTATGTGCCCAAAACATATGAAAAATAAATTAATGCTGTAACGGAGGAAAAAGCCATGAAAAAAATATTTAAAATTGCAGTTATAATTCTTGCGGTTGCGGCGATAGCGGCGGCTGTTACTGCAGCGGTTGTTATTGACAAAGAAGCATCGGATATCGGTCAGTTCGAATATGAAATCAATGATGGTGAGGTAACGGTAACACGCATTGATGCAACGGGAACAGTTGTTGAAATTCCTTCTGAGATTGAAGGAAATCCAGTTACAGGAATCGGAGGCGCGGTGATTTCATACGAGTGCAGTGAAAAGCTGCTGAAAATTAAAATACCTGAAACGGTTGAGAATATCGGTTATATGGCATTTCATGCCGCATCCGCTCTTCTTGATTTTGAAGTTGACAAGGACAGCGAATACTTCTCAACCGACAGCAAGGGCGTTCTTTACAGCAAGGATAAATCCGTGCTTGTTCAGTATCCTTTGGGAAGATTCAACGGCACATACACCGCTCACAAGGATACAAAAATAATCGGCGAATATTCATTCTATCAGGCAAACCATATCAAAAAGGTTGTGCTTCCCGAGGGTGTTACCGAAATAAGAGAAAAAGCTTTTTACAATATTTATACATTAAAGGAGATTGTTCTTCCCGACAGCCTTGAAATTATCCGTGACGGCGCAATGAGTTATGATTTTGAAGGCGAAAAGCTTCCTGCAGGGCTTAAGGAAATCGGAGAAGGCGTTTTTGCAGGCTACAAGGGTGTTAATCTTGTAATACCCGAAGGGGTAGTAAGTATTGCGGCAAAGGCTTTTGAAAATTCAAAAAACCTTGAAACGGTAACAATCCCTGCAAGCGTTGAAAGCATTGCATCAACCGCTTTTACAGGCTGTGAAAAGCTTGTGTCATTTACCGTTGATGCCGAAAACGAGTTTCTTTCAAGCGATGCTTCGGGTGTTGTGCTTGATAAAGACGGCACAAAGCTTGTGTGTGTTCCGCCTGCAATAACGGAATATGCCATTCCCTAGGGTGTAACCTATATCGGCCAGGAGTTTCTGGAGCATAAAAAAATCAAATCTTTGGTAATTCCTTCAACCGTTGAAACAATGGCTGAATATGCTTTTTACAACTGCAGTGCAGAGACTTTATCTTTTGCCGAAAACACAAAGCTTGAATGTATTTCCAAGGGAGCGTTTGCAGATTGCAATAATCTTAAAGAAACCAACATTCCCGAGGGAGTAAAAGTTATTGAGGATAAAGCGTTTGCATACTGTAACAATGTTGAGAAAATTGCAATTTCAGGCAGTGTTGAAAAAATCGGCGACGATGCTTTTCTTAAAAACAGCAGGACAGCTGAGGTGACCGTCCCTGAAAATGTGAAGGAAATAGGTAATAATGCGTTTGGATATTATTACAGCGTTCCTGTTGAAAAAGAGCCTAACAGGGGAAAGATAGTTGGCTTTAAAATATATGGCGCAGAAGGCTCGGCTGCTCAGATGTATGCCGAAGCAAACGGCTTTGATTATGAATCAATAGGTTAAAAACAAAAGGGGCTGCCTCACTTTTAAAGTGAGACAGCCTTTTGTGATACTTCAGTTTTTTAGGCTCTGCATGGGGGCGGGGATTCTGCCGCCTCTGCTGATGAATTTTGCAGGGGAGTAGGTTGAAAGGGGCATAACGGGGCCGCTGCCGAGAAGTCCGCCGAAGCTGAGCTCGTCGCCCACATTTTTGCCGATTGCGGGAATTACTCTGACTGCAGTTGTCTTTGAGTTAACCATACCGATTGCTGCTTCGTCTGCAATGATTGCGGAGATAACCTCTGCAGGTGTGTCGCCGGGAATGTTAATCATATCAAGGCCGACGGAGCAGACCGCTGTCATTGCTTCAAGCTTGTTGAGGCTGAGTGCGCCGCATCTTGCGGCATGAATCATGCCCGCATCCTCTGTTACGGGGATGAATGCGCCCGAAAGTCCGCCAACATGGGATGAAGCCATTACGCCGCCTTTTTTGACCGCATCGTTGAGAAGGGCAAGAGCCGCCGTTGTGCCGTGGCAGCCGCAGCACTCAAGACCCATTTCTTCAAGAATATATGCAACGGAATCGCCGATTGCAGGTGTGGGTGCAAGTGAAAGGTCAACAATGCCGAAGGGCACGCCGAGCCTGCGTGAAGCCTCGCTTGCAACAAGCTGACCCATGCGGGTGATTTTGAATGCGGTTTTCTTTATAAGGTCTGCAACGGCGGTGAGGTCGCAGTCGCCCGCCTTTGCGAGAGCCGCTCTCACAACGCCGGGGCCCGAAACGCCTACATTGATAACACAGTCGGGCTCGCCTGCACCGTGGAATGCGCCCGCCATAAACGGGTTATCCTCGGGGGCATTGCAGAATACAACGAGCTTTGCGGGGCCGATGCAGTCTCTGTCTGCAGTGAGCTCTGCGCTTTGCCTTACAACCTTACCCATCATTGCAACGGCATCCATGTTGATGCCCGCCTTGGTTGAGCCGATGTTGACCGATGAGCAGATGTGGTCTGTTACGCTGAGAGCTTCAGGAATTGCTTCGATAAGCTCCTTGTCGCCGGGGCCGAAGCCCTTTTGAACAAGCGCCGAAAATCCGCCGAGGAAGTTTACTCCGCAGGCAACAGCCGCTCTTTCAAGCGTTTTTGCAAGCTTCACTGCATCTTTGTTATCACAGGATGCAAGAATCATTGCTGCGGGGGTAACCGAAATGCGCTTGTTGATGATGGGAATGCCGAATTCCTTTTCAATCTGCTCGCCTGTTTTTACCAAATCCTTGGCGTAGCGTGTGATTTTGTCGTAAACACGCTCACACATAATGTCGATATCGCTGTGGCAGCAGTCGAGAAGCGAAATTCCCATTGTAATGGTACGGACATCGAGATGTTCGTCCTGAATCATTGTTATTGTTTCGAGAATATCTCTTGCATTAAGCATGGTGTCACCTCATATTGTGTGCATGGCGTTGAAGATATCTTCGTGCATTGCGTGGATTGAAAGCCCCATTTCATCGCCTGTCTTGCCGAGCATATCGGAAAACTCGGTGAAGGGGATATCTGATTTTGAGATGTCAACCATCATTATCATTGCAAACATATCCTGAAGGATTGACTGAGTAACTTCAAGAACATTGATGTTGTGGTTGCAGCATTCTGTTGAAATTTTTGCAAGAATACCAACCATATCCTTGCCGATAACCGTTATAACTGCTCTCATAATTGCCTCCGTTTATTTTATTTTAAGCACTTCTATAATATCTTTTACAATATAATCTGCGGCGGATTCAATGCCCTCTTTTTTGGTGAAAAGGCAGCCGCAGGTGCCTGCGTTTTTGCCTGAGAGAACATCAATCTCCCTGTCGCCTATCATAATTGTTTCACTTTTGTCGAGATTATATGTTTCGCAAATCCAGTTCACGGCATCCGGTGCGGGTTTTAGGGGGAAATTCATTGACGAATCAACAAAACCCGTGAAGAATTTTGCCATGCCGTGCTCTTCAAGGTAGTGCTGAGAGGATTCCTTGCCTCTGTGGGTATATAAAAAATGCTTTTTGCCGCTGTTGAAGAGCGTTTCAAGCGTTCTGTATGTGTTGATAAAGGGAAGGGCGATGGGTCGCAGGGCATAATTGTGCTCATACTCACGGAATGCCGCCTTCTCTTCTTCGCTTACATTGTAATGTTCATAAGCCGTGGCATATGTGATTTCGAGAAGTGCTTTCGCTTCATCGTAATCCGCTTCTTTGCCGTTTTCTCTGAGTGCTTTGAGAAAAGCCGAGGTTATATGCGGATAGCTGTCAAACAGCATACCGTCAAAATCCCAGATGTAATTCTGCATATCAGCCCTCAAATCCGTTTGGATTCTGTGACTGCCAGCGCCATGAATCCTCGCACATTTCGTCAATTCCTCTTGTTGCTTCCCAGCCGAGCTCTGCCTTTGCCTTTGAGGGGTCTGAGTAGCAGGTGGCTATGTCGCCGGGTCTGCGGGGAGCGACAACATATTTGATGGGCCTGCCGCAAGCCTTTTCAAACGCCTTCACAACCTCAAGCACGCTGTAGCCGTTACCCGTGCCGAGATTATAGGTGAAGCAGCCGTTTTCGCCGAGCACCTTCTCGACTGCTTTGAGATGACCGAGCGCAAGGTCAACAACATGAATGTAGTCACGCACGCCCGTGCCGTCGGGCGTGTCATAGTCGTCGCCGAAAACGCTGAGAGCTTCTCTTCTGCCGATTGCAACCTGAGCAATATAGGGAACAAGGTTGTTGGGAATGCCGTTGGGGTCCTCGCCGATTCTTCCGCTTTTATGAGCGCCGATGGGGTTGAAATAGCGAAGAAGAGTGATGCTCCATTCATTGTCTGATAAATAGAGATCCTTAAGAATTCTCTCTATGTAAAGCTTTGTTGTGCCATAGGGATTTGTTGTTTTGCCTTCAGGCATATCCTCTTTGAGGGGAGAAGGATTTTCGCTGCCGTAAACGGTTGCAGACGAGCTGAAAACAATCTTTTTGCATCCTGCTGCCGCCATAGCTTCGCAGAGGATAACTGTGCCGCCGATGTTGTTATCATAGTATTCAAGCGGCTTTGAGCAGCTTTCGCCAACCGCCTTGAGACCTGCAAAGTGGATAACGGCATCAATCTTGTTTTCCGCAAATATTTTGTCAAGACCTTTGCGGTCACGGATGTCACATTCGTAAAATTTAACATCCTTGCCCGTAATTTCTTTGATGCGTTTTACACTTTCGCTCTTGCTGTTGCAGAGATTATCAAGTATAATAGTATCATAGCCCGCATTGAGAAGCTCAACGCAGGTGTGTGAGCCGATGAAGCCGGCGCCGCCTGTAACGAGAATTGACATTGCAATATCCCTCCATTATAATTCTACAGTATTATTATAATTATATTTTATTATAAAATCAACGGAAGTGTAAACAATATTTGTTCAAAAGGTTGTGTGTTTTTTGTTAAGTTATGAAAAATTGAGAAAAGACAGTGAAATAATCATGTATATCAATTCCGCAAACGATGTGCTCGGAGCTATAGGCTACACGGAGCACGGTATGGCTCACGCCGTTAAAACGGGAACGGATGCAAGCCGTATTCTGAGCACTCTCGGCTACGGTGAAAGGGAGTGTGAGCTTGCGAAAATAGCGGGTCTGCTTCACGATATAGGCAACACCGTCAACCGCTGCGACCATGCGCAGAACGGAGCTTATCTCGCCTTCGGTCTGCTCAGGGCAAGGGATTTCCCGCCGCAGGAGGTCATTGATATCATAACTGCGATCGGGCATCATGACGAAAAGACCGCCGCCCCCGTAACGCCGCTTGCCGCAGCGCTTATTCTTGCAGATAAAAGCGATGTGCGCACATCGAGGGTGCGCAACAAAAACACGGTGGGCTATGATATTCATGACAGAGTTAATTATGCTGTTTTTGATTCGGAGCTTGAAATAAATAAAGAAAACAAGCTGATAAAGCTTACTCTCAGAATAGACACTCAGGTTTGCCCTGTTATGGAGTATTTTGAAATATTCCTTGAAAGAATGGTGCTCTGCAAAAAATCCGCCGCATTTTTAGGCTGCGATTTTGAACTTATTATTAATGATACGAGGTTACTGTGATGTATAATTTAACTGATATTGGAACGGTCAAGGATATTCTCGCAAAACATGGCTTTCACTTTTCAAAGGCACTCGGTCAGAATTTTATTATCAATCCGTCTGTGTGCCCCCGTATGGCGGAGGAAAGCGGAATTGACGAAAGCTGCGGAGTTATTGAGATCGGCGCAGGTGTGGGCGTGCTGACCGCCGAGCTTGCAAAGAGGGCAAAAAAGGTGGTTGTTATTGAAATCGACACAAAGCTGCTGCCCGTTCTTGACGAAACTCTCAAGGATTTTGATAACATTGAAATAATCAATCAGGATGTGCTCAAAACTGACCTTGCGGCACTTATCAAAGAAAAATTTGACGGTATGCCAGTCTATGTGTGCGCAAATCTGCCTTATTACATCACTTCGCCCGTGATTATGGCTCTGCTTGAAAGCAGGCTGCCGATTGAAGCGGTTACCGTTATGGTGCAGAAGGAGGCGGCGCAGAGGCTTTGTGCTCCCGTAGGCAGCAGGCTTTCGGGTGCGGTAACGGTTGCCGTTGATTACTATGCAAAGGCTCAGAAGCTTTTTGATGTTTCGTCAGGCTCGTTTATGCCTGCTCCCAAGGTTGACAGCGCAGTTATCAGAATGGATATACGCAAACAGCCCGAAATCGAAGTTTCGGATGAATCGCTTTTCTTTAAAATGGTGCACGCCGCCTTCGGTCAGCGCAGAAAAACTGCCGCAAATTCAATCAGTGCAGGCTCGGGTATTCCCAAGGATGTTGTTATAAAGGCGATTGAAGAGTGCGGATTCCCGCCTTCAGTGAGAGCGGAGGGGCTGAGTATGCAGGAATTGGCGGATCTGAGCGAAAAAATACATCACTTGTTAAAAAACAGTTAATTTTTTTCTTGACAAAAAAACACTATTAATGTAATATCAATATATAAACACATGGGCTCCGATATAATAAAACAAATCGGAGCTTTTTGTTTTTAAAAAACATACGGAGGTAAAAAAATGACACGCAAAAGAAAACTTCTGGCACTCATTATGGCAATTGCCGTAATCGGTTCGCTTTTCTGCACTCTGGGCTTTGCGGCTGCGGATGAGGTTGCAGCAGCGGATGCAGCAAATGTTGTTGCCGTTGATATTGACGGCGAGATTACAGAGTATAATCTTGACGAATATGAAGGCGAAGTGGTTGCCGTTGAAGAAACAAAGGGCGCAAAGGATTATGTTGATTCCTATGCGGACAATCTCACAAACGACCCCGATTTCAAAACAAACATACAGACGGCTCTTGCCAAGGTGCGTGAAAGCATAAGCAAATACGCTACTATATGGGCACTTGTTCCGCCCATTATAGCAATTCTTCTTGCGCTTATCACAAAAGAGGTTTATTCATCTCTTATCGTAGGTATCGTTGTCGGCGGCTTCATCTACGCAGGCGGCAACTTTGAAACAGCGATAAACCACATTCTGTTTGACGGCTTCGTTTCAAGCCTTTCGGACAGCTACAACATGGGTATCATCGTGTTCCTTGTTCTTCTCGGCGCACTTGTTGCGATGATGAACAAGGCGGGCGGCTCGGCGGCATTCGGCAGATGGGCTTCAAAGCACATCAAGTCAAGAGTCGGCGCACAGCTTGCAACCGTTCTTCTCGGCTGTCTTATTTTCATTGATGACTACTTCAACTGCCTCACGGTCGGCTCGGTTATGAGACCTGTTTGTGACGAAAAGAAGGTTTCAAGAGCAAAGCTTTCTTATCTTATTGACGCAACGGCAGCTCCTATTTGCATTATCGCTCCCATTTCATCATGGGCAGCAGCGGTTGCAGGCTTTGCAAAGGGTGCAGGCGCTGAAAACGGAATCAGCCTTTTCGTGAGCGCAATTCCTTATAACTTCTACGCAATTTTTACCATTCTTATGATGGTTATTCTTGCCGTTACAAAGTTTGATTACGGCCCGATGAAGCTTCACGAAAAGAATGCACTTGAAAAGGGCGACCTCTTCACAACAGGCGACCGTGTTTCAAATGATGATGTTGAAGCTAACCCCAAGGGCAAGGTTATTGATCTTGTTCTGCCCGTTGTAGTTCTTATTATTGCCTGCGTATTCGGCATGATTTATTCAGGCGGCTTCTTTGAAGGTGAAAGCTTCATAAACGCATTCTCAAATTCGGATGCTTCCGTAGGTCTTGTTATCGGTTCTGCGATTGCGATTGTGTTCACCGTTGTATATCTTCTTGCCAGAAGAGTTATCAGCTTCAAGGAAGCAATGGCATCTCTTCCCGAGGGCTTCAAGGCGATGGTGCCCGCAATTCTTATTCTCACCTGCGCATGGACTCTCAAGGCTATGACAGACAGCCTCGGTGCAAAGATTTATATTTCACAGCTTGTTGAAGGCAGCGCAGGCGCACTTCAGATGCTCCTTCCCGCAATCATCTTCATTATCGCTGTGGGTCTTTCATTTGCAACCGGCACATCATGGGGCACCTTCGGTATCCTTATCCCCATCGTTCTCAGCGTATTCGAGCCTTCAAATCCCCTTATGATTGTTTCAATCTCGGCTTGTATGGCAGGCGCTGTTTGCGGCGACCACTGCTCACCCATTTCGGATACAACAATCATGGCTTCCGCAGGTGCACAGAGCAACCACATCAACCATGTTTCAACTCAGCTTCCCTATGCACTTACGGTTGCAGGCATTTCGTTCGTAACATATATCATTGCAGGTGTGCTTGCAAGGTTTAATCTTGCACTTGTTGCACTTCCCGTAGGCATTGTGCTTACAGTTGCAACTCTTCTTGTACTTAAAGCAGTTACAAAGAAAAAGGCATAAATAAAACAAGGCGGTCACAATTGTGGCCGCCTTATATCATTCTGAAAGGAAGATGTTTATGGCAATAATTGAAGCTGAACTTCGGGGCAACTTCAAGCAGATTCTCAGCGAGATTGAGGATGCTGTTCTCGGCCGCAGCGTTTCGGCAAGCCTTGAGGATTCAAGCAACATTGTTTCGGGCGACACACGCTGTGCCGTGAGGGTTTATGAAAGATACAGCTACACCGGCGGAAACAGAGTGAGCATGAACATAACGCTTCTTGATGCGGGCGGAAGGATATTTGTTACAGCCATCACATCGGGCGGCAGTCAGGCGATGCTTTTTAAAATCAACACATTTGGCGAAGAATCCTTTCTTGAAACTGTAACGGATGTTATAGAACAATACAGGGTATAAAAATACAGGCAGTCAGCAGACTGCCTGTTATTTTTTATGAATTTGATACTAATGAAATAATATCAATTGCGCCTACGGGGCAGGCTTCGTGGCATTTGCCGCAGCCTGTGCATTTTTCGTAATCAACCTTTGCACAGAAGTTATCCATTGAAACAGCGTCGAATTCGCACGCCTTGACACACTTCATGCAGCCGATACAGCCCGTTTTGCATTCCTTGCGGGTGATTGCGCCCTTATCGTGGTTTTTGCAAAGCACTGCAGCCTTGACCTCGTGAAGGGGCATCATTTCAATAAGACCCTTGGGGCAGGTTTTAACGCACATTTTGCACGCCTTGCACATATAGGGATTGATTCTTGCGATGCCGTCGCAAATGCTTATTGCATCGTATTCGCACACATTGAGGCAGTCGCCGTAGCCGAGGCAGCCGTAAATACATTCCTTGGGTCCGCCGAAAATCTGGGCTGCCATCTTGCAGCTTTTGACACCCTGATATTCAAGCTTTACCTCTGCGTTCACATTATGACCCTGACAGAGCACAACTGCAGCGGTGGGCTTGATTTCGCCTGCCGCAAGGCCTGTTATTTCACCGATTGCCTTTGCGGTGTCGTTGCCGCCGGGAGCGCAGAGCGCAGTGTCTGTTGTTTCGCCTTTCGAAAGGGCGGCGGCGTAGCCGTCACAGCCCGAGAATCCGCAGGCACCGCAGTTTGCGCCGGGCAGGCATTCTCTGATTGCTTCTGCCTTTTCGTCAACCGGAACAGCAAAAATCTTTGATGCGATTGAAAGACCGAGGCCTGCAATAAGACCGATAACGGAGACAATTAAAACAGCAATAATAATAGGGCTCATATATCCGTTACCTCCTTAAGCAAAAATATTTTCAACAAGGCCCGTGAAGCCCATGAATGAAAGCGAAACGATTGATGCCGAGATGAGAACGATGGGCAGACCCTGAAGGAATTTGGGGATATCGCAGCCTTCAAGTCTGCTGCGAACGCCCGAGAAAATAACCATTGCGAGCATAAAGCCGAGACCTGCGCCAACGCTGTTGAGAATTGAATCCACAAATCCGTATTCCTTAGTGATGTTGAGAAGAACAACGCCGAGAACGGCACAGTTTGTTGTGATAAGCGGCAGATAAATGCCGAGCGCATTGTAAAGAGGGGGCATAAACTTCTTGAGAATGAGTTCAACAAGCTGAACGAGTGCCGCAATAACGAGAATGAAAACGATTGTCTGAAGATATTCAAGGTCATTTGCAACAAGCAGATACTTGTTGATGGGATATGTTACCGCAGTTGCAAGAGCCATAACGAATATAACTGCGCCTGACATACCTACAGCGGTGTTGAGCTTCTTTGAAACGCCGAGGAAGGGGCAGATACCGAGAAATTTGCAAAGAACAAAGTTTTCGGTAAGAATAGCGGTGAGGAGAATAAAAAGAGCTGATTTCATACTGCTTTATCCTCCTTTTCTTCCGAACAATCCTTGCCGTCGGCAAGAAGTGCACAATTTTTAGCCATGGGGCAAGCCTGACAGCCGCCGAGCTCTGCACGGGGCTTGCCCTTCTTTTCGGCAAGCTTGTTGGCGCACGCCATAAGAATGCCGAAGGTGAAGAAGCCGCCGGGGGCGAGAATGAATATCAACATCGGGCTGATTGCTCCGCCTTCGGGGATGATTGTGAAGCCGTTGAAGCTGAAATCACCGAATACTGCAAGAAGGTCCTTGATACCTGCAAGGAAGGTGCCTGCACCGAGGATTTCTCTGACTGCGCCCATGCAGCAAAGTGCCATTGTGAAGCCAACGCCCATGCCGAGACCGTCAACTGCAGATGCGATAACGGGATTCTTGCCTGCAAAGGCTTCCGCTCTGCCGAGAATGATGCAGTTAACAACGATAAGCGGCAGAAATACGCCGAGCGATTCATCAAGAGCGGGAACAAAAGCCTTGACTATCATCTGAACAATGGTAACAAATGATGCGATGATAACAATATAAGCGGGGATACGCACCTTTGAAGGAATAACCTTTCTGAGCAGTGATATAACGATGTTTGAACAGATAAGAACAAGTGTTGCCGCAATGCCCATACCGAGGGCGTTTGCAACGCTTGTTGAGGTTGCAAGGGTGGGGCAGGTGCCGAGAACAAGGCGTAAAACGGGGTTCTCTGCTATAAGACCCTTGCGGAATTCTTTACCGAGTGATTTTTTCTCAGCCATTGCTCTCACCTCCTGCAAGTGCGATTTCTATTGCCTCGTTAACCGCATTGGTAACGGCTGATGAGGTTTTGGTTGCGCCTGTGATTGCTTTGATTGAATTGGTGCCTGAGCCGTCTTTTGAAACGGTGATACCCTTTGTGAGTCCTTCAAATTGACCGCTCCAGCCGTCGTCTGTTTTTGCCTTTGCGCCAAGACCCGGAGTTTCGTTATGCGAAAGGATGCTGATTCCGGTAACCTTGCCGTCAGCGGTGACACCCGTCATAACGGAGATATCTCCGCCGTAGCCGCCTTTGCCGACATTTACAACAACATAGCCGATTATATTTTTGTTTTCGTCAAGTGCGGCAACAACGCTTGCTTCACCTGCGTTTTTTGCTTCTCCGAAGCTTACTGCATCGGGGAAAACCTCTTTTCTAGTGCTTATTTCCTTTTCAGCCGCAAGGTCGGAGATTATCGGGGAGGTAACATCGTTTGTGATTCCGAGAAGGGCTGCCGCAACAAGGCAGATGATAAAAAGAGTGACCGTGGGAACAAGATATTCCTTCAAGCTCTTCATTTTGCATCAGCCTCCTTTGCTTTTTTCTCCTTCTTGGGTGTGCCGAAGGGCTTGGGGGTTGTGATCTTTTCAATATGAGGAACGAGAAGATTCATAATAAGGATTGCGAAGGATACGCCTTCGGGCAGCGAGCCGAAGAGTCTGATGAGAGCCGTGATAATACCGCAGCCCACGCCGAAAATGTATTTGCCGTCGGTATTGATGGGGCTTGTGGAGTAATCCGTTGCCATGAAGAAGGCTCCGAGCATAAGACCGCCGCTCATGAGCTGATATGCTGTGTATTCGAGGGCGGCGCCGACGCTGTCCTCTTTAACAAAGCCCGCAATGAGCATAATGAGTGCGAATGAGCCGAGATATGCAACGGGAATTTTGAATGAAATAACCTTTCTTGCGATAAGGTAAATGCCGCCGATAAGGAGTGCGACGGTGCAGGTTTCGCCGAGCGAGCCTGCTCGGTTGCCGATGAACATATCAAAAAGAGTGGGAATAACGGCACCCTCTTTGCCGTAAAGAGCAAGCGGAGTTGCGGTTGTAACGGCATCTGCTTTCCCGAGCCACGAAAGGGGAGCGACCCATTCGCTGCCGCTCATGTGGGTTGCAAATGAAAGAAGAAGCACGATTCTTGCGGTAATAGCGGGGTTTGCGAAGTTCTGACCGATACCGCCGAAAAACTGCTTTACAACTATAATCGCTACAACGCTGCCGATAGCAGCAATCCATAAGGGAACATTTACAGGCAGGTTGAGCGCAAGAATAAGGCCTGTTACAACTGCGCTCAGATCGCCTATGGTGTTATGACGCTTCATAACCTTTCTTGCTATGTATTCCGAAAGAACGGCAGTGGCAACAGTCACTGCGGTTACGAGAAGCGTTTTCGGGCCGAAGAATATGACAGATGCAACAAGAGCGGGTATGAGGGCGATTATCACATCAAGCATTATTTTTGTGGTAGTTGTTTTTGTGCGAAGGTGAGGTGAAGCGCTTACAACAAGCTTTTTACCGTTAACCATTATTTTTTGCCCTCCTCTCTGAGAATTGCCTTGGCAAGGCGCATATGCTGAACAAGGGGCTTGCCTGCGGGGCAGGCGAAGGCGCAGCTTCCGCATTCCATGCAAACCGTAATACCGGCGTGATTGAGCATATCAACATCCTTCGCTTTTGCAGCTCTGACGATGTTTGTGGGCATAAGGCTCATCGGGCAGGCGATTGCGCATCTGCCGCAGCGTATGCAGTCCGTTTCATCCTTGAGAACGGCATCATCCTTTGCAAAAGCAAGAATTGCGTTGTTCTGCTTGAGAATCGGAAGGTCTGTGCCGACTATGGCAAGGCCCATCATAGGGCCGCCGGTAAGAATTTTGCAGGGCTCTTTTGAAAAGCCGCCGCAGAAATCAATGATTTCGCCTATGTTTGTGCCTATGGGAACTCTGATGTTATTGGGCTTTTTAATGGCTGAGCCGTCAACCGTAATTGAACGGCTGATGAGGGGTTTGCCTGTTCTTACATATCGTGCAATGAACGCAACCGACGCAACATTCATGACTACGCAGCCGACATCTGCGGGAAGCTTTCCGGGAGGAACTTTTCTGCCCGTAGCGGACTGAACCATCATTTTTTCAGCGCCCTGAGGATATTTGGATTCGAGCACCATGAGCTTGACCTCATCGTAAACATCCTGCTCGTGGTCAGCAATATCCTTAAGAACTCCGAATGCGTCAGGCTTGTTATCTTCGATGCAGATAATAACCTGCTTGAAGCCGAGCATTTTCTTGAGAAGATAAACACCCGCAAGGATATTCTTTGAATTTTCAACGCATTCACGGTAGTCAACCGTGATGAAGGGCTCGCACTCTGCAGCATTGATGATAAGAGTATCAATATTTTTATCTGCAGGGAAGTTGAGCTTGACATGGGTGGGGAAGCCTGCGCCGCCGAGACCGACAAGACCGGAGTCCCTGACAGCCTTGATAAGGTCTTCTCTTGTTTCGACAACGGGGGGCTTGATGCCTTCCCAAAGTCTCATTTCGCCGTCTGATTCGATTGTAACCGCCTTGGACATTGTGCCGTTGGGCATTTTTACATCGCCGACCGCAACAACGGTACCCGATACCGAAGCATGAATGGGTGCACTGATGTATTTGTCGGTGTCGCCGATAAGCTGACCGACCGCCACAACATCGCCGACCTTAACAACGGGCTCACAGGGAGCACCGATATGCTGCTGCATGGGTATTACAACCTTTGAGGGGATGGGGAGTCTTTCAACCTTTTTGTGAGCGGTGTTTTTATGATGATCAACTTTAACGCCGCCTCTGACCTTTTTGACGGCTCTGAGTACGCCGTCAACAACGGTCTTAGTCATAATATTCCTCCTAACAAAAATGATTTTTCAGTTTTTCCAGAGCGGGTATGACTGCCCGCAATATAACGCCCGTGACAGATCCCGTGATTATGCCGAAAACGGCGAGGGCAGGGGCGTAGTAAGCTATGCTTGCCGTTGAGGTTATAAACATCGCCGCCATGAGCTGCCCGAGGTTGTGGCACAGGGCACATATGACGGAGATGCCGAGCAGACCGAGATGCTCTCTGGCGTGCCGCATAAGAAGATACATTGCGGCGGCGGAGAGAAGCCCGCCCGAAAGGCTCATTATGCCTGCGGTTGCACCCCTTGTGATGAAGCTGAAAAGCCCCTTTACAAGTGCGATTGCAACCGCTTGGGGGAAGCCGAGGCTCCCTGCGGCAAACATTGTTATTATGTTTGAAAATCCGGGCTTTGCCCCCGGCGGCAGAAACGGCAGCGGAGGTATCTGCCCTTCAAGAAAATTGAGGGCTATTGCCGCTGCGCAAAGAATTGCGGTGAGAGTGAGTTTATAATTTTTTTTCATATCAGTAAACAACGGCATCAAGCTCTGAGCCGGTAACGGAAATAACGGTTTTTGCGGGCAGGCAGACGGCGATATCGCCGCTTTCGGACAAAGTGCCCGACGAAACGCAGAGCTTATCCTCGCAGTCGGAATGCTCAAAGCGGATTGTGCCGTTTTCGGCAACTATCAAGATATTGTATTCATCATTCGGAGTGATTTCAACCCTGCCTGTCACGCTGCTTAAATCGACAGTCTGCACCGTTACTCCGTCAACTGAGATTTCGGCAACGGGCTTTGTGCTGCCGCCCCTGCCGATAAAATAAAAAGCAAGAGCTGCCGCAATGACGGCGGCAATCACGAAAAGATCGCCTTTTTTGAACAGTTTTATTTTCATTAGCTTAACCGCCGAATTTATAGTTTTTGTCTGTAACGGTGATTATGTCCCTTACGGCATCCTCGGTATAAATAAGGTTATCCTCTGTTATGAATATCACCTTTGCGCCGTAGTGCTCCGCAAGCCTTGAGCCTTCTTCGATACCGAGCACAAAGCAAGCGGTTGAAAGTGCATCGCTCAGCAGCCCGCTTTCTGAAATCACTGTTACACTTATCAGCCCGTTGTCAACGGGATAACCCGTTTCAGGGTCAATAATATGGTGATATCTTTTGCCGTTTTGCTCAAAATACTGCTCATAGCTGCCCGAGGTTGAAACGCAGCCTTCGGTAATGCCGAGAGTTGCAATGCTGCTGCCTGAGCCGCCACGGGGATTTCTGATTCCCACGGCAAACTCTCCCTCGCCGTAAAGCAGCACGCTGCCGCCTACGCTTACCACCGCTCTTTTCGTTTCGTTTGCTTCAAGGCAGGCTTTTATGCTGTCAAGAGCAATTCCCTTGCCCGATGCGCCGAAGTCGATAACGGCTTTTTTGTCATTAAGCGATATTTTGCTGTCACCGATGCTTATTTTTTCAAATCCGCTGTGTGAAAGTGCCCGGGCAAGCTCCGCTTCGTCGGGCATTGAAGGGGTGCCGCCGAAATCCCACAGGTCGCTTACCGCACCGAGTGTAAAATCAAAGGCTCCGCCGCTTTGTCGGCTTATATCCGCAAGAGCGGAAAAATATTCAGCCGTTTGCTTGTCGAGCAAGGCTTCGCCGCTTTGATTCAGCTTGTATACTGCTGAGCCCTTTGCCGTGCGGGAGAGAATATTATAATCAAGGTTTTCAAGAGTGCTTTTGATTTCGGCAAGGCAGTTTTCTGCTTCGCCGCCTTCAACCTCAGCCGTTACGAGAGTGTTCATTGAAAAAAACGAGCTTTCAAGCGGCTTGCTGCGAAAAGCATCAAAAGCAATGATTATTGCGAGCACCGCAACAGCCAGAGCAGCGATAACTGCCGTTGTTTTTCTCAAAACCACACACTCCCCTTATTATAATAATATATCATACACCTTATTTTAAATTTTTTCAATGTTTTTTGTGGATAATGTTATAAATTTCAATAATTTGTATTTAATTTTAATATAAAATATGGTAAAATCATACCGAAAGGACTGATAAAATATGGCAAATTCGGTATATATGCCCGTCAGATGTGCGTGGGGCGATAATTGCGTTGAAGAAAATTCGGATATGCTTGTCCCGCTCGGCAAAAGCTGTCTTATAGTCACGGGCAAAAGCAGTGCAAAAAAGAGCGGTGCTCTTGATGATGCGATTAAAGCTCTTGAAAAGCAAGGGATTTCATATGCGGTATTTGACGAAATAAGCGAAAATCCGCTTATTTCCGTATGCTGCAGGGCGGGTGAAGCTGCAAGAAAAGCAGATGCCGATTTTATTCTCGGCATAGGCGGCGGTTCGGTGCTTGACGGCTCAAAGGCGATTGCGATTTATGCTTCAAACCCCGACCTTACACCGATTGATATTTACAAAAGAGAATATAAGAATGCCCCGCTTCCCGTTGCGCTTATCGGCACAACCGCAGGCACGGGCAGCGAGGTAACCGCAGTTGCGGTGCTTACTAATGACGAAACAGGCATCAAAAAAAGCATTTCGGGCCCCGATTGCTATGCCGCCGTTGCGTATTGCGACCCGAAGTACACAGCATCAATGTCATACAAAACAACAGTTTCAACCGCACTCGATGCCTTTGCGCACGCAGTTGAAGGGTATTTTACGCCCAAATGCAGCGGAGTGCTCAGGCTGTTTGCCGAAAAGTGTATTCCTGTGCTCTACAAGTGCCTTACAGAGCTTTCAAAGACGGATACGGTGTCGCCCGAATTGCGGGAGCCGCTTTACTATGCTTCAATCTATGCGGGGCTTGTGATAAACACCTGCGGCACGGCTTTTCCGCACCCGCTCGGCTATGTGCTCACGGAGAATTACGGGGTACCCCACGGCATGGCGTGTGCCGCATTCTTTGCGCCGTATATCGACAGATGTGCGAATTTTGCAAAAGAAAAATTCGTTGATTTTTGCAGTATGACTGATGATATTGAAAAAGTAAAGGCGGTTATCGCTTCGCTTACCGACCTTTCGGGTGCTTCAATCGGCAAAGAAAACGCAAAAAAATACGCCCTGCGCTGGCAGAGCGTAATTCCGAGAAATTTCACCGCCTCCCCCGGAGGATTAACGCAGGAAGAGGCGGCTTGCATCCTTGCTGAGATTTAGCAGCCGCAGCCACAGCCGCAGTCATTGCTTCTTGAGTTTGAGAAAGTGTTGCCACAGCCGCATCCGTTGCCGCAACCGCAGTCGTTGTTGCAGAAAAGAAGAATGAGGATAATGAAAAGGCACCAGTTGTTATTGCATCCGCAACCCATGTATCTTACCTCCGTTTCCGGTTAAGCAGCTTTTCAACCGCTTACATTCACATATTATGACGGCAGGTATAAATGTGTTACAGCCTTTTTAAGGGGATAGGAAAAAAAGATGCAGAACGGACAAACTGAGCAATAACAAGGCTTCAGCCTTGTTATGCTTGCCCGAAGGCGTACCTCGGTACAAATTAAGGATACTGCGGTTTAGTCGATTTTACCGACGAAGCGGTAGATGATATCGATAACGAGTTCGGTTTCTCCGAAACTGTTTTCTTCAGTTTCGTGAATCAGAATTTTTTCAACCAAAGTGTTCAGCAGTTCAGCGGTCAGTTCCGTCGGGTTGGAGTATTGTTTCAGAACTGCAATCCATTTTTCTGCATTGTCGGTTGCTTTCTTCTCGGTTAAAAGTTCGGCTTCAAGAGTGTTGATTTTCTCATCAAGCTCTTGTTGTTCATTCTGATATCGTTCTGACATCATATTGAAGTTGTATTCCGTGATGCGTTCGTTTACCCAATCTTCATACATCTTTGCGAAAAGTCGGTCAACCTCGGCTTTTCGCTTTTTTGCTTTTGTGAGTTCGGAAGCTCTGTTTTTCATTACCGCATCGAAATTTTTAGCATCGCTATCAACCAGTTTTTTCAGCAAGACTTCTTCTTGTGTTACGGCAAGCCTTGTCCAAAACTGTATTCTTGAAAGAATATACGGATAAAGTGTGTCGTAACGGATGTAATGCTGTGAACAGATTTCCTTTCCGTATAAAGAATAGCTTGTGCAGTTGAAATATGTGTATGTTTTCTTGTTTGTACAATATCTCATACTCTTTCCGCAGTCTGCACATTTGATAAGTCCCGCAAATATCTGAGTGTTATCAGATCTTGTTGGCTTCTTTCTGCTTTCCATTTGCTGCTGCACAAGGTCAAAAGTTTCTTTTGAAACAATCGGTTCGTGTGTATTTTCAACCTTCATCCATTTTTCTTTCGGGTTACGGATAACTTTTTTGTTTTTGTAAGAAACATTCGTGTGCTGAAAATGAATTGTGTTCCCTATGTAGGTTTCATCCCTGAGAATATTCTGAACCTGACTGAATCTCCAAAGATAATTGTTCTTTTGCCTCTCAGGATTGTCATAGATTCTTGCAAATC
>JAFQON010000013.1 GCA_017403185.1 Clostridia bacterium
CTGACCACTGGTCAACATAGTCTGCCATGGGGCTTGACGGAGTGATGGGGTAGATGCCTGCAACTTCTGTGAAGGCATATGACACCCATGCAGCGGCGTTGTTACCGTCCATGGTCTTCATTTTTCTTGCCATAGTCTTTTCCTCCTAAAAAATTAAGCTTTATCAGTGAATAAATAATAATAAAACACCATTGATTATACTAACACTTTTCGCTTTGTTTGTAAAGCCTTTAATTAATCCAAATTATACAACTTTTTAACGAAATATTTGTATAATATTTCAGCAGGATGCAAAATTTTGAATTTTGTCAGGCGGTTTATTGACTTTTTTTGCTTTTGGTGGTAATCTAATAATGTATTTTTTTAATGGAGGTCTTATTATGGGCTTAAATTTTGTTCAACAGATTTTCTTCAAAATTTTCACATTCATCATCACCGTTATGTATTCAATTAACGGCGGCATTGTAGCTCCCTCAACGGCAGCTCCCATCAAGGCGGAGAATCCCGATGAAGTGAAGCTTGTTTTTGCAACAATTGCAGACCCTCAGGTTTCAAACTATATGTTCGGCAGATATCAGTCCTTCCAGGAGGCCTGCATGGACCTGAGAAACGCAGAAACAGAGTTTGATGCAATCGTAGGCATTGGCGATATCGCAGAAAACGGCCTCGCAGAGGAGTATCAGCTTGTTTATGATGAAATCAACGGCATCAGCGACCGCTATATTATGGCAACGGGCAATCACGATATCAGACTCCGCCTTTACAGCCAGAGTGTAAGCCGTTTTTCAACATTTACAAATTCACTCAATAAAAATGAGAGCATGACCCAAAACGCATATGCTGAAGGCAAGCTTGCATATACAGAGGTTGTCAACGGCTACAAGTTTATCGTTATGGGTTCAGACAAAACCGAGTTTGAAGAGGCATATATCAGCCCCGAGCAGCTCAAGTGGCTTGACAGTGAGCTTGCTGCAGCAAACGGTGAGCCTGTATTTGTTATTCTTCATCAGCCCCTTAAGCTTACTCATAACCTCCCCACCACATGGGGTAACGGCACCAACAAGGAAGCAGGCTCGGTTGGCGATCAGAGCGAAGAAATCCGTGAAATCCTTACCAAGCACGCAAAGGACGGCAATGTTTTCCTTATTACCGGTCACCTTCATGCAGGCTTCAGCCAGTACAGCTATCAGAACCTTGACGGCATCCATTCCTTCAATGTTCCCGCCCTTTCAATTGAAAATAAGGACGGTGATGAGGGCGGTAACGGCTCAGGACTCACATATATTGTTGAGGTTTATGAGGACAAGGTTCTCTTCAGAGCAAGAAACTGCGAAAAAGGCGAGTGGCTCACCAAGTGGGATGTTACTGTTCCCGTTAAATAATTTAATGAAAGGAAACACAAAATGAAAAAGAATTTTCTCAGAATTATCAGTATTGTGCTGTGCTTTGCCCTCGTTATGGGCAGCTCGGTATTCGCATCGGCAGACGGTGAGAACGCATCAAGACCCGATAATTCACCCTTCCGTATTTCGGCAGTGTTCAACGGTGATTCCGCAACTCAGAGAGGAATCACATGGTACACAAAGGCAAACACAAAAAGTGTTGTTGAGCTTGTTGATGAACAGGGTGCACCCGTCAATGCTCAGATTACATATGAAGATGTTTTTGAGTGGGAAGGCAACTATGTTCACAAGGCTCTTGTTTCGGGCCTTGAGGCAGGCAAAACCTACTATTATGATGTAGGCGATGAAACTGTTCGCAGTGCTGCAGGCACTTTCACAACAGACGATAAAGACGATAAGGTTGATTTTATCACCTTTGCCGATGTTCAGGCAGGCAATCAGGAGAACTTCAACAGAGGCGCAAGAGTTGTTGAACAGGCATTGAAGATGATGCCCACAGCTGAGTTTATGGCAAACCTCGGTGACTTTACCGATGACAGCACAAACGAAGAATGGGATTATTATGATAACGCATTCGGTGCAATCAATATGAGCACAACACTTGCTCCCATTGCAGGCAACCATGACGGTCTCGGCGTTGAGAATTGGTTCAACAATATGTTCAATCTTGACACAAGCGAGAGCGTTCAGACCAAGGATGGCGTTAACTATTCGTTTGACTACGGCAACATTCACTTTGCCGTTCTTAACACAAACGATATTCTTGCAATCTCAATTCCTCAGCTTGAGTGGCTTGAGAATGATATGAAGAGCACCGATAAGGATTGGAAAATCGTTCTTATGCACAAGTCACCCTACAGCCTCGGCAAGGATGCAAAGTGGCCCGATGCGCTTTATCTGCAGAAGTCGCTCACAAGAATCGTTGACGAGTGCAATGTTGACCTTGTTCTCAGCGGTCATGACCACCAGTATCTCAGAACAAAGCCCCTCACAGGCAACAAGGTTGATAAAGACGGTGCAATCTATATTCTTTCAGGCACAGCAGGTGCAAAGAGATATGAAATCCGCACCTTCCTTGCAAATCACTTCCTTGACACTGATTTCATTGATGCTCTCACAATCCAGAGAAGCGGCGGCAACTATTGGGACGGCGAAGACTGGGATCAGCAGAACCCCGATTATGAAGGCGGCATCTTCAGCACATTCTCCGTAAGCGGCGGCACACTGACTGTTAATTCATATGTTGTTTCGGACTACACAACAGACGAAGAGGGCAACATTATCAATGTTAACGAGGAGCCCAAGGTGACTCTTCATGACACCTTCACCCTCACCAAGGAAACAGGCAAAAACGAAATCACATACACAGGCGACAACACAACAAGCGAGCTTGAGTATACTCTCAAAATCGTTCCCAGCTTCCTCGGTCTTGCAACCTATGCAATTGTTGAGTGGCTTCCCAAGTTCCTTATTATGGTGCCCGCTCTTCTTGAAAGCGTAATTGTTTACGATGTATTTTAATTCATAATGATATAATAACGGCGGCTTGCACGGATTTGTGCAAGCCGCCGTTTTATACATTTTTTATTTGCTGACATGGAATGCCGATGCAACAAAGGGCTGTGCTTCTTTGCTCTTGAGCTGAACATAGAAAAGCTCAAATGCGTGGATTGTTGCGATTGTGCAGATAACGGACATCCACACTGCACCGGGCATGAACTGCATTGCAATGGGCAGCACGAAAACGGCACCGCCGAAGATTTTGCCGAGCCAGGTGTGGGGAAGGTAGAGCCTGCCGAATCTGTGCTTTGACACAAAGGCGCAGATTCCGAACAGCACGCCTGCAGAGATAATCCACACCAGTATCCACCACGGAACAAGCTTTTCTTTGATAAGAATTTTTGTTAAGGCAAGATATGTAAGAACATCACCCACGGTGTCGAGCGTTGCGCCAAGCTCGCTTGAGCTGTTTGTTTTTCTTGCGATGGGTCCGTCAATGAGGTCTGTGAAACCGCACAGAACATAAACTATCAGAAACGGTGTCGAGATTGATTTCATGCAGAAGAGCGCAATTGCGCCGATAACCCTGCTTAACGAAACTATGTTTGCGAGATGCTTTTTCATTTTCTTTTTCTCCTTAAATTATATGCGTTACATATTATAATAAAATGTAACCGAATAATCAAGTGTATTTTTGAAAATGTTGTAATTTTTTGATAAATCACAGGATATTTTGCATCAAATCGTGGCTGTTGGAAAGGAAGCTGAATGCCGTTTTCTTAGACCGAAGGTATACAAAGGTGCTCCGATGGGAGAAAAATCGGCCAATAAACGAAAAGGTCGGACAACGCTTGCTTTTAAGGAAAGCTGCAAGGGCTGCCCCTACAAAAAAGACTTTTTACATATTATTCCGTTTATGTTTCAGCGACTTTACAGACAGTCAAAGGGGGCTGATTTTCACAGCCCCCTGACTTGATATCAGAATAATTTCCAAATAATATTCATAACCCTGCCGATGATGCTGAGCATGAAGTTCAGAGGTTTCCATGTGAGATTGATGTTGATTTTTGAAAGCAGATTTGTGAATAAATCGTCAATCGCATCAATTCCAACCTTATCCGAAGGCGATTTGTCATCGCTCTTTTCGATTGCGAAGCGGTCAACTGTTTCCGCCTTGCCGTCAGAAACCTGATAAGCATTGTAGTAGAGGGTGTCGCCGTCAACCGTGATTGCCGTGAACATTGAATTTTCAACATCCGCAAGCACCTCTGCACGGGGGAATTTTTCATCCGTTGCGGCTGCATCCTTGGTGTGGTAAATCTTTACGCCCGAGGTGCCGCAGATTGAATAAATCGTGCCGTTCGGGTCATATTTTGTGAGATACTCATGCCCGTTATAGGTTTTTGTGCCCGTTCTGACGGGAACAACCGCATTTGCGTTGAGCACATCGGTTCTCATATAAACATGGTCATGGCCCTGAAGCACCATATCAACGCCGAGATAGGGGAGAAGTGCGCTCAGTTGGCTTCTGATGCCCTCAACCTCACCGTCATCATAATGTGAGCCGTTGGAATAGAGAGCCTTGTGAAGCACAACGATTTTCCATTTGGCATCACTTGATTTTATGTCATTTATCATCCAGTCAAGCTGTGCATTGCCGAGCTTGTCGCCCTCGTCATCGTTGGTGTTGAGCACGGTGAAATGAACACCGTTGTAATCGTAGGAATAGTAAACGCCGCTGTCAAGCTCCTGCTCGGGGATGTTGGGTATAACAAAGTTCTCCGTAATTACGGCACCCTCATCCTCGTGGTTGCCCGTTGCAGGCATGAGAGGAAGGTCGAGAAGAGATTCGGTTGAATTGAGGAAATAGTTCCAATGCTTTATGTGTCCGCCTGCATCAACCTGATCACCTGCCGAAACAATGAATCTGCCGTCAGGGTAGAGCTCATAAGCGGTGTCGATTACCTCGCCGAAGCGGGCGTATTGGTCTTTTCGCTGAGCCTGAGGGTCAGTGACATAGAAGAAGGTGAAGGCGTCGTCGCCGCCCTCTGCGGTGGTGATTGTGCCTGCCTCGCTCCACCAGCCAAGCTCTGCATCGCCCACACGGTAGCTGTATTTTGTGCCGCTTTCAAGACCGCTGAGCTTCACGGTGTGCTTGTTATAATCCCTTTCATATGGCAGAAGAGTGAGAAGAAGACCGATATCCGCACCGGGGTAGACCTTGCCGATGCTTTCGCATGAAGCTTCTATGCCGTTGCCCGTTGTGGGCTTGCCTGTGAAATCGGGACTTTCGCTGTAAGGAATAATTTCGATATCCGTGCCTGTTACACTGTATTTTGTGAGCCATGTGATGTTCACTTCGCTCGAAGAATCCTCGCCGAGATTCATAACCACATGAGAGGGCAGGCGGTAATTATCCTGAGTCGCTTCAACCTCCACGGGGCCGCTGTATGTAATTGTTGCGGTTGTGTCACGAGTTTCTTCGGGGTTACTGTCAATGAGGAAGGAGCTGAGCATCCAATTCATCGTGTAGCCCCACGCCTCATACTGGCTCTGAGTGATGTATTCGCCCATAAGGTGGTCGATTATGGAGTCAATCGAGCTGTATTCCTCGGGTACAAGGGGGATTGAAAGAACGGAATTCACAAGGTTTATGAAGCTGTTGTCGCCGCCGAGAAGGGCTTCAACGCTGCCCTGAAGAATAAGACCGAGAAGGCGGAAAATATTGCCTTCGGGGAAAAGCTCACCCGGATTGAAGTCAAGGTTTGCAAGAATTTCATTCTGAACAAGGTCTGTCACAAGCACCTCACGCAGCAGATTGAAAATCTCCTGCGCAGCTTCGCCGCTTTCAAGCCTGTCAAGGATATCGAGCATGAATTCAAGCTCCGAGATATCCTCGTCGCCCGTGTAGTAGCTATATAAAACAACCGTTGCAAGGTCGCTGAGGGTTGCTCCGCCTTCGTGGGTGGTGCCGATGTAATCGTTGATTTTTTCTGCGGGAACATCGGTTATTTCATAGCTGAGAAGCTTGTGTATAAGCACCTGAATCTTTGCAACCGTCTGCTCGGGATTATTCACATAAACCTCATCAATCTGCCCTGCAAGGTCCTTGATGAAGCCCATAACATTCGAGCTTACGGTGAGAATTTCAACAGGACCGATTGCAAGTCCGTTTGTGCCGAGAGCATCAACAATAATCTTTTCGAGGTCAAGATTTTTTGTTTCAAGATACTTGAGCAGACCGCCCGTTGCCTGAATTTCTTCAAACAAATCGGTTATAAACGGGTCAATTGTATCCATAAGGAAGCTTTCAAGTCCGTCTTCGCCGAAAGTTCTGCCGAAGGATTGCGTGAGCCTGAAGGGTGAGGGGTAAACCGTGCCGTCGTCGTCAACAACGGGAGCGTATTCGTCGATTTCATATGACTGCATTTCCATGGTTATTGTTTCGCCGTCGGATGTGAAGTCGATTGTTTTGTAGTAGTTGGGGTAGCCCGTGAGAGTGGGAGTGAGAATATCATAAATCGTTTCGCCGTTATCATTCACATGGGACACGGTATCGTTTGAATGAAGATGCCCCGTGAACACATAGTGAAGCCCCGCATCAGCGTAGGTTTCGGCAACTCTGAGCCAGTCCTGCACAACAAATTTCCAGAGTGTAGCCTCTTCGATATCCATATGGGGGATGAGATTGTGATGCTGCATTGCAACGGGTGTGAGCCCCTGCTCAACAGCATTTTCACTTTCGTCAACAATCCATTCAAGCAGACCGTCTGCAATTCTGCCGTCGGTAATATGCTCATTGCCTTCGGCGCCGTTATCCTCGCTGTACATACAGCTGTCGATTGCAATAAGTTTGTAGCCGCCGAGAGTTACGGCATATGAGAGCATACCGCCCTTTTTGCCTTCCTCGGGTACAAAGAAGCTGTCCGCCATATCATAGCCGAGATTTTCGTAGATTTCTCTGAACTGCTCGGGCGAGGTTTTCTCAGCAGGCTCCTTGTAACCGTTTTCAAATGTAACGGCGTTGCTGTTATTGATGTCGTGGTTGCCGGGGATAACAAAAACGGGAATACCTGTTTCATTTTCAAATCTTTCAAGCCTTTCGGCAAGAGCCTTGTGGCTTTCAAGCTCACCGTCTTTTGTAAGATCGCCGGGGATGAGCACATAGTTTTCGCCGCTTTCAACAGCATTGCGAAGAACGCCGTCGAGCGCATTGTCAAGCAGCGAATCAAGCATTGTATATTCTTTGTGCTTGTCATGAACGAATTCAAGCCATTCCTCGCTGTTGCCGCCCTTGAGCGACGGAGCAAGATAATGGATATCTGAAATCACGCCGAAGCGGATTTTTGCCGTGTCCGCACTTACCGTCATGGGTATGCACGAGATAAGCAGGGCAGCCGCAAGCACGAGGCTTAAAATTTTAAAGTATAATTTCTTATTTTTCATTAATTATCACCTAAGAGAGCAACCCGCATTTTCAGCGGATTGCTCCTACCTTTGCTGTAATTTATCAGATGTTTTTCATAAGAGGACCGATGCCCTTGATTGCGCCGGGGATACCCTTGACAATCTTGCGTATGCCGCCCTTTTCGCCTGCTATCCATTTAACAAGGCCGTCTGCCATGTCCTCGCTCATTACGCCGCCGCTCATGCTGATGAAATCACGGAACGGAGTCTGAAGAGCGATTGCCTGAGCGAAGCCTGCGGGAACAACCGTGGTGAGAAGCTTGTAGAAGCGCTTGCCGTTCTTGGTGTGGCTGCAGCTTTCAAAGGTGTCACAGATGCTGAGCGCTCTGTCGGGTGCATATGTTGCGGGGGGGAGCTCTCTGCCGAGCACTGCAACAAACTGCTCATCGGGAACATTCTGCACATCGCCTGTGTAATAAACGGGAGCAGTCTTTGAATAGTCGGGGATATCTGCTGCGGCAGCAGTAACATTAACCGTTGCGGTGAGCCTGATATCTGCACTTGATGCGCCTATGAGGATGTCAAATTCGCCGCTTTCAACGCACCAGTCGCTGATGTTCACATTATAGAAAGCAAAGGCTCTCTTTGAAAGCTCAAATTTAACTTCCTTCTCTTCGCCGGGGTTGAGCCATACCTTCTTGAAGCCCTTGAGCTCCTTAACGGGTCTGTAGATTGTGCTTTCTTTATCTGCAACATAAAGCTGAGCGATTTCGTAGCCCGCAACATCGCCTGTGTTTTTGATTTTGCAGGTAACGGTGAGTGTATCGTTTTCATTCATTGATGATTTATCAAGCTTTATGTCGGAATATTCAAATGTTGTGTATGAAAGACCGTAGCCGAAGGGGTAACGCACTGCCTTTGCAGCTTTGTCGTAGTATCTGTAGCCGATATAGACGCTCTCACGGTATTCAACCGAAGCGGGGTTGCCGGGGAAGTTGTTCACTGCGGGAGTGTCTGCATAAACCATGGGATAGGTTTCGGGGAGCTTACCGCTGGGATTCACCGCACCTGAAAGAATGTCTGCAACAGCGCCTGCGCCTGCCTGACCGCCGAGATATGAGTTGAGAATAGCTGCAACGCCGTCGTTCCAGGGCATTTCAACAGGTGAACCGCCTGCGAGAACAACAACTGCATTCTTGTTGACTTTGAGAATTTCGGCAACAAGCTTATCGTGTGCTGCGGGAAGATTCATATGGCTTCTGTCATAGCCCTCAGCCTCGTATTCATCTGTAAGACCGATGAAGATAACCGCTGTTTCGCATTTCTTTGCAAGCTCTGCAGCCTGAGCGATAAGTGCATCATTCTTCTTGGCCTTTTTGTTTGAGAGCTCATAACCCTGAGCGAACTCAACATCAAAGCCTGCTTTTTTGAGCTCGTCAAGAGCATTGTCAAGCTGAGTGGGGTTGATGTGTGAGGAGCCTGCGCCCTGATATCTGGGAGTTCTTGCAAGCTCGCCTATAACCGCAACCTTGCCGCTCTTTTTAAGGGGAAGAATACCGTTGTTTTTGAGGAGGACCATGGAGTTTGCGGCAATTCTTCTTGCAAGGGGCTGATCGTCTGCATCGTTATACTGATAGTTTTCTTTTGCGCCGTCAACTGCTTTCTTGATAAGGTTGAGCATGTTGAGGGCTCTTTCGTTGAGCACTTCCTCGCTGAGCGTGCCGTTCTTGACAGCTTCAACGATTTTCTTTGTGCCTGAGCCCGATGATGAGGGCATTTCGAGATCGTTGCCGTTCTGAAGACCAAGCACTCTGTTGTTGACTGCACCCCAGTCGCTGACTACAACGCCCTTGAAGCCCCATTCGTCACGGAGAATTTCAAGCTGAGTGTGCTTATTTTCGGAGCCGTGAGCACCGTTGATTTTATTGTATGAATTCATTACAGTCCAGGGCTGAGCCTTCTTGACTGCAATTTCAAATGCTGTGAGATAGATTTCACGCAGCGCTCTTTCGTCAACAACCGAATCGCAGGTCATTCTGCGGGTTTCCTGGCTGTTTGCGCAGAAATGCTTGAGCGATGTGCCCACGCCCATTGACTGCACGCCGTTGATGAAGCCTGCAGCAAGCTCACCTGCAAGCACGGGGTCTTCTGAGAAATATTCGAAGTTTCTGCCGCAAAGGGGTGAACGCTTCATGTTGATACCGGGGCCGAGAAGCACGCCGACTTCTTCTTTAAGGCACTTTTTGCCCAGCGCAACGCCCATTTCATAAAGAAGCTCGGAATCCCATGATGCCGCTGTTGTTGCAGCGGTGGGGTAGCTGATTGCGGGCACGCTGTTTGAAAGGCTGTCACCCTTCTTGCTGTAGTCCTTTTTGCGAAGTCCGTGAGGTCCGTCGCAGACCATGATTGAGGGGAAGCCGTACTTTTCCATTCCCTTGAGATGCCAGAAATCCGCACCGTCGCAAATTGCGGCTTTTTCTTCAAGGGTCATCTGAGCGAGAATTTCTTTGGGGTCTTTCATAATATTTCCTCCTTATATATCTGAACTTTCTTCCAAACTGAGTATTTCTTCGGCTTTTACGCCGTCGATTTCTTCAACAGAGCGGAGCTTTTTACGTATAATCTCATTACGCTTGCCCGCTTCGTCAAGGGATTTGCCTGCTTCATCGATTTTCTGCCTTGCCTTTTGCAGCACAACGCCGAATTTATCATACTGCACCTTTGCGGCGGCAAGCAGGATTCTCACTTCGTTTGCCTTTTCATTGATTGCAACCGCTCTGAAGCCGAGTGAAAGAGAATTGAGCAGGGCTGTTATGGTTGTGGGGCCTGCAATCATGATGTTGTGTTCGCTGCGGATTTTCTCGGCAATGCCCGAGCGTGAGGATGCGATTTCAGCATACAAGCCTTCCGTAGCAAGGTACATTATCGCAAACGGCGTGGTGGTGGGTACATTTATGTATTTGGTGATTGTTTTTGCTTCGCTGAGAATTCTTGCTTCAAGGGCTTTTCTTGCGGCTGCAAGCGCCTCGGGGTCGGCAGCATCGGCTGCGTCGCACAAACGCACATAATCCTCCATGGGGAATTTTGAATCTATAGGCAGATATGTGAGCTCGCCCTCGTTTGACGGAATATGCACGGCAAATTCAACTCTGTCCCTTGAGCCGGGCACGCACACGAAGTTTGTTTCGTACATCCCGGGGATTGTCTGGTCAAGAATTGCGCCGAGCTGCACTTCAGCCCATGTGCCCCTTGCCTTTACATTAGTGAGCACCTTGTTGAGCGCCGTCACATTGGCGGTGACTCCGCTTGAAAGCTCTTTCATTTCGCCGAGGGATTTATACACATTCTCAAGCCTGTCAGAAACGGTTTTGAACGAGCTGTCAAGCCTCTGAGTGAGGGTGGATGTGAGTTTTTCGTCAACGGTGACACGCATTTCTTCAAGCTTCTTTTCGTTGCTCTCTCTCATGCGGTCAACCGCTTCGGTGAGCGCCTTGCTTTGCTTTGCATTCTGCTCAAGGTTGTTTATGCGTATATTCTCGATTTTTTCGTTCATTTCGCTGAGCCTTGCCGAGGTTTCAACACGCATATTATGCTGATTTTCGCCGGATTCTCTGCGGCTTCGCTCAAATTCCGCACCGAGCGAGTGCGAAAGCTCGGTTGTTTTTTCGGATACGGTGTCGATTTTGCGGGCTATTTCGCCGTTTTCGTTCTTGCCCTGACGCAGCAAAAGCACAATCAGGAGCACGATTACCGCAACAAGCAGTGCGATTATAAGAAAATCCATCATACTTCTCCATTGTATTTTTTGTATATCATACCATATATAGAAGAATTAGGCAAGTGTTTTGAGTTTCACATTTCTTTATTTTTTTCTGAATTCCGTTAAGAAATCGTATAAGTTGAAATTTTATTTGTTTTGTGCTAAAATACATTGTAACTTATTTGGAGGTTATGTTTATGACAGGAATTATCGGTGCAATGCACATTGAAGTTGAAACAATAAAATCACTTATGGAGAATAAAACCGCCGAAAAAATCGGCGGAGTTGAATTTGTTAAGGGTACGCTTCACGGCAAGGAAATTGTCATTGCCGTTTGCGGCATCGGCAAGGTTGCTGCGGCAATGTGCACGCAGACGATGATACTTAAATATGCGCCTGACAGAATCATAAATACGGGTGTCGGCGGCAGCCTGAGCACAAAGCTTGCAATCGGCGATATTGCCGTTGCCGAGAGCCTCGTGCAGCACGATATGGATACCTCTCCTCTGGGCGACCCGATAGGCCTTATCTCTGGATTGAATATTATCAATATTCCTGCCGATGAAAAGGTGGTTGAAACACTTGTCAAAGGCGTTGAAACCCTTGAAAACATTAAGGCTGTGAAGGGTGTTATTGCATCGGGAGATCAGTTCATCGCAAGCGAAGAAAAGAAGAAATTCATAACCGAAAATTTTGATGCAATCGTGTGCGAAATGGAGGGCGCAAGCATCGCTCAGGTGTGCTTCTCAAACGGAGTGCCTTTCGGCGTTGTGAGGGCTGTTTCAGACTGCGCAGACGGCTCGTCACACATGGATTACGGCGAATTTCTGCCCATAGCGGCGGCAAATGCGGCAAAGCTTATCGAGTACTTTGTTGCGAATGCGGAATAATATGATGAAATGAGGGGCTGTCGGATTGACAGCCCCTTGTGTTTATCCATTGGTAAAATTAAACAGAACTCCGTTGTAATTTTCAACATCTCCGCCGTAAGATTTTTTCTTTCCGCATGATATTACAAATTGTGTTGAATTATTGTTGTTTTCGTGGTCTGTATACAACAAATCAACAGATTTTATTGTGCCATGTTCACTATCTACTATGCCGTATTTATCTGTAACAATACCGAATTTTATTATATAAGGCGCACCGATACATTCAATGATTTCTGCAAAGTCGGATTTTTCTGTGATTGAACCATACACTTTGAATTTAACATTGTTTTCATCGAAGGTGTATAGGCGACAACCCGATATGTCACATTCATCAATATTCATACCTTCCTCAGCAGGTGAACTCAAATAAAAAGCAACTTCATTTCCTTGAGAATCTTCCATATAAATCTTGCCTTCTGAGGAATAGTCGAATGTGATTGTCCAATCATTTTCTTTGAAATTCTTTACTTTGATTGGAAATGTAAATTCTGTTCCGCCATTTAATGATATAATATCATTTGAGTGAAATGAATTTTTGCTTAGATATTCGTCTTTCATTACATACATTATACTGTTGTCTTCTTCGGTTATATTATACAAAGATATATCAATCAAGGAAGAAATTAATATTTTAAATTCCTCTATTGAGTTAATTGCTTTTATGTCAACATATTCTCTTTCTGTGGTTTCTTCTTCAAATAAGTTGAAAAGGTCGTTGTCATCTTTAATATATTCGGTTTCTTCATCGCGTATTATTTCTTCCTCAAAAACTTCATTGGCATCATTCGAAGTTTTTTTGATTTCAAAAATGCTGCATCCGGAAAGTATTGACATAACAAGAATTATTGTGACGGTTGCGAATAAAAGTTTTTTAATTTTCATAACTAATCTCCTTTTTGCATAATTGATTGATAGTTAGCAATAACATTATAGGACTATCTGTCCTAAAAGTCAATAGGTCGTATTGTCCTAAGTTATAATTTAATCGGTGATATTGTTATGAATTTGCGTATAAAAGATTTGCGGGAGGATAACGACCTTACGCAGAAGCAGATTGCCGAAATTTTGCTTTGCGACCAATCGCTTTATTCCAAATACGAACGTAAAGAACGGGAAATTCCGTTGGCGTTAATTATAAAACTTGCAGATTACTATAATGTAAGTGTTGATTACCTTGTGGGCAGAACGAGCAACCCCAATATTAATATTTGATTTTAAAAGACAGCTTTTTCGAGCTGTCTTTTGTCATTTTGGACAAACAATGCTCACAATTTCAATTGTTTCTTTAACATTTTGTTGACATATAATAAATTATTTGATAAAATAAATTGAATATCTTTAATCCTTTAATAAGATAAGGAGGAAATCGAAATGATTGACCAGAAAACCTTGGCGTACATTAACCTGTACGGCGTGCTGGGTACTCTCGAAAACCTTTGCGAGCTTGCTCCCGAGGCACAGAGTATCCTCACAAACAAAAAGCCCATTTCAATCGGCTTCGATGTTAAGGGCGGCCCCAGTGCCACAATCACCTTTAACAACGGCAGATGCAGAATGGAACAGGGCTGCGCAAAGTGTGATGTCAAGCTTCCCTTCAGCTCATGTGAGAAGTTTAACGGACTTATTGACGGAACTGTTACACCCATCCCTTCAAAGGGCTTCCTTCACATCAAGTTCCTGCTTAACGATTTCACAAAGCTTACCGATTTGCTCAACAAGTATATGAGACCCGACCCCGCTGACCTTGAAGACCCTGATTTCTTCCGCATCAGCACTTCTCTTATGCTTTACACAATCACCGTTGCAATCGCTCAGATAGGCAACAACGATGAAATCGGCAAGTTCTCGGCTGACCATATGGTTGACGGCGAAATTGCTTTCAGCATCAAGGACGGCCCCTCTTCAACAATCAGAGTTAAAAACCACAGACTTCTCGGCATCAAGAAGCCCTGCGAATCACCCAGAGCAATCATGGAATTCTCGAGCATTCAGCTTGCAAGAGACCTCTTTGACGGCAAGGTTAATGCAATTGCCTGCGTAGGCAGCGGCGATATCGTTATGAGAGGCATGATTTCAATGCTCGATAACCTTAACAGAATTCTTGACAGAGTTGCTCTGTATTTAGCATAAGGAGGAAGAGAAATGAGCATGAAAATTAATACACACGCAAAAAGTGCAGAGCTCTTCCAGAGAGCGGCAAAGGTTATCCCCTCGGGCCTTTACGGCCATCAGGGTCCCGCTGAAGGCTGCTGCATCCCCGTTTCGGCATACCCTCTTTTCAGCCAGAAGGCTCAGGGATCATATTTCTGGGATGTTGACGGGAACAAATACATAGACTATATGTGCGCATACGGCCCCAATGTTCTCGGTTACAATGACCCCGATGTTGATGCGGCTGTTATGGAGCAGATGAAAATTGAAAACTGCGTTACCGCTCCTTCAACAAAGATTATCGAGTTTGCAGAGCTTATGGTTGACACCGTTGCATCGGCAGACTGGGCTTTCTTTGCAAAGAACGGCGGCGACACAACAACCGCTGCCATCATGACCGCAAGAGCAGCGACACATAAGAAAAAGATTATCTTCGTTAACGGCTATTACCACGGCGTTGCTCCCTGGTGCCAGAAGATTGACTACCCCGGCGTTCTCCCCGAGGATGTAAAAAACAATCTTTATGTTGACTGGAACGATTTTGAAGGCCTCAAGAAGGTTGTTGAAGAAAACGAAGGCGAAATCGCCGCATTCATCTCAACTCCCTATATGCACGGCAACTTTGTTGATAACATTCTTCCTGCAGAAGGCTATTGGAAAAAGGTCCGTGACCTCTGCACGGAGAAGGGCATTGTTCTTATCATTGACGATGTTCGCTGCGGCTTCAGACTTGACCTTGCAGGCTCCGACCATTTCTACGGCATCGAGGCTGACCTTATCTGCTTCTGTAAGGCTCTTGCAAACGGCTGGAACGTTTCGGCTCTTTGCGGTAAGGATTGGCTCAAGAGCTCAATCAGCGGCCTTTCATACACAGGCAGCTATTGGATGAGCGCTGTTCCCTTCGCAGCGGCTATCGCTTGTATCAACAAGATGAAGGAAATCGACCTTCCCAAGATTTGCCTTGAAAAGGGCACAATGCTTACTGACGGTCTTAAGGCTGCGGCTGCAAACAACGGCTTCAACCTCAGCGTAACGGGCGAGCCCGCACTCTTCTATCTCATGCTTAAGGATGACGATTCACTCATGCTTCATCAGGAGTGGATTGCAGAGGTTGTCAAGAGAGGCGTTTATATGACCAACCACCACAACCACTTCATCAACGCTTCGCTTACAGACGAAGATGTGAAGCACACAATTGAAGTCGCTGAAGACGCATTCAAGGCTGTACGCAAGAATCATCCCGAACTCGGCTGAAATTAATTTTTATATATTAAGGAGGAATTTCTCATGGCATTAACCAAGCAGGAATGGCTTGAGCTTGAAAAGCAGGCCAACGAGCTCCGTAAGCTCTGCCTCGATACCACCTATTGGGCAGGCAGTGCTCACATCGGCGGCGGTATGAGCGTTATGGATATGCTCACCATTCTCTATTACAAGTATATGAAGTATGATGTTGCCAACCCCCAGTGGGAGGACAGAGACCGCTTCATTCTCAGCAAAGGTCACGCAGGCGTTGCGCTTGCAAGCCTTGTTTGTCATATCGGCTTTGATGACAAAGAAAAGCTCAAGACCTTCAACCTGAGCAACTCAACAATGGGCATTCACCTTGACTCAAACAAGGTTAAGGGCATCGACGCTTCAACAGGCTCACTCGGTCACGGTCTTTCAATCGCTCTCGGCACTGCTCTTGCAGCTAAAGTGCTCGGCAAGGATTACATGACATATTGCATCCTCGGCGACGGCGAATGCGACGAAGGCTCAAACTGGGAAGCAGGTATGGCTGCCGCTCACTTCAAGGCAGACAACCTCATCGCTTTTGTTGACCGCAACAAGTGCATGATTGACGGCCCCACAGAGGAAGTTATGAAGCTTGAACCCCTTGCAGACAAGTGGCGTTCATTCGGCTTCGAGGTTATCGAGGTTGACGGTCACAACATGAACGCTCTTTCAGAGGCTATTGATGCAGCTCTTGCAATCAAAGAGAAGCCTGTTATGATTATCGCTGACACAATCAAGGGCGCAGGCGTTGATTACATGGAAGGCGACTATAAGTGGCATTACGGCGCACTTAATGAAGAAAAATATGAGCTTGCAAAGGCAAGCCTTGAAAAATACTATGCACAGCGTGTAGCCCGTGCAGAAAAGGAGGGCATCTGATCATGGCAGGAGGACTTACATATACCGCTACCGAATCAACCGCTTTCTCAACGGCTGAAATTTACGGTAAGGCTCTTTGTGAGCTTGGCGAAAAGCATCCTGAGGTTGTTGCTCTCACAGCCGACCTCGGCAAATCAACAAAAATCGGTATGTTCGGTGAGAAATTCCCCGACAGATACTTCAATGTAGGCATTGCAGAGCAGAATATGTTCGGTATGGCTGCAGGTATGGCAAGGGCAGGTCTTGTTCCCTTCCTTTCAACCTTCTCGGTTTTCGCTTCTCTCAGAAGTGCCGATCAGCTTCACACCGACATCTGCTACCAGAATGTTAACGCAAAAATCATCGCTACCCATGCAGGCACATCCTTCGGTCAGGCAGGCTCAACCCATCACGCTATCTGCGATATGGCTGTTGCCCGTTCAATCCCCAACCTCACCGTTATCTGCCCTGCAGACGGTCTTGAAACATATAACGCAGTTCACGCTGCATACGATAACTTCGGCCCCTACTACATCCGTATCAACAGAGGCTTTGACCGTGTTCTTTATGAGAATTCGGACTACGGCTTCGAAGTTGGTAAGGCTGTTACAATCAACGAAGGCTCGGATATCACAATCATTGCCTGCGGTTCATGCGTATTCCAGGCATATCAGGCTGCAAAATTCCTTGAAACAAACGACGGTCTCAAGGTAAGAGTTCTCAATATGCACACCATCAAGCCCATTGATAAGGAAGCTATCATCAAGGCTGTTATGGAAACACGCCGCATCATCACCGCTGAAGACCACAACATTCTCGGCGGTCTCGGCTCAGCAGTTGCTGAAGTTATCGTTGAAGCAGGTAAGGGCTGTGCATTCAAGCAGCTCGGTATCCCCGACAAGTTTGCACCCATCGGTCTCCACGAGGATATCATGTCCACCCTCGGCATCGACCAGAACGGCATTATTGCAGCTGTTCGTGAAGTTATGGGTAAGGACTTCGAGCTCGACGACGACTGGGATGACGAAGCTTAATTTGAGTTCTTTTCACTTTCTCGCTCGTTGCGTATAACGATACGCGTCCTCGCTGCGAAAGCGAAAATAATCTCAAATTCTGAAACCTAATACTAACCGAAAGGAATGATTTATATGGCTTCAAGAGAAGACATTCTGACCAATAAAATTTTCCTTTGTGCGGTTCTGCCCCTTATCAAAACCATTGCTATGGATGACCCCAAGCTTGCCAAGAAATTTGAGCACGCTCATGCGGTTATTCAGGTGAGCGCAAAAGACCCCGATTCGCCCGACGGCAAGTTTGCAACTCATTTTGTTGTTAACAGCGGCGAGTGGATTTGCCACACCGATAAGGTTGCCACCAATGCTCACATTGAGCTTGAGTTCAAGAGCATTGAAACAATGAACGCATTCTTCAAAGGAAAAATCGGCCCCTCAACTCTCCCCGCAATGAAGGGCGTTGCAAAGAAACCTGCAGTTTTTGCTGCGTTTATGATGACTCTTCTCAAAATGTCCTCACTTCTCACGGCTACCGAAGCTCCTGAGGATGAAGAGGGCAAGAGATTGCTTGTTAAATGCTATTTCTACCTGCTTTCAAGCGGCATAAGCACACTCAACAAGCAGGGTCACGAAGAGATTCACAACTGGACTCTCAAGAGCCCCGACAGAGTTTATGCCTGGGCAGTTAACGGCTACCCCGAGATTTCGGCATATATCCGCATCAAGGCGGGCAAGTCAAAGGCGGGCAGAGGCGTTTACAAGCGTGCTCTTCCCTTCTTCACCATGAGATTTGACAGCCTTGACAGTGCACTCGGTATTCTTATGGGTACTGCAGATATGCTTGAATTCACCAAGACGGGCAAGCTTATCATGGACGGCGCACCCGAATTCGGCGCAGAAATCGGCAACTACATGATGATGGTCGGCGACTACGCAAGATAAATAAAAAAACGGTCTGCAGATGCAGGCCGTTTTTTTAGTGATATACGGTAAAACCGTGTGATATATTGCTTCGCAATGTGATATTTTCGGCGACGCCGAAAGTGATATACGCCTTGCGGCGTGTTAAGGAAGGGCTCCGCCCTTGCCCGTTAATATGAATCATTCATCCAGATTTTTTACCGTGGGCAGGTTCCAGTGGAATATCGTTGCAAGAATTCGTATGATTAATACGGAGCCTGCGCCGAGAATGATTGCGAGCGTTGTTGAGCAAATACTATAATGTATTAATAAGTAATATATAATTGCGCCCACGATTGCCGCAAGTGCATAGACTCTTTTGCGCAGGATTTTGGGCACCTTGCCTGCCATTATGTCACGCATAACGCCGCCTCCCACGCCCGTGAGAGTGGCAACAAAAATTGAGAGGAACATATTCTCCTCAAAGCCGCAGGCGATTGAGCTGTTTACGCCGCCCACCACAAAAACCGCAAGACCGATTGAATCGAATATGTTGATAACCTGCGAATACACATCGTAGTGTTTTTTTATTCTCTTTCCGAAGAAATAGGCAATGATAAAAACAACAAGCGAGGTAGCGACCGCCGTTACGGCATAGACCGATTTGCGGAATGCCATGGGCGGAGTGTAGCCGAGAATGAGGTCTCTCACAATGCCGCCGCCAACCGCTGTTACCGTGCCCAGCACAAGTGCGCCGAAAATATCGAATTTCTTTTCAAGCGCAGTGATGACACCCGTTATCGCAAAGGCGATTGTGCCGATTATTTCAATTATGAGCATTACAAGTTCAATATTCATGGCGTTTTCTCCGGCTTTCTTTTTCTTAAATCGGCAAAAAATTCTGAGAGCAAGGCGGCGCATTCCTCTGCCATAAAGCCGCCGACAACCTCGGGCTTGTGGTTATACGGCAGGTCAAAAAGATTGACAACCGAGCCGCACGAGCCGGCTTTTTTATCTGAAGCGCCGTAAACGAGTCTGCGTATCCGTGAGTTTATTATTGCACCCGTGCACATAGGGCAGGGCTCGAGCGTGACATACATTTCGCATTCCCAAAGCCGCCAGCCGCCGAGTTTTTTGCAGGCGAGGTCGATTGCTTCAATTTCAGCGTGGGCAAGGGCGTTTTTGCCGTATTCTCTGCGGTTTCTGCCAACCGAAACAACCTCGCCATTGCGCACGATGACCGCACCGACGGGCACCTCAAGCTCATCAGCGGCAAGCTTTGCCTGTTCAATTGCAAGGGTCATAAAATCAAAATCGGTCATAACTGTTCCTAAATGCAAGGGCGACTTGGAAAAGCCGCCCTCTGCAATTTTTATTTTCTCAAATCAATCTTCTCAACATTCCAGATATCTCTTGCATAGTCGTTGATTGAACGGTCTGCAGCGAATACGCCTGCACCTGCGATGTTCATGAGTGACATGGTGTCCCATCTCTTGGTATCATGCCATATCTCCTCAGCGGTTTTCTGAATGTTTCTGTAATCCGCAAAGTCTGCAAGCACCATGTAGGGGTCGTGGTTGATAATCACATTGCTGATTTCGCCGAACATCTTGCCGTCGATTCCCTTGTTGATGTAATCCATAACGCTGTGGATTTCAGCGTTGTTATTATAATAATTCTGAGGCACATATCCGCTTCTCCTGAGCTCATTCACCTCGGGAGTGCTCATGCCGAAGATAAGAATGTTGTCTTTGCCTACCGCATCATAAATTTCAACATTTGCGCCGTCCATGGTGCCGAGCGTGATTGCACCGTTAATCATCAGCTTCATGTTGCCTGTGCCGCTTGCTTCGGTGCCTGCGAGTGAAATCTGCTCGCTGATATCGGCTGCGGGCATAAGAGCCTCAGCCATGGTAACATTGTAATCCTCCATGTAAACAACCTTGAGAAGGTCCTTTACATCGGGGTCATTGTTGATAAGATTTGCAAGTGAGCAGATGAATTCGATGATTTTCTTTGCCATATAGTAGCCTGAGGCTGCCTTTGCGCCGAAAATATAAGTGTGCGGCGTGTGATTGCCGTTCGGATTTGCCTTGATTTCAAGATATTTTGCGAGAATATTGAGTGCGTTGAGATTCTGCCTCTTGTATTCGTGAAGTCTTTTTACCTGAACATCAAAAATTGATGAGGGGTCGAGGCTGATGCCTGTTTTGCTCTTTACAAGCTTTGCAAAATCCTCTTTGTTTGCGGTCTTGATTTTACGAAGATTTTCAAGCACAGCCGCATCGTCTTTGTAATTACGCAGCTTCTCAAGGTTGCCTGCATCATAAACAAAGCCGTCGCCGATAAGGTCTGTGAGCATACCCGTAAGGCGGGGATTTGCCTGGCAGAGCCAGCGGCGGTGAGCGATGCCGTTTGTTACATTGGTGAATTTATTAGGCTCAAGGGTGTAGAATTCGTTGAAAATCGTATCTTTGAGAATCTGACTGTGAAGAGCCGAAACACCGTTTACCTTGTGGCAAACAGCAACGCAGAGGTTAGCCATTTTAACCGCACCGTTTGAGATAACCGCCATTCTCTCAACTCTGCCCGCATCACGGGTTGCATCCCAGATTTTTCTTCTGAAGCGGTTGTCAATTTCCTTGACAATCTCATAAACTCGGGGGAGCAGACGCATGAAGAGGTCCTCACTCCAGCATTCAAGAGCCTCTGCCATAACGGTGTGATTGGTGTATGCACAGCATTCTTCAACGGTTTTGAAGGCGTCATCCCAGCTGTAGCCGCATTCGTCAAGCAGAATTCTCATAAGCTCGGGAATTGCCATTGTGGGGTGAGTGTCGTTGATATGAATTGCGTTTTTCTCTGCAAAATTGTCAAGTGAGCCGTAGTGCCTGAGGTGACGGGCAACGATATCCTGAATTGAAGCAGATACAAGGAAATACTGCTGACGAAGGCGCAGGCTCTTGCCCTCCTGATGATTGTCGGCAGGGTAAAGCACCTTGCTGATGACCTCTGCCATAGCCTTCTCTTCCATAGCGTGCATATAATCGCCACGGTTGAACATCGCCATGTCGATGCCGTCAACCTTTGCAGACCACAGGCGGAGCACAGCAGCTCCCTTTCCGTCCTTGCCCGCAACCATCATATCATAGGGCACAGCTTTGACGGTTTTGCAGCCCACAAGCTCAACCTGATGGAATGGGCCCTCCCAACTGTCAACAACCTGACCTTCAAATTTAACATCAACGGTCATATCCTCTCTGGGCACAAGCCATACTTCGCCGCCGGGAAGCCAGAAATCGGGCATCTCGGTCTGCCAGCCGTCAATGATTTTCTGCTTAAAAATGCCGTATTCGTAAAGGATTGAGTAGCCCATGCCGTTGTAGCCCTGATTTGCAAGCGCATCAAGGTAGCAGGCTGCAAGCCTGCCCAGACCGCCGTTGCCCAGACCCGCATCGGGCTCGCAGTCATAGAGCTTGTCGAGCTTTACACCGAAGGAAGCAAGAGCTTCTCTTGCTGTTTCAGTGAGATTTAAGTTGTAAAGGGTGTTTTTGAGGGCTCTGCCCATAAGAAATTCCATGCAGAGATAATAAACCCTTTTTTGACCCTTTTCTGCTGATGCTTTGTCAAATTCCCTGCGGGAATCCCTGACCATATCTCTTACTATGATTGAAAGAGCTCTGTAAAACTGCTCGTTTGTAGCGTCCTTGGGGGATACGCCGAAAAAGTGTGAAAGCTTTGAAGAAATCATTTCTTCAAGCTGTGCTTTGGTAATTGCCATTTATCCATCCTCCTAAAAGTATACTGTATAATATTACACTAAAATTCAATATATTACAACAAATTTTTTACAATAATTTAATTTTATGCACTTGTAAGGCATAGAAATTTGGGGTATAATATTTAAAAAATTTGGGAAATCTGTTAAATTCGGTGATAAATTTGGAATTTTATAACAATTTTCAGCTTGAAAACCGTTTCAGGCAGAAAGAAGAAAAAAAGAGCATAAGGCTTATGAGCGGCCTTGCGGCACTCGGAGTGGCGGGATATCTTATGATTAATTTTATGATGTCGTTTCCGCTTATTCTGATGCCTGCGGTTTCAGACCTTTATATGAATGACCCCACATTCCAAAGCGTTGTGACAATATTTTTGTCAGTTTTCGGTATGCTTATACCGTTTGGACTGTGCGGATTTTACCTCGAAAAGAGAACGGGCAGGGAGGTTTACAAGTTCAATAAGCCTGTGAGCGTGCCTCTGATGATTACCGCTGTTTTTCTGGGCTTTTTTGTATGCCTTGTCGGCAATTATGTGACAAGCCTTTTTGTTGAGGCTATGAGCAGCATCGGAATCACTCTCACGGCTCCCGAACTCGCAACTCCCGAGGATTTGCCCGGCAGAATAATTTATGCGGTTGCAATAGCGGTTGTGCCCGCTCTGGTGGAGGAATTTGCGATAAGAGGGGCTGTGATGCAGCCGCTCAGAAGGCACGGAGATTGGTTTGCGATTGTTGCATCCGCAATTGTTTTTGCCGTGCTTCACGGCAACCTTATTCAGGCTCCGTTTGCGCTTATTGCGGGCATCGGCATCGGCTACGCCGTGTGCGTTACCGAGAGTATGTGGACGGGTGTTATTATTCATTTTTGCAACAATCTTTATGCGGTTGTGACCGAATTCATGATTGCCGATATTCCCGATGAGGAAAGGCTCAATACGGTTTATTATATAGTCATGGTCGTGCTTTATGCCGTTTCGATTGCGGGCACCGTGGCGTTCGTGGTGATCAGAAACAACTGCAGGCTTTTGCGCCCTGCATCGGTTTTGAGCGGCGGACAGAAAATGGCGGCATTCATTTTCTCCCTTCCGATGATAGCGGCTCTGGCGGTTATGCTTGCCATGACGACGCAGTATGTTGACGCCTCAGCCTTGTTTGAAAAAATAAAGGATGTTTTTTAGCGAAAAATGAAGAAAAAAGCTTCGGATATGCAGAGTATATCACGATGAAAATAAAAGCGGCTTGCATCGGAATTCATATTCCTTTGCAAGCCGCTTTTTGGTTGCTTTTTTTGTTAGAGATACAATTGACGTTTTATTTTTAATTTTCAGGAAGCTTATTGGCTTCAAAATGGATTCTTGGATGGTCTTTTAAAGAGTAGGAAGGCAAATCATCTTTTTTGCAGGCGAAATATATATCTATCGGCGGTTGATAGTCAGTGGTATCAAAAACAAGGTTGAAGGTCGTGATTTTGCCCATGTGAAGTTTTTTCAGATTTTGATTATCAAGAAAAGCAAAGTCGCCAACCCGATCAACCGAATCGGGTATTACAAAGTCCTCGTCTTGCTTGCCTGCGGGATAAAGACAAAGCTCGGTTTTATCCTTGCTGTATAAAATACCGTCAATACTTGTGTAGTACTCATTTTTTTCAGAAACAGTTATTTCTTCAAGGGAAACGCAGCCTGCAAAGCCTATGATGGATTCTGTGCCCTCTTCGCCGATATTTACATATTCCACATTGCTGCCGATGTGCAATTTTTCAAGATTTGAACAGTTTTTAAAGCAACTGAGAATATGCGTCACTTTGTCGTTAATCACATATTTTTTTGCATTGCCGTTTGCGGGCAGGGTTATGATGTTTTTCATATCTGCGGTGCAGAGTGCGCCGTATTTATCAATTGCAAAATTTTTATTGCCCGAATCAACGATTATTTTCTGAAGGTTTTTACACAGAGAAAAAATGTTTTCCTGTTCCACAGAGAATTCATCGTTGTAGTCAAATTTTTCAAGACCTTTGCCTATATAAACATATTTAAGACTGTCACAGCCGTAAAAAGCGCTGTCATCAATCACTTTGACGGAGTCGGGAATGATTATTCTTTCAAGCCATTTTCCCCTGATAAAGTTTATGCGTTCAACAGTATCGGGAACTTCAAATGTTTTACCATCCTTCATCGGAGGATACCATAAAAGAGCGCTCTGTTCTTTGTTGTAAAGCACACCGTCAAGGCATGAATAATTCGGATTAGTGCCGTCAATTGTGATTTTTTCAAGGTTCGTGAATTGAAAAAGATATTCCTCTATATCAACTGTTGAGTTTGTAAGAATAATTTCGGTTATGAGTTCATTGTTTATCATTGCGTCATAGAAAAAAGAATCTGCGTTTTCGGGGAATTCAAGTGTTCTTATATCTGCAGGCACAAAAACAATTTCTTTTGTATCATTTTTGTAAATCAGCCCCTGTTCATCGCAATAATAGCTCAGACTGCCTGCGGGGAATGTAACATTTTCCAAATTGTCGCAACAATAAAAGCAATGGGTAAATTCGCCCGAAAAGTTCGGCGACATATGAAGCTCTCTGAGATTAGGGCATCTGTAAAATGCGTTGCTGTAAATGCTTGTGACGGTTTCAGGTATTGTATATTTTTCTTGAGACAGTGCGGGCGGATATACGATAAGATTTGTCATATCCTTGGTATAAAGAACGCCCGTTTTGTCTGTCATAAAGTGTTGGCTTTGCGGATTTACGACTATATTTACAAGGCTGTCGCAGCCGAAAAAAGCACTGCGCCCGATAGCTGATAAAGAAGCGGGCAGAACAACTTTTTTCAAACCGCTGTTATCAGAAAATGTATTTGTTCCGATTTCTTCAAAACCCTCTGTCAGGATAACAGTTTCAGCAACAAGGTTTGTATTGCTGAGATTGGCTGTTATCTTATCATATGCGGCTCTTGTCAATGTGCGTGCTTTGCTGCCGTCAATGGTCAGGGTGCAGCTTTCTTTATCGAAGGTATAGCTTGTCTTTTCAGGTGCTGATTCGGTTTCGGCAACGGTTGATTCTGTTGTTGTGATGGCAGCAGATGTCTGTTCCTGCTGCGGTTGCGGTTTGCTGCAGGAAAACAGCGAGGCAATAATTGTAATGATTATAAAAACTGATAAAGTTCTTTTTATTGTGTTCATAAAATCCCTCCTTACACCTTTATTCTAATTGGAGGTGTGAGTCAAGTCAAATTACAGTTCAGTTACAAAAAATTACAGTATTGTAATGTTGAGATATAACGCAAGAAGCCGGTACCTGAGGTACCGGCTTCTGCATGGGGTTGAATTGAGGAGGGGTATTGCGTACTCAAATAATGAGCAGCACCTTGCAGGTTGCGGCTCCTGCTTGGTACACTTGAATAATACCCCGAAAATATTAATTGCGTGTGAATTCAATTTTAACAGTTGTAAGATATTTTATTAACTTAGCTGCAAATGCAGTTACACTGTGACACGGAGTGTAAAAACTTGTTATTTTATGCTGTTTTCAAACTTTTCACGAAGCTCCGTCTTTACCGTATCCTTGAGAAGGTTGAGGCGGAGAATTTCGTTTGACTTCATGCAGTCACGGGACATAAAGTCGCCTGCAACGATGTTTACTCTTTCGAGCATAACGGGGTCGGCAGCAATATCCGCCATAAGAGAGGGGAAGAGCTTGCGTGTGGTTTCGTCAAGGTCGTCGGGCCATTTTGTCCAACCGTTTTCGGTGCCCAGGTTCGGAGTCTGCTGAGTCTGAAACCAGAAGAAGCCCTCCGATTCGATTTCAAGCAGATATTTCTGAATTTCTTTTATGAATTTTTCGGGTTTATAGCCATAGACATCGGCATTCCACGGTGCATCGAGAGGGCAGTTGCAGCTGTAATCGTACTCTTTGTGTGCGTTGATGATTATATATTTTTTGCCCGATTTGCGGATATCGCCCATAGTTATGTTGCGGATATCGCCAAACTCGGTGAGAGCATATTTTTCGGGGCTGAGCAGCTCTTTGATAAGGCGGTTTGTTTCGGCGGTATTGCTGTCGTAGCTGAGCTTTACGGGGCCGATTTTCTGGTTCATATAGGTCTGAAGGCTGATGACGAAAAATTCGTCGGATTCATCGAGAATTTTTTTGAGATTTTCAAACACAGCCTGCGCAGTCATACCCTTCATGATGCCGTGTGCAGCAAAAAGTCTGCCTTTTTTATCCGCTTTTATTCTGATATCGAAGAAACGCACACCGCAGAGATATTGTTCATAGAGCGAGCCGCACTGGCATCTTGCAAGCTTGCTCATGCCTGTTGTGGCGGAATTGTGCGAGCCGGGCATAACGATTTTTGTGATTTTTGCATCGTCTTTGATATATGACATCCAATTCTTGTAAAACATAATTTACACCACCTGAAAAATATAGAATTTGAGGTAATCCGTTTCGGGCACATTCCACAAAACGGGATGGTCACACGATTGCTGGCGGGCTTCAATCTGCTTTAGCTGCACGCCTGCATCTGCTGCAGCATCGTGAAGCATTTTGACAAACAAGTCATTTCTCATAAAGTGAGAGCACGAGCAGGTTGCGAAGTAGCCGCCACGGGGGAGAAGCTTCATTGCCCTGTAGTTGATTTCTTTGTATCCTCTTTCGGCATTTTTAACCGTTTTGCGGCTTTTGGTGAAGGCGGGAGGGTCAAGAATGATGAAATCGTAGGGCTTGCCGCCTTTTGCTTCAAGCTCGGGCAGAAGGTCAAAAACATCGGCTGCAAGAAAATCCATTCTGCCGTCAAGTCCGTTTCGCTGAGCGTTTGACCTTGCCATTTCAACCGCCGTTTCGGAAATGTCAACCGCAGTTACCCTCTCAGCGCCGCCCATTGCGGCATTGAGTGCAAAGGAGCCCGTGTGCGTGAAGCAGTCGAGCACCCTTTTGCCCTTTGCTATTTTCGCGACGGCAAGACGGTTGTATTTTTGGTCAAGGAAAAATCCCGTTTTTTGCCCGTTTTCAACATCCACGAGATATTTTATTCCGTTTTCGCATATTTCGGTGATTGCGGAATCAGGGTGGGGGATTGGGTCATACCAACCCTTGTATTGCTCAAGGCCTTCAAGTTCACGGATTGCAACATCATTGCGTTCATAAAGTCCGTTGATTTCTTCGCCGCTGTCATGCAGAATTTTCACAAGAGTTGTGTAAATCATATCCTTGATTTTATCCATGCCGTAGGATAACACCTGAGCAACAAGGATGTCGGAGAATCGGTCAACCGTAAGCCCGGGCAGACCGTCCGCTTCGCCGAAAATCAGGCGGCAGCAGGAGAAGTCGCTGCCCATGACGGTTTTTCTGTAATCCACGGCATATTTCAGCCTTCGTTCCCAGAATGCGGGGGAGAATGCTTCGTTTGCGTTTGAGGACAGAATTCTTACCCTGATTTTGCTTTTTTCGCTCAGAAAGCCCGTGCCGAGATATGAGCCCTTCTGCGAAAGCACATCAACAAGGCAGCCGTTTTCAAATTCACCGAAGGACTGCGTAATTTCAGCATCGTATACCCACGGATGACCTCTTTTGATTGAGGCTTCCGCCTTCTTTGTGACTGTTACAATGGGAAAGTTTCTTTTGTTCTTCATATGTTTGTACCGCTTTTTTGTTATTTTTTAAATAATATCATTTATCGCATTGAATGTCAAATCCGTCAAATTCTGCAAGTTAGTTTTTTCTAACTTGCAAAAAGGAATAAATATACAAAAAACACAAAAAAAATACTGCATAATCGTGCAAAAATAATTGATAAAAAAGTAGCATTTTCAACAATTATATGCTATAATACATTAGAATGCAGGACTACGGGCATTATTGTTCGTATTTTGCAAAATAATTCGGTATGTTTTATAAACAGATAAAATATTCATTCAGGAGGAATGGCTCAATGGTAAAGAAGATCAGCAACTTACCCTTTACCGGCACTCCCGAGCAGGAGGCTCAGCTTAAGGCAGTTATTGCAGAGTGCACGGGTGACAAGAGCATGCTTATGCATGTTATGCAGGAGGCACAGAATATTTACGGTTATCTGCCCATCGAGGTTCAGACCATGATTGCAGACGGCATGAATGTTCCCCTTCAGAAGGTTTACGGCGTAGCAAGCTTCTATGCTCTTTTCTCGCTCACACCCAAGGGTAAATACAACATCTCTGTTTGCCTCGGTACAGCTTGCTATGTTAAAGGCTCACAGGAAATTCTCGACAAAATCTGCGAAGTGCTCGGAATTGCTCCCGGCGAATGCACTGAGGACCTCAACTTCTCGGTTGAAGCCTGCCGCTGCATCGGCGCCTGCGGTCTTGCTCCCGTTTTCACAATCAATGATGATGTTTACGGCAGAGTAACACCCGACGAGATTCCCGACATTATTGCAAAATATAAAAACTGATCCGACCGCAAAGCGGAAATGAGGGATTTGGTATGACAATCAACACTATCAGAGATTTACTCGGCGCAGAGGTTCTTTGCGGCGGCGAAAGCCTTGACAGAGAGATTCACTCCGCCTGCGGCAGTGACATGATGAGCGATGTGCTCGCATATGTTAAAGACCAGGCAGTGCTTATGACGGGCCTTGTCAATGCGCAGGTAATCCGCACGGCTGAGATGATGGATATGCACTGCATTGTGTTTGTGCGCTCCAAAAAGCCGTCGCAGGATATGCTTGACCTTGCGGCTGAGAGCGGAATGGTTATTCTCACAACGCCCAGACGAATGTATGAGGCTTGCGGTATACTTTATTCTAACGGACTCAAAGGAAATGGTGAATTAAATGGCTGAACCCTTGGTTTTCCGATTTGAAGTTGACGGCGATAACTTCACCTCGGCAGGTCAGGCTTCCGTGCAGGTCAAAAAGAATCTGCGTGAACTCGGAGTTGACCCCGAAACAATCCGCAGGGTTTCAATCGCTATGTATGAAGGCGAAATAAACATGGTCATTCATGCAAAGGGCGGTGTTGCGGAGGTTATCGTCAGCGACGAAAGTGTTGAAATTATTCTCAGGGACTCAGGTCCCGGCATTGCCAACATCGAGCAGGCCATGCAGGAGGGCTTCTCAACAGCTCCCGATAATGTGCGCTCGCTCGGCTTCGGTGCCGGCATGGGTCTGCCGAATATGAAAAGATACACCGACTATATGCACATAGACTCGGTTGTAGGTGAAGGTACCACCATCACGATGAAGGTTAACTTCTGACAGGAGATGTATTTGATATGAATACATATATCCATTCGGTGTCACTCGACTCATCAAAATGCACGGGCTGCACAACCTGCATGAAGCATTGTCCCACAGAGGCAATCAGAATCCGCAACGGCTGTGCGGTGATTGATTCCGAACGCTGCATTGACTGCGGAGAGTGCATACGAAACTGTCCCAACAACGCCAAAAAGAGCATATGCAACTCTTTTGACGAAATACAGAACTACAAGTATAAAATCGCACTGCCCGCACCTGCACTGCTCGCTCAGTTTGATAATCTTGACAATGCGGGGTTTGTGCTTCAGGGGCTTCTCGACATCGGCTTTGACGAGGTGTTTGAGGTTTCAAAGGCTGCGGAGCTTGTGTCGGCTTACACAAGGCTTTACCTTCAGACCGAAGGTATCAAAAAGCCCGTTATAAGCACGGCGTGCCCTGTTGTGGCAAGGCTTATAGTGCTGCGTTTTCCGTTTCTTAAGGATAATTTGCTGCCTTTGCTCCCCCCCATGGAGGTTGCGGCGGCTATGGCAAAAAAGGAAGCTCTTGAAAAGCATCCCGAGCTTAAGGCGGAGGAAATATGCACCTGCTTTATTTCTCCCTGCCCTGCAAAGATGAGCTATGCGAGAAACGGCTTCGGCAGTTATAAAAGCGAGGTTGACCTTGTAGTTTCAATGAGCGAGATTTATCTCAAGCTCATAAATGTTATGGACCGTGAAAAAGCGTGCGACGCAGTATCGCAGGCAGGCAGAATCGGCGTAAGCTGGGCTATCTGCGGCGGTGAAGGCTCCGCTCTTTTAAACGATAAAATCCTTGCGGCTGACGGAATAAACAATGTTATCTCCGTGCTTGACCAGATTGAAGACGGCAACATCCCGCCTATCGATTTTGTTGAGCTCAACGCTTGCCCGAGCGGCTGTGTGGGCGGAGTTTTAACAATTGAAAATCCCTATGTTGCAAAAAACAGACTCCACACCTTAAGGCGCTATATGCCGATTTCGCTCAACAGCATATCTGACGAGGAATACATTCCCAAGGAGAGCTTCATAAGCGATATTCCGAGCTACAAGCCTCTCAACAGGCTGAGCGACAATCTGGGCGAATCCATGCGGCTTATGTCGCAGATTCAGGCTCTTCGCAAGGAGCTGCCGGGTATTGACTGCGGCTCATGCGGTGCTCCGAATTGCAGAGCGTTTGCAGAGGATATTGTTATGGGCAATGCTGACAGAAACGAGTGCATAATCGCCTACAAGGAGCTTATAAAAAAATACATAAAGGATTATGACGGAGGTGAGACGGTTGACGGTAAATGAGCTTGCTCAGTACAAGGGCTTCACAGCAGTCGCAATGCCTGACGGTGAGCGTGAAATCAAAGGCGTTTACATCGGCGACCTTCTCAGCTGGGTAATGGGCAGAGCAAAGGCTGACGATGCGTGGATAACGATAATGTCCAACATCAACATCGTTGCCGTTGCTTCGCTTGCAGACACAGCCTGCATAATTCTTGCGGAGGGAGTTTCGCTTGATGCGTCGGTGGTTGAAACCGCAAACGCAAAGGGCGTCAACATCCTCACTGCCGAAATGCCTGCCTATGAAACGGCAACGGCAATCGGTGCTTTAACATGAAAAAGTATTATTACGATCTCCATATTCATTCCTGCCTTTCACCCTGCGGCGATGACGACATGACCCCCAACAATATTGCGGGCATGGGCGTTGTTGCAAAGCTGGATATCATGGCACTCACGGACCACAACACCTGCCTCAACTGCCCCGCTTTTTTCAAAACGGCAGAGGCAAACGGAATTGTGCCCGTTGCGGGTATGGAGCTTACCACTGCGGAGGATATTCACCTTGTCTGCCTTTTTGAAGAGCTTTCAGATGCGCTGAAATTCAGCGAAGAGGTGAACACACGCAGAATACCGTTCAAAAACAGAGTTGATATTTTCGGTCAGCAGATGATAATGGATGAAAACGACGAGGTAATCGGAGTTGACGATTTTCTGCTTTCAAATGCAACGCAGATAACCGTTGATGAAGCCCCGCTGCTTGTGAATTCCTTCGGCGGAATATGCTACCCCGCTCATATCGACAGGGAAGCAAACGGAATTGTGGCAACACTCGGTGTTTTTCCCGATATGCCGTATTTTCCGTGTGCCGAGTTTCACGACAGCGACAAGATTGCTTCATACAGTGAGCGATTCCCGATAATTTCGGACAAGCCGCTTGTTGTTTCGTCGGATGCGCATTATCTGTGGGATATCAGCGGCAGGCTCAACTGCTTTGAGCTTGAGGTTGAGGAAGAAACGCCCGAAAATATACGCAAAAAGCTTTTTGAAAGGCTAAGGGGCTGAAAGGCTTATGAAAGAACTGTCACTCAATATTCTCGATATCTCCATGAATTCCGTCAAGGCGGGAGCGGAGAATATTCTGATAAAGCTCGTTGAAACAGCTGACACGCTCACCCTTACCATTAAGGATGACGGTTGCGGAATGAGTGAGGATACAGTGAAGAATGTTATGAATCCGTTTTACACAACGAGAACAACGAGGAAGGTCGGTCTCGGTGTGCCGCTGCTTAAGCTTGCCGCTGAGCAGACGGGCGGGGGAATAACAATAAGCTCCGTGAGCGAAAAGGATAATCCTGACGAGCACGGAACAACCGTCACGGCGGAATTTTTCAAAAATCATCTTGATTTCACCCCGCTCGGTGATATAGTTTCAACCGTCACAACCCTTATTCAGGGCTCGCCTGACAGAGAGTGGAGATTTGAACACATTCTTGACGGCGGCAGCGTTGAGCTTGACACAAAGGAGCTTCGTGAAATTCTCGGCGATGTTCCGCTTGACAATTATGAGGTTATAAAATGGATAGAAGGCTACCTCAGAGAGGGCTATGAATCCGTTAATAATGTTTAATATTTAAAGAGAGGATAGATGTTATGAAATCATTGGCTGAGCTTGCTGCAATCAGAGATAAGATGAAGGACAAGGTTGTTCTTCGTGAAGGCAGCGGCGAAATCAGAGTTGTTGTCGGCATGGCAACCTGCGGTATCGCAGCAGGAGCAAGACCCGTTCTCAACGCTTTTGTTGAAGGCGTAAGCAATGCAGGCCTTGCAGAAAAGGTTACCGTTTCTCAGACAGGCTGCATCGGCGTTTGTCAGTACGAGCCCGTTGTTGAAATCTTCGAGGCAGACAAAGAGAAGGTTACTTACATCAAAATGACCGCTGAAAAGGCAGCTGAGGTTATTGAAAAGCACCTCAAGGGCGGCAAGGTAATTCAGGAATACACAATCAGCAACGCTATCTCATAATGGAGGTTAAAGAAATATGATTCGTTCCCATGTATTGATTTGCGGCGGTACCGGCTGTACTTCATCGGGCAGTAAGGTACTTATGTCCACCTTCGAAAGCGAAATCGAAAAGAACGGTCTCGCAGAAGAAGTAAAGGTTGTTCAGACGGGCTGCTTCGGCCTTTGCGCTCTCGGCCCTGTTGTTATCATTTACCCCGAAGGCACCTTCTACAGCCGTGTTCAGGAAGGCGATGTTGCAGAAATCGTTTCAGAGCATCTTCTTAAGGGCCGTCTTGTTGACAGACTTGTTTACAAGGATGCTGACGAAAGCGTTATCGAAGAAGCAGGCAAAACAATTTCTCTTAACGACACAAACTTCTATAAGACTCAGAAGAGAGTTGCTCTTCGCAACTGCGGTCTTATCGACCCCGAAAACATTGACGAATATATCGCAATGGACGGCTATGCAGCTCTCGGTAAGGTTCTTACAGAGATGACACCTGAAGAGGTTGTTCAGGTTGTCAAGGATTCAGGCCTTCGCGGCAGAGGCGGCGGCGGATTCTCAACAGGTCTCAAGTGGAGCTTCACTGCAGCCAACTCGGCAGATCAGAAGTATGTTGTATGTAACGCCGACGAAGGCGACCCCGGTGCATTCATGGACCGTTCGGTTCTTGAAGGTGACCCCCACTGCCTTATCGAAGCTATGGCAATCTGCGGCTACGCAACAGGCGCAACCGAAGGTTATGTATATGTTCGTGCAGAGTATCCCATCGCTGTTAAGCGTCTCCAGCTTGCTATCGACCAGGCAAGAGAATACGGACTTCTCGGCAAGAATATTTTTGACAGCGGTTTTGATTTTGACCTCTTCATCCGTCTCGGTGCAGGTGCATTCGTTTGCGGTGAAGAAACAGCTCTCATGACCTCAATTGAAGGCAACAGAGGTGAGCCCAGACCCCGTCCTCCCTATCCCGCAGTAAAGGGTCTCTTCGGCAAGCCCACAACAGAAAACAATGTTGAAACCTTTGCCAACATTCCTCAGATCATCCTCAAGGGTGCAGACTGGTTTGCATCAATGGGCACTGAGAAGTCAAAGGGCACAAAGGTATTCGCACTCGGCGGCAAGATTGAAAACACAGGTCTTGTTGAAATCCCCATGGGTACAACCCTGCGTGAAATCATCTATGATATCGGCGGCGGCATCCCCAACGGCAAGAAGTTCAAGGCAGCTCAGACGGGCGGCCCCTCAGGCGGCTGTATCCCCGTAAGCCTTATTGATACCCCCATTGACTACGATAACCTCACAGCTATCGGCTGCATGATGGGTTCGGGCGGTCTTATCGTTATGGACGAAGACAACTGTATGGTTGACATTGCTAAGTTCTTCCTCGACTTCACAGTTGATGAGTCCTGCGGTAAGTGTGCTCCCTGCCGTATCGGCACAAAGCGCATGATGGAAATTCTTGAGAAGATTACCGAAGGTAACGGCACTCTTGAGGATATTGATAAGCTTGAAGAGCTTGCATACTATATCAAAGAAAACTCACTCTGCGGTCTCGGTCAGACTGCTCCCAACCCCGTTCTTGCAACACTTAAGTTCTTCCGTGAAGAATACATTGCTCATGTTGTTGATAAGAAGTGCCCCGCAGGCGTATGTAAGAGCCTTCTTAACTACTCAATCGTTGAGGACAAGTGCCGTGGCTGTACTCTCTGTGCAAGAAAGTGCCCCGTTGGCGCAATCAGCGGCACAGTCAAGAATCCTCATACCATCGACACAACCAAGTGTATCAAGTGCGGCGCTTGCATGGATTCATGTAAGTTCGGTGCAATCATCAAAGGCTAATAGAGGAGGCATACTATAATGGAAATGGTAAACATTAAAATAAACAATATGCCCCTGAGCGTTCCCAAGGGCATCACAATCCTTGAGGCTGCAAGATATGCGGGCATTGAAATCCCCACTCTCTGCTACCTTAAGGAAATTAACGAGATCGGCGCTTGCCGTATGTGTATGGTAGAGGTTAAGGGTGCCCGTTCACTCGTTGCATCCTGCGTATTCCCCGTAAACGAGGGTATGGAAATCTTCACAAACACAGAGAAGGTAAGAAAGAGCCGCAAGACAAACCTTGAGCTTGTTCTTTCAACCCATAACAAATCCTGTCTCACCTGCGTACGCAGCGGTAACTGCGAGCTTCAGAAGCTCTGCAAGGATTACGGTGTAGACGATGCAAACGCTTTTGAAGGCGTTTATCCCGAAGCACAGTATGACGATTCGGCTGCTCATATGATCAGAGATAACAGCAAGTGTATCCTCTGCCGTCGCTGCGTTGCTGCCTGTGACAATCAGGCTATCAGCGTTATCGGCGCAAGCGCAAGAGGCTTTGATACACACATCAGCTCACCCTTTGAGCTTCCCCTCAACGATTTCTCATGCGTATCCTGCGGTCAGTGTATCGTTAACTGCCCCGTTGGCGCAATCTATGAGAAGGACGATACCGCAAAGGTATTTGAAGCAATTGCAGACCCCGACAAGTTTGTTGTTGTTAACACTGCACCTTCAATCCGTGTTACTCTCGGCGAATGCTTCGGCAACGAAATCGGCACAAATGTAACAGGCAAGATGGTTGCTGCTCTTCGCAGACTCGGCTTCAACAAGGTGTTCGATACCGATTTCTCAGCAGACCTTACCATCATGGAAGAAGCAACAGAGCTTCTTGACAGAATCAACAACGGCGGTGTTCTGCCCCTTATCACATCCTGCTCACCCGGTTGGGTTAAGTATTGCGAGCATTACTTCCCCGAGCAGATTGACCATCTTTCAAGCTGTAAGTCACCTCAGCAGATGTTCGGTGCAGTTATCAAGACATGGTATGCAAAGAAGATGAACCTTGACCCCAAGGATATCGTTGTTGTAAGCATCATGCCCTGTACTGCAAAGAAATTCGAAGCAGGCAGAGCAGACCAGTCTGCAAGCGGTTATGCTGATGTTGACTACGCACTCACCACCCGTGAGCTCGGCAGAATGATTGAAACTGCAGGCATCACCTTCAATGCACTTCCCGATGAAGAATTTGATAATCCCCTCGGCGAAGGCTCAGGCGCAGGCGTTATCTTCGGCGCAACAGGCGGCGTTATGGAAGCTGCTCTCAGAACTGCTTATGAAGTTCTTACAGGCGAAGAGCTCAAGGCTGTTGAGTTCACAGAGGTAAGAGGCACAGACGGCATCAAGGAAGCTACCTACACCATCGCAGGCAAGGAAATCAAGGTTTGCGCAGCAAGCGGCCTTAAGAATGCTCAGGCTGTTATGGAAAAGGTTAAGGCAGGCACAGCTGATTATCAGTTCATCGAAATCATGGCTTGCCCCGGCGGCTGTGTAAACGGCGGCGGTCAGCCCGTACAGCCCGCAAGCGTTCGCAACTTCGTTGACCTCAAGGGTATCAGAGGCAAGGCTCTCTATGAAGCAGATGCTAATCTCCCCGTAAGAAAGTCACACGAAAACGAAGCTGTGAAGGCAGTTTACGCTGAGTATTTTGAGAAGCCCGGCAGCCATGTTGCTCACGAGGTTCTTCACACTCACTATGTAAAGCGCGGTAAGTACAGCAAATAATTTCTGACACAGAACTCTATGTGATAAACAAAGGCGTTGTGTTCTTTTGAACACAGCGCCTTTTTATAATTTGAAGTTTGTTCCAAGCAGATACAGCCGAAAAAAAAGCACCCCGAAGGGCGCTTTTTCTTAGTATCCGAACTGGTCAAAATATTCAAACGGGTCAATATAGTAAGCGGTGGTTGTTTCGGGCATTGTGCTGTCGCCTTTATCCTCAACAAGAGTGATTTCAACCTCAAATTCCTGAATGGAATAGTCGCTGTTGACACGGCAGATTGAAAGTTTCATCTTGTCGCCCACCTTGCCGCCGTCAATTTTTTCAAGGAGCACATCTGCAGTAGTGAGCGGCTTGCCGTCAACGGCGGTAATCATGTCATACTGCCTGATTTCGGTGTTTGCAAGTGAGCTGTCGGAGCTGATTTCATTGATGATGAGGGTGCCTGCAGGCAAGCCCTTAATCTGAGCTATCATGCTGTACTGTGCGCTTGCGCTGACGGGATAATATGTGATACCGAGCTTGGGTCTGTTGGGCACATAGTTATAATCAATGAGAGCCTCTATAACTTCCTTTGCAGAGGTGATGGGAATTGCAAAGCCCATGCCCTCGTAATCCGTTGCTGCGATTTTCTGTGAGTTGATGCCGATAACCTGACCGTAAACATTAACGAGAGCGCCGCCTGAATTACCGGGGTTGATTGCCGCATCGTGCTGAATACACTTCATTGTGTAGCCGATTTCGCTGCTGACGGGTCTGTCGATTGCGGACACAAAGCCGCCCGTGAAGGAGCCGAAGAATTCAACGCCGCCGGGGTTGCCGATTGCATACACGCTGTCGCCAACCTGAAGCGCATCGGAGTTGCCGAATTCGGCTGCAGGCAAACCCTTTGCTTTGATTTTGAGCACGCCAAGGTCAGTCCTTGTGTCAACACCAACGATTTCGGCATCATAGGTGGTGCCGTCTTCGGTCTGCACTCTAACACTGATGCCCGGGTCGCTGATAACATGGGCACAGGTGATGATATAGGTGTATTGCTTTGAAGCGTCTTCACCCATAATAACTCCCGTGCCTTCGCCTGCGGAGGAGTTGCTCTTCTGGGTGTAAACAACAATACCCACTATGCTTGGCTTTACCTTTGAAGCAATCTGTGCTGTTGTGAGAGCACCGTCAATCGCCGCCGCAGTGGGAGTGACAGGCGATTCATTTATATTAAGGTCAGGTGCACCGTCATTTGAGCCGGGAGTCTTGCCGCCGTCAGCCGAGGTGCCGGGCTTGCTGCCGCCGCTCTTGGCAATTGATGCAACGCCGAAGCCGAGCGCAAAAACAAGCACAATCGCAATGCAGGCTGCAAATATTTTAAGACCCTTCTTCTTTTTCTTGGGCTTCTGAGGCGCCGGCTGCTGATTGAATTGGGGATTATACTGCTGATTATATTGCGGGTTTACGGGCGTATTGTAAGGCGTGCCCTGATTGGTGTGGTAGTATGCCGTGCCGCTCTGTTGTGTATAATAGCCCTGATTGGTATAAGGCTGCTGAGTGTAAACAGGGTTTTCCTGCCTCGGGGCGGCATTGGGAACCTCCTGAGCATCTACTGTAGGAATGTCATTTTCAACAGCTTCACGGGTTGCTTCAGGTGTGGAGCTGCACTCTTGAGCCGCTTCGCTGAAATCCTGTTCAACCGTTTCTTCTGCCTTGATTTCGGTTTCAGGCTCGTTTTCCGGGATATAAGGATTTTTGTTGAATTCGTCGTTCATGGTAGTTACCCTCCGGTAGTGTTTATGAAAGTATTGTAATAGCTGTATATTAATTCAATTTGAACACAGCATTAAAAAAATTTCAAATTTTACATCAGTTGAGCGGAAGCTGGAAGATGAATTCGGTGTACAGTCCTTCTTCACTACGTGCAGCAATCTGACCGCCGTGAAGCTCAATAATGGTTTTGACAATATAAAGACCCATGCCTGCGCCTTTGATATCGTAGCTTCTGGATTTGTCGATTTTATAGAATCTCTCAAATATTTTGTCAATTTCATCGCTGGGTATTCCTCTGCCGCTGTTGCGGATTTTTATAATAACCTTTTCCGCATCCGACTTTGAGGATACATCTATATATCCGCCGTCGGGGGTGAATTTGACGGCGTTGTCAACGAGATTGTAAACAACCTGATTTATCATGTCTTTGTCGGCGGTAATCATGTTGCTTTTGAAGGAGTCAAGCCCGCGGATTTCGATATGCTTATTGTCAATCATCTGCTCAAAGCTGAGCAGGGTGTGGAATATCATTTCGGAAATATCGAAATTTGTAGGCTTCAAATCAAGCTCGCCTGCTTCGATTTTGCTCATGTTGAGCATTCCCGTAACAAGCCTTGAAAGCCGTTTGACCTCATCTGAAACGATTTTGAGGTATTGCGCTTCTTTTTCAGGCTCGATTGTGCCGTCAAGAATGCCGTCAATAAATCCGCCGATGGTGGTCATGGGGGTCTTCAGCTCATGCGAAACATTGGCAACGAAGCTTCGGCGTGACATTTCGAGCGTTGCAAGAGCCTGCGCCATGGAGTTGAATGCCTGAACGAGCTCATCGGTTTCATCGTGACCCCAGATACGTATTTTTCCTCGGTTAATACTTATTCGTTTTGAAAAATCGCCTGTTGCATATTGCTTTGCCGCTGCCGACATTTCACGAAGCGGCTTTGTGAGCCTGAAAGACACAAGATAAACAAGAATGAAGGCCACAAAAAATGCAAACAGGGTTGCATATGTGAACATTTTCAATATACCTGCAACATAGGGAGTGAGCCCGTCAACAATTGACTGAGTAGAGAAAACAACCGCAACCGTTTTGCCGTCAACAACAATGGGTGAGCTTACAACAAAATGAACATCGTCAAGTATTCCGCCAAGATCGCCCGTTTTGCAAACGGTGCCCTGCATTGCCTGCTCCATTATATCAGCGGGGATGGAGTAGCGGTTGTGCACCATGCAGTTGCCGGTGTAAAGTGCCATGTTGGATTGCAGAATTTCCTTGCAATAGACCACATGACCCTCGGGATTGACAATGAAAAAGTCAGCATCAACAGCGTTCGAAATCTGCAGAAGCGTGTTGCAAATAACAATAACTGAGCTTCTGCTGCTTTCATCAAGGTAATCGGATTTGAGCACATCCCTTGTATTCTGAGCAACGCTGACGGTGTTTTCGGCAAGAAGAGTGTTTTTTTCGTTCATCCACAGCCCTGATACAAAAAGCAAGAGAGCTCCGCCTATAAAGACGAAGCTTGCAAGAATAATTGAAATTGTAACAAGAAAGTATTTTCGGAACAGACCGGATTTTCTTCTCTTTGCCACATCAAACACTCCGATTAATCTTTTGTTTCAAATTTGTAGCCGACACTCCAGACGGTTTTGAGCTCCCATTTATCAGAAACACCCTCAAGTTTTTCACGCAGGCGTTTGACATGAACATCAACCGTTCTTGAATCGCCGTAGTAATCGAATCCCCATACCTCATCAAGAAGCTGGTCTCTTGTGAAAACTCTGTTGGGATTGCTTGCAAGGTGATAGATGAGCTCAAGCTCTTTGGGCGGAGTATCAACTTTTTTGTTGTCAACACGCAGCTCATAGTTTGTGAGGTTGATTGCGAGCTTGTCATAACGAACCTCTTTAACATCGGTCTTTTCTGCCGAGCCGCTTCTGCGCAGCACAGCCTTTACCCTTGCCATAACCTCTTTTGCATCAAAGGGCTTGACAACATAGTCATCTGCGCCAAGCTCAAAGCCGAGCACCTTGTCAAAGGTTTCGCCCTTTGCGGTAAGCATTATAATCGGCTTGTCCGAGACTTTTCTGACCTCACGGCATACCTGCCAGCCGTCAAGCACGGGCAGCATGATATCAAGAATCATAAGGTCGGGTGAAAGCTCCTGAAACATCTTCACGGCATCGCCGCCGTTGTGCGCAAGGGCAACCTCATAGCCGTCCTTTTCAAGATAAAGTCTGAGAAGCTCACAAATATTGTTATCGTCATCTACAACAAGGATTTTTTCTGCTGCCATAAATACATCCCCTCCTGGTTTTACCTGTTGTGAAGATTTTCCTTCACTCTACAGTTATAATTATACACTCTTTTTTTACATTTTTGTGAATTGGCAGATAATAATTTGTTACAAATGAATTGCAAATTATTTAATACCGAACTTGAACACTGTGCAGGAATAGAATTTTTCACCCGCATCAAAGGTGCACTGCGGGAATTCGGGCATATTGGGTGTGTTGGGGTAATACTGTGTTTCAAGGCAGAAGCCTGCGTGCTGAATAAGCGGGTTGCCCTTTTTGCCGATGATTGTTCCGTCAAGGAAGTTGCCCGTGTAAAGCTGAACGCCGCAAAGGTCGGTGTGAACCTCAAGCATTCTGCCGCTTTCGGGTTCATATGCAACAGCTGCAGGGCCGTCGCCGTCATTGAGGCAGAAGTTGTGGTCATAGCCCTTGCCGATACGGATTTGCTCATCGTCGGCAGTGATATCCCTGCCGATTGCTTTTGCCTGCCTGAAATCAAATGCAGTGCCCTCAACCTTGCGGACTTCGCCGGTAGGGATGCTGTTTTCGTCAATGGGGGTGTACGCATCTGCGTTAATCATGAGCTCATGACCAAGCACATCACCCTTGCCTGCAAGGTTGAAGTATGCGTGGTTTGTCATGTTGATAACGGTTTTCTTATCGCTCACGGCAAAATATTCGATTTTGAGCGCATTGTCCTCGTGAAGAGTGAATACGACTCTGAAATCCACCTTGCCGGGGAAGCCCATTGCGCCGTCGGGGCTTGTGTAGCTCATTTCAAGGCTGTTATCGTCAATGATAATTGCCTTCCACACAGCGGTTGAAAGCTCAGCGCCGCCGTGAAGGCAGGTGATGCCTTTCTCATTCTTTTCAACATTGTATTCAACACCGTCAATTGTGAACTTGCCGCCTGCAATGCGGTTTGCGTATCTGCCTACGGTCATTCCCTCGTAGTCGGAGTGGTTTTCGTGGCCGTCAATTGAGTCAAAGCCTGCAAGCACATCGGCAAAAACGTCGTTTTTATCGGCAACATAAATGCTGTTGATTGTTGCGCCGTAGGTGATGATGTCAACGGCTGTTTCGCTTGCGTTTTTTATTGTGTAGCAGTCAACAACTCTGCCGTCTGCGGTTGTGCCGAAATTATTTTTAACTATCATGGTAATTCCTCCGTTTTTTTACCGTCAGTCAACGGTATTTTCATAATTATATCTGCGTCGGGTCTGTGTGCCCTTGCCGTATTGAATTGATGCCTTGGGGCAGCGGTTTATGCACGCCGTGCAGTGCTGACATTTCGATTTTACCCAAACCGGTTTACCGTTTTTGATTTCAATTGCATTGTCGGGGCATATTTTTGCGCAAAGTCCGCATGAAACGCAGCTTTCATCCGCATAAAACTTTTTTGTTTTTCTGAAAGGGTCATAAAGAAGCGAAACAAACGCACTTTTTGCGCTGCCATTGGTGCTGCCTTTGCGTGCATTTTCACGGTTTAAAATATCCTTGCAGATGGTTTCAAGCTCCTTGTCTGCGTGGTGAAGGTATTTTTGCGCCTTCTCTTTTTCGCAAGGGTCATACATAACCACATAATTATCGGGCATTTTAAGCGAAAAGCTGTAGTCAGGGCTTCTGCCGAGCTTTTTTGAGAGCATCTTATCGGCGTTTCCCGTGTCTGCACCGCAGGTGATAACGCAGAAAACATATTTGCCGAGCGAATTGTTTACCTCCGGCATAGCCGCAAAGCGTTTTATAATTTCGGGCAGTCCCCAGAAATAAACAGGGAAAACGAAGCCTGTTATTTCATCATCCGCCGAGCCGTGAATTCCGTTTTTTATTGCATCAACGATGTCGACGGGTGTTTCGTTGACTGCAGAAGCGATAACCTCGGCAGCGTGCTTTGAATTGCCCGTGCCGGAAAAATAATAAATCATAAAATCACCTTAAAAAATTTTATCATTACTGAAATTTTTTGTCAATAAGTATTTACGGACCGATTGTGGCATAATAGAATTGAACGATAGTTCAATCAAAAAACAAAGAGGAGTTTACACAATGGAAAAGAATAATCAGCAGAACAACCAGAACAACCAGAACAATCAGAACAGCAAGAATCAGCAGAATAACCAGAACAACAAGAATCAGCAGAACAAGAAGAACAGAGAGAACTTCTAAAGAAAAAAGCGGTATCGAAAGATACCGCAATTTTTATGCTCTGATATATTCAATTAACACAAGAATATAATGGTATGCCACGGGCAGAAGAAGTGCGGGCACCATGTTGAGGGTTTTGAATTTCTTTTGCAAAAGAAAATTCAGTCCTATTGCCATGATGATTGCGTAGCCGACCATACATATCTGCTCAAGCAGCTCGCCCTGAAGCACTCCGCTGAGCACGCCTGCAAGCAGCGAAATGCCGCCCTGATAAAGCAGAATGGGGATAAAGGTGAAAATAACGCCGTAGCCGAGGGTTGCGGCAAAGATGATTGCATTCACAAAGTCAAGCGCACTTTTGACAAAGAGCACTGAGCTGTCACCCGTAAGGCCGTCATTGATTGAGCCGACTATTGACATTGCACCCACGCAGAAAAGCACGGTGCTGTTGATGAAGCCTGCCGCAAAGCCGTCGGATTTGAATTTACTTTCAATCCCCTTGCAAAAGCGGCTGAAGCGGTCGTCAAGCTTCAGAAGCTCACCCGCAAAGGTGCCGAGAACAAGAAATATAACAAGCATCAGTTCACCGCTGCTTTTGAGCTTGCCGTTCTCAACCGTAAACATATTTGAAATAACACCGTTCAAGCCGATTATGAGAATTGCAAGCCCGAGTGCTTTGTTGATGCTTTCGGTGTAGCTTTCTTTTATACCTTTTTTAAGCAGCAGTCCTATCAGTCCGCCGACTATAACCGCAACCGCATTGACAAGTGTGCCAATCATAAATATTCCTCCGTGATGTGTATATCCGAAAAAACATTTTAATACTTTACTGCAAAAAAGTCAAGTGCGCACTTTGTGCATATCACATCTGTTGACGGTTGCCGAACGGCGGATTATATGATAAAATCGAATAAAATAAAACGGAGGTGCAGATCATGTTTTCAATCATTGCATTTTTAAGCGACATTCCTTATTACATTGCTGCTCTTGTTGAGCAGCTTACCGGCTCGGATGCTTCGGCAATAACCGATTTGTTCGGCAAAGGCTTTGCAGGAATAATTGAGCTTGCAGAAAAGCTTCTCGGTGCTTAATATCCCAACAAAAAAATCCTCTGCAATTGAGCAGAGGATTAATTTTTTATTTGCCGAACATAAGAAGCAGGAAGCCTGCCGCAACTGCCGAGCCGATAACGCCTGCAACATTCGGTCCCATAGCGTGCATGAGAAGGAAGTTTGTGGGGTTATACTTTCTGCCCTCAGTCTGGGCAACACGGGCTGCCATGGGCACGGCGGAAACGCCTGCCGCACCGATGAGGGGATTGATTTTGCCGCCTGTAATAAGGTAGAGCAGCTTGCCGAGAAGCACACCGCCTGCCGTTGAGAATGCAAAGGCAAGAAGACCGAGACCGACAATCATAAGTGTTTTAACCTGAATGAAGTCAACACCGTTTGCCGTTGCGCCGACGGTAACGCCAAGCATAATTGTGACGATATTGGTGAGCGCATTCTGCGCTGTATCGCTGAGCCTGTCCGTAACGCCGCACTCCTTGAGAAGGTTGCCGAGCATAAGCATGCCGACCAGGGGAGCTGCATCGGGAAGAATGAGAGCAACTATAACAAAAACAACAATGGGGAAGATGATCTTCTCAACCTTGCTGACCTTGCGAAGCTGCTTCATTTCAACTTCTCTTTCCTTCTTTGTGGTGAGAAGCTTCATAATGGGCGGCTGAATGATGGGAATAAGCGCCATATATGAATATGCCGCAAGAGCAATGGGTGCAAGCATATGGCTCGCAAGCTTTGAGGCAACGAGAATTGCCGTGGGGCCGTCTGCGCCGCCGATAATTGCGATTGATGCCGCCTCCTGAGGTGTGAAGCCGAGCAGAATTGCGATAACAAACGCAACATAAATACCGAGCTGAGCTGCCGCACCGAGAAGAAGGCTGATGGGGTTTGCAAGAAGGGGACCGAAATCGGTCATTGCGCCGATTCCGAGGAATATAAGACAGGGGAAGATTGAACTTTTAACACCTGCATATATCAGCCGCAGAACGCCGTCGTCATACCAGTGAGCGCCCTCAACCTTCTGAGCCGCATCCATAAGACCTGCGGGGTCATCCATCATGCCTGCGCCGGGCATATTGGCAAGAAGAATGCCGAATGCAATGGGCACGAGCAGAAGGGGCTCAAACTTTTTCGCAATGGCGAGGAAGAGGAAAACAAAGGCAACGAGAATCATAACGCCGTATTTCCAACCTTCAGCGGTGAAAAGCAGATTGATGCCTGAATTCTCCCATATGCCGAGAGCTATATCTTTGATTAATGATAAATCCATAGGGGGCAAAGTCCTCCTTAGCCGATAACAGCGAGAACTTCGTCGGTATCAACGGTTGATCCCTTTGAAACGAGAATCTGCTTAACTGTGCCTGCGCAGGGAGCAACGATTTCATTTTCCATCTTCATTGCTTCAAGGATAATGAGAACATCGCCTGCGTTAACTGCTGAGCCTACAGCTGTGTTAACTGCGAGGATTGTGCCGGGCATGGGAGCTGCAATCTTTGTGCCGTCTGCAGGAGCAGCTGCAGGAGCGGGTGCGGGAGCTGCTTCGGGTGCCGCTGCGGGAGCGGGTGCTGCTGCAGGTGCAGGAGCTGCAACGGGTGCAGCTGCAACAGGTGCTGCCATGGGGATTACTGCATCGGTAACATTTGTGATAACTGCATCGGTTTCTTCAACCTCTACCTCGTATGCTTTACCGTTAAGGTTTACAATGTATTTCATAATGATTATTCCTCCACTTTCTTGATTGATTTGAAGCTGAGTCTTTCAAGCGGAATGCCGCTTTCGTTGCTTATGATTGCCATAATTGCTGCTACGGTGTTTTCGTCAACACCTTCAAGCTCAAGACCTGCGGGAGCAAGGCATCTGATTGATTTGAAGCTGAGCTTTTCAAGCGGAATGCCGCTCTGATGGCTTACAAGTGCCATAACAACAGCTGCAGTGCGCTCATCTGTATCAATCAGACGGAGCCCGCCGGGGGCCGTAACTGCAGGAGCCGATACCGAAGCAGCCTGAGCGGTAGCTGCTGAAGGTGCCGATGCGGGGGAACTTTCGGCAACGATGGGCTCATCGGGAACCGAGGATACTCTGCTTTCAACGGCTCTGAATATTTTTGAGAGAAAAACAATGAGGACTGCGAGGATTGCAAGCTCAAGAAGAACAACTGCTATACCTGCAACCGCAACAAACATTGTTTCCGACATGGTGAGAGAGGCTTTATCTGCAAACATAGTTAACCCCCTCAGTCAATTCTCTTGATTGTATAGGCGAATGTGTTCTTTTTCAGTGCTTCACGCTTTTCAAAGAAAGCCTCTGCCTGAGCGGGGAATGCGATATATGAAAGAACATCCTCAATGCTCTTTGCCTTGTCGCCGAGATATTCCTTTGCTTCTTCAAGACCGGGAGCAAGGGTATCTGCGAATCTGCCCGTGAAGGGCTCTTCATCGCCGAGCACAAGCTTCTGGAGCTCTTCGCTCACCTTGCCGGGAGCCTGACCGTATTCGCCCTTGATATAGCTCTTTACTTCCTTTGAAATGTTCTTGTATCTTTCGCCTGCAAGAACATTGGCAGTTGCCTGAACACCGACCATCTGGCTCATGGGTGTTACGAGGGGAGGATAGCCGAGGTCCTCACGCACTCTGGGAGTTTCAAGCAGAACCTCATCGAGCTTATCAAGCTTCTTCTGAGCAGTGAGCTGAGCAACAAGGTTTGAGAGCATACCGCCGGGAATCTGATAAATCAGAGCGTCGGTTTGGGTGCCCATAACAACGGGATTGAGAAGTCCGCTGTCGAGTGCCTTTGCACGGATGGGCTTGAAGAAATCGTTGATTTCCTTGCATACATTCTCGTCAACATCAACCTCATAGCCGTACTGCTTGAGAGTGTAGACGAGAGTTTCGGTTGCGGGCTGTGATGTGCCGCCCGAGAAGCAGGAGATAGCCGAGTCAATAACATCTGCGCCTGCTTCAACGCACTTGAGAAGTGTCATGAAGCCGAGACCTGTTGTTGAGTGGGTGTGAACAACGATGGGAACCTTTACATTTGCTTTGAGAGCCTTAACAAGGTCATAACCCTCTTTGGGGCTCATGATGCCTGCCATATCCTTAACGCAGATTGACTGAACGCCGAGAGCTTCAATCTGCTTCGCAAGCTTTACATAGTTATCAAGGTTGTGGATGGGGCTGATTGTGTAGCAGATTGTGCCTGATGCGTGTGCACCGCACTTGAGGGTTTCGTCAACTGCCACTTCGATATTGCGCACATCGTTGAGTGCATCAAATATTCTGATGATGTCGATGCCGTTTTCAACGCTCTTGCGGATAAACATACGAACAACATCGTCGGGGTAATGCTTGTAGCCGAGAAGGTTCTGACCTCTGAGAAGCATCTGGAGCTTGGTGTTGGGGCAGGCTGCCTTGATTTTTCTCAGTCTTTCCCAAGGGTCTTCATTGAGGTAACGAAGGCAGGAGTCAAAGGTTGCTCCGCCCCAGCACTCGAGTGAGTAATAGCCTGCCTTGTCGAGCTTTTCAAGAACGGGTGCGAAGTCCTTGAAGGGCATTCTTGTTGCGATAAGCGACTGGTTGGCATCTCTGAGCACTGTTTCCGTGAAATTAACTTTCATAAAAACTCATGTTCCTTTCTGTGTTTATCGTGAAATTATTATAACCTGAATTAAAACTCAATTCGTGAAGCGATATAATCTTCAAGAGCATCGATTGAAATTCTCTCCTGCTGCATGGTGTCACGGTCTCTTACCGTTACGCAGTTATCCTCGAGTGAATCGAAGTCGAAGGTGATGCAGATGGGAGTGCCGATTTCGTCCTCACGGCGGTATCTCTTGCCGATTGAGCCGGTTTCGTCAAAGTCAATCATGAACTTCTTCTGAAGCTTTTCGTAAACCTTGAGGGCATCTGCCGAAAGCTTCTTTGAAAGGGGAAGAACGGCAGCCTTGAAGGGCGCAATTGCGGGGCTGAGGTGAAGAACAACTCTTGTGTCGTTCTTTTCTGCATCGATAACCTCTTCATCGTATGCTTCGCAGAGAAGAGCGAGCACCGTTCTGTCAAGACCGTAGGTTGACTCGATAATGAAGGGGATGTATTTTTCGTTGGTTTCGGGGTCGAGATAATCCATCTTCTGACCGCTGTATTCCTGATGCCTTGTAAGGTCAAAGTTTGTTCTGTTGTGGGTGCCGTTGATTTCGCCCCAGCCGAAGGGGAAGAGGAATTCAATATCGCAGGCAGCCTTTGCATAGTGAGCAAGCTTTTCGTGATCGTGATAACGGAGATTTTCAGCCTTGATGCCGAGATCTTGATAATACTTCATGCCGTATTCCTTGAAGTAATCGTAAAGGTCTGTATCGGTGCCTTCCTTGCAGAAGGTCTGGAACTCCATCTGCTCAAACTCGATTGTTCTGAAGGTGAAGTTACCGGGTGTGATTTCATTTCTGAAAGCCTTGCCTATCTGACCGATGCTGAAGGGAAGCTTTGCTCTCATTGTTCTCTGAACATTGAGGTAGTTGACATATTCACCCTGAGCATTTTCGGGGCGAAGATAGATAACGCTTTTGCTGTCGTTTGTAACGCCTCTGAAGGTCTGGAACATAAGGTTGAATTCTCTGATACCTGTGAAGTTATGCTTGCCGCAGTGGGGGCAGGGGATTGAATGAGCCTTGATGTATTCAAACATCTCTTCTTTGGTCATGCCGTCTGCATGTGCATCGGGGTCAAAATCGTCGATAAGGTTGTCTGCTCTGTGACGCATTTTGCATTCCTTGCAGTCAAGCAGAGGGTCTGAGAAGCTGGCAACATGGCCGCTTGCCTCCCATACTCTGGGGTGCATGAGGATATCGGCATCAACCTCGTAGCTGTTCTTTCTCTCTTGAATGAATCTTTTACGCCAGGTGTCCTTGACATTGTTTTTCATTCTTGCGCCGAGAGGGCCGTAATCCCAGGTGTTTGCAAGGCCGCCGTAGATTTCGCTGCCTGCAAAAATGAAGCCTCTGCCCTTGCAGAGAGCCACGATTTTTTCCATGGTTTTTTCGGTATTTTTCATCATATCCAAAACTCCCGCATTTTAATATTTTTACACTATTATGATACCCAAAATATACCTTAAAGTCAATGCCGTGAAAAACAAAAAAGACCGTTTTTTGCGGTCTTTTTTGGTAAAATGTGCTATTAATTATTTTAAATAATATTATTTATCGGGAAAACGGATTTTCAATTCCTTTTTTATCGCCGAAAGAAGCTTGTTGTTGTGGCACTTTATGCCGAAGCGTTCATCGCCGCAGCAGATGATTGCCTCGGGCACGCTTCGCCATAAAGACGATATGGCGGCAAAGGCGGTAACATCCTCTGTGCTGATGCTGAATTCTTCTGTTTCGGCAAATTTTGCGGGCATAACACCGCTTATTTTATCCTCCGAAAAGGTAATATAGCATTGCTTGCTCTGAATGACGGCAAAGGCGGTGTTGAATGCAGTCAGTATTGCCAGAATAACAAACAGTCCGCAGGAGAACAGTGTTTTGGTTTCAACAAATCCTTCGTCAAGCAGGTCTGTGAGGGGGAACACCGCAATCAGTGCAGCGCAGGCGACAATCTGAGCGATGTTTGCAATAACCGTGCGTGATATGTAGTCACTGTACCGTATAGTCACTGTGCCGTCTGATGCTGCCGTGACTTCCTCTGCAGGAACGGCTGCACGGATGACGGATTTGCCGCAGTTGGGGCAGATATCCTCGCTTTTCTTTATTCTCTTGCCGCAAAAATCACATTTCATCTCAATTACCTCCGAATTTTTTCTTTTCACCTATAAGACGATTCAAATGCGGAGTTGGTCTAAGAAAATGAATAATGAAAAATGAAAAATGAATAATTAAGGGTCTGTGACGCTTATTATAATCGGGCAAGGGCATAGCCCTTCCGAAAAAAATTGCAGCGAAATTCAAACAAGCATAGCGAGAAATTCGCCGATTTTTTCGCTTACGGTCATTAGAATATCTTCATTTTCTGTCATAAATTCCGTGAATTTCTCAAGAAAGGTTTTGCTGAAGCTATCCATAAAACCGAAAAAAGCTTCGTCGCTTCCGCCGAAAAAAACTTCAACAATACTGCCCAGAGCAAGTTCAAGAGGGCCGAAAAGAACATCAAGCGGACCGTAGCCGAAATTGCCCGCAACGGCGCAAATGAGCAGGTACGGCAGAAGTATCGGCAAGAAAATAATTACAACTGAACCCATAAAAATCCTCCTTATTTAAGGTTTTCAATCATCTCAAAAAGCTCGGTGTAAAAATTGAGGGTAGGCTTGTTTTTGGCGTTGAGCCCTATAACGGTGCCGTGGTCTCCCTTGCGTGTTTCGGCAACATACCATATGCCCGTCTGAATATCCTTCTTATCCTCGGGGAATACGGTGTGGCTTTCACCGAACGGATACTGTGCGGAAACAACATTTACAAGCCCGTCGTTTTCCTTCCACGATTTGTCAATGCTTATGCCGCCTTCGGTTGTGCCTGTGTATGCACCCATTGCAAGCGCAAACGGATAGAGCACGGGCAGCGTTGATGCGGCGGGCAGGTGATTGCCGAGAATCGAGCTCTCAGAGGTTGTGCTGTATGCGTATGAGAAATAGTAAATACCCTCAACGGTTTTGATTTTTTTGTTGAGCTGTGCCGCACCGTCGGGCGAGAGGTCGTATGCTGCATGGTCATTGCCTGCTGCCGTGAGGGCTGCAATTGCGCCCCGTGCATCGCTTTCACCGATTCCGAACTGGTCAAGGCTGAAATCGTAAACGCCGTTTATCGGTGAGGATATACCTGCAATGCCGAAGCAGAGCGACATGAGCAGGTCGGTTGTATCCGAAATTCCAACGGAGCTGCCGAGCGTGTTGATAATCTCGGTGAGTGTTGAGCCGTTGTGCGGAGCGCAGAGAGCGGTTACGGAATGAATGCAATCGCCCTTGCCGCCCGTGAAAAGCGGCGAGGTTTCGTCGCCCGTCGCTTTCATCTCCGCTTCGTCGCCGTATTCAAGCAGAGAGGCAAGCAGCCTGACCGTTGCGCCGCCGAAGGAATGCCCCACAAGATTTATTTTCACCTTCTGACCGCCGTTGATTTTTTCGCCCCAGTTTTCAACAAGGGGAGCGGTGTAGGTTCTGCCGTAGCGTTCGTGATTGTGCTCCTTTGAATGTGCTTCGCCGTAGTCAACGGTTGTGCCTGTAAGCTGCGCATAAAGCTCGCACGCTCTGTCCCATGCACTTGAAACAGGGCCGATACTCGGGGTATAAACGGTGTAGCCCTCAACCTCAAGATTCTTTTTGAGGTCGTATGCACCGCCGCCCCAATACTGAGCAACATTATTTATTCCGCTGCCCTCGCCCCAGCCGCCGAGGCCGTGAACGAGCACGAAGGGGTATTCAACTTTGCCGCCGTTGAGCTCATACCAATAATCTTTGATTTCATCCGAATATACGGGCACAAGCACCGCCGATACAGCTATCAGAATGATAAGAATAACCGATATTATTTTTTTGAACAGCTTTCTTTTGCTCTTTTTCGGCATTTCGGGTGCAGGCTCGGATTGAGCCTCTGACCCGTCATCCGTTATTTTTTCATTTTCTGCGATATTCTCTTTTTCTTCGGGCACCTCTTCAGTTTCGGTCACAAGCTCCTGCGGTGTTTCTGCGGCTTCATCCTTTAAAAGGTAGTCGGTCGATACGCCGAAAAGCTCGCTCATTGCAATAATTTTATCTATATCGGGAAGAGAGCCGCTTGACTCCCACTTGGAAACAGACTGACGGGATACCCCCAATTTTTCTGCGAAGGCCTCCTGAGAGAGCCCCTTCTCTTTTCTAAGTTTCAGTATTTTCTCGGAAATGTTCATGTTCGTCCTCCTTCAGATTTCACCACAATTTTAGCTCGTTTCGGCGGTATCTTCTACCAACTTTGGCGGACATTTGCAAAAATCGGGCAAAAAATGCTGTAAAGTCGGGTTTACATTGTGCCTGTAAAGCACATTTTACTCTGATAAGATGATAACATTTTTATTTTATGCAGTCAATATAAAAACACCCCGCCGATTTTACATCGACGGGGATTAATTCTATATAAGAAATAATTTTGCGAGACCGAAGTAAATAACAAGCGTTACGATGTCAACCAGAGTTGCTATCATCGGGCCTGCCATCAGTGCGGGGTCGAGCTTTACGATTTTTGCGAATATCGGGAGCGAGCAGCCTATGAGCTTTGCAACGACGATTGCGCAGAACATTGCAAGCGACACCACAAGGAACACTTTAAAATCGCCTTCGCAGAAAAGATACATTCTCAGGATGTTTGCCACGGCAAGCACGGCACCGCAGATTGATGCCACACGCAGCTCCTTGAGCACGATTTTGAAATAATCCTTTATTTCAATTTCGCCCACGGCAAGACCTCTGATGATAAGGGTTGAAACCTGGCTGCCTGCGTTACCGCCGGTGCCCATGAGCATGGGCATTGATGCGGTGAGAGCAACGAAGCCCGCAAGCAGTGTTTCATAGCCTTCGATTATTTTGCCCGTGAAGGTGCCCGAAACCATAAGAATAAGCAGCCACAGAATTCTGTTTTTTGCAAGCTTGAAAACGCCCGTTTTGAGATATTCGTCATCCGAAGGGGCAAGCAAAGCCATCTTCTCAAAGTCCTCGGTGGTTTCTTCTTCGATAACATCCACGATATCGTCAACCGTGATGATGCCCACGAGCCTGTTTTCTCTGTCAACAACGGGAACGCTCAGAAGGTCGTATTTTTTAACGATATCGGCAACATATTCACGGTCATCGTGAGTGTTGACGGAGATAAGTTGGGCATCATCCTCCATAATATCGCCTACAAGGGTGTCCTGCTCGCAGAGAAGAAGAGAGAGCAGGGGGATGCTGCCGAGCAGATGATGCTCTTTATCAATGCAGTAGCAGGTGTAGACGGTTTCTTTGTCCACGCCTGTTTTTCTTATTTTTTCAATCGCTTCCGCAGCGGTAAGGCTTGTGCGCAGGTGGACCATTTCAATGGTCATGAGGCTGCCTGCACAGTCCTCGGGATAATTGAGAAATTTGTTGATAAGCTTTCGTGTTTCTGGGTCTGAGTGAGCAAGAACTCTTGTTACAACACTTGCGGGAACTTCTTCAAGAAAGTCAACCGTATCGTCAAGGAACATTTCATCAAGCAGTCGTTCAAGCTCGGTGTCTGTTATCGAGCGAACAAGCTCCGCCTGAGTTTCGCTCTCAAGGTATGCAAATGCCTCTGCCGAAACATCCTTCGGAAGAATACGGAAGGCACGCAGCCTGTCCTTGGGTTCAAGCTCTTCAATAAGCAGAGCAATGTCAACCACATTAAGCTCGCACAGAAGCTCACGCAATGCGGAAATCTCGCCTTTTTCGCAAAGCTGAGCAATCTGCTCGAGCAGAATTTCAAAATTTTCCAAAAAAAAGCATCTCCTTTCACGGATTACCGCATCGGAGACGCAAACACAGAAAAGCGATTTTGTTTAAAAATCACTCGGCAGCTCCAACGAAGCGGTAATATATTCTGTTATGTATCTACTTCGGGGGTTGGGAATATCGGAACTGCCCAAGGATTTTCACCACACATTCAAAAAATATTTTACTCTCTAATCCTACACCCAAAATCGCATCAAGTCAAGTAAAAATGCAAAAAAATTCAAAAGATTAAAATATTCAACAAAAACGGAGAAAAACGGCGATATACGGTTAAAATCGGATGAAAACGGGAGAAATCAGCGCATAATTTGCGCTTGGCATTTCAAAAAATTGACCTTTTTGCATCAAAAAACAGCCGTGTTTGCGCTTAGGTTGAGAGAAGATTGAAAATTCTCTCGGAAAGGAGATGGTCGTCTTGACCGAAAAAGAACGCCTTTTTTGTGCCTATTATGCCGAAGACGGTGATGCAAGAGGCTGCGCCGCAAGAGCGGGTTTTGTTATCGCACCACGAAGAAGTGCGGCAAGGCTGCTTGCCAAGGAAGAAATCAGGGCGGAGATTTCACGGCTCGAAAAAGAAAAGAGAGCTACCGCAGCGCTCGTTGAAAAAGGTTTGCGACGCCTTGCCTTCGGCTCGGTTGCGGATGCCATGCGTCTGATGCTGTGTGAGGATACCCTTACTGCCGAGGAAATCGAAAAGCTTGACCTTTTCAATGTTTCCGATATAAAACGCCCCAAGGGCGGCGGACTTGAAATCAAGTTTTTTGACAGGCTCAAGGCTCTTGAACGGCTTGAAAAGCTCGGCACGGGCGAAGAAAACACGCAGAGCAGCTTTGTTCAGGCTCTTGCAGAGGGAGCAAGGCTGCTTTCGCAGGAGGATGACTCTTGATAAACAGTAAAAAAGCAGCATTCACTCCGTTTTCTTCAAAGCAGATGAAGGCACTGTGCTGGTGGATGCCCGACAGCCCCTTCTGCGCCCGTGATGCAATTATCTGCGACGGTGCGGTGAGGTCGGGCAAAACGCTGTGTATGTCAGTTTCATTTACGGCATGGGCATTTTCGTGCTTTTCGGATTGCTCGTTTGCCATGTGCGGCAAAACGATTGCTTCACTACGCCGCAATGTTATAACGGTCATTCTGCCCGTGCTGCGTGAGCTGGGCTTTGAGTGCGTTGAAAAGCATTCAAAAAATCTTATTGAAATCACCTACGGCGGAGTGACTAACCGTTTTTATCTTTTCGGCGGCAAGGATGAGGGCTCAGCAGCACTCATTCAGGGCATGACCCTTGCGGGAGTGCTGCTCGATGAAGTTACGCTCATGCCCCGCTCCTTTGTTGAGCAGGCACTTGCACGATGCTCGGTTGAAGGGTCAAAGCTCTGGTTTAATTGCAACCCCGAGCATCCGATGCACTGGTTTCACGAGGAGTGGATAAAAAAGCACGAAGAGAAAAACTGCTTTTATCTGCATTTCATGATGAAGGATAATCCTTCGCTCACACCCTCTATTATCCGCCGCTACGAGAAGCTCTATTCGGGCGCATTTTATGAAAGGTTTGTTCTCGGCAGATGGGTGGCGGCGCAAGGCAGCGTGTATCCCATGTTTTCACACGAAAAGCATATTGCACCCCCTCCCGACAGCTTTGAAGAGTATTACATTTCATGCGATTACGGCACGGTCAACCCCTCCTCCTTCGGTTTGTGGGGCAAAAACGGCGGTGTGTGGCACAGAATCCGTGAATATTACTTCGATTCACGCACCGAGGGCAGGCAGAAAACCGACGGCGAGCACTACGATGCTTTGTGTGAGCTTGCGGGCAGCCTGCCGGTTGAAGCCGTTATTGTTGACCCGTCGGCGGCAAGCTTTATGGAGTGCATAAGGCGTGCAGGCAGATTCAGGGTCATACCCGCAAAAAACGATGTTATTGACGGAATAAGGCGTGTTTCGGATTGCCTTAAGGAGCAGAAAATCATGTTTTCGCCCGAATGTAAGGACACAATCAGGGAATTCGGTCTTTACAGATGGGAGGAGAACTCCGCAAAGGATTCCGTCAGAAAAGAAAATGACCACGCAATGGACGATATCCGCTATTTTGTTTCAACCGTTGTGACAAAGCAGGATGACGGCGGATTTTTTGCCCTTGCGGCGAGAAGAAAGTGAAAGGAGGATGTGAATGGGAATATTCAAAAGCCGAAAAATATCAAGAGTTTCCGCACCGGTGACACAGAATGCAAGCAGGCACCCCTTCGGAATTATTGACGGCTATGTGCCTTTGGCAGCACCGCAGATGCGGCTTTATTATGCTCTCAGGGAGGCGGTGCCCGTTATTGATGCGGCGATATTCAAGCTGGTGCGGCTTACGGGCGGATTTGCCGTTGAATGCGACAATGCGGCGGCCCAGTCAGCGGTTGACGAATTTGTTCAGTCTGTGCCTGTAGGAGGCAACAGGCAGGGGCTTGCGGCGTTTATATCGAGCTATTTTGAGCAGCTTCTCACCTGCGGCACTGCGGTTGGCGAGATTGTAACCGATACCGACGGCGTGCCGAGAGCACTTTTTAACGCTCCGCTCGAAAACATTGAGCTCAAACGCTGCAAAAACGGTTTCGATATTGAAATCTATACCCGTAACGGCGCAGAGCTTCGCAAGGTAACAAGGCCTGAGATGTGCCTTCTCAGTGTGCTCAATCCCGACCCCGGTGCACTTACGGGCAATTCAATGCTCAGGGGTCTGCCGTTTGTAAGCTCGATTCTGCTCAAGATTTTCGACAGCATCGGCGCAAACTGGGAAAGAGTGGGCAATCTTCGCTTTGCAGTGACCTACAACCCCAAAAACGATGCGATGGACAGGGCGTATGCAAAGGACAGAGCGCTTCAGGTTGCAAAGGAATGGGGCGAGGCAATGCAGAGCGGCTCCGAAATCAGGGATTTTGTTGCCGTGGGTGATGTTCAGATTAAGGTTATCGGAGCAGATAATCAGATTCTTGACAGCGAGGTGCCCGTCAGGCAGATGCTTGAACAGATTGTTGCAAAAACAGGTCTGCCGCCCTTTATGCTCGGGCTTTCGTGGTCAAGCACGGAGCGAATGTCCGCTCAGCAGGCGGATATGCTCACAAGCGAGCTTGAAGCCTACAGAAGAATTCTGACGCCCGTTATCAGAAAAATCTGCACCGCATATCTGCGAGGCATCGGTTTTTCCTGCGCAGTAAATGTGGTGTGGGATGATATCACGTTGCAGGATGAGGTTGAGCTGAGCAGAGCCGAGCTTTACCGAGCGCAGGCAGAAAAAATAAGGAGAGGTGAATAATCACGGAAAAGGAAAAAAATATTCTGCCCGATGAGGAATTGGAGCTTATCGGACAGTTTGCAAGAAAAGAGCTCAGCAGGGAGGAGCTTTACACATTTTCGCTCATTCTCTGCGACAACGAAATCGACAGGGATAACGAGAAATTTACCGTTTCTGCCCTGCACACCCTTGCTAAGCTCTTTGTGGGCAAGACGGGAATTTTTGACCACAACATGAAAAGCAAGGATCAGACGGCGAGAATTTACTCAGCCGAGGTTATGACCGATGAAGCACGAAAAACCGCTGACGGCGAGGTGTATACATACATCAAGGCGAAGGCGTACATGGTCAGAACCGAAAAGAACAAAGATCTTATCACGGAGATTGATGCGGGAATCAAAAAGGAAACCAGCGTCGGCTGCTGCGTGAGGGATATAAGCTGCTCAATCTGCGGAAAAAACATCAAAACAGAGGGCTGCGAGCATCAGAAGGGCAAGAGCTACGGCGGCAGGCTTTGCTGCTACCTTCTTTCTGAGCCTTCGGATGCGTATGAATGGTCATTTGTTGCGGTGCCTGCGCAGAAGAATGCGGGGGTTATCAAATCCTTTGATATGAGCGGCGAAAGGGAAAAGCTTGCCGAAATGGCAATGGAATTCAGACAGGAGCTTGAAACAGATATAATCCGCTTCGCTTCCTCTGTTATTCCCGAAATGAAGCAGGCCGCAGTTGAGGAAATCTGCGAAAATCTTTCACTTAAGTCATTGCGTGAAATGCGTGATGCACTGCGTGAAAACGCAAGAAAAAATCTGCCCGTAATCAGACAGCTTGATGTCTGCGGCGCAGAGGTAAACAATGAAAATTCCGAATATAAAATCTAAGGAGGAAAAATTATGTCAGTATCATTCGGCGGTTTTAATGAGAATACCGCAACTTTTAAAACAACAGAGGATATCGCAAAGAAATCCGCTGTTAAAATGAGCGAGTCAAACACCGTTGCTGCCTGCTCGGGCGGCGAGCCCTTCTGCGGCATCGTAACTGAATGCAGCGGCGGCTATGCAAGCGTGCAGCTCAGCGGCACAGTCACAGCAGCCTACAGCGGCAGTGTGCCCGAGGTTGGCTACACAAAGCTTGCGGGTGACGGTGCGGCTGTTACGGTTTCGGATAACGGCAGAGAATACCTCGTTATCTCGGTTGACGAAACGGCACAGACGGTTACATTTCTTATGTAAGGAAAGGAGAGAAACATAATGGCTAATTATGACAATATCAAACTCGAAAAGGGGCTCTACGCTTCGGGTAACTTTACAAAGGCGCTTGAAAGCATCGACCCCACCGAAAATTATAAGGGCACTTCCCTTGAAGGCCTTGACGCATATCAGCGTCAGCTCAAACGCTTCGGCATCAAGGTGGGCGGCCCTTCAAGCGATGTTGTGGATAAGTTCTTCAGAAATTCGGACAGTGCAGTGCTCTTCCCCGAATACATTTCAAGAGCGGTAAAGCAGGGCCTTGAGCAGGCTGATATTCTTTCGGATATCGTTGCGTCAACCACCGTTATTGACGGTATGGATTACCGCTCAATCACTTCAATTCCCACGGAGGATGAAAAGGAGCTTAAGGTTGTCAAGGAGGGCGCATTTATCCCCGAAACCACTGTTCACACCAAGGATAACCTTGTCAATCTCAAGAAGAGAGGCAGAAGCCTTGTTGCTTCATATGAGGCAATCAGATTCCAGCGCCTTGACCTCTTTACCGTCACTCTCAGACAGATCGGTGCATATATTGCAAGAACTCTTCTCAAGGATGCAATCGGCGTTATTGAAAACGGTGACGGCAATGACAATGCGGCAGAGGTTGTGAGCTGTGCACAGTCGGGCACTCTTACATATGCCGACCTTGTTAACTTCTGGAACGGCTTTGACCCCTATGAGCTCAACACAATCATCGCTGATCCCGCTGTTATGGCGCAGATGCTCAACATGGAGCAGTTCAGGGATGCTGCGGCAGGCCTTAACTTCCACGGCAAGGGCGATATGATAACGCCTCTCGGCTCAAAGCTTCTCAAATCCGCTGCCGTCGGTGAGGGCACACTCATCGGTCTTGACAAGAGCGCTGCGCTTGAAATGGTTAAGGCAGGCGACATTATGACGGAATATGACAAGCTCATTGACCGCCAGCTTGAAAGAGCCGTTATCAGCTGCACTGCAGGCTTTGCAAAGATTTTTGACGGAGCATCAAAGGTGCTTGCCGTTTAACGGAGGGATTATCTTTGATTGACTGTCTGAGCATTCTCTCAACATTAAGGGAGTATTATTCCGCTCAGGGTACGGATGAGGAGCTTGCTCCTCTCTGTACCGCAGCGGCAAAAGAGATTCTGCCGAGAATAAAACCCAATGCGGAGCATTCCGATATAAGACTCATAAACCTTGCGGCGGCAATTGTGAATCACCGCCTGTGCATGAGAAGCCTTCACTCCGCAGACGGTGTAACTTCGTTCAAGGCTGGCGATGTTACCGTGAGCATCTCGCCGTCAGCTCTCATTGAGCAGGCTGAAAAAGAAAAAGCGGCTGCAACCGTGGCTGCACTTCCGCTTCTCAGGGATGACGGATTTTTCTTCGGGCAGGTGAGCATATGAATATTTCTCCCATTTTTGAAAACTACGGCAGACCCGCCGCATTTGTATCCAAAGACGGTGAAGAGCTGAGCGAAATGAAGGCTTTTATAAGCCCTCTGCGCTATAAGAATAAAATGTATCTTTACGGTGTCAATACCGAAATCGGCTACAATTCACAGGGACATTATCTTTACATAGGACCTCCTGACCCCGACCTTACCGCCGCCGATGACGGCGAATATATCGCCTGCCTCGGTGAAAAATACAGAATTGACAGGGCGGAAAAGGTCTACAAAGGCAACGAAGTATTTTATATCTGGGCGATAATCAGGGTTATCGTTGAGATAGACTGAGAGGTGAAGCATGAGTGAAATAAGCGCATTGCCCGCAAATATTGTTGCGTGGCTCAAAAGCAGGGAAGAGCTTGCGGATATCAGATTCCTCACGGAATTCCCTGCATTAAAGAAGGCGGTGCCTCTTAAGCACACCACGGTTGCCGTGGGTATTGAAAGCATGGAAATTGTTGATTCGTTTGTTGAGAATGATGAGGGCGTGCTTGTTGAAAACGAATACTGCAGGCAGGCAAAAATCAAGCTCAGGCTTTCGATTCATGCGCCGTATTCGGCAGGCGGTGAGGAATGCCACGATGCGTTTACGGATATTATCGACTGCCTGACCTTTGCTTCGGGGCTCGATATTCTTTATTCGGGCTGTGACGACATTGTGTCGGACAGAGATACGGATGCCTTTGTGCTCGGTGCTTGGGCGATGGTCAACGCATCGCTCTGCCCTGCGGCTACATCAAGCCTTGATTTTCCGTCTTTCATCACCAAAGACCTGCTCTGCGGCTCGCATATTCAGAATGCGGATATCCACCTTTCCCCCGAGCAGAAGCTCTCTCTCGATTCTCCGTTTGTTACGGGTTCATATTTCGGCACGGGTGCGGCATCCCGCACGGTTTCGCTGGATTTTGTGCCGAGCCTTATCATTATCATAAGAGACGGTATGCCGCTTATTGAATCGGATTTTACCGCAAGAACCAATTATACAATTGCGGCAATCGGCTTTAACGGAGCGGCATCAATGGGGCTTGAATATACAAGCGGCGGCTTCAGGGTGAGCAATTCAACAACGCAGACCTACGGCGGCTGCTACCCCAATCTCAACGAGCTCAATAAAACATATCAGTTCATAGCGTTCAGGTAATCTACGGTTAGCTTTTTACCTATAAGAAAGGCTGCCCCGTCAATCGGCGGGACAGCCTGATTTATTATTTTCTCATTGCTGCAAGGTCACGGTAGTTGATAAGCTTGATGCCGTGTGCCTCAATGTGCTGCTTTGTTTTGGGGTCATTCATAACCTGATATTCCCACACTCTTCTGTTCCAGCAGCCCGTTGTGCCTTTGAGGTCGTCGGTTTCAATTGAGGGGTGAAGGTAGGTTTCGGTTACGCCGTTGGGAATGTTTGCATAGAGGTCATAGAGATATTCCTTGAAATTCTCATAGCTTTCATCCTGAGGGCCGCCCCATTCGTTGGGGATGAGGTAATCGGGGATTGCAACGCCCTGAGCGTTTGCGAATGCGATGATTTTGCCGAACACCATCTCAATAAGGCTCTTGTCAACATTGATATCGAGCATCGAGTTGCCCATCATTGCATCGGTAACATTGCCCGGCAGGCGGAAGGGCAGACCGTATTCGCCCGCAAGGGCAAGAGTTGTCTGCAGAAGCTCGAAGCGGCCCGTTTCGATGCCGTAGAGTGAACCCATATGATTATCAAGGTGCGAGGGATTAACAAGGCCGAGCTTCTTGCAGCGCTCAATCTGTGCTCTGATTTCGCCTTCAACCTCGTCAATATCAACATTTTGTTCAACCTGATCGCTTTCGTGCCACATGAAGCCCTCTTCGTCACGGAGCGAATCGGTGTTGTTTGAATTCACGGGTGCCCAGCGATAGTTTGACCATTCGCTCGTGAGGGTAAGATGAACACCGATTGCAAACTGCGGATTTTCGCCCGCAAATCTGCAGGCCTCGGGTGCCCATGCGCAGGGAGCCATGATTGTTGATGATGTGAGAGCACTCTTTTCGTTTTTAAGAAGCTCCATAACAGCGAGGTTTGCGCCTCTGCACATTCCGAAATCGTCTGCGTTGATGATAAGATATCTGTCCATTTTTACTTCTCCTTTAAATCAAATCTTTATACTGAATTTTATTGCCGTCAAATTTGTTCACATCGAGCTCTTTATCGCCGATAAAGGCTTTGTCAACCTGCTTTATTCCCTTGACATATTCGGGTCTGCCGGGGCAGAAGGGGTAAAGACCGAGCACACCGAAAATATACCATATAGCCGTTGTGCCGTTGTCCTCGTCACCGGGGAAGCCGTCATCCTCATATGAAAAAAGCTCATCGCAGATTTTTTTGACCCAATGTTCGGTTTTCTCAACCTCGCCAAGCTCCGAATAAATATAAGGAATATGGAAGGAGGGCTGATTGTTCATGCCGCACTGACCGAAGTCAACCGCCGCCATCTCGGTTATCTCGTGAATTTCGCAGCCGTAGCCGATGATTTCATAATACGGCGGAGTTGCAAAAAGCTCATCTATTTTTGCAATCAGCTTATCCTTGCCGCCATAGAGCTTTGCGAGCCCCTCCATATCGTGGGGCACTGCGAATGAATTCTGCCACGCACTGCCCTCTGTGTAATCCCTGCCCCAGCCGATGGGTGTGAAGTCGGGGCGGAATTCGCCTTTTTTGTTCTTTGCACGCATAAAGCCCGTTTCGGGGTCAAAGAGATTTTTGTAGTTGAGAGCACGCTTTCTGTATTCTTTTTCGATATCCTTTTTGCCGAGTATTTTTGCAATTTCTGCTATGCACCAGTCGCCGTAAGCCGCATCAAGAGTGAGGTTTACGGTCTCTTTTTCTTCCTCGTAGGGCACATAGCCGAGCTTGCAGTAGCTCTCTGCACCGTTTCTGCCGAAGCGTTTGTGAGGCGCATTTGTAACGGAATGCTTTATCATTCCTTCAAGTGCAATTTCAAGAGTGTCATTATCAATGAAGCCCTTCACCGCACCGTCGGCGATAACCGCATCAACGAGCGTGCTCGGCATACAGCCGCATTCGCCGATTGAAAGCCAGCGGGGGAGCCAACCGCTCTCTTTGTATTCATTGATGAATGCTGCAAGCATTTCACGCAGCTCATCTTTTGCGACAAGGGCAAAGAAGGGGTAAACCGTGCGGTATGTATCCCAAAAGCCGTTGTCGGTGTATCTCACGCCGCTGCGGATTGAGCCGTCGTGGGGGCAGTAGTGAATCGGGTTGCCGTTTTTATCGTATTCGTAGCATTTATGGGGGTAGAGGAATGCACGGTACATACACGAATAGAAGGTCTTGAAGAGCTTTTTGTCTTTGGTTTCTATTTTAACTCTTGAAAGATACTCTTCCCATGTGTTTTCGGCAAAAGCCTTTGTGTCTTCAAGCGATTTGCCCGAAAGCTCTGTTTCAAGATTGAGAAGAGCCTGTTCAAAGCTGATGTACGAGGTTGAAAGGCGGATATCCGTCACTTTGCTTGTGAGCGCAAGGTGAATTCCCGCTTTTTTACCCCTGCATTTTGTGCCTTTTCTGAATTTATCGTCACTGCTGACGAGCGTTTTTTCTGCATCAACGCTGCCTTCGGGGAAGCGGAACACGATATATGTTTTAAATTTCACCGCTTCACCGCTCATGTGCATATCGGTTGATGCAAAGAGAGTGCTTGTTTTTTCATCAAAACGGTAGCTGCACATTCCTTTTACGGGGGTGACGGAGAAATAATTGTCGCCGTCTTCGTCAAAGGAAATTCGTATCTGTGCACCTCTTTCGGAGGGCGAAAGCTCGAAAACAGATCTTGAGCGAAGCAAACGGAATTTAAGATAGTGCGGAGTAAGCACCGCTTCCTCGGGCCTGAAGCCCGACCAACGCTCTTCGCCGTCAAAGCCGCCGAGAAGCTTGTTCTGCGGTGTCATCAGCATTGCTCCGTAATCCGCAATCCACGGTGAGGGCTGATGAGTGAGCCTGATTCCTTCAAGGCTGCGGCTGTCGGGGTGGTAATACCATCTGATGTTACCCTCAACATTCTGCGGACAAAATGCCGCCATGCCGAAGGGGAGCTGAACAAGCGGCAGGGTGTTGCCGTTTGAATAGCGGTGAACGGATTTGCTGCCTTGCTTTGTGTTGACATAATCAAGATATCTCATGCTTTTTCTCCTTCCGAGAGAATGTTTATAAGGTTTTCGGTGCCGTAGTAACGGCTTTTTTTCATTGAACGGAAAAGATAATCCAGATTATCTGAGCAATGCTCAATTTCTTTTGAATATTTTTGAGAAATATCGGTGCGCTGTTCCTTCGTGAGTGCTCCGAGAGCTGCGTGCAGCCGCTTTACTGCGATGACCGATACGGCGGCGAATTTTGCTTTTGTGAGCACATCGCCGTCATAGGCGGCAGTGATAAAATAACGGAAAATGAAGTAAATCATAAGTTGCTCATATTCCCAATCAGGGGCGACGAAGCCTTGCATATCAACGCATTCGATGTTGCGGAGCTTATCGCCGAAATCGGGTCTTATAAATTCAAGTGTGCTGAAATCCGCAGAAAATCTGTTGAGTGCACGCTTTGCTTTTGTCTGAGAATAAGTGTGCTCATGAGAAAGAAAAAATTCCGCACTGAGAAAAGCCGCTTTTTCAAGGCAATCTTCTTTTATAAGCTGCTGCAACGCCTGAGAAAATTCCAAAAAAGCACAAATCCTGTGCTCAACTGAAAATTTTCTTTGCTGAAGTATATCTATCGCCTTTTTTCGTGCAGCAAGCAGCGTAAAATATAATTCCGCATCAAAATCCGAGGGAATGATTGCGCCGTCGGTTTCTTTTGAAACAAGGGCTGCGGGCTCGTCGCTTTCAAATATCAGCCTTGCCGCTTCGGGGCAGGAGAGAGAAAGACCCTCTTCAAGCCTTGCACCGAATGCGTTTGTGAATCGGGGGAATTTTCTGCAGGTCAGGCAGAGATTTTCGTGACCGATTTCTTTATACATCTCACAAAGACCGCTGTCGAGCAGAAACGGGCATCTGTTGCCCTGAGCGGCAAATATGCTCTCACCGTCACCGTCAGCCGTGATAAGGCTGCGGATTTTATCGCCGTAAGGGCTGCTTAAGCTGCCGTATTTTTCAAGACTTTCGCCGTCAATAACGATATCCCAGCCTGCGCAGCAGGTGTCGGGGCATCTGTCGGCGATGCAGGCGAATTTTTCAAAATAAACGGGGCGTGTAATTTTCATAAGCAAAAATTTGAGTGGAAAAGTGAATGGTTTTCACTTAAACGACAGGGGCGACCCCGAAAGGCCGCCCGTGAGCGATTAATATATTTCTTCGGGGTAATCTTCATATCCGCCGAGGTCTTCTTCGGGAGTTTCGGGCTCGATAATGTTACCGAATTCATCTGTTGCGGGCTCAATCGGGTTGCCGAATTCATCTGTTGCAGGCTCCTGAATGTTGACAACAAGAAATACCGTTGTGCCGTCTGCATAAGCCTTTTCTGCAATGGGTGACATTGAGATAACCTCTTTATCCCTGTATGACGGGTCGCTTGTTTCGGTTATTTTGCAAACAAAGCCGAGCTCTTCAAGGCGGAGCTTTGCTTCTTCACTGTCTGAGCCCACAACATCCGGCAGCACGATTTCCTTTTCACCCTTGCTTACATAAAGAGTGATTTTTGTGCCTGCGGGAACCTTTTCACCGGCTGTGATGCTCTGATTCACGATATATCCCGAGCCGACTTCACTGTCATAAACATATTCATCAACAAAAACAAAGTTTTTTGTGAAAACGGGGTTTGAGGTGATGTCGATGTAGAGCCTGTCAATGAAATTCGGCACCTCAACAAGCTCGCCGAGGGTTGTTGAAACGGAGTTGTCGTTTGAATTGCTTCCCTTGAGGAAAATCACATGGTCACGCAGAGGACCGATAACAAGTATCGCAAAAATCAAAAGACCTGCAAGGAAGCTGATTAATGCCGTGAGGATTACCGTGCCGGGACCTCCGGAATTTTTTTGCGGAGAGTCGGATTTTTTTGTTGCCTGTCGATTAGAAGAGGGCTTCGAAGGATTCTGCACATTGCCTGAGGGTGCAGCAGGGGGAACGGGTTTCTGATACTGACCCGAGGCTGCAGATGCGGCGGGTGATGCGGAAAGCTCTGCTCTGAGCTGCTCAACCGTTCTTGTTCTGTCCTCAGGCAGAATCTGAAGAGCGTTGATAAGACCGTTTATAACATAAGCTGGCAGAGCCTCGGCAAATTTGCCGGGCACCATAAGCTTGTCGTTTGCCATTCTTTCTTTTGCACTGATCGGATCGCTGCCTATAAGAGTGCGGTAAAGCACAGCCGCAAAGGCATAAATATCGGTCCATGTGCCCTGACCGCCGTCAAAGCCGTATTGCTCGATTGCGGCATAGCCGTCAAAAAGCTGGCTGTTGAGGTCGCTTCTTGAATTCCTTGCAGCGCCTACACAGAAGCCCGTGATTTTGATTTTGCCGTCGGGGCCTATTATGAGGGTCGAGGGCGAAATTCCTCTGTGAATAATTCCCGAGGAGTGAAGCGTGCCGAGTGTTGAGAGAATGGGCATGAGAAGCTGCCTTGCCTTATCCCATGAAACATAGCCCGTCTTGCTTCTGAGAAGAAAATCACGAAGAGATATTCCCTCAAAATGATCGTATATTGCAAATGATGTTCCGTGGTCATTGACCACCGCATTTACGCTGATAAGCGCAGAGAGCCCCCTGAGCCTTGCAAGCTTTGTCCAGAGCTCAACGAAGCTCTGCCTGAGCTCAACAAACACATTCTCACTGCCCCTCATCACCTGAAGGGTGAGGTTTGAAGAGGTTCTTGTGGTGAAGGTTTCGGGTATGAATTCTCTTATTTTGATTGCTTTTTTCTCGGCAAGGTCCCAGCCTATGTATGTGGCTCCTTCGCCGTTGTATTCGAGCATTTTACCCACAAGATAGCGGTTTGCGATAACCGTTCTTACGGGCAGATAGGGCGGAATCTGAACCGAATCGGCATGATACCCGCAATACGGGCACTGCTTTTTCTCGCCTATCTCACGCATACAGCTCATGCAAAGATTATCCGAACTAATCATTTTCAGACACTCCTTTTTAATATAAACCGCAATAATGATATCAAATATTATCGCCTTTGTCAACGAAGGTGACATAATTGTAACTTTTATCGTCATAATGCTAAAGAAAATATGGAATAATTTGGTGCTATTATTTATGATATATACTTGAAAATAAGGGGGATAATTGTTATAATTAATTTAATTAGAGTCCGAAGGGGGCTTTTCAGTGAAAAAAGATATCAGCGTACCCCTTTATCTGTTCCATCAGGGCACAAACGCCAAGGCGTATGAGTTTCTCGGTGCTCATGCCTGTGACGGCGGCGTATGCTTCAGAGTATGGGCGCCCGATGCCGAATGGGTCGGGGTTGCAGGTGATTTCAACGGCTGGCAGGCAGGCTGCGCACCCATGGAAAAAATCAGCGTGGGTGTGTGGGAATGCACCGTTGACGGTGTAAAGCAATACGATTCGTATAAATTCCTCATCAAAACCCGTGACGGCAGGTCAATCTATAAGAGCGACCCCTACGCTTTCCATACCGAAACAAGACCCGACACGGCTTCAAAATATTATCCTTCGCTTGATTTTAAGTGGAGCGACTCTGCGTGGCTCAAAAAGAGGAAGAGCAGAAATGTTCATGCTTCCCCCGTTAATATTTATGAAGTTCATGCAGGCTCGTGGAGAGCAGACGGTGACGGGTATACGCTCACCTACAGAGGACTTGCAAACGAGCTTATCCCTTATGTTAAAGAAATGGGCTACACTCATATAGAGCTGCTGCCGATAACGGAGCATCCGTTTGACGGCTCATGGGGCTATCAGGTTACGGGCTATTTTGCCCCCACATCCCGCTACGGCACACCCGAGGATTTTGCATATCTTGTAAACACCGCCCACAAGGCGGGTATCGGAATTATCCTTGACTGGGTGCCTGCTCACTTTCCGAAGGATGCCTTTGGCCTTTATGAATTTGACGGCGGCCCGCTTTATGAATATGCAGACCCGCGCAAGGGTGAGCATTACGAATGGGGCACAAGAGTTTTTGACTACGGCAGGAACGAAGTGCAGAGCTTCCTTGCTTCAAGCGCAATGTTCTGGATTGAAAAATACCATATCGACGGACTTCGTGTGGATGCCGTTGCCTCAATGCTTTATCTCGATTATTGCAGAAATGACGGTGAATGGATTCCCAACATCCACGGCGGCAAAGAAAACCTCGAAGCCGTTGCATTCCTCAAAAAGCTCAACGAGAGCATTTTCAGGGAGCACGGCGATGTGTTGATGATTGCGGAGGAAAGCACCATATGGCCTATGGTTTCAAAGCCCACCTATATGGGCGGTCTCGGCTTCAACTTCAAGTGGAACATGGGCTGGATGAATGACTGCATCCGCTATTTCAATCTTGACGGAATTTACAGAAAATATCATCACGATAAGCTGACCTACACCTTCTCCTACGCATTCACGGAGAATTATATGCTTCCGATTTCGCATGACGAGGTTGTTCACGGCAAGGGCTCGCTTATTAACAAAATGCCCGGCAACTACGATGAAAAGTTTGCGGGAGTACGCTCCTTCCTCGGCTATATGATGTCGCATCCGGGTAAAAAGCTCCTCTTCATGGGCAGCGAATTCGGTCAGTTCAGTGAGTGGAATTACAAGCAGTCGCTTGACTGGCATCTGCTTGATTATGATAAACACAGGCAGCTTAAGGCTTATGTTGCTGCGCTCAACGGATTTTATCTCAAATCGGCTCCGCTCTGGGAAAATGATGCAGACGAAGGCAGCTTCAGCTGGATTGTCGGCGATGACAACGCAAATTCAACCATAGCATATATCAGGCGTGACAAGGGCGGCAGCGAGCTTATCTGTCTTTGCAATTTCACCAATGTAACAAGGCATAAATACCGCATCGGCGTGCCCTCGGCAGGCACCTACAGAGTTGTTTTCAGCTCGGCTGTCCCCGAATTCGGCGGCAGGGGCGAAAGCACCGTCGGTTCGGTCAAGGCAAAGAAAGAGCCTATGCACGGATACGATTACAGCATTGAACTCGATATTGAGGGATTGAGCTGTATGTATATAAAAAGCACTTCAAGGAAACCTAAGATAAATTAAAAGGAGGAACCCTTTATGGCAGTTAAACCCGAATGTATTGCAATGCTTCTTGCGGGCGGTCAGGGCAGCCGTCTCGGCATTCTGACCAAAAACATTGCAAAGCCTGCCGTTCCCTACGGCGGCAAGTACCGCATTATCGACTTCCCTCTTTCAAACTGTGTGAATTCAGGCATTTACACGGTCGGCGTTCTCACTCAGTATCAGCCCCTTGAGCTGAACGATTATATCGGCAACGGTCAGCCCTGGGATCTTGACCGTGCAAACGGCGGCGTTCACATCCTCTCTCCCTATCAGCAGATAAAGGGCACCGAATGGTATAAGGGCACCGCAAATGCAATATATCAGAACATCAACTTCATCGAGAGATATGACCCTGAATATGTTCTCATCCTTTCGGGCGACCATATCTACAAGATGGATTACTCAAAGATGCTCGATTTCCACAAGGAAAAGAATGCAGACTGCACCATTGCAATGCTCGAAGTTCCCTGGGAGGAGGCAAGCCGCTTCGGACTTATGATTGTCAACGATGACGGCTCAATCAGCGAGTTTGAAGAGAAGCCCAAGAATCCCAGAAGCAACAAGGCTTCGATGGGTGTTTACATATTCAACTGGAAGAAACTCAGAAAATATCTTATTGAAGATGAAGCAAAGGAAGGCTCGGGCAACGACTTCGGTCACGATGTCATCCCCGCAATGCACGGCGCAGGCGAGAGAATGTTTGCATATCAGTTTGACGGCTACTGGAAGGATGTAGGAACAATCAGCAGCCTGTGGGATGCGAACCTTGACCTTCTCAACCCCAAGGTTGACCTTGACCTTGACGATGACGGCTGGAAGATTTATTCCCGTTCACCCGTTGCACCGCCTCACTATGTGGGCGCAAACGCAAAGGTTGAAAATTCAATGATAACCGAAGGCTGCGAAATCGAAGGCGATATTGATTTCTCTGTTCTTTTTGCAAATGTAACCGTTGAAGAGGGCGCAGAGGTTAAATATTCAATCGTTATGCCCGGCACCGTAATCAAAAAGGGTGCAGTTGTTCAGTATTCGATAGTTGCCGAGAATGCGGTTATCGAAGAGGGTGCAGTGGTTGGCGAAAAGCCCGAAAATATGAAGAATATTGAGGATTGGGGCGTTGCGGTTATCGGCAACGGCGTCACAATCGGCAAGGGTGCAAAAATAGCACCCGATACAATGACAGACAGCGATGTAGGAGGTGCGGAATAATGTCAGCAAAAAATGTTCTCGGCATTATCTTTTCAAATGCCTATGATGAAGTTCTTCCCGAACTTACCGCTTTAAGAACAATGGGTTCAATTCCGTTTGCGGCCCGTTACCGCCTTATCGACTTCCCTCTTTCAAACATGGTCAATGCAGGTATTCCTCAGGTGGGCGTTATCACAAAGAGCAATTACCGCTCGCTTATGGACCACATCGGCAACGGCAAGCCCTGGGACCTTTCAAGAAAGAGAGAGGGTATGACACTTCTGCCCCCGTTTGACACCCCTGCAATGGGCATGACCACGGGCAAGGCTGATGCACTCTACGGCTCAATCAGCTATATTACCAAATCCGCAAAGGACCATGTTCTTCTCACGGACTGCAATGTTGTGTGCAATATGGATTATGAGAAGCTTATCAAGGCACACACATCTAAGGATGCGGATATTACTATTGCATATGCAAAGGGCAACCCTCCCTCAATCGAAAACGGCACGGAGCTTATCCTTGGCGATGACGGCCGTGTTGTCGGCACAAAGCTTATCGATTGCTTCAGCGGCAGCGTGAATTATTCGCTCAAAATCATGATTATAAGAAGAACCCTTCTTGAAAGGCTTCTTCATGAAGCACACAGCGCAAAAATCGATGATTTTGAAACTCTCGTTGCCAACAATGTGAAGCATCTCAGAGTATACGGCTATGAGGAAACGGGCTTTGTAAGAGTTCTCGGCTCGCTCCAGAATTATTATGATATCAGCCTTGAGCTTCTCAAGCTTGAAAACAGAAAGGCACTCTTCACTCCCGACAGACCCGTTTACACCAAGGTCAGCGATCAGGTGCCGTCAATCTACGGCATCGGCGCAAATGTGAAGAATTCTCTTGTTGCCGACGGCTGCAAGATTTACGGCGAGGTTGAGAATTCAATCCTCTTCAGAGGTGTTACCGTTGAGAAGGGCGCAAAAATTAAAAATTCAATTGTTATGCAGAATACATTTGTGGGCGAAAATTCAACCCTTGAGTGCGTGATTATTGATAAATCCGCAGTTGTAAAGCCCAACAAGATGCTTTGCGGCGCATCAAATTACCCCGTCTATATAGGAAAGGGAATCGTAATCTGAGAAAGTGTGAAATCTGATGTCCAAGAAAAATATTATTACGAGTGTTGTTGCAGGCCTTGCCCTGATGCTTGTTGTTGTTGTCGTGCTTGTTGAAACGGGTGTTATCAGCTCCGATTTTTCAAAAGAGCCTGAAACCGTTATCGAATCCGAAATCATAGTTGTGAGCGAAACAAATGAATTCGGCGATGTTGAGTATCTCACAATGGTAACAAGATATTCAAAGCCCAAGGTCTCGTCAAATCACCGCTATCCCACAAAAAAGACAACAACAAAAAAACCGACTACAACAAAGGTTAAATATGTGGAGCAGTCAAGCTTTGTTCATGTGACTGACCCCGACGGTATTCCTCAATTCAACCCCGACGGCTCACCCGTTACCGAGGTTGTTACTTACACCGTGCGTGAGGACAGCATAACAAAGCCCACAACCGCTGCGCCCAAAACCTCTGCGGTTGTTGTTACAGATGAGGGCGGCAATCAGCAGACCGATGCAAGCGGCAATGCGGTAACGGAAGTGGTGACATATCACGAAACTACCACCAAGGGCCCCGATATATGGAGTGAAAATACTCAGGAGGGAACAACCGGCGGAGGCTTTAATATAGAAACAGATGTCAAGCGTGACGATAACCTTGCTCAGGCTGTTGTTGACCAGATAAATGCCGACCGTGCGGCAGAGGGGCTTGAGCCTCTTGAACACGCAACGGGTCTTAAGGCAACCGCAAGGACCAACAGCACGGCTATGGCTCTGCCCGATTTATACGGCGGCAAGCTGCCCGCTGCGGATGCTTACACTCTCAAAACCACTTACGGCGGCAGCCCTGTTTATCAGACTGTTGCAGCGGCAAACAGAAGCGTGGCCATGAGCCCCGATACCACCAAAATCGGTGTGGGCGTGGTAATATATGAAGGACAGTATTACACAACGGTTATTTTCAGATAATTTTTTCAGATTAATCAACGAAAGGAAATGAGATTATGAAGGTACTTTATGCTTCAAGCGAGGCTCTCCCCTTTGCTGCAAGCGGCGGTCTTGCCGATGTTGCGGGCTCACTGCCTCAGGCTCTCAGAAGGCGCAAGGTAGCGTGCAGAGTAGTTATGCCTCTTTATGGCTCAATCAGCGATGAAATGCGTGCAAGCATGAAATTTATAACAAGCATTATGGTTCCCGTTTCGTGGAGAAGGCAGTATTGCGGCATCTACGAAGCAAAGGCGGGCGGCGTAATTTATTATCTTATCGACAACGAATATTATTTCAAGAGAAAGACCTTCTACGGTCATTATGACGACGGTGAGAGATTTGCGTTCTTCTCCCGTGCGATTCTTGAAATTCTTCCTTATATTGACTTCAAGCCCGATATCATTCACTGCAATGACTGGCAGACGGCTCTTGTGCCCGTTTATTATTCAACTCTTTTCGCAAACAGAGAGGGCTACACGGGCATCAAAACAGTTTTCACAATCCATAACATTCAGTATCAGGGCATCTACGGCAGAGAAATTCTCGGCGATGTGTTCGGTCTTGGCGAGGAGCACGCCTCCCTGCTTGATTTCGGCGGCTGTGTTAACCTTATGAAGGGCGGCATTGAGTGCGCCAACAAGGTGACAACCGTAAGCAATACCTATGCGAGTGAAATTCTTGACCCGTGGTTCAGCCACGGTCTTGACCCCATTCTCAAAGAGAGAAGCTACAAGCTCAGCGGTATCCTCAACGGTATTGACACAATCAACTATGACCCTGAAACGGATAAGGATATTTTCTTCAACTATACCGCAAAGGATTTTTCGGACAAGGCGAAGAACAAGGCTGCGCTTCAGGAGCTTTTCGGTCTGCCCGTGAAGGCAGATACACCCGTTATGGGTATTGTTACAAGGCTTGTAGCTCACAAGGGGCTTGACCTTATCAAGCGCATTATGTGGGAGCTTCTTGAATCCACCGATTTGCAGCTTGTTGTGCTCGGCTCGGGTGACTGGGAGTATGAAGCTTTCTTCAAGGAACTTGCGGCTGCCTTCCCTGAAAAGGTTGGTCTGCGTATCGGATTTATTCCTGACCTTGCAAGAAAGATTTATGCAGGCAGCGACCTGTTCCTAATGCCCTCAAAGAGTGAGCCCTGCGGACTTTCACAGATGGTTGCCCTCAGATACGGCACAATCCCCATCGTAAGAGAAACGGGCGGTCTTAAGGATACCATCACTGACAGCGGTGACGGCAAGGGCAACGGCTTCACCTTCAAGAGCTATGATGCTTATGATATGCTTGATGCAATCAGGCGTTCACTTGCCGCATATGCGGATAAAGCCGCATGGCAGAAGCTTGTTACAAGAGCTCTTAAGTGCGATAACAGCTGGGGCAAGTCAGCCAAGGAATACATTAAATTATACGAATCACTTATGTAAAAGAAAAAGGGCGGCCTTAACGGTCGCCCATGATATTATTTTATGAATTCAAGAGGTATCGGCGGAAGCGAGCTTGTGATATGTGAGAAGAAGAAATCCTCAACATTATCAACAAGAGTTTTGACCGCTTCGGGCACCGGAGCATCAGGCATGGGATTTTTTGATTGGCTTAACTTGAATGCGTTGTAGGCAACTGCGTCGATGGTGCTGAGATATGTCGGGTTGCAGATTACTTCGCCGTCAACATACGCCTTGCCCACCCAGTTTTTGGGGATATTTCCAACATAAGCCTGAATAAGCAGCAATCTGTAAATTCCCGTTGCAAGCACCATGTCAAGCTTTAAGCCCGTGAGCTTTTCGCTGTCGTTTATTGCATCCCTTATTATCATTGCCGCTTTGATGTAGGTTTTGCTTGACGGCTCAAAATCGTTGTTCAATGTGAGAAGGCTTGCGGCGACCGCCATAACATCGTTTCTTTCATTTGTGCGGCCGAGAATATAGTCGCACGAAACATCATAAAAATCGGCAATTCTTATCAAAAAGCTCTGTCCGCATTCTCTTATTCCTTTTTCATAATGTGACAAAAGAGCCTGCGAGATGCCGAGCTTTGCGGCGGCTTCTTTTTGGCTGAGACCTTTTTCTTTTCTCAGCTCTGTTATGATTACGGGGAAGTTTCTTTCCATAAATTATACACCTGCTTCTACGAAAAGTAGAAACATTATACATCAATTTATACGGTTTGTATATTGTTAATTTTAAACAAAATTCAAGTCCTGTTTTTGGAGGAAAAATGAAATCCTATACTATCCATTTTATAAGAAATGCTTTAACCGATGAAAAAACGGAGGGCCGATATATCGGTCATACCAATGTTGAGCTCAGCGATGAGGGTAGGGCACAGCTTGCTCATATGCGTGAGGAGCTGATTTATCCGCCCGTTGATGCGCTTTTCACAAGCCCGCTTAAAAGATGCACGGAAACGGCGGCAATTCTTTACCCCGACAATAAGCCCCTTGTGATTGAAGGGTTTATCGAATACAACTTCGGCGAGTTTGAAAACAAAACTGCCGATCAGCTTGAAAAATATGAGGAATTCCCTCGCTGGCTTGCAGGCGAAAGCGGTGTGAAGCCTCCCTATGGCGAAAGCAATGAGGAATTCACAAAAAGAGTTTGCGAAACCTTTGAAAAGGTGGCGGAGGGGCTTATGAAAACCGGCACAACCTCTGCAGCAATCGTAACACACGGCGGAGTTATTATGACGCTTCTTGCCGCTTACGGTATTCCCGAGTACCCGATGCACGAGTGGCTCACACCCAATGGCTGCGGCTTCACCGTGAAGCTCAATCCTTCGCTCTGGATGAGAGCCAAAAAATTTGAGGTTTTCAGCGAATTCCCTTATGAAAGAGAAGAATTACCCGATTGAGAGGTTTGAATTATGAATTTTACCATTGAAAAAGACGGTTTTAAGCTTAACGGCGAGCCCTTCAGAGTGATTGCGGGTGCAATTCACTATTTCAGAGTGCCTGATGAATATTGGTATGACAGGCTCATCAAGCTCAAAGCGTGCGGTTTTAACACGGTTGAAACCTATGTTGCATGGAATCTTCACGAGCCCGACGAAGGCAAATTTGATTACAGCGGTATGCTCGATATTGAGCGTTTTCTTGAAATTGCCGCAGAGCTTGGTTTGTACGCTATTGTCAGACCCGGTCCGTACATCTGCTCCGAATGGGATTTCGGCGGTCTGCCCTGGTGGCTTCTCAAAAACGATTCAATGGCGCTTCGCTGCATGGACAAGGACTACCTTGCAGCGGTTGACCGCTTCTTCGATGATTTTATTCCCCGCATTGCAAAGCATCAGATTACAAAGGGCGGCAATGTGATTCTTGTTCAGGTTGAGAATGAATACGGCAGCTACGGCGATGACAGCGAGTATATCCGCTATCTTGCAAGCGGCATGAAAAGAAGAGGGATTGAAGTGCCCTTCTTCACCTCAGACGGTGCGGAGTATCAGATGCTCACCGCAGGCACCGTGCCCGAAATACACAAAACAGCAAACTTCGGCTCAAGAGCTGCAGAGCAGTTTGCACGCCTGAGAGAATATCAGCCCGACGGTCCTCTGATGTGTACCGAATTCTGGAACGGTTGGTTTGACCATTGGACCGAGGAGCATCACAGCCGTGACCCGCAGGATGCCGCAAATGCTCTTGATGAAATTCTTGCGCTCGGCGGCAGTGTTTCGGCTTATATGTTCCACGGCGGCACAAATTTCGGCTATATGAACGGCGCAAACGATTATGACGCATATGAGCCCACGATTTCAAGCTACGATGACGATGCACCCGTCAACGAAAACGGTGAGCTTACCGAGAAGTATTTCAAGTTCAGAGAGGTCATTTCAAAGTATGCTCCCATCCCCGATGTGGAATTGCCCGCACCCATTAAGCCCAAAAAGTACGGAGAGGTAAGGTTCACTCACTCCGCAAGGCTTTTTGATAATCTTGATGCGCTTTCAACTCCCGTTGACTCCGTTATGCCCCTCACCATGGAAAAGCTGAATCAGGGCTACGGCTTTGTGCTCTACAAGGCAAATGTAAGAGGTCCCCGTGACAGCCAGAAGGTGCGCCTTCAGGATGTGCACGACAGAGGATATATCTATCTCGACGGCGGATTTGTCGGCATTCAGTACAGAAACGATACCGAGCCGAAGAACTCCGTTGAAATCCCTGCAGAGGGTGCGGAGCTTGCCGTGCTTGTTGAAAACACGGGCAGAGTCAACTACGGCGCAAAGCTCAAGGATGCAAAGGGCATCACTCAGGGCATCGGTTTCGGCAATAATTTTGTTTATCATTGGAAGAATTATCCGCTGCCGTTTGACGATGTTTCGGGAGTTGATTTCAAAGAAGGCGTCGAAGCCTTTGACGGCACACCCGTTTTGCTTAAAGCGGAGTTTGATGTTGACGAAAAATGCGACACCTTCATAAAGCTCCCCACCTTTAAAAAAGGCATAATCATTCTTAACAACAAGGTGCTTTCAAGGCACTGGGAGGTAGGTCCTCAGAGGTCTGCATATATCCCTGCACCTTTCCTTAAAGAGGGAAGGAACGAAATTGTTGTTCTTGAGCTTGAAGGTTTCGAAAATCCCGTTTGCATACTTGATGATGAGCCCGATTTAGGGTAATACGATACCCCCGTATTTTTGCTTCTGCAAAAATACGGGGGTTTTCATATGGTGTTATTTAACTGTAATTGTATACCTGCTCATGTATCCGAGGTAAACTGCGTCTGAATATGTGTTCAGCTCCGCAAAGTCAATATCGGTTGATTGTGTTTTGCCGAGTGCAACAATTTCACCATCGGTTGTATAGGTAAGACATTCTGCGACATCATTCTTTGAGCCTGCCTGAGAAATTGTGTTGACCGTAACACCGTTTGTATTGATGAAGCTTACAAAGCCGTCATAGCCGCCTTCATTGCCCGTGACTGCAAATTCACGGTTTGCCGAGGTTGAATAGCCCGTAATTGCAAAGCCGCCGTCGGTTCTGACAATATCGGTGATAAAATCATCCTTAAAGCCCGAGAGGGTTTTGACCCAGCGCTGAGTGCCGTTTGCATTTATGCGGAAAACAAGGGCATCAATTCCGCCGCAGTGGGGAATTCCCTTAAGTGTTCCGTCGGGAATGGGTGAGGGTACAAGCTCAAAGTTGCCTGCCACAACACAGCCGCCCTTGCCGTCAGGTGCAACTGCAGCGAATTCATCCCTGCCCGTGGAAGAGATAACATAGCCCCACTGATATGCACCCGTGTTATCGTATTTGAGCACAACGGTGTCGGTGTAGCCGCCGGTGAGGTTATCAAATACCGAAAAATCATCTGTTGTTGATGAGGTGAGGCAGGTTGCGAAAAGGTTGCCGCTGTTATCGTATGCAATGCCGCCAATTGTTGACGCGGCATTGCCGTGAAGATATTTCTTCCAAATAATATTGATGTTTGCATCAAAATTCATGATAATTGCGCTTGTGCCGGGCAAATCGGCAAAATCGCCCGTGGTTGAGTATGATGTGCCGCCCACGGCAAAGCCTGTGTCGGTTGCGGTGACGCAGGTAAACATATCTGCACCTTTACCGCCGAAGCTCTTTTTGGATTTAAGATATCCGTTTGAAGCGTTGAGTTTGAGAATGATTGCTTCATAAGTGCCCTTCGATTCGTTGTTTGCTGCGTAATCCGTTGCCTGGGTGTAGCCTACGGCAACAATCGAGCCGTCGCTGAGCACGGCAACATCCTCAAGCGTTATGCCTGCCGAGGTGCTTGAAAAGCCCTTAATCCATTTAAGAGTGCCTGTTTTCGAATAGCGGGCAATAAAGGAATATGGAGTTTTCCAGCTTGTGTTTGTGTATGCCTTGGCAAGGTTGCCGTCTTTTGAATCGGTTGTGCCGCACACAACATATCCGCCGTCGCTCATGGGAGCGATACCTCTGTAGATATCATCTGCACTGCCGCCGAAAACGGCGAGTGAGGTTTGCTCAGCGGTCATAATATGAGGGCCTGCATCGGTTTCGGGCGGTTTGGTGGTTGTGTGTTTTGTGGTGGTTGTTGTTTCCGAAGGCTCAACGGGTGATGTCGATTCCGTTGTTGACTCTGTAGTCGATTCCGTGGTGGATTCTGTAGTGGATTCCGTAGTTTCTTCGGTTGAAGGAACGGTCCCGGGCTCGTCTGTTGAGGGCTGAGTAGTGTGTTCCTCGGTTGACGGCTCTGTTGTTTCTTCAAGCGTGGTTTCGTAGCAGGTGTGCCCGAGATAGCAATGTTTAGTGGGGATTATATCCCCGCCGCCGAACCATCCGCTGACTGTGTTTACAAGAAAAGCGACCACAAGAATAAGAACGCTTACTATTTTGCAAATAAAGTTGCAGTTACACATATTGCAACCCCCTTGTCTGATTATACACCGCAATTATAACACATATCAGAGCAAAAAGCAACAGCCGGCAGATTTTGCCGGCTGCTGAACAACATGATAACTTAAATTTCGGGGATTTCGATTTCGATTTCTCTGCCAAGCTCTGCCGAGCGTGAGATACCGTCGATAATAGCCTGGTTGTAAAGAATCTGGCTGCAGGGAACGGGTGCTTCGCCGTCTTCCTTAACAGCATCAATGAATGAGCGGATTTTAACATCAAAGCAGTCAAACTTGTTATCCTTCATGGGGATGTGTGTTTCAATCTGCTCGCCTGCAATTTCATGATAAATTACAAGAGGACCGCCGATGCTGCCGTTCCAGCATTCAGTTGAGGGAACTCTTACCGAGCCCTTTGTGCCCATGATGATTGTGTCACCCGGGGTGTCAAGGTTCATTGCCCAAGCGATTCTGAAGTCAAGGATGATGCCGCCTTCAAGACGGATGAAGCCTGCTGCAAAATCGTCAACGCCGAATACATCGTGATGCTCATAGCTGGGGCTCTTGCCGAAGAAATCTGACTTATAGCCCGAAACGGTAAGCGGCTTGGGGTAGCCGATTGAGTTGAGAACCATATCGAGCGAGTAGCAGCCGATATCGCCGAGTGCGCCGATGCCTGCTGTATCCTTCTGAATGAACGATGTGCCGAAGGGGGTGGGAATGCCTCTTCTTCTGCCGCCGCCGGTCTGGATGTAATAAATCTTGCCGAGCTCGCCGCTCTGAACAACTCTTTTGAGCATCTTCATGTTCTCATCAAAACGGGGCTGGAAGCCGATTGAAAGCACGCCTGTGCTTGCCTTCTCTGCCTTGCAGATTGCAACAGCCTCTTCAAGAGTAACGCACATGGGCTTTTCAAGAAGAACGCTCACATTGTGCTCAAGAGCGTAGATTGTGCATTCAGCATGAGTTGCGTTGTAAGTACAAACGCTTACTGCATCGCATTCGCCTGCATCAATGAGCTCCTTGTGGCTGGGGTAAAATTTAACATTTTCAACGCCGTATCTTTCGCAGAATGCTTCTGCTTTGCCGGGCACAAGGTCTGCCGCAGCAACGATTTCAACATCGGGGCACTTCTGATACGCCTTAACATGAGCCTCTGCAATCCAGCCTGTGCCGATGATGCCGACCTTGACCTTCTTGCTCATATCTCTTACTTTTTCTTCTGCGGGGGCATCCTTGAACTTATCGAGAATATTTTCTGCCATAATAATTACCTCGTTTTTTATTATTATATTACCAGCCGAGAGTTTTGAGATATTCTCTGCTGAGAGTTACGGAATTAACGGGAGTGTCGCCTTTTGCAGGGCTGTCCTGCTCAACAACAACCCACTGTGCGCCTGCATTTTCGCAGGCTGCAAGGATTTCGGGCATATCCTGAACGCCGTGACCTACGGGCATGAATGAGAAGCTGTCTTCTTCCTCCTCAGCCTGAGCCTCGTCATCAATGCCGATAAGGTCATAGAGCTTGCCGAGCTTGTCGCCGCTCTTTTTGAAATCCTTCAGATGAACAACGGGGGCTCTGCCTCTGTATTTTTCAATGTATTCTGCGGGATTAACGCCTGCAACATTTACCCAGCAGGTGTCAATCTCGGTTTTGAGAAGGTCCTCGGGGATTGTTGAATAAAGCACATCGAGAGCGTAATCGTCGCCGATTTTAACAAACTCAAAATCGTGATTGTGATAGAGAAGCTGAATGCCGAGAGCCTTTGCAGCTTCACCGATTTTGCGAATGCCCTCAACCGTTGCGGCAAAACCGTCTGTGCCGGGTCTGCATTCTTCGGTAAGATAGGGTACTGCAACATACTTACAGCCGATTTTTGCGTAATCTGCAAGCACTGCCTCGGGATTTTCAAGCATATCGTAATAGGGAACATGGGCGGAAATGGGAACAATGCCGATTTCATCGCAAAAAGCCTTTATCTCTTCGGGATTCTGCTCAAAAAGGCCTGCGAATTCAACGCCGTCATAGCCGATTTCCTTCATAAGTTTTATTGTGCCGTAAAAGTCCTTTTCCATTTCATCTCTGACCGAGTAGAGCTGAACGGCAACGGGAAGCTTCATTGGAATCACTCCTGTGTTATGTTATTTTTGTATACAATATATAGTAGCATATATTTATTTGCGATACAATAGTTTTTTGAAAAATAAAGAAAAATTATAAAATAATGAACCGAACCGACACTTGCCTTATCTATATTTACAGAAGGATTTCTTCAAAAAAGATAAAGGAGAATTATCATGAAAAGAATTGTTGCATTGCTGCTTTGCGCAGTAACACTTATCGGTTTGTGCTCATGCGGGTCAGTATCGGATGTGGATGTTGAACTCTCACAGCCGATTGAAACAACTGAAACGCAGTCGGAAACCACTCAGCATCAGGAAACCGAACCTTTTGTTACAAGTGCATTTTTAAGTAACAGAGAATGTGACATCGTGCTTGCCTCGGGTTATGATGAAAACGGCGCAATGTATGAGCTTGTTGCCAATGAATACGAAGATTATACGGGCACAACCATTGAGGTTGGTGTTATAAAAGATAACAAATGGTTTGTTGAGCCGACCTCCGATTCGCCTTTCACCGAAAACGGCGGGTTGTTCTATTACGATGTAAGTATTTCCGATATCGAAAAAGATGTCAAAAACGGAAACCGTCATTTTATGTATATAGGCAATGGCTGTTTTGCTTACGATAATTATATAATTTATAATTCTCTTAATCAAAAAAGTATCAACCTGCATGAAATTGACGGAGATTGTTATGCGTCGCTTGATTACGGAAGCCACAGCTACATAAATGACAGGGACAATATCGTTCTTATTGGTGATGTGTATGGCTCGGGTTTATGTGTGCTGAACACACAGACTATGGAAATAAACGAGACCGGTTTGGAACTGGACGGCCTTCACGCATACGGTGACGGACTTTTTTGTGCTCGTGAAGGCATGACCTCAGACTATAAATTCTATAATCTTGACGGTGCAGAGGTTCTTAATCTGAGCGATTACGGAAAATATATTTACTATACAGATTGGAACAGCAGCTATGGTAAATATGAAACCGTACCCGTTTTCAGCGAAGGCAAATGTACCTTCTACACCCAAAATGATCAGGATAGCGTATACAAAATCACAATTGATAAGCAGGGCAATGTGCTTGAATCCGAAAAGGTGAAATAAAAGCGAAAAGGGGCTGTTTTTACAGCCCCTTTTTTACAACGCTTTTTTGATATTTTCCAGCACGGAATAGGGGATTTTCATGTTGCCCAGACCCGTGCCGATTGAAATATGCGGCTTCATTCTGGCGTGGAAGTCCGTGCCGCCCGATATCAGCAGACCCAAATCCTTTGCCATAGTCTGGAATTTCTCCTGCATTTCGGGGGTATAATCCGTGTAATATCCCTCGATTCCGTCAAGACCGTAGAGCTTTAATTCCTTGAAGAAATCATAAAGCCAATCATCGGGCTTGAAAATGAGGTGAGGGTGTGCCACAAACGCTGCACCACCGCAAGCCTTGATGAGCTTGACGGCACGCTCAGCCGTGAGTACCTGTTTTTCGCAATAGGCATATTTGCCCGCAGCCATATATTTGTCAAAGCCCTCTTTGACGCTCTTTGTGTAGCCCTTATCCATAAGCACTCTTGCAAAATGAGCCCTGCCCACAAAATTATTCGGTGCAAGTGCACGCACTTCTTCGAGAGTTATGTCAAAGCCGAGCTCGTTCAGCTTTTGGCAGGTAACATGGTTGCGCTCGATTCTCAGGTCAACAACCTCGGTGAGCACCTTTTTCAGCTCAGGGTTTTCAATGTCGATATAATATCCGAGAATATGTGTTTCGGTTTCGGACTGAACGGAAAATTCAATCGCAGGCACAACCTCAACGCCGATTTTTTTGCCCTCAGCCATCGCTTCTTCAATGCCGTCAACCGTGTCATGGTCGGTGAGTGCGATTGCGGCAAGGCCCGCTCTTTTTGCCTCACGCACAACCTCGGCGGGGGTCATCGAGCCGTCAGATTTGAGTGAATGAGTGTGCAAGTCAACGTATCTTTCCATAATATCACCACGAACATTCTATCACTCCGCAAATATAAATTCAAGTGTGTTGAAAAATATAAATATATATGGTATTATTTATATATAATCGGGAGGTGCAGTTATGAAAAAATCATTTTTCATATTCATGCTTGCTTTACTGACGGTTTTCTTGTTCGGATGTGAACATAACGATAATGAAGCAGAAACAACACAGGTCAATAATTATTTGCACATAGCTGAATACGAAAAGCAATACGGCTTGGTTTCGATGCCGAGCGGTAACTATACAATAGGAACCGTTGACCCTGACAGCGAGTTAAGTGAAAGAGGGATATTCAGAAAAACGGATAACGGCTATGAGCTTGTAGTTAATTTTGGCGTTATCGGAGTGGAAAACGGTTTTTGGGAAAACGACAGTTATTATCTTGTAATGGGAAATACAATAACGGAATATCCTTTATCCGCTGAAAATCCCCATAACAGCTCCGAATCAACTGTTTTGTTGCCGAATATGGCGGAAATTGAACATGTATATTACTTCGACAAGGAATATTTTTATGTTATGGCTGCTCTTTGGGACGAAATCAACGCCCGTCACTTCAAAGATAAGTATTATAAAATATCCCGTGACGGATCAAGCTATGAAGAAATCAATTACAGTGAAATTCCAAACGATAAATAAAAGGATTTTTTGAATGAAACTTAAACGAAAATTTTCACAGACAAGAATAATAGCACTCGGATTTATCACGATAATCGCAATCGGCACTCTGCTGCTGATGCTTCCCTTTGCATCGCAGAGCGGCGAAAGTGCGGGCTTTGTGCCTGCGCTGTTTACGGCGGTTTCATCGTCGTGCGTAACGGGTCTGGTTGTGCTCGATACCGCCACAAGCTGGTCACTTTTCGGTCAGATTGTGATTATCTGCCTCATTCAGGTTGGCGGTCTCGGCTTTATGACGATTGCAACGATGTTTTCAATGCTCCTCAAACGCAAAATGGGGCTTCGTGAAAAAGAAATCATGGTTGAGAGCATCAACACCGAGCATATCGGTTCAATCCGAAACATCACGGGCAAAATCATTGCAGGCACCGCAATTTTTGAGGGTGCGGGTGCACTGCTGCTCGCAACAAGGTTTATCCCCGAATTCGGTTGGGCGAAGGGAATATGGTATTCCGTTTTTCACTCAATATCCGCATTCTGCAATGCAGGCTTTGATTTGATGGGAATAAGAGAGCCTTATTCTTCATTTGTTGATTTCTCAGATGACCCCGTGATTATCCTCACGCTTTCGTTGCTTATAATTATCGGCGGCATCGGCTTCCTTGTCTGGGACGATGTGAGCAGGAAAAAGATTAAATTCAAGCGGTATCAGCTTCACACAAAAATCGTGCTCACAGTAACGGCGATTCTTCTTGTTGTGCCGACTGTTCTTTTTCTTGTTTTTGAAAGAAATTTTACCAATGAGGGTTTTCCCTTCGGGCACAGCCTGCTCAATGCAATTTTTGATTCTGTCACGGCGAGAACGGCGGGCTTCAATTCAACCGATACCGCATCTCTTTCACCTGCAAGCAAAATTTTAACCGTTTTCCTTATGTTTATCGGAGGTTCGCCGGGTTCAACCGCGGGCGGCATCAAAACAACAACCCTTGCGGTCATAGCAATGTCAACCTTCAACGGCATTACACGCCGCCAGTCAAAGGGCATTTTCGGCAGAAGGCTTGAAAAGGATGCAATCCACAAGGCGAGCTCCGTTGTGTTCACAAATATGAGCCTTGCAATTTTCGGCGTTATTGCAATCCTTGCCATTCAGCCCGAAATAGATATAGGTGACATTATTTTTGAGTGCGCATCGGCGATAGGCACCGTCGGCATGACCACGGGCATCACCCGTGACCTTGAAACGGCATCAAGGCTTATTGTTGCGTTCCTTATGTTCTGCGGCAGGGTAGGCAGCGTTTCGTTTGCCCTTGCTCTTATGGAGAAGAAAGCGGCACCGCCCGTTAAAAACCCGAGAGAAAAAATAACTATAGGATAGGTGAACAGTATGAAATCATTTCTTATAATCGGTATGGGTCACTTCGGCCATCATCTTTGCAGAAGCCTTGCGGAGACGGATTGCGAAATCATGATAGTTGACAAGGATGAGGAAGCAATCGAGGATATGCTGCCCTATGTTGTGAGCGCAAAAATAGGCGACTGCACCAACATTGAGGTGCTCAAAACCTTTGACATTCCGTCGTTTGACACCTGCTTTGTGTGCATCGGCGAGAATTTTCAGAACAGCCTTGAAATCACAAGTCAGCTCAAGGAGTGCGGCGCAAAAAAGGTTATCAGCAAGGCGGACAGGGATATTCAGGAGAAATTCCTTCTGCGCAACGGTGCGGATGAGGTTATTTACCCCGAAAAGAATATGGCTGAGCGTTATGCCGTGACTGAGAGCAGCGAGCATATTTTCAATTACATCGACCTCGGCAGTGATTATTCGATTATTGAAATTGATGTGCTTGACCGCTGGGTGGGCAAAACCGTCAAGGAGCTTAATTTCAGAGTGAAATATAACCTTGTTGTGCTTGCCACAAAGAAAAACGGCGAGGTGAAGCCCGTTATCACAGGCGAAAGACACTTTGAAAAAGACGAGCACCTTCTTGTGCTCGGCAAAGAGGAAGATGTCTATAAGCTTACGAAATAACATTGACAAACCGCACTTTATAATGTAAAATTTAATCAATAAATTTTTTGGAGGTAATTATTATGGTTTTAGCTGCTGTCGGCAAAAACGGCACAGGCAAGGATTTCTTCCTTGAATATGTTGCAAAAACATACGGCTTCCCCATGATTTCAATTGGTGATGTTGTAAGAGAGCTTGCTGCTCAGGATGGCCTCGAGCTCACCCGTGACAACCTTCACGCAACATCAAAGAAGTATATGACTGCTAACGGTCAGACCTTCTTCCCTGAGATGATTGTTAAGAAGATTAAGGAATCAGACAGCCCCAACTTCCTTGTTTCGGGCATCCGTCCTCCCTCAGATATTGAGGTTTTCAAGAAGGCTTTCGGCGACAAGTTTGTTCTTGTTGACGTTGTTATCAGCGATGACGAAGTCCGTTATCAGAGAATGCTCGCAAGAGGTTCAGAGAGAGACGGCAAGAGCGTTGAAAAGCTTCGCGAAAATGACCTTCACGAAGAAGAAATCTTCCACACAAGCGAGAGCGAAAAGATGGCTGACTACATCATGAAGAACGACGGCACTGTTGACGATTTCTACGCAGGTGTCAAGGATTTCTACGATAACTATCTCAAGGCAAAGCTTGACTAAAAAAATTATCCGCTGATTTATTTCAGCGGATTTTTTGCAAGAAAAACCGTGTGTTGAATTAACAACACACGGTGATTTTTTAATTTAAGGATTAACCGATTGCGCTGCCAAGCTTGCCGAGTGCTTCAAAAAGCTTGCCCCAAACATCGCTCTGAAGTGCTTCTGCGAGGAATGAAGGAACGGTGTTGAGAAGGAAATTGAGAATGCCTTCAAAGAATTCCGTGATCTTTGTCATGGGGCTGTCAACTCTGCCAACCTCAACATCAAAGCTCTTTTCATAGCTCTTTGATATTACCCAGTTTGCGGTGCCGTCAGCATTCTTGCCCTTGTATTCCTGCTCTTCAAAAACAACCTTAACAGTAACAACCTTTTCAGCATAAGCCTCTGCGGTGAAGCTGCCGGTGTTCTTAATCTTCTGAGTATCCCAAGCGGTAGATGCCTTGATTTCGTCTGAGCCGAAAACTACCTTGTATGATACGGGAACGATTCTTGTGTCGCCGTAAACAACCTTGTTCATGTCAACGGGGCCGTCACCTGTTACGGTGAATTCGATTTCAGAATTTGCATATGCGCCGTTTTCGCCTGTGAATGTGATTTTCTTTTCGTTTGCTTCAAAGTTTGCAACAGCGTTTGTTTTAACGATAAGAGCCTCGCTCACTGCTGAGGGGTCCTGAGTTGCGGCATCGAATGTGTATCTGCCGTAGATGTTATACTGAGTGTCAGCCTTAAGACCCTTGAATTCGCCTGAAGCCTGCCATGCGCCGTCGCCAAGCTTGAATTCAACATCGCCTTCAGCCTTAACGGTGATTGAGTTGTTTGTTTTGTCAGCAAGCACAAGAGTGGGAGTGCCCGCCTTGCCTGCCTTCTTTGTGGTTGCGGTGATGCTTACTTCTGTACTTTCGTAGTGAGTTTCTGTTGCCTTTTTCTTTGCAACTACGGTATATGTTGTTTCACTGTCAAGTCCGTCAAACATGATTGCATCCTTGCCTGTTGAATCTGTCCAATCAAAAACAAACTCGCCGTCTGCGTCCTTAAGAGCGTACTGGCAGCCTGCCGCTGCAACGATTGTGATTGATTTTGAAGTGATTGCTGAGGGCACGGGTGTTGCGGGAGCATCCTGCTGACCCTTTACTGTTACTTCAAAGTTATCTTCAGAATAAAATTTTATATCTGCCGAGGGAGCAACATAAGCCTTAACTGTATAATTTGTTGAATAGTTAAGGTTGAAGAACATTGTTGTGCCGTCGCCGAGAATCTGTGATGAAGCATTGGGTTCAATCATAACGCCTACAACACATTCTTTACCGTCGATAACAATGTTATCAATCTTTTCAACGGTGATTGTTCTGTCCTCAGGGTCGAATTCGCAGATATCCTTTGTGCCGGGAACGGTGATTACGGGAACAGCTTTTACCGATGCTGAACCTGCAACTGTGTTTGTTTCATCAACGATAGATGCGGTAATGGTATATTCTTTACCGAACTCAATGTTTTCGATGATGTAGCTGCCGTCTGTGTTTTTGATTAATGTTGCTTCGGGTTCAACAGTGATTTCTACGGGGTAATAAACTGTTTCTTCGCCTTCGCCGTATGCAATGTTTTCGGGTCTTTCAACAAAAAACGACATTGTTTCCTGCTCAAATACCCATACGGGAGCAGCGATCTGAATGGTTTCTGTTGTTTCTGCTTCGCCTTCTGCACTTGCCGAAACTGCTACGCATGAGAAAATCATGAGCATCGACATGATGAGAGCAAGCATTTTCTTTGAGAATTTAATCATTTTCATATCCTCCGTTTTATATTTTTTCTCGCAAACGAGAAATATTTATTGTATTATAACATAACATTCGTGAAAAGGGAATAGCAAATTTTTAACATTTTATAAACTTTGTTGACTTTTTCGGCAGGATTTATTATAGTAAAATCATAAAAAGGAGTGATTTAATGAGCAATGCAGATAAAGCGAAAGAGCTTTTTGAGAGCGGATGCAATTGCTGCCAAGCTGTTTTCTGCGCATTCCGTGAGCAGACAAATCTCAGCGAAGAGGATGCGCTCCGCCTTTCCGCAGGCTTCGGCGGCGGAATGGGCAGAATGCGTGAGGTCTGCGGAGCGGTGAGCGGTATGATAATGGTGCTTTCAAATAAATTCGCATCAACCGACCCCAATGACCATGCAAAGAAAAAGGAGCTTTACGCTCTTATACAGAAGGCGGCGGGGGAATTCAAAGAAGAAAACGGCTCAATAATCTGCCGTGAGCTTCTTGGGTTGAGCGAAAAAAGCTCAGACCCCAATCCCGAAGCAAGAACCAAGGAATACTATAAAAAACGCCCATGCTCGGAGCTTGTGCACTGTGCTGCGGAGATTGCGGAGAAATATTGTAAATGATAAATTTTACGGGCGATTCGTGAATCGCCCCTACAGAATTTATGAAAAAACACACGGCTTTGATAAACCGTGTGTTTTGTTATATCGCCGTTTTATCTCTGAACTCTGCCTGAGCCGTCGCCGCCTGCAAGCTTTTCGATTTCGGCAACCGAAACCCTGTTGAAGTCGCCTTCAATTGAATGCTTGAGTGCCGATGCTGCAACCGCAAAATCAATTGCGCTCTGTGTATCCTTGCCGCTGAGAAGGGCATAGATAAGGCCGCCGCCGAAGCTGTCGCCTCCGCCTACTCTGTCAACTATGCGAAGGTGGTATTCCTTTGAGAAGCAGTAGTTTTCGCCGTCATAGAGCATACCTGCCCAGTCATTATCACTTGCAGAAATTGATGTTCTGAGTGTGATTGCAACCTTCTCGAAGCCGAATTTATCCGCAAGCTGCTTTGCAACGGATTTGTAGCCCTCCTTGTTGAGCTTGCCGCCGTAGATATCCGTATTTTCAGCTTCAATGCCGAAAACATCCTTTGCATCCTCTTCGTTCGAAATGCAAACATCAACATATTTGCAAAGCTCGGTCATTGCTTCTCTTGCCTCAGCTCTTGTCCAGAGCTTGCCTCTGTAGTTGAGGTCGCAGGAAATTTTAACGCCCTTTGCCTTTGCTGCAATGCAGGCCTGCTTGCAGATTTCAACAAGGTTTGCGCCGAGTGCGGGAGTGATGCCCGTGAAATGGAACCAATCTGCGCCTTCAAAAATACTGTTCCAGTCAAAATCCGAGGGGTCAGCCTCCTGAATTGCCGAATGAGCTCTGTCATAAATGCAAACGCTGCCGCGCTGTGAAGCACCTTTTTCAAGGAAATAGATTCCTACTCGGTCGCCGCCGCGAACAATTTTGCTTGTGTCAACGCCAAAGTAACGCAGTGAATTCACAGCTGCCTGACCGATTGCGTGAGCGGGGAGCTTGGTTACATAAACGGAGTCGAATCCGTAGTTTGCGAGTGAAACGGAAACATTTGCTTCACCGCCGCCGAAGGTAGCCTGAAGCTGGTCATCCTGAAAGAAACGGTAATATCCGTTGGGTGCAAGGCGAAGCATAATTTCGCCGAAAGTAACAACTCTTGCCATTATCCGCGGGCCTCCTTAACAATTTCAACTGATTTTTTGCAAAGGTCGATGATTTCATCCCATTTCTGGTTATCAATGAGGTCTGCGGTTACCATATATGAGCCGCCGCAAGCCGCGATAACAGGGCAGGAGAGATATTCGCCAAGATTTTTGAGCGAAATTCCGCCCGTGGGCATAACCTTGAACATCGGGAAGGGCGCGCTCATTGCCTTGATTTTTGCAAGGCCGCCGCTCTGCTCAGCGGGGAAGAATTTGAGCACATCAAGGCCGAGTCTGTATGCGGTGTGGTAGTCTGTGGGGGTGGTGCAGCCTGCATAGATGGGAATATTTTTGCTCTGGCAGTATTTAACGATTTCTTCGTCAAGACCGGGAGTTACAATGAATTTTGCACCTGCAGCAATCGCCTCGTCAACCTGAGCGGTTGTGAGCACCGTGCCTGCACCGACAAGCATCTCGGGCACATTTTCGCTCATAAGCTTTATTGCTGTTGCTGCACCCGCAGCACGGAAGGTAACCTCCGCAACGGGCACTCCGCCTTCAACAAGAGCCTTTGCAAGTGCAACGGAATCTCTTTCGGGGTTGTTGAGCTTGATTACGGGCACAACGCCGATTGACATTATTTTTTCTGATATCTGATTCATGTTATATTCCTCCGATTATTTGTAAGCTTTTTCGCAAGCTTCAAAAAGTCCGTTGATGTATGCGGCGCCGAGTGCACGGTCATAGAGTCCGTAGCCGGGCTTGCCTGTTTCGCCCCATATCATTCTGCCGTGGTCGGGTCTTACATAGCCGTCAAAGCCTGTTTCAACAAGAGCTTTTGTGATTTCATACATATCAAGGCTGCCGCAGTCTGAAAGATGACCGCTTTCCTCAAAGCTGCCGTCGGGCATAATAAGAATGTTTCTCATGTGCATGAATGCAATTCTGTCTGCTGCACTGTATTTGCGCACCATTGCGATAACATCGTTTGAAGCTGCGCATCCGAGTGAGCCCGTGCAAAGGCAAAGGCTGTTTGCAGGTGAATCAACGATTGCAAGCATTCTGTCAAGATTTTCTTCATTTGTGATGATTCTGGGCAGACCGAAGATGGGGTACGGGGGGTCGTCGGGATGAATTGCCATTCTCACGCCGCATTCCTCAGCAACGGGAATAACCTTTTTGAGAAATCTTTCAAGATTTGCCCACAGCCCTTCTTCGCCGATTTCGCCGTAAGCGCTGATAAGCTCTCTTACCTCATCCTGAGTGTAGCTTGAATCCCATCCGGGCAGATGGATGTCGTCTTTGAGAGGGTCAAGACCCTTCATCTGCTCCCAATACATAACAAGGCTTGTTGAGCCGTCGGGAGCTTCTTTGTCAAGCTGAGTGCGTGTCCAGTCAAAAACGGGCATGAAATTATATGTTACGCACTTAACGCCGTATTTTGCGCAGCGGCGGATATTCTCGCAATAAACTTCAATAAGATTTTCAACCTCGCCTCTGCCGAGCTTGATATCCTCGTGCACGGGGATTGACTCAACAACATCAAAAACAAGGCCGTTGTCATCGCACTGATTTTTCATTTTTGCAAGGCTTTCTTCGGGCCATACCTCACCGGGTTTAACATCGTAAACAGCGCTTACAATGCTTTTCATATTGGGAATCTGACGGATATACTGAAGTGAAACGGGGTCTGTTTCGCCATACCAGCGGAATGACATTTTCATAAGCTTATCCCTCCTGAGCGGATTTTATACATCGGGCACACAATGCCCTTCTTCTACAGCCTAATTATATCACGCAATTTTATCAATATCAATGCAATATTTATTGAAAAATCAGTAAATATTTGTGAAAAAAGCATTCTAATCTGAAAATTTTTCTTGTAATCGGCACATATTTATTATAGAATAATAGTGTAATCCAATTTCAAGGAGGATTTTTCTATGCCTACATCAAGCATCACTAAAATCAAAACCAAGAGAAGCAACCTTTTCCTTCGTGTTGCAAAGGGTCATTTTGCAACCAATCATTCACACAGCAACTATTATATTGATGTTGCCGCTCAGAAGTCCCGTCTTTCGGAAGCAAAGGCGGTTGCACAGGAGCTTTGCAGCAACAGCAACTATAAGGTAAACATTATTGATACCATTCTCTGCCTTGACGGCACAGAGGTTATCGGTGCCTGCCTTGCAGATGAACTCACAAAAAACCACTGGATGAATATAAATGCCCACCAGACCATTTATGTTGTTACTCCTGAGATGACAAGCAGCTCTCAGCTTCTTTTCAGAGATAACATTGTGCCCATGATTAAGGGCAAGCACGTGCTTATCCTTGCCGTATCCGTTGCCACGGGCGGCACAGTAAAGGCAGCTATGGAAGCGGTCGGCTACTACGGCGGCGAGGTTGTGGGTGTTGCATCAATATTCTCAACCGCAACAGAGTGCAACGGCTATGCGGTTAACTCCGTATTCAATCCCAATGACCTCACGGATTATTTTGCCTGCCCGTCACACGAATGCCCTCTTTGCAAGGAAGGCAAAAAGCTCGACGCACTTATCAACAGCCACGGATTTTCAAAGCTTTAATCACAGTATGGAGCGGCCATGTGCCGCTCTTTTTTCATGCAAAAACCTTGCAGGGACAGCCTTTGCGGCTGTCCTTAAATTTTTTTTGAAATATTTTGAATTTCTTTAGACCAAACCGCCTTGTGAGTTGTACTATAAGTGAAAGGCAAAACAAGGAGGAATGCCGATGGGAGCGGAAATTAAAAAAACGAGAGTCAATATTGACGGCTTTCATTTGCTCGATGTTACCGTTAATGAGGCAAAACGCACAGTTGTTGCCGAGCTTGCGGCAGGTGATGCGGAGCCCGTGTTCATTTATGCCGAAAGGTTTGATTCGCCCTGCAACTACATCCGCACGGCGATAAAAAAAGGTATAGATTATATCAACCTGTGTGGCCGTGAGTCGGCAGGCAGCCCAAAGAAAAAAAGAACCGACAGCGAATTGTTGAACGGAAGTGTTTCAGATGTTATAATGTAATCAGATAAAAAATTGGTGGTATGTGTATGAAAGCAGAAAACAGCAGAATATCCGAGCTTATATTAAAAGCGAAGAGCGGGGACAAAGCGGCATTTGAGGAATTGTATAAAATTACAAGCCCCAAGGCGTATTTTGTTGCTCTTAAAATCTGCAAAAACGAGCACGATGCCGAGGATATTTTGCAGGAAAGCTACATAAAGGTGCTTGAAAAAATCGACACGGTTGACCCCGAGGGGAATTTCACGGCGTGGCTTTATCAGATAGTTGCAAACAAGAGTAAAAATTTTATGAAGGCAAAAAAGCCTGTGCTTTTCGGCGAAGAAGAGGAAGAAATTATCGGCAGCCTGCCCGATGAAGATTTAAGCTTCACCCCTGAAGAAAAAGTTGACAAAGAAGAGCTGCGCAGCGAGGTTATGGCGGCTGTTGACGAGCTTACGGCTGAAAAGCGTGCCTGCGTTATGATGATGTATTTCGGCGATATGAGCGTGAATGAAATTGCGCAGAGCCTTGAGGTGCCCGTCAGCACCGTCAAAAACAGGCTTTTCACCGCAAGGAAGGATTTGAAAAACAAATTTGAGAAGAAGGGCATAACCGCCCTTTACAGTGCCGCACCCCTCGGCGTTGTTATATGGGCGCTCGGCAAAACGGGCGAAACAACTGCAGCTGCATTTGCCGCAAGCACGGCATCGGCGGCGGTGCTTGCAGGTGTGAGCACAACTGCGGTCTCAACAGCAGCGTCAACTGCTACGGCAACCACGGCAGCAGCATCAACAGCAGCGGCAACTTCATCAACAGCAGCGGCAACGGGCACCGGTATTGCAGCAAAGGTGGCAGCATTATCCGTTGCTCAGAAGGTTGTTGCAGGCGTGGCAGCGGTTGGCGTTATCGGCGGCTCAACTGCAGGCGTTGCAACCGTGGCAAAAAAGGTTGTATCGTCAAAAGAAACAACCTCATATGTTGAAGAGGTAACAACAGCCCCGTCGCAGAGCGAAGAATATGTTTTTGCCGTTATACCCACGGAGGAGACAACAACGGCAGAAAGCACCACAGATGTTACGGAACCGTCGGCGACGAAGCGTAAAGAAGAAACAACCACACGCAATTCGGCGTCATCAACCTCGGTGACCGTTAAAGAAACAGCCTCAAGCAAGCAGACGACAACAAATAAACAAACAACCACACGCAGAACCACAACGACTAAGCCCACGACAACCAAAGCAACAACCACAAGACCCACCACCACCGAATCAACAACAGAAGAAGAAACAACAACCCAACCCACCACAACTCAGCCCGCCACAACCGAGCCGACCACTCAGGCACCTGCAACGGTTGCGGTTGAGGTGATTGATATGAATGAGGATGTTGTGGATTCGTTCACGCTGACTGTGCCTGCCGATACTGAGATGACATGGGAATACCTTGTGTCGCAGATAAAGGCAAAAGGGCATGAGCCCAAGGCGGGCATTTACGGTGATGCGGTCGGTGCCGTTGCCGAAGCGGGCGGAGCCTACAGCATTACTGCGGAATTATAAAGAATTTGTCATCCTGAACGAAGTGAAGGATCTCAGCTGAAATAAACCGAAGATTCTTCGCTGATGCTCAGAATGACAGGCAAAACACAAAAGGAGGCAATTTTATGAAAAAAATATTATCGATATTCCTCGCCGTTCTGATGACATTTGGCTCGGTTGCTGTTGCACTCGGCGGTCAGCCCCTCGTGACCGCCGAAGCAGCCGGCAATGTGCTCACAGAAGGCAATTTTAAATACATGGTTACCGATGGCGAAGCAACACTGGTGGACTATACGGATAACGAGTCAACCGATGAAATCACCGTGCCCGAAACTCTCGGCGGCTACCCCGTAACGGTTATCGGTGAGGATTCCTTTGTGAGCTGTGACTGCACCGCAATTTATCTTCCCAAAACCGTGAAGAAGGTTCAGCCGTACGCATTTAACTGCTTCACATCAAACCTGAAAAATATTTATGTTGACGATGCCAACGAATACTATACCGATTATGAAGGCGCATTATACACCAAGGATATGACGGAGCTTACTGCCTTCCCCATTGCAAGCAGTAACATCATTTTCCCTGAAACGGTCAGAGTAATTGCCCCCTATGCCTTCAATGGCTTGAAAAACGGTGTTAATCTCACAATTCCCGGTCATATTGAGGAAATCGGATATTCGGCATTCGGCAACTGCAGGAAGCTTGAAAATCTCACAATCAAAGAAGGCGTGAAAAAGATTGATTCATACGCATTCATAGGCTGTGAATATCTTGAAAAAGTAAATATTCCCGAATCGGTTGAGTATATCGGCGCAGGCATATTCCAATCCTGCAGAAACCTTGGCGGCTATGACCTGAAGGGTGTGCGATATATTGACGGCTGCCTGATTGATGCAAAGAGCAGCTTTGATAAGGAATATTATGAAATTGAAGAGGGCACAAGAATTGTTGCGGGTGAAATTTGGTTTGACAATACCACACTCAAGGAAGTTTATATCCCCTCAACCGTCGAGCATATTGAGGTTAATCCGTTCAATATGTGCCACAATCTTGAAAAGATTACCGTGAGCGAGGGTAATCCGTATTTTTTCACAGATGAAAACGGTGTGCTCTGCGGCGACGGCGGCAAAACAATCATTTCCTACCCCTCGGGCAGATACGGTACCTGCTTTGTAGTTGAAGAGGGCGTTGAGAGAATTGCGGCTCAGTTTTTCTATGACGGACCTTATAAATGCCTTTATATTCCCAAGAGCGTGAAATATATTGACACAACAGGTCTCGGTGTTAAGTACGGTGCGGATACCTTTGACAGCATAACCGATATTTACTATGAAGGAACAGAAGAAGAATGGCGTCAGATTGAAATTGTTCCCTGCATTGATACCTGCGGCTTATCCTATATCTGCGCTGCAGAATTGGCAGCGGATATTCACTACAGCTCCTACAGCACCGCTCAGCACGGCATTGTTACCAAAACAGAAACAAATGCTCTTTGCTCCTGCGGCTATGAAGCGGAATTTGAGCAGACAAATTATGACGGCGACTGGATTGCATCAGACGGCTGGGCTTATGTGATTGACGAAAACGGCAATGCGGTTATCAAATCCTATGGCTATAAGGATGCAACCGATGCTCTCGTTATCCCCGAAACGGTTGACGGCTACACCGTAACAACCCTTGACAGATGTGCATTTGCAAACTGTATGTTCAGCTCTGTTCATATTCCCGCAACCGTTACCGAGATTCATGAAGAGGCATTTGCCTATGCTCTCAACAATCAGGCATTCTCCGTTGCAGAGGGTAACGAGGAGTTCAGCGCAACCGCTGACGGCGTGCTTCTGGGCGTTGTGGACTATGCTATCTATGCTTATCCTCAGAATGCACCCGCAACCGAATATAAAACACCCAAACAGGTTTGCGGAATTGCGCCCTTTGCCTTCTGCGGCGCAAAAAATCTTAAAACCGTTACCACATCTGTATATAAATTAGGCGGACAGACCTTATATACAGTAGGTATGATTTATGACTATGCGTTCATGAATTCAAGCGTTGAAAGCGTTCATATTGAAGGCGAGGAATTCCAGTGGATGGGTAACGGCGCATTCAAGAATTCTCAGCTTAAAGAGATAACCTTCCCATCAATAAGCAAAAATTTCGGCATCAGCAAATTCGGCTATGATGTTTTTGAAGGCACACCCTTCCTTGAAAATGCGGATTATGACGAAGACGGCGTGTTCTATTATCAGGATTATCTTATTGCAACAAAAGAAGGCGCAGGCAAAGCACATTATGATGTAAAAGACGGCACAACCGTTATTGCAGGCGGCGCTTTCAAATGGAGTGAGCTTGAAGAGGTTTATATCCCCGCAAGCGTTAAATATATCGGCGGCAATCCGTTTGTTGACTGCCCTAATTATCAGAAGACAACCGTAAGTTCGGAAAGCAAAAATCTCTCAAACGATGAATACGGCGTGCTTTTCAATAAAGATAAAACAACGATGATCGCATATCCTACGGGCAGGCTTGATTTGTGTTACGCAATCCCGAGCGGCGTAACCCATATCAATGACCGTGCGATTATGAATAAATTCATCAGGAACATTCATGTTCCCGTCACGGTTACGGCAATGGAAGAATATCCCTTCGGTCATGCCTTCACTTCAATCTGGGATTACCCCGAAATATTCTATGAAGGCACGGTTGATCAGTGGAAGGAGATTGAAATTTCTGACGGATATCCCCTGAATTATTCCTGCCTTGCGCAAACCGCACTCAAAAACTACGGTAAATATACAGCTGTGCATACCGTCAAAAAAACCGAGCACGCCCCCACCTGTGAGGTTGACGGCTATGTTGAGGCTGTCTGTTCCTGCGGCGCAACGAATTCGTTTGACCACATTGATGCACCGGGTCACGATGTTGAAAGCTGGAATGTTACAAGAGAGCCGACCTGCACTTCAAGAGGCTATAAAGAGGGTGTGTGCACGGTCTGCGGCGAAACAGTAGGCAAGTTTATCAGCATACTCCGCCACGATTATGTTGAAACATCAAGAACAGAAGCAAGCTGTGTTGAAGACGGTGTTATAAATTATGAATGCACCCGCTGCGGTGGCGAAAAGCACACCACAATAAAAGATGCTTCGGGTCATACTCAGTCGAATGAGGTTATAAAACTTGACCCCACCTGCACCAAGGGCGGCGGAGCTTATTATAAATGTGCAAACTGCGGCGAACCTGCATTTGAAATAATTACAACTCCCGCAAAGGGTCACACAGAGGGTGAGTGGCACACCGTGGTTGAGCCTACCTGCACAATGACGGGTCTTGAAATCCTGACCTGTACCGATTGCGGCGAAGAGCTTGAAAGCAAAACACTTCCCAAAACCGGGCACAGCTACACTGAAGAAATCACCCACCAATCCTGCACGCAAATCACAACAAAATATACCTGCACAAAATGTGCTTATTCCTACAGCAAGGATATAACAGGCACGGGCTCGCACATCACGAAGGATGTTGTTGTTGACCCCACCTGCACCGAGTCAGGCAAGAGATATTCGGTTTGTATCAGCTGTGACAGTGTTATAGGCAGCGTGCTCACACTCCCTGCAACGGGTCACACCTTCGGTGAATATGTATACAGCGGTGAGAGTGTGTTCTCAGGCACCTGCTCGGAATGCGGCGAGATTATAGAAGAGGTTCCCGTTGAAATCACCCTCGACAATACGGAGCTTATGATTTCATCGGCAAGCAAGGTTAAAATTTTTGCAACCGTAACTCAGAACATTACCGATGATATTGTGTTCACATCTTCCGATGATTCCGTTGCAACGGTTGATAATAACGGCAACATTGAAGCTCACAAGGCGGGCAAGGCTGTTATCACCGCAAGAATCAACGGCACGGATATCACCGCAACCTGTGATTTGACGGTTTATGCCAACACCTATGATACTCAGTGGGTTGTTGACGGCGAAATTAAAGTTATAATTCCCGTCAAAGCAGGCAGTGCAATAACCGCTCCCGATGACCCCGTGAAGGATGGCTATATATTTGCCGGCTGGTCGCCCGCAATCCCCGACGAAATGCCCGCAATGCCCCTTCAGTTTACAGCAGTTTTCAACAAATTCTCAAAGTCCGAGGATTATGATGTTTCTGCCACCTTCCTGCCCGAAGCCTTCAGTGAAGAGGTTTCGCTCAATGTTACCGAAATAACGGCAGACAGAGAGCCCGGCGGCGTTTATATGGTAGAGGGTGAATACTACAAGCAGATAGGCCTTTATAATATCAAGGCACTGAATGCCGCATCGGCGGTTGTTCAGCCAAACGAGGGCTACACCGTAACAATCAAAATGGCGATACCCGATGCTTATAAAAACAGAACCGATTTTATGGTTTATCACCGCTTCACGGGCGGCGGCAGAGAGCAGCTTTCAACCGAAAACGGCACCCTCAGAGTTGAAAACGGCTACCTCATTTTTGTTGTAAGCCAGTTCAGCGAATTCGAGATTTTTGTGCCCACCGCAAGCATAAAAATTTCGCATCTGCCCGATAAAACAAGCTATTACTACGGTGAGGATATCGACCTTACCGGCATAAGGCTCAGATACACAAAGGCAGACGGCACAACCAAGAGCATAACCGATACCTCCGCAATGACCGTCAGCGGCTATGACAGCACAAAGACAGGCAAGCAGACCGTAACCGTGCGCTACGGGCAGTATACAGACACCTTTGAGGTCACTGTTTCTTACTCCCTGTGGCAGTGGATAATCCGAATTCTCTTCCTCGGCTTCCTGTGGTATTGATATTAACCCTAACGGGGCACTTCAAAATCGAAGTGCCCCGTTGTTTATGCGTCGGCTGACCGCTTGTTATGCCTGTCAATTATAAAATCCGCCTGACCGTCAACATATTTTTGATAATCAACTCTTATTATCGGTTCATCGCCCCTTCTCTCAGCCTGAGCATAAACCATATGCCCTGCCCAGCCGAGGTAACACAGCGTTTTATCCTTGTGCAGCGCAAAGATATCCGAAATATGCCTTTTTGTGGGCTTAACTCCGTCAGAGAAGGTGAAGCCCTCCGCTTGAGCATCCTTCAGAAATCTTTTTGCAATTTCATCCGTGCCGAGCCGCACATACACATACCCCTCAAGCTTAAGAAGGTTGGAAAGTGTTCTTTCGCCGATGTGTGCGGCGGCTCTTTTGAGCCGCTCCCTGCTGCCGATTACCGTTATTCTTTTTTTCTGCATAGTATGCACTCCTTGAATTTATTCCCAAAAGAGCACAAAAAAGCACACCCATCGTTACCGAAGGGTGTGCACAAAACTCATATCATACCCATCGGTCAAGCTTTAGCACCTTGCAGATTGCAGGTTGCTGTGCGGTCAACGAGCTTGTCTCTCACGCACTCTTTATAGGTTAATTATATTTTATCACATCTGCCCGCTTTTGTCAAATTCTCTGAAGCCGAAAATTCGTGACCTGTTTTTGTTGACATTCTGCTCTGACAGAAGTATACTTTGATTAACAACAACACATAAGTCTGAAATACAATAATATCACGCACATTCGGGCATTTTTCTCTTTGACATACGCGCGTATGCCTGCATCGAAGAAATGCCCGACTGCACGCAATCTATTGCATTTCAGATGCA
>JAFQON010000003.1 GCA_017403185.1 Clostridia bacterium
AATAATTCACGGTCACACTTCGTAGGGGCGGCGTTTCGCCGCCCGCCAAAATACAATTTGTTTTCGGGAGGGGTAACCCCTCCCCTACAATGTTGTTACGGATTTGCTTTTCGGGAGCCCACAAAGGGTCGCCCCTGCTATTATGCCGAAACAAACATACATAATCGGTCATAGGCGGAGCCTATCCGAAATTTTTCACTTTTCATTATTCACTGTTCATTGATGTTAATCAAAGTATTGTTAATTTAACATTCAACCGAGGTAATTATGGATTTTATCAAGAACTATTTTACGGGCAAGGATACAGCCTTCATCATCTCGCAGATTATCGGCTTTGTTGCCGCCGCAATTCTTCTTCTCTCGTTTCAGCAGCGCACACACAGGCGCATTGTAGCAATGCAGGCGTGCTCGGGTCTGCTTTTTGCTGTTCAGTATTTTATGATTGGCGCATACGAAGGAATGGCGGGCAACATAATCGGTCTTATCCGCTCTTCGGTATTCCTTTTCAGAGGCAAATCAAGGTTTGTGGACAGCATCGCCTGCCCGATTGTTTTTGCAATTCTCGCAGCGGCAAGCGGAATTATAACCTACACCTCCCCCGCCTCGCTTCTGCCCATGGCAGCAATGATGATATCGTCATTTGTCATGTGGAACCCCAAAACACAGCAGCTCAGGGCGCTGACGGTGCCAACCTCGCTCATGTGGCTTATTTATAATATCATAAGCAGCTCCTACTCAGGCACGGTTACGGAGATATTCAACCTGCTCTCAATCGCAATAGGTCTTATCAGATTCAGAAAAAAAGATGCAAAATAATAATCAGCCCCGATAAAATGATTCATCCGCTCATTTTATCGGGGCTGTGCTTTTGTTATTTCCAAAGATTTTTTATTTTCTTTATAAGAGCATCCTCGCTGATAATATCCGCATCGTCAATAATTCTTATCCCCATGCTCTCTGCTCTTGCTCTGATGTATCCCTCTTTTGAGCCGAGCTTCTCGAGCTCCGTTGCAACGAGCACCTTGCGCACAAACCTGCCGCCGAATCTCTCCGCAACAACAGAAAGCTTGTAAAGCTCGTCAATGGAAACCATGCCGTTTTTGCATGAGATAAAAACGGGCACCATTCCCTTCATAAGAATAACATCGATTTCGTTCTCAACATCCGCCTTGTATTCGGGCTGAATCTCGCCGTCCCAATCAATGTAAACTCCCGTTGCCACATCGTTATAAATCAGCTCACCGTTTTCATCCTGTGCCTCACCGGCTGCAACGGCAACCGTAAGCTCCAGAATAAGCCCTTCTTTTGTGAGGCAGTTTTTAATCTGCCTGTTTTTGAAATCAAAGGAAAGCTTTGAATCGTTGAGCCTCAGATTGCTTATAACGCCGAGAGAATTGAGCCTTTTGAGCATTTCATTGAGGTTGCCGAGCAGCCACGCCTTGTCACCTGTTGCCTCCTTAAGCTCCTGCCTGTCCGCACTGAAAGAAAGCTCCTCGGGTAAATACTTTTCACTGCAAATTCTGCCGAGTATTTTTATCTGCGAATTCCAGAGTGTCGGATTTTTCTTGCATTCGGACCACATGACGAATATATCGTCAACCATCTCACCGCTGAAATCCCATCTTTGTGTGCCGCCGCTTTTTTCGTCGCTGTAAACAACTCTGCCGCCGTAGACCGAAATATTCTCTTCAACACTCAGCTCCATGGGCATTGATGCGCACAGCACACCGTCGGAATCACAATCCGTCATTCTGTTATCGGAAATATTGAAGCGGTGAAGTCTGATGCTGTCCGCATTTTCGCCGTAGACTATGCCGACCGCAACAAGGCAGAGGTCCTCACCGCCGCTCAGGTCAATAACACAGTCGGGGTTTTCGCTTGCCGCATCTTCTATAGCTCCGACAACCGCCATAAGGTTGTTGGTCTGCACGGATTTAATCTCAAAATCAACGGTAAGACCCCTTGAAAGGGCAAGCTCTCTGTATTTTTCAATGCTCCTGCGCATTTTTTTTGAGCCGTTGCCGATAAACACAACCTTTTCGGGCTTGCACAAAAGCGTGCTGACAACATTTTTAATCGCCGAATCCTTGTCAAAAAATTCGATTACCGTCATTCAACCAGTCCTTCCGTCAGTCAAGGCGCTTTGTTGCATCACTGAGCTCATCAAACGGAATAAGGTCGGTGTGCGTTTTTGCTCTGTCTGATTTTTTATTGCTGTGTACATAACCGATTGAGCGTGTGTAAGCATTCCAGCGGTTATGCTCATTGGCTCTTCTTGCCCAGCATTTATCGCAGTCGCACTCATATCCGCCGCCGTGCTCACAGCCGAATTCGCTGTCAAAGCGTTTGCGGATAAGCCTTTTGTGCATTGCCTTGCTCATTGAAGAAAGTCTGAAATATTCAAAATTCTCATAAAAACCTATCTGCTCTTTTCTTGCAGCAGCTCTCATGCCTTCCTTTTCGTCGGCGGTAAGCTTTCTGCCCTCTTCCTGCTCTTTGGTTTCAACCTCTCTGTCAACGGAATAGTATGACCACTGCATATGGCACTTATCAAAAGCTTCTTTTTCAAGCTCCTCGGGGTAGACCGATGAATAGTCATACTGAGAAGAAAGACTGCCTATAAACTGAATGTTATAAGGCTGCTTTTTGTGAGTCCTGAGCATACCTGCGGTGCCTTGGCTGCCCGCACCTGCAAGATTCTCGGTTTTCTGCTCATCATACACTATTGAATAAATGGCAGGCAGCTCATTTTCAGGCTGTGAAGCGGTTGCAAATGTTTTGTTCACTCTGTCAAACAGTGTGCGAAGCTCAACGGCAGCCTGAATGTTTTTATCATCATCACCGAAGGCAACAAACGCAAGGGTTGTTCTTCTCAGACGCTCGGCACGCAGCCTTTTCCCGGTATCATCGCCGTCATAGCAAACTGCATTGTCCCAAGAATCGGCAAACACATCCACACCTTCAAAAAACTCAATGCTGTAAAAGGAATCGCCTTCAACTTTTTTATTGTTTGTTGCCATAATTTCCGGACAGATGTGACCGAATTTTGAGCTTGCCGAAGCGCCGTTTGCATTCTTATCAACAACATTTATTTCAAGCCTGTAGCCCTTCATCTGACCGTACCACACAAGAGTTTTGAGCAGCTCCGTGCCGTATCTGCCCATGCCGAGAATGAGGACTGAAACAACCTTTTCATCACCGACCTGAACATACTTGTCAAAAATATCGGCTTTTTCGATGCAGTCCCACGCAAACGAACGGATATCGTCAACACGCCTGACTTTGAAAAGCTCACTGTCATCAATGAAAGCGTCGCTTTCAAAGCGTTCCTCGGCAATATCCTTATAGTGGTCACCCTTGTCAAGCGAATCAACAATCCTTGAATTGCCCTCGTTGGCGGCAAAAACAAACACCTTGGTATTCTTTCTCTCGTTATAATTGACGGGGACCTTTTTCTCTTCGCCGTTTTCATCCTTTATTTTCTTTGTCTTTTTCTTATAATGACCCGTAACGAATTTTACCGCCTGAGTGATATTTTCGGATTCATCATCGCTGATATAGAACAGCTCAACCCTGCCCTTTTTATTATCAATGCTGATATCGTCAATATCCTTCGGCATAAGAATTGCGCCGATTTCTTTCGCCTTTGAAACCCACTCATAGTGCTCCTCAAGGGTCTTGTCATAAACCTCTGCAAAAACCAAAACGGGATTTTTTATCTTTTCATCGTCATAAATGCTTTTTGCAAGAGCAAGGGACTTTTCGTTAAGCTTTGAAAAGATGAATGTGGGGCGTTTCCTCACAGCCGAATATTTTGCCTGCGCCTTTGCACTTTTGAACATTGAGAGCACAAAGCCTGCTGTCAGCACGGGCGCAAGCACATAAAGCCCTGCAGACCAGATTGAAAACCAGAATTTTAGCTCTTTGCAGCAATCTGCAACGGCATTTCTGACGATATCAAACTCGCCGTCAAGAATAAACACCCTCATGCTGTTATGGAAAGACAGCAAAACCGGTATAACGGGTGAGCCCTCGCCCGAGTAATCCTTAAAATAGATAGGAGCAAAAACAAAAAACACTGCCATAAACACGCCCGCAATAAACACATTGAACGGAGAGATACGCCTGTTTTCTTTTTTTGTGCTTCGTGTATTTTTTATAAGATACGCCGCCGACACGGCAACAAATGCAACCGATATTATACCGGATATTAAAAACTTCAATTCGTTCATAATTCAGATTTGCTCCTTGAATTTCATATTAAAGCTTATTTTGTGTAAAAAAAGCCTCAATTTCACTGTAGCTGAGATGGTTTTTGCCTATCAGTGCATCAACAAAAGCATCAACGGTGCCGAGATTCTCTTTTATAATCCGTTTTGCCTCTTCAAGCTGGCTTTCGAGCACCTTATTCACAGCAGCCGCAACCTTCTCTGCAGCCGCACCGTGCAGCTGAGAATCCGAGCCGATTGCCGCAATGCCGAATTCCTCATTCATTCCGTAGCGGCATATCATATCCGTTGCAAGCCTTGTTGCAGCTTCAATGTCACCCGATGCACCTGTTGAAGCACCGTCATCATCGCCGTAATACACGGTTTCCGCCGCTCTGCCGCCGAGAGCGGTTCTTATTTTTGCAAGCAGCTCACGCTTGGTATATATCAGCTTGCCCTCGCCGTCGGAATGCTGCATATAGCCGCCGTGCTTCGCTCCCGAAACAACGGTTACATATGAGGGAATCTCTCCGCTCTGAACACACATCAGGGTGTGACCCGCTTCGTGCCTCGCCACACGAAGAAGCTGAGCGGAATCCCACTTTTTGCCCCTTCCGCTGTTAAAGGTTTCAAACGCATCCTCAAGAGCAGCGTCATCAACCCTGAAGCTGCCCGACCTTATCGCAGACCTTATCGCAAGCTCACAGACGGAGTCAAGCCTTGCAAGGCTCATGCCTACGGAGCGCATTGCAATATTCTCAACCACTTTTTCGCTGACCTCAAACACCGTGTTTGATGCCGTTTTTTGCAGCAGATAAGCCGTGCGGGCTTCTCTGTCAGGCAAATCAATGAAAATTCTGCGGTCAAATCTTCTCAGCAAAGCAGAGTCAAGGCTTCTTTCTCTGCCCTGCTCAACCTCAAAGTTTGTTGCCGCAAGCACAAAAACAGGCTTTGCGGTATCATTTCTGAAGCCGTCCATTTCAACAAGGAAGGCAGTCAGCACATCCTCACTCACTCCGCTGCCCTTTCTTGATTTTGCAATCGCATCAATTTCATCAACAAAAAGGATTGACGGAGCGTATCTGCGTGCCATGCTGAACAAATCATGCACAGCCTTTGAACCCTCGCCCACATGGCTTCTGAGAAAGCGGTTGCCCTCTGCGGTGATAAATGTAACATCGGATTCACCCGCCATTGCCTTTGCAAGCATGGTTTTGCCCGTGCCGGGAGGGCCGTAAAGCAAAACTCCCTTGGGCACTCTTACGCCCGTGCTGCTGAATTTCTTGGGATTTTTAAGATACTTTACAAAGTATTCAAGCTCTTCCTTGGCTTCGGCAGCGCCTATAACCTGCTCAAATCTCACCTCGGGCTTTGAAATATTGCTGAGAATATTCTGCGAATCATCGGGGTCAACCGCAACGGAAAGCTCAAAATCAAACAGCCTGATTTCAGCCGATTTTCCGTCAGCGGATATGCTCTGTGCCGTTTCAAATGAAACAACCTTGTTTGCCCTTGCCAGCTTATTCATGCTCTGCTGAGCGTGAATGCTGCAGCAGATATCCTCAACGCTGTGTGCAAACAACTTTTCGCCTTCAAGCGCAACAACCGCCCTTGCCCCTTCCTTTGAAAAGGAGAATTTCTCCTCCGCCGTAAAGGAATGTGCATCGGTTTCAAGAAGATAAACGGGCAAATCAAAATATTTTTCACGCACATAGCGGAAGAAATCCCTGCCCTCGGAATCAATATCTTCAATATTAAGACTGCTTGTGCCGCCGCTCTTTTTGCCGCAGCACACATCGCACATAACAAATTTTATATCGTTCTTTTTAATGATTTTCTTTGCATCCTGCAAATTATCTGCAGTGAACACCTCACCGCAGGATGAGCATAAGCCGAGTTTATCCGTAATATGTGAAGATGCAAAAATCAAAGCCTGCGGCTTTTCTTCGCTTTCAAAAAGGGCGCAGATTTCGCCGTTGCCTTCGGGAAGCTCAACCTTAAAGCTCACGCTGTTGATATTATCGATTATATCAGGCTCACAAGCCGAATCCATAAGGCGGAAAAGCTCAAAAAGCTCGCCGTCATAAAAGGCGGCTGCCCTGCCCTTGACCGTTCTTGCATCCGCCGCACCGCCCTGCGCAAACATGAGGGCGGAAAACACTCTGTCATCAAACTCGCTTTTTATTTCAAACTCCGCTTCCATATCCGAAGCGTGCCTGAGAATTTCTTTTTTTGCAATTTCTCTCAGATGAGCGGCATCAATGCGGTTGAACATAACAACATTGCCTGACGCAAAACGGGAGCACATCGCCGCAGGAAAATATTTTGCACCTGTTACAGGGTTCACATCATTTTCAAGCGCTTTAAGAATGACCTTGCGTGAAACTCCCGAAAAATCGCCCGATTCGGTGTTTTCATAGAGCTTCCTGCCCGCATTGGTCGTGAATATCACAACCGCATCCTTGAACGGAATTTCGTTATCGGTATAATTATCCCTGAGCCTGCCTGCATCAAGCATCTGAAGGAAAAGGTTTATAACATTCATATGCGCCTTTTCAATCTCATCAAAAAGCAGAACGCACTTGGGATTCTCCTCAACAAATCTTGTTACATTGCCTGCCTTACCGTTTCTGTAAACCTTGTCCGAGCCGCAGAATTCAATAACGGACTCATCATCGGAATACTCACTCATGTCAAACCGCATGAAGGGCACGCCGAGAATTTCCGCCGCCTTCTCGGCAAGGAAGGTTTTGCCCACACCGGGCGGACCCGCAAAAAGATAAGTTGCCTTGGGGCGGTATCTGTTTTTATCCGTCAATGCGGCAAGCTCCGCCTGAAAGCAGCCCGTTGTGAAAACATCAACGGCGTTATCCTGCCCGAAAATCTGCTCAAGCAGGGTGTTTCTGATTTCTTTTGTTTTTGCGATAAGCTCTTTTATTGCGGATTTGCCTGCTTTTTTTGCAGGCTCCGTATTCACGCTTTCGGGCTTTTCAGTCGGTGAGGACTGAATTTCGAGCCCCTCTTTAACGCAGTATCTTACACCTCTTGTGGGGTCTTCAAGTATACATCTGAGCAGACTGTCCGCAGTAACGCAGGTATTGTTATCCTCCGCCATACTCTCAGCCCTGAAAAGCACTTTTTTATATGTAAGGCTCTTTATATAGTCTGCAGTGTTGTCTTTCTCTGCAAAATGGGTAAGATTTTTAAGCACGGCAACGGGGTCACTGTTATTTTCATAAATCAGCGACACCATGTTTTTCAGTTCATCGGTATCAATGCCCGTTTTTTCGGCGTTTGAGGCATAGACATTTTCAACAAAGCCTATGGTAATCGCCGCAGCATAAATATCCTCAACAGTGGGAACGGTGCTGCCTCTTTTGCCGCATCTGTTGTTTGCGGTGTCAAGAACAAGCTTTGCAAGCACGCTCAGATTATTTTCGTTCATACTAACCTCTTATTTACAAATTGCTCCGTTTGAAACGGGCACGGTCACAAACACATTGGGGCAAATCATTTTAAGCTGCGCTGCACACTGAGCTGCAGCCTCTTCTTTATCAAAAAGAGCAAAAACGGTGGGTCCGCTGCCGCTCATCTGGCAGAGCGACGCCCCGCAATCACGCATGATTCGCTTGAATTCAACTCTCTCAGGCACTTCGATAACCTGCTCAAAAACATTGCCCGCATATCTGCATATCGCATCAAAATCACCCTTTTCGCAGGCGTCAAGCATCCTCATGCTGTCAGGCTTATAGAGATATGTGTTATCCGCCGCCGCATATGCCTCGGCGGTTGATACGCCTGCCTCGGGCTTTGCGAGCACGATATAACAATCCTTAAGGGGCTTGAGATTTGAGAGCACTCCGCCCGTATTCTGTGAAAGGCAGGTGCCTCCGACTATGCAGAAGGGCACATCGCTGCCGACAGCAAGACCGATCTCACAGAGCTTTGACTGCGAAAAATCCGTTTTGAGGAGCCTGTTCAATCCGACTATAACCGCCGCTGCATCGGCACTGCCGCCTGCAAGCCCTGCCGCAAAGGGTATTTTTTTATCAATATGAATTCTGAAGCACGGCTCAATTCCCGCTTCGTCACAGAATTTTTTTGCCGCTTTGTATGCAATGTTCTTTTCATCCGTCGGGAGCCTGCTGTCGGAGCAGGTGAGAAAAATCCCCTTCTCCCCGCAAAGCTCAATTGTAACATCATCCGAAAGCCCTACTGACTGCATAACCATAAACAGGCTGTGATATCCGTTATCGAGCCTGCCTATGATATCGAGAAAAAGATTGATTTTCGCAGGAGCGTTAACCGTTACCTTCATAATTCATACCTCTCTTTCCTATTCAATGGGGATAAGGGTAGGTGTTCTGTCCTGATAAAGTGCAATTTTATCAAAGCCGCATTTGAGTGCAAGCTCATAGCCTTTGTCTATGCCTGCGCCGAGATGCTCAGCATAATGGGCATCCGAGCCGATTGTGAGAAGCTTGCCGCCGAGCTGCTTGTATCTTCTGAGAATGCTCTCGTCGGGCGAGGTTACGCCGATGGGCTGCCTGAGCCCCGCAGTGTTGAGCTCAAGCGACTTTTCATTCCTTATAAGTGTTATGAGTATTTCGTCAATTATCTCAGAGAATTTTGACATATCAACGCTCTTGCCGTAGTTGCCGACAATATATCTCAGAGGGTAGGTAAGATGCGCAAGGGTATCGAATTTTGCCCACTGAGCAAGCTTTAACTCCCAGTCAAAATACTCTTCAAGCAGCTTCATGTAGTCGATGCTTTCGTCACTGAAATCCATATAATAAAAATCCTGAATTTCGGGCAGATTATGTATTGCACCGATAACAAAATCGTATTTCATCGTATCAAGCAGCTTTTCCGAAACCGCCTTGTCATAAACTGCCTGACCGAGCTCCGCACCGACACAGATAATCAGCTTGCCGTTGAATGCCGAGCGAGCCTTTGCGACCTCAAAAAAGGACTGTATTGCCGTTTTGTCAAAATTACCGTTATAGAAAGCATCCATTTCAAGATGGTCGGTAAAAGCAACGGCTCTGATACCCTTCATGAAGGCTGTTTCGGCAAGAAACATGGTTGAATGGTTGCCGTCAAACGAATTGTCGGTGTGAGTGTGAAGATCCACAATATTTTTGAAAGACATTTTGCATTACTCCTTATTTTGTATACTTATATATAATAACATATTTTTCATATTTGCAACAGTAAAATTGAAAAAAATATTGTTAATATAAATAAAATATGTTAAAATATAAAAAAATCCGAGGGAAGATTGCTATGAAAATAATTGTTACAGGCGCAAAAGGTCAGCTCGGCACGGATGTTGTTGCTCAGCTTGAAGCAAACGGCATCACCGCCATAGCCGCCGATTTGCAGGAGCTCGATATAACAGATGCCGCCGCAGTTGAAAAATTCATTGCATCAAGCGGTGCGCAGGGAGTTATCCACTGCGCCGCATTCACAAATGTTGATGCAGCAGAGAGTGAAACAGATATATGCAGAAAAATCAATTATGAGGGCACTCTTAACCTTGCCCTCTCCTGTGAAAAACACGGATTGAAGCTTCTCTATACAAGCACGGATTATGTGTTCAGCGGCGAAGGCTCGGAGCCCTTTGAGACCTTCAGCCCCAAAATGCCCTGCAATTTTTACGGCATAAGCAAGCTTGAGGGTGAAAAGGCTGTTGAGCAAAACTGTTCAAGGCATTTCATTGTGCGCATTTCGTGGGTATTCGGCGAAAACGGCAAGAATTTTGTGAAAACCATGCTGCGCCTTGCAAAAGAGAGAAGCGAAATCACCGTTGTTTGTGACCAGATCGGCTCCCCCACCTACACAAAAGACCTTGCAAAGCTGCTTTGTGAAATGATTGCAGGCGAGAAATACGGCGTTTATCATGCCACCAACGAGGGAATTTGCTCATGGGCTGAATTTGCACAGACGATAATGGAATACTCAGGCAACGAAACAAAAATAATCCCCGTAACAAGTGCCGAGTATAAATCCGTTGCCGCACGGCCCTCAAATTCACGCCTTTCAAAAAAATCACTCGACGAAAACGGCTTTGAGCGTCTGCCACCGTGGCAGGATGCACTCAGGCAATTCCTCAAAAATGTAAATTAAATTTGAATTATCGGCATATTTTCATTTAACTCTTGTAAATATGCCGATTTTTTATTATAATAGATAGGATAATTATAAGTTCGGAGCGTTTGTTAATGGACAAAGAAAACAAAAAAGTTAATAACGCTGAAAATAAAAACGGCAGTTCATCATCTTCGCATGACGAGATAACAGACGGTCTTTTTGACCTTTCTCAGGTTTATGCCGCACCCGCAAAAAGCGCTTCTCAGCGCCGTGCGCAGGAGCTCAAAAAGAAGGATGAGGCTCGCCGTGCACTTGAAATGCAGGCGATTAAAGAGGATATTGAGCGAAGATACACCCTTCAGCTTGAAACCGCACAAAGCAATGCCTCACCCGACGAGCAAAAGCAGCCCGCACCCAAGAGCAATCTTATGCCCGAGATTGATGAGCGTGAAGCGGTTAAGGATGAGCTTGAAAGAATTGACAAATTAATAAACAGCGATGTTGTTGAAAACGCAAGTGACGGTGCACAGCCCGATTCGGGCAAAAAAACCGGCAAAAAATCAAAAAGAAAGGCTTCAAAGAAAAAGGAAGAGCCTGATTTTGATATTGATGAAGCGAATTTTATCTATGCCGCTTTCTATTCCTTCGGCAACACAATTTATAAAATTCTCGCCGCAATTTTCTCGCTGATATTCAATCTTCTTATAAAACGACCTGCAGCCTATGCTGCAAGCGCATTCTCAAAGGCAACCGAAAGCACCAAGCGCAAATCCGTGAACACTCTCAGAGCAACGGTTAAGGATGCCGTCAGCTTCAGAAAAGAAATTAAGAGAGCCTTCAAAACGATAAAGCAGGCTTTCAAATCTCCGCTCACATTGCCGTCGGTTATTATTAAATATGTTAAAAAGGCAATAAAGCGTCACAGCTCTCTGCTTAAAACCGGCGCAAACATCCTTATGCCGCTCGGTGCGCTTACGATTTTCTTTTTCACGCTCAACTATTGGAGCAACGCAACCTTTGCTCTTGAGGTTATCTATAACGACAAAAGCATAGGCTACATCAGCGACGAATCCGTTTTTATCGAAGCTAAGGAAATGGTTAAGGACAGGCTCAGCAGCAGCGCATATGCCTCCGAAAGCACAATCGAGGTGCCCGTTGCGGCGGCATCGGCATCTGACCTTCGTGCAGATTATAACCTGAGCCTTGTTTCCATTGAGCAGCTCAACGATGCTCAGGCGATATCCGACAGAATGATTGAAAATTCGGTTGACAATCTTACCCACGCCTGCGGAGTTTATGTTGACGGTGAATTCATCTGCGCAGTCAAAAACGAGTCCGATGCAAAAACGGTATTTTATGATATTCTTGAGCCTTACGAAGCCGACGCTCAGCTCAACGGATATGTTGTGGGCTTTGCGGAAACAATAGACTATGTTCAGGGTCTTTACCGTGACGATGAAAGCGCAATGTGGGATGCAGCTCAGCTTTCACAGCTTCTCACGGGTGAAAACAAGCTTGTAAGCATAAGAAAAATCGTGACCTCAACCTCGGTAAGAGAGATCGAGTTTGACACCGTTAAAAAGCGTGATGCCACAAAATACAGCGGCTACAGGCAGGTGCTTCAGAAGGGTGTCAACGGCAGCGAAAGAGTTACAAAAACCCAGATTTTCATTGACGGTGAGCTTCAGGACACCGAGTATTCATACGAAACGATAACCGAGCCTGTTGACGAAATCGTTACCGTGGGCACAAGAACCTCATACGGCGGCGTTTACATCGGCGAGGCATCGGATTCGGGCTTCCTCTGGCCTGCGCCGAGCTGCCACAGCGTAAGCTCGCCCTACGGCTGGCGAAGCAGCGGATGGCACAACGGCATTGACCTTATCAAGGGCGGCGGCGGTGCACTGGGCACACCTGTTATCGCATCAAAGAGCGGCACGGTTGAGGTTGTTCAGCGAAGCAGCTCAGGCTACGGAAACATGGTGCTCATCAACCACGGCAACGGCTACAAAACCCGCTATGCCCACATGGTCAAGGGCTCAATAACGGTTTCGGTCGGCGATTATGTTGAGGCAGGCCGCACAATCGGCAAGGTTGGCTCAACGGGTAACTCAACAGGCCCGCACCTTCATTTTGAGGTTATCTATCACGGTGAAACGCAGAATCCCAAGAATTATATTTACTAAAAATCATCTGAGTCACTGCAGAGAAATCTGCGGTGACTTTTTTGTATTATATCGGTTTTTAAGGTACATAATAAAAACACCAAACTTTTTACGGAGGATAAAATGAAAAAGTTCATTTCAATTTTAATTTCGGCTGTGATTATTCTGAGCATTTTTGCAGCCTGCAATGCAAACGATGCGGGCAGCAATAACGGTAACGGCGGCGCAGGCGGAAAGGTTACGGAAATCCGCTATCTCAATTTCAAGCCCGAGATTGCAGAGGTTTATGACAGAATTGCCGCAGAATACGAAAAAGAAACGGGCATACGCCTTGTGGTTGAAACTGCCGCATCGGGCACCTATGAATCCACCCTCACCGCACGAATGGCAACGGATGAAGCGCCGACAATATTTCAGATCAACGGCCCCATCGGCTACGCCTCATGGGCAGATTACTGCGCTGACCTCTCAGGCACCGAGCTTTACAAGCACCTTACGGATAAAGACCTCGCAATAACCGCAGACGGCAAGGTATACGGCATCCCCTATGTTGTTGAAGGCTACGGAATTATTTACAACAAAAAAATTCTCGACACCTATTTTGCACTCCCCGAAAAGAAAACAGACATCGCTTCGGTTGAAGATATAACATCTTTTTCGGCTCTCAAAGCAGTTGTTGAGGATATGCAGGCAAACAAAGAGACGCTCGGCATTGACGGCGTGTTTGCCGCAACCTCTCTCAAAACGGGCGAGGATTGGCGTTGGCAGACACATCTTATGAATATCCCCGTCACGCTTGAATTTGAAGATAAGGATATCGACCTTACCGGTGACGGCTACAAAACAATTGATTTCAGATACTCTGATAATTTTAAAAATATCTTTGACCTTTATATCAACAATTCCACCACCGATAAAAAGCAGCTCGGCACGGTTGATGTTACCTCGTCAATGGCTGAATTTGCCCTTGGCAAATGCGCCATGGTGCAAAACGGAAATTGGGGTGCATCGCAGATTCTGGGCGTTTCGGGCAACAAGGTTGCCGCTGATGATATAAAATTCATGCCGATTTATATGGGCATTGACGGCGAGGCGGAAACAGGCATCTGCATAGGCACCGAAAACTTCATCTGCATCAATTCAAAGGCAAGCGAAGCGGAGCAAAAGGCTGCGGCAGATTTTCTCTATTGGCTTTTCAGCTCGGAAAAAGGCAAAAAATTTGTAACGGATGAGCTCGGCTTTATCGCCCCGTTTGATACCTTCGCTCAGGGCGAAGAGCCCGATGACCCGCTCGCAAGAGAAATCAGCCGCTGGATGAGCATGGAGGGAATCGACAACATCCCGTGGAATTTCACCGTATTCCCGAGCCCGAATTACAAGGATATGCTCGGCACTTCACTTCTCAAATATGCTCAGGGCACAATGACATGGGAGCAGGTCAAAAAGACTGCCGTTGACGAATGGAGAAACGAATTCGGGGAATAATAGCCTCATTGCAGTGATATATCCGGAGTTGATTTGATGCAAAAAACGCTGAAAAAATATTTTCCCGTATTTCTTTTGCCCACACTTTTATCGTTTGCAATATCCTTTCTTGTTCCGTTCGTCATGGGCGTTTATCTTTCGTTCACGGAATTCAAAACGGTGAGCGACGGCAAATGGGTAGGGCTTGATAACTATATCAGAATATTCACAAGCGACAAAACCTTCACGGATTCTCTGTGGCTGACGGTTAAATTCACCGTGGTTTCGGTTATCACGATAAATCTGATTGCCTTTTCAATCGCACTTCTTCTCACAAAAGGGCTGAAGGGCACCAATCTTTTCAGAACGGTGTTTTTCATGCCCAATCTTATCGGCGGAATCGTTCTTGGTCACATCTGGAGCCTCATAATCAACGGCGTGCTCGGGTATTTCGGCGTTGATATCACCTACAAGCCCGAATACGGCTTCTGGGGGCTCGTGGTGCTGATGAACTGGCAGCTTATCGGCTATATGATGATAATTTATATTGCGGGAATTCAGAATATCCCCGATTATCTTCACGAAGCCGCCGCAATCGACGGCGCATCGCCCGTGCAGTCGCTTTTTCACATCACAATCCCGATGGTTATGCCGTCGGTTACAATATGCACCTTTCTGACCCTCACAAATTCCTTCAAGGTATTTGACCAAAACCTTGCCCTCAACGGCAAATCCGCCGAAACCTCGCTGCTTGCACTCGATATTTTCAAAACCTTCTATGACCACACGGGGCTCAAGCTTGCGCAGTGGCACGGAACGGGTCAGGCAAAGGCGGTTATTTTTTCAATTCTTGTTGCGGTTATCGCTTTCATTCAGCTTCGTGCAACAAGGCAAAAGGAGGTTGAGCACTGATGAAGTCAAAACGCAGCGCCGTGAATTTTTTAATCTATACCCTGCTTTTTGCCCTTGCGGCGGTATTTCTTGCGCCGATATTCATAATTCTGCTCAACTCCGTCAAGAGCAATTTTTATATTTCGGATTCGCCTTTTTCAATCCCGTCGGGCGAATCGTTTGCAGGCATTCAGAATTTTATCAAGGGCTTCACGCAATCGGATTTTTTGCAGGCTTTTCTGAATTCCGCATTCATAACCGTTTTTTCAGTCGGAGGAATTGTGCTGCTCACCTCAATGACGGCTTGGTACATCGTCAGAGTATCGGGCAGGCTCACAAAAATCATATACTACCTTTTTGTGTTCAGCATGATTGTGCCGTTTCAGATGGTTATGTATACAATGACCTACTACGCTTTTGAGCTCGGTCTTAATAACCGTTTGGGTATAATTCTTATCTATATCGGCTTCGGTGCGGGGCTTTCGGTTTTTATGTTCAGCGGATTCATAAAAAGCATTCCCAAAGAAATCGAAGAGGCCGCAACCATTGACGGCTGCAGCCCGATTAAAACATTTTTTCTTGTTGTGTTCCCCATTCTCAAGCCTACGGCGATAACCGTTGCCATTCTCAACGCAATGTGGATATGGAATGATTATCTGCTCCCCTACCTTGTGCTCGGCTCGGGTAAAAGCAGAACTCTGCCCGTTGCCGTGCAGATGGCTCTCACGGGAGGCTACGGCAACAAGGACATGGGTGCGCTCATGGCAATGCTTGTTTTGGCAATTGTGCCGATTATCATTTTTTATCTTTTCTGCCAGAAATATATTATTAAAGGCGTTGTGGCAGGCGCAGTTAAGGGGTAATTATGGCAACAATAAAATTCACGGATGTTGTAAAATCCTTTGATAACGGCAAGGTGACGGTTATACCCAACCTTTCGCTCGAAATTGCCGACAAAGAATTCGTTGTGCTCGTAGGCCCCTCCGGCTGCGGAAAATCCACCACTCTGCGCATGATTGCGGGGCTCGAGGATATCACCTCGGGCGAGCTTTATATAGACGACAAAAAGGTCAACGATATTCCGCCCAAGGACAGGGACATTGCAATGGTCTTTCAGAGCTATGCGCTGTATCCGCATATGACGGTCTATAAAAACATGGCTTTTGCGCTCAAGCTTAAAAAGATGCCCAAGGATGAAATTGACAAAAAGGTAAGGTGGGCAGCAAAAATCCTTGATATCGAGCCTTATCTTGACCGCAAGCCCCGTGCTCTCTCGGGCGGTCAGCGGCAGAGAGTTGCATTGGGCAGAGCGATGGTGAGAAATCCCAAGGTTTTCCTGCTTGACGAGCCGCTCTCAAACCTCGATGCCAAGCTGCGCACGGAAATGCGAAGCCAGATTACATCGCTGCACCAAAGGCTGCAGACCACCTTTGTTTATGTTACCCACGACCAGACTGAAGCGATGACCATGGCAGACAGAATTGTTGTTATGGATAAGGGTGTCATTCAGCAGTTTGACACGCCGCAGATACTCTATAACGAGCCTGCAAATATGTTTGTTGCAGGCTTTATCGGCTCGCCTCAGATGAATTTCATTGACGCATCCGTGGTAAAGGATAACGGGCTGAAAATTCTGTTTTCGGGCTATGAAATCCCTGCGCCGAAGGAGAAAAAGGAATATCTTGAGGATTACATCGGCAAGGATATTGTGCTCGGCATACGCCCCGAGCATTTTCTCTCAGCCGAGGAGGCAAAGAGCGAAAAGGATTGCTGCACAATGACGGTCAAAACCGAAATTGCCGAGATGACGGGCAGCGAAACCAACATTTATTTTGAGCTTGGCGGCAAAAGGCACATCGCACGCATAAAAGCAGAAAAGAAAATATGCAGCGGCGACTGCGTTAAGCTCGCCTTCAGAAGCACCTCAGCCCATTTTTTTGATAAGGATACAAAAATGTCAATAGGATGAAAAAATCCCTCTGCCTGTGACAGAGGGATTTTTTATTAAAACTCAAATCGCTTATAAAGCCAATCTACGCAAAGGTCAAACCAGCACTGAAGGTGTGCGCAGTATCCTTCCTCTGCCTTTGAGTAAACGGTCCAATCTGCAAGAGAATAGCCGTGGTATCCTTTTTCAAAAATATGGATTTCAAACGGAATTCCCGCTTCCTCAAGTGCTGCTGCGTAGGCAATTGAATTCTTTATCGGCACGCAGTTATCCTCACGGGATGCTGTGATAAAGGTTGGCGGGGTTTTCTCGTCAACCTTTTCTTCAAGCGAAGGCACGGGGAAGGCAAGTATTCTGCTGATTGATTCAAGAATGCACGGATAAACAAGCACGCTTGCGTTGGGGCGTATTCTGCCCATTGTTGCAAGTGACGCACAAAGATGACCGCCTGCAGAAAATCCGATTGAAGCGATTTTTTCTTTGTTCACGCCCCATTCCTCTGCGTTTGCATGGATAAGCTCCATAGCCTCGTCAACATCCTCCAAAGCCATTTCAAAGCATTTATCCGAACCTGTCGAATAGCGCAGCACAAACGCCGCAAAGCCCTTTGATGCAAAGGCAAGAGCAACGGGCTCAGCCTCTCTGTCAGAGCACATATGGTAGCCGCCGCCGGGGATAACGAGCATACCCGGTCTTAACGCCATACGGGGCATTTCTCTTGAAGCGTCGGGAAGATAGACGGTTAAGGTTACGCCGTCATTTTTAAGTTTCAATTCAAAAATTTTCATTGATTTACCTCAGGCATTAATAGCTGATTTTGAGAGTTTTGATTTCGAAGGGCTTGAATGCAAGCTCATCTGCGGTGAATTCACCCTGCACTTCTTCAAGCATATTTGTGATTTCAACCTTCTTTGCACCTGCAAAGAATTCAAGCGGACAGTTGGTGTATGTGCCCTCTGCCTCATAAAGACGGGCAATGAATGCCTTTTCGCCGTCTTCACAGGGCTTGATAACCTCAACGATAACATTCTCAGCCTTGGGGAGAACAAGTGCGGTTGCGCTGAATTCACCCTTGCCTGCAACAACGGGAACATTCAGCTCATATGCGGGTCTGATAACCGCATCAGCCGAGAAGCCGCCGATATGGGGAAGGAAGGAGTAAACCGTTCTGTGGAGGCCTCTGTCGCCGTTGAAGTCGGGTCTTGTGCCGCCCTTGTGGAGCGAAAGGCGCATATTGCCGCCCTCAACACTGATTGCATACTTGCTGTCGTTGAGAATTGCAACACCGCAGCGGGTTTCTGAAAGATCGGTGAACTTATGGTTAACAACCTCGAACTTTGCCTTTTCGATTGAATTGTTGCGTGTTGTGGGTCTGAGCACATTGCCGTACTGAATTTCAAAGCGTGCAAAATCGCTGCGGATTGATGTATCGAACGCTGCTTTAAGGAAGCGGTGGTCATCCTGCCAATCCATAAGGGTATCAAAGCGGATTTCTGCGCTGTCTGCAAAATAAATTGCGTCCTGAGTTACGGTTGATTTCTTTGAAATTGCGTATTTGCTTCTGATAATAACCGCAGCAGCACCCTGAGAAACGATTTCACGGCTGAGAAGCACTGAATTATCGGCATACTTGCACTCAAGGTCTGCATCAACATCCCAGTTATCCCAATGTGCGGGCAGATCCTCTGCCATAAGGAAGGTGTTGAGCGGATATTCGCCGCCGCAAAGCTCTCTGTTCATTCTCTTGTCAACGAATGATGAAATATAGCCCTTTGCATCAAAGGTGATATCCGCAAACGGAGTTGACATCTTATCGCCGTCAAGCTTGATTTCGCTTTCTGCAGCTGCTTCGCCCTTGACAAGATTAATTTTAACGGTTGAGAATGCGGGCACCGTGATGCCGCTGATGATAAGAACATTCTTGCCGTCAAGGTTTGTGTAGGCCTGCTGCTTGCAATCGCAATCAGCAACAAGACCTGCTTCGCATTCAAGGAAGATGGGGTCATTTCTGTCAAACGAAAGGGTGTTTGTAACGGTTACATAATCGCCCTCGCCGTTTACTGCATCGGCAATTCCTGCTTTTGCGGTATCAATTACCCAACCCGTCTCCTCGAGCGACTGAACATGAGCATCGGGAATGCAGGTGCCGGGAAGAATATCGTGGAACTGATTTATGAGAAGCTTCTCATAAAGAGGATGTGTTTTTTCATCTGTTGCAGCCTCACCCGCCTTGACTGCGGCATCAACGGTGAAATATTCAAGATCACGAAGGGCAAGCTCTGCCTTTCTGTTGTTTCTCTTGATATTGTGCTGATTTGTGAGAGTGCCTCTGTGAAGCTCAAGATAAAGCTCGCCAACATATGTGCCGGGATTCTTTGCGGTAGCTTCAAGCTCCTTCATGAAGTCGCCCACAAGCATATGCTCTGTTTTGCACACACCGTTGAGGTCTGCAATTCTTCTTGAGGTTTCAACCATTTCAAACTGCGGTCCGCCGCCGCCGTCACCGTAGCCGTAGGCAATCAGGCGCTTGTTGGTAACGCTTCTTTCTCTGATTGACTTTTCTTCGGGGTTTTCGATAACATCATACATATTTCTGGGTGCGGGCCACATATGAGTTTTATTGAAGTGAGTGAACACCTGAGTGCCGTCAATGCCCTGCCAATAGAATGTGTCATAGGGGAACACATTGGTATCGTTCCAGTCAATTTTTGTTGTGAGGAAATAATCAACCGAGCAGCCCTTCATAATCTGAGGGATTGCAGCGCTGTAGCCGAAGGTATCGGGCAGCCAGAAGCAGTTTGAAGTGTAGCCGAAGTGCTTTCTTGTGAATCTCTGACCCCAGAGGAACTGACGGACCATTGATTCACCCGAGGTGATGTTACAGTCGCATTCAACCCATACGCCGCCGTTGGGCTCATATTTGCCGTCTGCAACGCTCTTCTGAATTCTCTTGAAGAGTGAGGGATAGTGCTTGAGAAGCATATCGGAGTGGCAAGCCGAGCTCTGAACGAATTTATACTCGGGATACTGCTCCATGAGAGCAAGCTGATTTGCATATGTTCTTGCACATTTCTTGATGGTTTCGGGCACGGGCCAGAGCCATGCGGTATCCATATGCGAATGACCGATAATGCCTGCAAAGGGAGCTTCGGGGCCGTTCTTGACCGCAAGCACTTCCTTAAGGAAGGGATGAGCCGCTTTGAGTGCTGCTCTGAAGGTTTCATCGTCGGTATCTTCGTATGAATAGTAAAGCACCTTGTGTGCTTCATAGAGAGCGTTTACGATATCGCCTCTGCGGAACGAATATTCATCAAGGCAATCCACAAGCTCATTGATAACCTTGAGGTCAAAATAGAACTCCTGAATATCGTAATCCTTAACGCAGATATCCATGCCGCCGTAAGTGTAAACATAATCGAGAAGGGGCTGATTTTCAAGAGGGTCGCAGCCCTTGTAGGGATGACCTGCATAAACCTCAAGAGCGATGTCAATTTTCTCGCCCGCTTTAACATTCATTTTGAGAAGGTCGCAGTAGTGGTTGCCGTGACCCGTGAAAACGATTTTTGTTGCAAAGGTGCCGAAGGGCTCACCGTTGACCCAGAGAAGCGATTCATAGCCCTGAGTGCGGGGTCTGATAAAAAGATTTTTGCCGTCAAGCTCTGAGGGCACTGTGAATTCGCTTCTGAACCAGCAGAACGATCTCGGACCGCCCCATGTCTGACACTTTTCAATCGCCTTGAAAAGAGAAGCATCGGGGATTTCATAAAGCCTTTCCGTCGTTTCATAAGCCGAAGCATCAATTTCGGCTACCTTGCTAAATACCATGGGTTCAAGGGTATCCTCAAACCTTTTGAGTTTACCCAGCATACGCTGGATTTGTTTTTCTGTAAGCATATTAAAACATCCTTTCGAGGGTAAAATTTATTTATTCATCGGGCAGACCTTCATGCAGATGCCGCAGACGGCTCCCCTGCCGATTTTCTGAAACTTTGTTTTCATATATGTGCTGCAGGCTTCGGGGTCGAATATTTCTTCCCTCGGTGTGCCCGGTGCCCAGTCGCCGCCCTTGATTGCGTGTGCGGGGCAAGCCTTCACGCAGATATCGCAGCCCGTGCATACACTTTCTGCAAGAGTGTTGTCGCATTCAAACGGGCAATCGGTGAAAAGAGTGCCCAGACGCACAAAGCTGCCGTATTCGTTATGAAGAAACAGCGAATTCCTGCCGATTGAGCCGAGACCCGCAAGGCAGGCACCCTTTTTGTGCGAATAGCGTGCCATATAATTCCAGCCGTCTTTGTTTATGCTCTGCGAGGCGGCAACGGTTATGTATTTGTAACCCTTTCGCTGAAGAAACATACCCGCCTGAAGAAGCATCGAATCAATGAATGCGTTGACATTGCGGTAATGATTGAAATAGGTGTGAGTGGGCTCATCCTCAATTTCATCAATGATGCTTTCCGAGAGCCTTGCAACAATGCTCACGCCGTAGGGCAGAGCCTCTTCGCCATCCTCAACCCTGAAAAAACCTACATCGGCAACGCCTTTTTCGAGCAGGAATTCTTTGAGTTCATTCTGAATGCTCATTATTCCGCCACCTTTGTTTCAAAGCAGAGCCAGCCGCCGCTTTCGTGGCGTGCGATAACCTCAAGACCGTTTGCAGCAAATGCCGCAAGCACATCATCCTCTCTCGGGATAATAATGCCCGAGGTGATGAATACCGCACCAGGATTCATATAATCTTTAACATTTTTGCACACATCAATGATGATATCCGCAACGATGTTGGCGGCGATGATATCAAATTTGCCCGTCACCTTATCGGTGGTCGAGCCCTGAAGCACCGTGAATTCGGGCTCGTCAAAGCCGTTGGTCTTACCGTTTTCCTTGGCGGTTTTAACGGCGAGAGCATCAATATCAACTCCCACTGCGCTGTCCGCACCTAAGAGAAGGCACGCAACGGAGAGAATGCCGCTGCCGCAGCCGATATCAAGCACGGTTTTGCCGGGGTTTGCATATTTTTCAAGAGTTTCAAGGCAGAGCCTTGTTGTGTCATGAGTGCCCGAACCGAAGGCAAGACCCGGCTCAAGATGAAGCACCGCACGGTTGCCCGCATCAAATTCATCCTCCCATATGGGGCGGATGAGCAGCCTTTCGCCAACGGGCATGGGCTTGAAATACTTCTTCCAGTTATTTTCCCAATCGGCATTTTTGCAGACCGCTTCGTCTATCTCGCTTTCAATTCCCTCGGCGGCAAGCCTTTCGGTAAGGAAAGAAACTGCTTCCGCAGGATTTTCTTCAGGCGAAATATAGATATGCACTATGCCCTTGCTTCTGTCCTTTGCGAGCAGGTCTTCGTCGATAAGGTCGATTCTTGCAATCTCCCACGCCTCCTGCTCAAGGGTGCGGTAATCCTCAATATAAATGCCGTAGGGCACCGCCATATGAGCGATATCGCCCGCTCTGTCAACATCATCGGCGTTGACGGTAATTTTAATTTCTGTCCAATCCATTGCTTTCTCCAAATCAATATTTATTGTGAACATCCTCGGCAAAGCAGAGGCAGTCCTTAACCTCGATAACCGTGCCGTCATCAAGAATCGCCTTGCCGTTCATTCTGCCGAACACCTGATGCTGATCGGTTATGATAAACTTAACATCTATCTTTGCCGCCCTGTCAAGAATCGGGGTGAATTCCATCTCAAACCTGCCGTCGCTCGAGGTGAAGGTCCATTTATCCATATATCCGCTCTTGGGGATATTGAAGGTTACATCGTCAAGCTTGTGGCACTTGCCGTCATAGAAAAGCATATTTTCGCTTGCTGCTGTGGTATCGCCGAAGCCGTAACCGATATTGAAGCCGAAGGCATGGCCGTCAATATCCATATTGCCCGAGCCCCAGTACCATGTGTTGTCGTAGGTCCACACACCTCTGCCCCAATCAAGGGTGCCGAAGTCTGTTGAGGGGTCAAAAACATAATCCTTGCCGTCAAAGGTTGCCTTACCGCTTGCTCTCATGCAGTTGATTTTTTGGTTATAGTAGAAAGCGGTTTTCTTCTCCTTCCACGGGGTTGCGATAACCATTGTATCCATGGGAGGCTGTTCAAGAGTTATGTCGCAGGAGAAATCCTTGCCGTCGCAGAATTTCTTGAAATTGCAGACAATTCTTCTCTTGCCCTCAGAAACCTGAAATTCCATGTCAAGGCGTTTATCGTGATAAACGGTGTTGCCCTTTTCGCTTGTCGGGGGAAGCTTGAATTTTCCCATGGGGAAAGCGTTGAGGATTGTTTCCGTATGCTCCCACGGCTTTGAAAAATCAAGAAGGCTCACCGACTGCAGACCGATGTAGCCGTCATCTGAAAGAGTGAACGCCACGCCGAAATTATTCTTTTCGGAAATTACAAGGTAATAATCCCATTCCTTGATTCTGAACTTGGGTGCCTTGATTGCACTGCGGTCATAAACCTGATAAAGCTGTTTTGACCAGCCGGGCTCTCTGAGGCTTCCGTCTTCTTTAAGCAAAGGCTGAACCTTGGTTACTTCATGGTTTCTCATAAATTTTCCTCCTCTGTTAATATAACTCCGCCGTCACCCGCTCTGCCGTGATTATAGAGATTACGGTTTTCGAGTGCCCACTGACGGGGTGTGAATGCTCCTTTGTCAACGCCCTCAACCGCCGAGTGCATTTCATAGAGCCTTGCATCCATAAGGTCAAGCTGAGAGAGCAGCTCGGCTTCAATAAACATCGGCATTTTTGCCGCACCGAATTCGGGTGTGCCGTGGTGTGAAATAAGCATATGCTCAACAAGTGTGAGCGTTTCTTCGCTGATGCCGAGCGACCTGCCGATTCTGTCAATGCTCATTGCACCCATTACAAGATGACCCAAAAGGTTGCCCTTGACCGTGTATTCTGCAGCGATGCCCGTTGAGGTTGCCTGCATTTCTTCTATTTTTGCAATATCATGAAGAATTGCGCCTGCGCAAAGCAAATCATAATTCACAAAGCGGTAAATCCCGCAAACACTCTTTGCAAGCCTGAGAATTGAGAGCGTGTGCATCAGCAGACCGCTTCTCACGGCGTGGTGAAGATTCTTTGCCGCAGGCCAATAAAGAAGCCTTTCTCTGTATTCATTTATAACTGCCGTGACAAGCTTTTTGAGCTCCTCATCAGCAAAGGAAGCAATGATTTTTTCAATTTCGGCAAGCATTACTTCACCCGCAAGGCACGCCGACGGCACATAATCCTCTATCGCAACATTATCCTCAGGCAACACGGGTCTTATGCGCTCAACCCTGAACTGAATGACATCATTGAACGGCACATAGGTACCTCTCACCTTGACAAAATCAAAGGTGTTGAACTGATTTGACGGGGTGTCTTTATAATCCCAGAGCTTTGCGCTGATTTCGCCGCTGTTATCGGCAAGCACAAGGTCAAGATAGGGCACACCCTTTGCCGTAACCTTTTTTTCAACCGATTTGATCAGGCAAAAGCCTTCGTGGGAATTTGTGCCCGAAAGCTGTGTAAAATTCATATGTATCCCCTTTCAGAAAGATTTAACATATATACGGTTTTATTGTAGCATATTATTTATAAAAATACAAACCATAAATTTATTTATTTTATATTGACAAATGTGTCACGGTGACTATAATAAAATTAAATATAAATTCTCGGGGCGGGGTGAGATTCCCCACCGGTGGTTGGGTAAAAAAGATTGAACTGCATACGGTTTTGAATGGCATATTTCTGCCACAGCATCGTTAAAAACCTTTGAAATAGCCTCGTATTTCTGCAGATTTTCGCCTTGCTGTGACAAAAATCTGCTCTTTCAAAACTGCGAAGCACCGAAAAGGTCGCAGTTTTGATTCAGCGGAGTGTTTCTTTTCTGAAGGCATACTTTACGTATGGCGAAGAAAAAAACGCTTCGATGGGTCGGAAATCCGACCTTTACGGCGTGTTCAGTTCAATCTTTTTTACCCCAAAGTCCACGACCACACATCTGTGTGCTGATGCGGTGAGATTCCGCAACCGACGGTTATAGTCCGGATGAAAGAGAATGCTGATGTATTGCATTTTACGCCCTGCATTTTTGCAGGGTGTTTTTGTTTATATCGGCACTCCGAGCAAAAGGAGATTGATTTTATGAAAAAGCAAGAAAAAGTATTAAGGCTGTGCATTATGGCGATGCTCACTGCGGTTTCGGTTGTTCTTGTGACGACAATTCGTTTCCCGCTGATACCTGCGGCAAATTTCCTCGAATATGAACCTGCAGATATCCCCGTTTTAATCGGCGGAATGATGCTCGGCCCCATTCACGGGCTCATCATCCTTCTTGTTACTTGCGCAATCCAGGCAATAACAGTAAGCTCCACTAGCGGAATCATCGGCTTCCTGATGCACTTCATCGCTTCCTCGGCGCTCGTGCTTGTTGTATCTCTGATTTACCGCAAAAAGAAAACGGTATTGAGCCTGATAATCGGTCTTATTGCAGGCTCGCTTGCAATGACGGCTGTTATGATTCCGCTCAACATTATTTTTATCCCCCTGCTCTTCCCTGCAGTTACAACCGAAACGGTTATCGGAATGCTGATTCCCGCCATCATCCCGTTCAACCTTCTTAAGGCAGGCATTAACTCGGTAATCACCTTTGCTGTGTTCACTCCGATTGCCCATGTGCTCAAAAAGTATGTAAAGGTTGAAAAGAAATGATTGTTCATCCCATTCCCCCGCTGTTCAACGCTCAGTCCGAAACGCTCATTCTCGGCTCGTTTCCGTCAGTAAAATCAAGGGAAGCCGCATTTTTCTACGGTCACCCGCAAAACAGATTCTGGGCGGTTATCGCCGCCGTTTTTGAAAGTGAAAAACCGCTGACGATTGAAGATAAAAAAGAGCTTATTCTTTCAAATAAGCTCGCTTTGTGGGATGTTATTGCGCAGTGTGAAATCGAGGGCAGCGCAGACAGCACCATCACCGATGTGAAAGCAAACGACCTGAGCGTTATTCTTGAAAACAGCAGTGTGAGGCAGATTTTTGTCAACGGCAAAACCGCCGAGAAATACTACAACAAATACACCTATCCGAAAACGGGCATAAAGGCGGTGTGCCTGCCGTCAACAAGCCCCGCAAACGCCGCATGGAGCCTTGAAAGGCTTGTTGATGCGTGGAAGGTTATAAAATAAAACAACGGGGCTGCAAAAAACACGCTTCTGTCGGATTTTTGAATTTAACAAACAATAAATGGAATTTGCTGATCAGGCTTCCTCTGACGAGGAAGCTGTCGCATAGCGACTGAAGGAGAGATTGATTTTGCGAAGAATCGTTGATGTATAATGCTTTGCGCAATTCTCTCCCACCGTCTTTTGCTTCGCAAAATCCACCTCCCTCATCAGAGGGAGGCAAAGTTTATTATCGGGACTTATTTAATAAAATATCTTTACAAAAATTTTGGGGCTGTTTTTTACAGCCCCGTTAATTTTATTCCACCATATTTTCAAGCACGGCTATTGCATCCGCAAATTCCTTGTCGCTGTTGAATTTCGGAAGGCGTTTGAGAATTGATGAATAGAATTTCTGCTCCGATTCCTCCGCCTTTTGCTGCTGCTCCTTCTGATACTCAACAAATTTCTCTTTTACCTCGGCTAAAAAATCCTCTTTTTCATACACTCTGAAACGCTCAACTCCAAGCTCAAAGCCGAGATTTTCAAGCTGCTCAAGAGCATCCGCCCCGTATTCGGCAACCATCTTTCTGAATTCGGAGGTTTCAAAATAAAACTGCCTGCCCGCAAGATATCCGAAGGCCTTGCGGGTATCAAGATAGCCCATTTTCATGCGTTTTTCATACATTTCATCGCTGAAATCAAACGCCGCACCGAGGTCATCAATATCATAAGGTCTGATATACACAAACTCTGCGTTTGTCATATCGCTTTTGTGACCGAAGCCTTTCATTGAAGAAATATCAACAACAATGATTCTGTTGTAGCCGTGTTTGCGAAGCAAGCCGATGGGGGCGTTGTCATAAACGCCGCCGTCAAGATACCGCTCACCCTCGGGGCCGATTTTGCTGACCCCCGGCACCTTTGAGGATGCAAGCAGATAATCAACAAGCTCACCCTCGGGTATTTTATCGGCAAAAATCTCAATCGGCTCAAATTCAGAAAGGCTGAAGGTTACCATGCCGAATTTGACCTTGGATTTTCTCACCTTTTTTTCATCTATAAACTGCAGAAGCAGCTCCTTTGTGGGCGAAGCGTCAATGCCGCCGTTTTTAACAATTTCCTTGAACAAAACCGTCGCATTCTTAAGGCTGAAAAGGTTTTCGGGGTCTTTAAGGTCCTTTGAAATTTTGACACCCCTGTCAACCGATGCGCACTGCCACAGACCCGTTGCCTCCTCATAGCAATCCGCTGCAATAAGTGCGCCGTTTATCGAGCCGATTGAAACGCCCGCAACTGCAGAAAATTTTATATTCATCTCACGCATAGCCTTCCATGCGCCGAGCTGATAAATGCCCTTTGCTCCGCCGCCTGCAAGCACAAGCCCGTATTCACCCATAATTTCAACTCCTCTCTTATCCGATTATAATTTTATCACATATACTCGTTACAGTAAACAGTGTTTTGTCACATTTGCACATCTTAACAAAAAATTCAAATTTCGGTTGACAACCGAAAGCTCAGGATATATCATTAAATCAGTTGTTTTGAAAGGAATTTTATCTATGAAGCTTCCAGTTTGCGTTGAAAAAAGAATGAACGAATACTGCTCGGTTATTGAAAAATACAGCCCGAAGCTTGCAAAGCTTTACAGAAACTGCTACCCCAACACTCTCGAAACCGCCACGGAATTCACCGATGACGGTTCGGTTTTTGTGCTCACGGGCGATATCCACGCAATGTGGCTGCGTGACTCCACTGCTGAGGTGTCACACTACATTCCCCTTGCAAAGGATAATGAGGAAATCCGCAATATCATCAAGGGTGTTATCAAAAGGCAGAGAATGTATATAAGCATCGAGCCCTACGCCAACGCTTATAAAAAAGAGCCGAATAACCACAGAGAATTCAAGGATATGCCTCTCAATCATCCCATTGTGTGGGAGAGAAAATATGAGATTGACTCTCTGTGCTACCCCATACGCCTTGCATATCTTTATTGGAAGGCAACAGGCGACAGCTCCGTGCTCGGCGAGGATTTTATTGAAAGCGCCAAAACAACCGTTGATCTGTGGAAAACGGAGCAACACCATTTTGAAAAATCTCCCTACCGCTTTACAAGAAAAAACTGCCCTTATCAGGACACACTTCACAATGACGGCATGGGCGAGCCCGTTGAATACACGGGCATGACCTGGTCGGGCTTCAGACCGAGCGACGATGCGTGCAGATACGGCTATCTTGTTGCGTCCAATATGTTTGCGGTTGTGGTGCTCGGATATCTTGAAGAGATGCTTGCCGCATACCCCGAAGAGAAAGCTTTTGTTGAAGATATACGCACTCTCAGGGCTGAAATCAGAGAAGGCATTGAAAAATACGCCGTTGTCGAAAGCAAAAATCACGGCAGAATCTATGCCTGCGAGGTTAACGGCAAGGGCGATTACTTCCTTTTTGACGATGCAAATGTGCCGAGCCTTCTCTCTGCACCTTACATCGGCTTCTGCAGCTGTGACGATGAGCTTTACCGCAACACCCGCAGCTTTATTTTAAGCAAGGATAACCCTTATTATTACGAGGGCAAATATGCAAAGGGCGTGGGCAGCCCCCACACACCCGAGGGATATATATGGCACATTGCGCTCTCAATGCAGGGTCTTACAAGCAACAACCCCGACGAGATAAGGGAGATTCTGCATATGCTTGAAACAACTGATGCGGACACGGGCTATATGCACGAGGGCTTTGATGCGAATAATCCGAAAAAATTCACAAGAAGCTGGTTCAGCTGGTCCTGCGCACTGTTTGCGGAGCTTGTTGAAAAAGCGGTTGATGAAAAAATAATATGATTTTTAAAAAAAATTAAAAAAAAGACTTGAAAAAAATAAAATGTTATGGTAATATGATATGCGTTCGATATGAACGCATATCTTAATATGCTGCTATGGCTCAGGCGGTAGAGCGCATCCTTGGTAAGGATGAGGTCGGCGGTTCAAGTCCGCCTAGCAGCTCCAGAAAAAACCTCTTTTGCATTGCAAAAGGGGTTTTTTCAATGATATCCGTTCCTTACAGAACGGATGATATATCTTTCGATATGATATCGCAGTAATATGCGATGATATATGCCTGCGGCATATGCGGGAACGGATATTATATCACACTTGCAAAGCAAGTATATCATATGATAAAATCATATATCATATCGTGCAAACGATATATCATTAATTATCAAAGGTGATTTTATGTCTGAAAACAAACTTCTTGATTTGTCATTTGAATTCGCTGTTTCTGTTGTAAATCTTGTTGATAATGTGAAGACCCCCAAAAGTTCATATATGACAGACCAACTTGCAAGAGCCGCCACATCTGTTGGCGCAAATATTTTTGAGGCTCAATATGCACAAAGTAAAAAAGATTTTGTTTCAAAACTTGAAATTGCATTAAAAGAATCCAACGAAACGAGTTATTGGTTAAAACTGATGTATGCAACTCAAAGAATAGATGAGCAAACATATAAAAATTCAGAAAAACTTTGCGGTAATATCCGCAGACTGCTTATAGCATCCTGTAAAACCGCCAAAGAAAGCTCAAAATAAAAATCAACAGACCGTATTCCGAAATGCAGGAATGCGGTCTTTTTATCGGCAGAAAGCAAAAACCGCTTTATGAGCGTATATTTTTGTGAAAGCACTTGAAAACGCAGGCTGATGTTGTTATAATGAATTCACCACATTAAAAGTTAAACAGTTTTTTCTGACACAAGGGGTAAGTGTTTTTATCTTCAGGTAAAAACGCAGACTTCTCTGTTTTCTTATGCCTTTTGTCAGAAAGAAACTTTTAGTGTGGTAGCTAAACGGAGTTTGTGTTTTTCGTGTGTGCAAACTTCGGTTAGCACACACTTTTTATTTTTGGAGGAAAAACGAATGAAAAACCTGACAAAAAAGATACCGTTGGCAGTTTATTTTTACATTATATTCTTGATATCTCACGCCCATAGTTTAATCGCCGTTTTATCGAGGACTGCTCAAAGCAATGCTGAAGGCATCAGTCTTATGCCTTCAATAATAAACATCATTTTCGACATTGTTTTCATAGTATTTCTTATCAGAAACAAAAAGGATCTGCCGTTATTTATCGTATCTGCAATTTCATCTGCACAAAAGCTTTTCGGCGTGTTGTCAGGCTTCAGCATCTGGGGTGTATTGGACTGCGCAGGCTCGCTTCTCATTACATTTATCATTGCAACAACGGTATTCCCCGAGCTTGCCGAATATCAGCCAAAAGTCAGGAAGCTTTATTTCCTTCCCTCGTTACTTATTTTCGTTTCGGATATATTCCAGAACATCGGCATTTTTTCATATATAACCCTCGCCTCTCCGCTTTCTTTATTTGGAAACTTAATTTTACCTGCCGCAACAAGCTTTTTCCTGGCATCATGGTGCATAAAATCAGCAGAAGATTCTTCTGCAGATAACAAAAAAGAAAAAACGATTTTCAGAATAATCGCAATTATATTGATAATCTGCATTGCACTTACCGTTTATATGGAATACGGTTATACTTCAACCGAATCAAACGACACTTGTCAGTCTTGCGGAAGAGAATTTACGGATTCCAAAAACAAGAAATCAATAGCAAGAACACATATGTGTGATAATTGCTTCAACAACTACAAATCCTTAGAATGGGTGCTTGATGAATAAAGCATTAAGGGAACGGTTTTCCGTTCCCTTTTCTGTTTCTAAACACGGTTAATACCCGTTGATTTTTCGGCGGATTTGTTTTATACTGTTACAAAAATCATACTTTGATTAACAGCAAATGATTTGTGATAATGCACAAGGCTGTAACAAGTGAACAGTGAAAAATGAATACTCAAGAGTCTGCGATGCTTATTATAATCGGGTAAGGCAGAGCCCTTCCTGAATTTGTCTTTCTGAGCGAAGCGAAGAATCTCCGCTGACGGCAGAATGGCTTCTGCGTTTCATTTTACCTGAGATCCTTCACTGCGTTCAGGATGACAAATTTTAATAATCACGGTCACAATTCGTAGGGGAGGCGTTTCGCCTCCCGCCAAATATATTCTTTTCGGGAGGGGCGACCCCTCCC
>JAFQON010000014.1 GCA_017403185.1 Clostridia bacterium
AAAGCAGTTTTGAAAGAGAAGATTTTCGTCACGGCAAGGCGAAAATCTGAAGGAATACGGGGCTATTTCGAAGATTTTTAACGCAGACGGGGCGGAAATATTCCTTTCAAAACCTTATGGCTTGCTGTTAATCAAAGTATATTTATTTAAGCACCTTTTCGAGGGTTTTGCCGAGGATTTTCTCCTTGCAATCCTCACTGATATCGAGCCTTTTTATGCGCTCAATATCAGCTTTTATATGTTCAGGCTTTGAATACGGGAAGTCAAGACCGAATATGCTTGAATCCTCGCCCGTCTGATATATAACCGTTTCAAGCTGCTCATCGGTAAGATACCAGAAATCGCCCTTATTGCCTCGGTTGCCCACACTTGTCCAGCCTGCAAAAACATTGCCGCCGTATCTTGAATTGTTGCACATGACGGCAAGTGCCTCCTTGAAGAAGTGATAACCGCCGATATGCTCCATGCTGAATTTAAGGTTTTTGAAGTTCCATGCAACCTCATCAAAGAGCAAAACCCTGTTATCTCTGAGTCTGTGCCAGTGCATTCCCGAATGGAACGAGATAAAAAGCCCGAGCTCCTGCGCTCTTTCATAAACCTCAAATGCTTCAGGGCCGTCAATAACAAACTCCTGATATGGCGGGTGCATTTTGATACCCTTTAACCCGAGAGATGCAATTCTCTCCACCTCATCACGCAGGTTTTGCGTGAAGTCTATTGTGCCGAAGCCCACAAAGCGGTCATTCCCCTTGATTTCCTTCGCAAGCCAATCGTTCGGGCTTCCTTCAAAGCCGCCCTCATGAAATCTGTCCGAAAACGGTGCAAAGGCAACGGCTTTATCTATCTCGCATTCGTCAAGAAATTCCATAAGCCTGTCAACACAGCCTTCGGGTCTGATTTCCTTTGGAAAAACATGGGCATGATTTGCAAATATCATTTTCATCACTCTCCTGATTTTATGATAAATAAAAAATAAAAATTTGTCAATAAAATAAGCGTTCGTATTGCACATAATAATAACGAATAAATTTCAGGGAGGATTAAAAATGGAAAATAAAGATACAGTCAACCTGCTCAAGGAATGCAGTGCGGGTATAAGAATGGCGGTTTCGTCAATTGATGATGTTCTTCCTTATCTCGAGGACAAGGAGATGCTTCAGGTGCTCAAAGAAAGCAAAACCGAGCATAAAGACCTTGAAAAGGATATTGACAACACTCTTCACAAGATGAATTGCGAGGGCAAGGAGCCGAATCTTATGGCAAAGGGTATGTCAAAAATCAAGACAAACGCCGAAATGGTGATGAAGCCCACAGCTTCTCAAGCGGCAAGCCTCATCACAGACGGCTGCGGAATGGGTATCAAATCCATTCACAAGTATATGAATCAATACCCTGCCGCCGCACCCGAGGTTATGAATCTTGCAAACCGCATAAGCTCACTTGAAGCAAAGCTTGAAGAGCAGATGAAGCCGTTTCTTTAATAAAAATGCGGTGTGTACCAGATGATACACACCGCTTGAAATTTCAATTAAAAATCAACCTTAAGGTCGTAGTAGCAGCACTTGAAGAGCTTTTCCATTTCCTCCTGAGTGGGGATACGGGGATTTGAACCTGTGCAAGCGTCGCCGATAGCGTTCTTTGCGATTTCGGGAAGTCTTTCAAGGAATACTTCCTCGGGAACAAAGCCCTGCTCTGTGGGGTAGCTGTCTGCACCGTAATTCTTGATGCACTGAGGAATATTGAGCTTATCGTTCATGCCGCGAAGATATGCGATAAGAAGCTGAACCTTCTCTTCAACCGTTTCGCCGCCGAGGTTCATTCTGTCAGCAATCTTTGCATAACGCTTTGCAGCTGATTCAACCTTTGCGTTGAACTCGATAACCTTGGGAAGATACATAGCATTTGCTGCACCGTGAATGATGTGTGCGCCGTTGCCGTAATCTGCAAAAGCCGCACCCGTCTTGTGAGCCATTGAGTGAACAATGCCGAGAAGAGCATTTGAGAATGCCATACCTGCAAGGCACTGTGCATTGTGCATCTTTTCACGGCAGCCGTTATCGCCGTTGTATGAATCAACAAGGTTTTCCTGAATCATCTCGATTGCATGAAGAGCAAGGGGATCTGTGTAGTCACAGTTAGCGGTTGAAACATAGGCTTCAACGGCGTGTGTCATTGCATCCATACCTGTGTGAGCAACAAGCTTCTTGGGCATTGTTTCGGCAAGCTCTGAATCAACGATAGCGATATCGGGTGTGATTTCAAAGTCTGCAAGAGGGTATTTGATGCCCTTTTCATAATCGGTGATAACGGAGAAAGCTGTAACCTCTGTTGCTGTGCCCGATGTTGAGGGAATAGCAACGAAGCGAGCCTTCTTGCGAAGCTCGGGAATGCCGAATACCACGCACATCTGCTCAAATGTGATTTCGGGATATTCATACTTAATCCACATTGCCTTTGCTGCGTCGATGGGTGAACCGCCGCCAACTGCAACAATCCAGTCAGGCTCAAATTCAGCCATAACCGCTGCACCCTTCATGACGGTATCAACCGAGGGATCGGGCTCGATGCCTTCGAAAAGCTTAACCTCAAGACCTGCTTCTTCAAGATAAGCAACAATCTTGTCGAGAAATCCGAACTTCTTCATTGAGCCGCCGCCTACGCAAACGATAGCCTTTTTGCCTTTGAGTGTTTTGAGTACCTCAAGAGAGCCTTTGCCGTGGTAAAGGTCTCTGGGCAGTGTAAATCTTGCCATTGGAATCAACCTCCTGAATTTTTATTACATATACATAATATCATATAACAGCAGAAAAGTAAAACACTAAAATCGAATAATAAACAATATTTTTATTTGTAATCACACAAAAAAGCCGCCTTTCAGATAAAAAGCGGCTTTTTGATTTTTATTCGGTTGCTGCGACGGCATTTTCCCTCGCTTTCTCTTCGTTTGCGGCTTTTTCCCTATCCTGAAGAGCAGCAATAACCTCGGCGTGCTTTTCGTCGGTATAATCCCAGAAGAACAGATACGGCAGGCAGCAAAGCAGATGACCGACAAGGTCAAACGCAACACCGACTATCATACACTTTGTTCTGATATCGTCAACAAAGAGAACATCCCAGTCCGATGTGAAGCCGTAGCGATAGAAAAGAATGGGTATAATAAGGCTGATAAGTGCGGATATGGGACCGGTAAACCATCCGATGATACCCGAGTAATTCTCGAGCCTTTCACCCGAAAGATACATCTGATAGTCATTGATACGCACATTCATATCTTCCTCAGCAAGCTTCAGACCCGATGTGAGCATATCACCAAGGCACAGAGAAATAACCATAATTGTGCCGCACAGCATATAGTTATCCTTGAAGAAATAGCAGGCGATGATGTAGCCGGCACTCTGAGCGGCAAAAACGAGGCGCTTGAATATCATGAGTGTTTTGTATTGGAAGCGCTTTCTTATCCACGGAGCAAGGAAGGCTCCGGGATTGCCGACAAACGAAACAAGCATTTCCGTGAGGCTGAAAACGATTCCGAGCTCACGCCATGTGTAGATAAGAATAATTGTTTTGACCGCAAGTCCGCCGTTACCGAGAGCATCAATAAGACCCGAAATTGCGTTTATCCAGCGGTATTTATTCTTGAGCACACCGCCGATACCCTCCCAGAAGGGGATATATTTTTTCTTTTCAATCGGCGGCTGAGGAATTCTCTCCTGAATGCTGCCCAAACCCTTGAACATGACAACGGTGCAAATCATCATCATAACAGGGATAACATACTTAAAGGTATTGATGTTGGTAAGGCCGCCCGTGTATGCCGTCATAATCGGCATCAGGAAAACTATCACGGAGTTAAGAAGATGGCTGAGCTTTTCAGGGTAGCATCTCACGAGCATTCTCTCGTGCGGGTCGGGTGAAATCGTGCTTGAGATGCTCGTTGCACCGCCCCTGTAGCCATACATTCCGTAAAGCTGGAACAGAAGGAAAAGCTGCCATATTCGCTCGGTAAGCGGATTTTTATAAAGTGGGAGCCAACATATGAGCAGCACAAGAATCATGCAGGGAATAACATTCGGGTAAGCAAACAGCTTGTATCTGCCGAATTTCGGCAGCCATCTTTTTCTGATGAATATGTTTCTTGCACCGCCCCAGCCCGTAACAAGCCAGTGCGCCGCAAATATTTTGAGTGTGCTTCTCATGTTAAGACCGGGCAGCTTGTTCACATAGTTTGTGAGCACTGCAGGCCACGGCAGAATCTCAGAAAAATCAAACACAAGGAAGATTATGCCGAGTGCGGTAAAGAAAAGATAGAGCACATAGAATGCCTTCTCTGTTTTCTTGGGCAGAAAGCCGAGATTATCGTTAACCATCATGCTCATTATGCTCCAGAAATAGCCCTGAATCATAAAGAAAGCGTTGATAACCGAGAAGGTGAGGATGGGAATTTCATAATAAAAAGCTACAAGATAACAGCCCAGACCGAAGCCGAGATAATTGAGCACCCTTGTGAGTGAGTAGTCGCCGCCAACTGCCCAGAGAACGGAAACATATTCTTTATAAGGAACATATCTTCCCTCGGCGGGGATATTCCAATGGTCCTTGAAATCGGTTACAACAGATTTCAGATTAATCTTTTTTTCTTTTGCCATTATTCATCCCCTCCTTCCTCTTTTTCAAGCTGCTCAAGGTATTCACGGCGGAGACGCTCATTCTCCTCCTGCTTCTTTCTGAGCTTTTCCTTTTTCTTTTTGCTCATAAGAAAATCTTCCTTGAACATTTTCCGTATAACATCAATTACAACATAAAACATACACGGAATGAAAACAAACAGCACAATAAGCAGAATTGCAAGCACATTTGTGCCTTCAGACTCGGTTTTTTCAACCCACGCTTCAATTTTACCGTAAGCATCCGGGAAGGTTCTTTTTGCCCACGCTTTTATCTTATCAAGAGCACCCGGTTTCTTCTCCTGAGTTGTTTTTTCAGGCTCGGCAGGCTCTTCGGGAGTTTCAGGCGGTGCTTCCTCGGGCTCTGCAGGCTCTTGTGCCTCAGTTTCTTCGCCGTTGAAAGCTGTGAAATCCGCATATGATGCGTTAAAAATTGCAGGCTCAGCTTTGAAGGCGTTTTCCTCCTTCGGCTGCCAGCTTCCGCCAAGAGAAATGTCGCTCTCGGCAGCCTCGACAAAGAATTTTTCAAGACCAGTGCACTGATAGAAGCAATGGTGACCTATCTCCTTGACGGATTCAGGAATAAAAATCGCACGCTTCATGTTCTGACAGTAGCTGAAGGCATCGCTGCCGATTGATGTGAGCCCTTCGGGAAGAGTAACAAGTGAAATGCCGTAGCACTTGAAGAAAGCCATGTCACCGATTTCCTTAACGGTTGAAGGAATATCTATTCTCTGCAGCCTGTCACATTTATAGAAGCAGTTTTTTGCTATTCTTTCAACACCTTCGGGGATTGAGAAAACCTCGTCACAGCTCCATGCCTTTTCAACCGTGATTGAATTCTCCGTCTGCTCCCTGATTATGTAATATGTGCCGATATAAGGGGCCATAACTCCCCTTTCAAGCATTTCGTCAAAAAGCTCACGACTTATATCGTCGCTTGCCTGATTTTTAAAATCAAGATAAACTGCATCATTATCTGCACCGCTTGCTGTAATGGTTTCTTTGATATCAAGGCCGATATTCCTGACATCGCCCGTTTTTTCGATATCGTCATATACAATCTGAGTGCAGCGGCAGATGGGATACAAAAGCATTGTTTTCATATCCTTGGTGTAAAGCACACCGTCAACATCGGTGTAGTATGGGTTGTTTTCATCAACATAAACCGCACGCAGCTGCTTACAATAAACGAACGCCTGCTCGTCAATGTATTCAACGGAGTCGCCGATATAAATATATTTTACATACTCGTCGCTCACAAATGTGAAGGCATCCACGGCAACCACAGGCCTTGATTTGTCGGGATTATCTCCGTTTTTATCCCTGACAAAATCAATATTCACAACCTCTGTGTTCTGATTGCCGTTAAAGCCTATGAACGACCAGCCGTCAACCTGCGTTCCGGCAACATCGGTAAGCTCCTCAAATTCATAGGTCGGTCTTGTTACGGTGTTAAACGAAAGCCAGACCGAGGTGCCCACAAAAATGACAAGCATCACTATAAAGGCTATTTTTTTAGGTATGCTCATACTTTCCCTCCATATAATTTCTTTAATAACATATTTATTATACATTATTCACTATTGTAAAAGCAAACAGAAATTTTCTGCCCGTTTTTGTGCATTTTGACACAAAATCTCCCGCCGAACCGAAGTCCGACGGGAGCTGAGTGATTGTTATGCTTTTTGCATTGCGATTTCAACAAGCTCTCTTTCGCTCTGCATATCTGCAGCAAAGGCATATGTTTTTTCTCTTTTATCGAATTTCTTTTTGATTTTTTCTGCCTTTTCCGTATCTTTTTCATGCAGAAGTGCAAGCGCATAATTCGTGCGGATAACCGACGGATTATCCTTCATGGATTTCATAAAGCTTTTTTGCGGTTTATCAAGCAATTCATTTATTACCTCGGAGTTGTTGTCGCCGATAAGCTCGCAGAAAATTTTGTCACATACAAGCTGATTTTTATGAATGCCTATTGTTCCCGCATTCTCATCTGTAAGCTTGTCAATAAGCTCACGGGCAGCATCAAAATTCTTTTCATCAAAAAGACGGTTGCAGGCAAAAACACCCGTGGCGCAAACCAATCCGTTTTTCAAATCCTCACCCTCGGGGATGGGGAACCACTCCTCGGGCATATCCTTAAGACGCACGCCGTTTGAAAGCTCAGAATAAATTTCAAGCTGATACCAAAACGATTTTCGAGCTTTTTCGCTCTTTGAAAGCTGAACAATATTGCCGCCGTCGTTAATCATCAAACCGTTACTGATAGGTATACCGTTAACAAGCGAAAGAACTATTCCGAAATCCGCAAACACAAGAAGTGAGGATGATAAAAATACCGATTCGGGCCTTGCAAAAAGGTAAACTGCCAGACAAATCAACGAAACCGCCATATCAAGCAGCACACCGCCGAGATTATACATCACATAAGGAATCTTACCGTTTTCCGTTTCGGGAGGTGCCATAAGGCACTGACCGCCCGTGCCCGCAACCCTGTGCCTTTTCAGGCAGAGCTTGCCGTTAATCTTCGCAAGCATCAGCCCGGAAATTCTGAAGGATGAAAAGCGATAGCCCGTTGCGAGACCAAACACAAGATGACCCGATTCGTGAATGATGATGTGAAGAAAAGTGCTCAGATAAATCACGGCAAGCAAGCCAATCAGAAGCACGCCTGTGTTTACCTCACCGTTATCAACCGCTGCCAGAATGTTGCCGCAGACATACCCGCCAGCATAAGCGCCGATAAAAAAGCAAAGAATCAGTGCCGCATTAAATACTATCTTCTTGCCCTTTTCTTTTTTACTTTTTCCGTTTTTCATATATCTTCCTCCTTTTCGGTCATTTATGACCCCTTCACCTGTAAGACGACCCAAAACGGCTTTTGGTCTGTTTAAATTATAACATTCTTGTTACGGGTTGGCAAGCAGTGCAGGCAAATGATAACGGAATAGTGAAATAATGCAGGATTCAATAAAATATCCCGCCAAGCAAAAGCCTGACGGGAGCAAGAATTACTTGTTGAAATACTGGGGAAGGAATTCCTTGTGAGCTTCCTTAAGCTCGTTGAAGCACTTAACTGTCTTTTCGTAATCGCCTACGAGAGGATGCACAAGCAGACCCTTGATTGCATAATCATCGTCGCCTGTGATTGCAGCCTTAACGGCATACTTCTCATATGTCTTGACAACTCTCATAAGACCGATTACATGGTCATTGATTTTTTCTGTTACGGGCACGGGTGTTGCGCCGTCTGCGCCGATAACCGCTGCGATTTCAACGATATCGTCATCAGCCATGAAAGGAAGAGTACCGTTGTTCTTGATATTTACAACATGAACATCCTTTTTGTCATTTGCGATTGAATCAATGAGTGAAACCGCTGCAAGCGAATACTTGTGGCCGCCTCTCTTGTCAAGAAGAGCGGGCTTTGTGACGATTTCTTCATTCTGATACATCTCAAGAAGCTGCTCTTCAATTTCCATGCAGACCTGAGCTCTTGTCTTTTCATCCTCTCTCTGATGAGCAAGCTTTGCCTCACGGCAATAGTAATACTGGAGATATGATGAAGGAAGACCCTGAACAGTCTTAAGGCAGTCAATCGAGAAGCCGTCATCCTTGATGTTTGCCATAACCTTGGGTGAAAATCCGCTTTCAATAAGACCGGGGAGAAGCTCTTCACCGTTCTTTTTAACGGAGGTAATCCAACTCAGGTGGTTGAGGCCCACATATGTAATCTCGCTGTCCTCACCCGTGATTTCCTTAACATCATCAAGCATATCAATGGGAACATTGCAAAGACCGATGTTCTTGACATTTGTGTGGTTAAGAATAAATTCGGTGATGATACCCGAGGGATTCGTGAAGTTGATAAGCCATGCGTCGGGGCAGATAGCTTCGATTCTGTCACAGATATTCTTGATAACGGGGATTGTTCTCTGAGCCTTGAAGAAACCGCCGATACCCGTTGTTTCCTGACCGATGAGGTCATACTTCTTGGGAATGCTTTCGTCAAGGTGGCGGCAGGGAAGCTTGCCAACACGAATCTGTGTAACAACAAAATCCGCACCCTGAAGGGCTGTATCGAGGTCATCCGTAAAAACAACCTCACAGTCATCGCCGACATTCTTGAGCATTCTTACGCAAAGGTCGCCGACGATGGTTCTTTTTCTTTCGTCAATATCCATAAAGGAGATTTTCTTGAGCTTAAGGCTGTCCTTAGCCTTAAGAAAACCGTCAACAAGCTCGGGGCAATAGGTGCTGCCTGAGCCGATAACCGCAACATTAATTTCTTTCATTTCAATTACTCCTTACAATCAATTTGCATATTCCTGCATAATCCAATTTATGCAGCCTGTTACGGGCATTGCTTCAAGCTTCACGAATTTAAGCTTTTTGCCGCTCATAGCCTCCGCCTTTGAGAGGAGGGAATCGAGATAATACTTGTTGTCAAGCTTGACATTGATTGAGCCTGAGAGCACAACCTCAACCTCGCCGTCGCCGAAATTCATCTGACCCGCAAGGGCTGAAATGAGCTGAGCGCCTCTTGTTGCCATTCTGTCACAATACTCGGTTGCGGGTTTGTCGCCCTGCTTGACCGCTTCAAAGAAGAAGCCGACCATTGTTCTGATATAATCGTCGCCGTTTTCGCCTTCTATTTTTTCAATAAGACCAAGAAATTCCTCTCTTGACTTGAAGCCGTATTCCTTATTGACCATATCGGTGATAAGGGTCTTTTCAAGGCCGAGGAAAAGCTCATTATAAACAAGTCTGAACGCTTCAATAACGATGTTGCCGCCGCCCGAGATATCACCCGAAAAGTCGCCGAGACCTGCAAGCTGAAGCCTTTTGCCGTCAAGGTCAATGCCGTTGCAGCAAACGCCTGTGCCGCAGTTATAGCCGATTGCGCTCTTGCCGCTTGCGCCCGCTTTTACAACGATGAAGCCGTCATTGAAAACCTCAAAGTTTGCAAGACCCTTTTTCTTAAGCATATCGCACATGATATCGTATTGATATTCGTGGTCAATGCCTGCAAGACCCATGAGAGTAAAGCTTACATCCGAAAGAGCGATTCCTGCCTTTGCGCAAAGAGCGTTAAGCCCTTCAATAATGATATCGCTTGCGCCTTCAAATGCAGTTTCGATGTTTTCGTGGTTACTGCCGGGACCCGTTACGGAATCCAGCATTTTTTTGTTTTCGTCAAAGAGGGCGAATGCAGTTTTTGTTCCGCCGCCGTCAACGCCTATGTAATATTTCATGTCTTATTCTCCTTCAAAACAATCGTTGCAGACCTCATCGAGGCAGAACTTACCTCTTCTGTAGGGTTCACGGTCAATCCACATTCCGTTGGTGAAATCAGGGAATGCCACAGGTGCACTTCCGAGAGCAATTGACTGCTCGCTAAGGCAGGTAACTGCCATCCATGTGGCAGCATCATAAACATCAATGGGGGGCTTTGAGTCAAGCCTTACACTCTCTGCGAATGCACTGAGAACAAGATAGTCCATGCCGCCGTGACCCGCATGAACGCCGTCCTGGCGGTATTTCTTCCACAGGGGATGCTCGAATTCTTCAAGGTAATCATCAAAGTTTTCAGGCTCGTGCATCCAGTCGCCTTCTTTATGCTTTGTTCTGCCTTCAATATAAATTGTTTCGCCGTCTTCCATATAAAGACCCTTTGTGCCCTGAACCCTGTAAGCTCTTGAATAGTTTCTGGGGAGTGAGCAGTCGTGAGTGAGCACAACGGTTTCGCCGTTTGCACACTTAATCATTGTTGTGACTACATCACCCTGATTGAAGTGGTAATCAGCAAGGTCATAATCCTCGCCTTTGTTAGCTTTTATCCACTCGTTAAGACCTCTTGACTTGCTTGCCATTGAGCAAAGAGAAATATATCTGTTGCCTCTGTTGATACCGAGCACCTTTGAGATGGGGCCGAGCTGATGTGTGGGATAAAGCTCACCGTTACGCATCTGGAAATTATAGAGTCTGCCGTGTCTGTTCTCTCTGCCGAGCGAGATTTCATCACGCAAATCGTGCTGATAGCCGCCCTGCATATGGATGATTTCACCGAATATACCCTGCTTGACCATGTTATAAATTGCCATTTCGTTTCTGTCATAGCAGCAGTTTTCAAGCAGCATACAGAATTTGCCCGTCTCTTCGCTTGCACGCACCATCTGCCAGCATTCTTCGATGCTTGCGGCGCCGCCTACTTCCATTGCAACATGCTTGCCTGCTCTCATTGAGTCAATGGCAATTCTTGCATGGGTAATCCATGTTGTTGCACAGAAAATTGCATCAAGATCATCCCTCTTGAGCATTTCTTTATAATCAAGATAAACATCAGGCTCATAGCCTGCTTCTTCTTTAACAATCTCTGCACCGTGCTGCGCTCTGTCCTCATACTTATCGCAAACAGCAGGCACTTTAACGCCGTCACACTTGAGAAGCTCTCTCATCATTGAAGAACCTCTGCCGCTCAGGCCTATAACGCCGATATTAACAAATTCCTTCATAATCATATACCTCTGAAAAAATAATAACCGCCGATAGTCCGACGGTTACTATTATAAAACATAAATATAAAAAACGCAACATTATTTGAAATATCTTTTAAAATGTTTTTGCCATTTCATAATGTAGAGGGTGATTGTTTTGGTAAGTGCAATATCATAAAGAATGAACGCAAATGTGCCCATACCAAGAAGAATAGGATATGCCCACACTCCCCACTCCTCCGTTTCGTCAATGGTGACACCCATAAATTTCATCATAAGATAATAAGAGCCTGCCATGGTCAGCACAAACGAAAGGATTTTTATTATCCATTCAACAACAATCGGGCATTTTGCTTCCACAAGCGATTTGAACACGGGATAATAGCCGAAAAACGCAAGGTACATCACCGCAACCTCTTTTTCAGGCACAAGAATCATGCCGAGAATTGCGACCGTTGCATAAACTCCGAATGCCCATTTTTTATCGATTTCAACAACGATAAATATTATAAGCGCACCTGCAAGAGCGGGTAAGGCATAGGTCAGAAACGGAATAACCGCAACGGATATCATCAGAACAAGCGACAGAGAAGCAACTATGCCGCCGATTGCACATTTTGAGCTTTGTTTCATATTTTCACCTTAACAACACGGAATCAGATCGCCGCCCATACATTCACAGCAGCAGTCCGCACAGAGCAGACCCGAGCAGATATCGCAGCCCGAGCAGCCCGAATTGCCGCTTCTGCGCTCTGTTCTGTAGCCGCCCGAACGGGCACTGTTTATTTTGTTGAACGCCATTTTATAGGTGTTGTTTGACGGATCCATGCTGCAGGCGGTGGAAAAATTCTTTGCCGCTTCTTCAAGCCAACCCCTTTTTTGCTGAACCGTGCCCTTAAGGTAATACCACTGTGCATCCCTTCTGCCTTCGGGTATGCCGTCAAGAAGCATCTGAGCATCATCAAGCCTGCCCGCCTTTATCTGCGCCCTGATATCCGAATAATCGGTGTTTGAATATCTGTTATCGGCACGATGCTGCGAAGGGTCAGAATGCGCTGATGCGATAATCGAATCATAAGCCTGATTGATTTCGTCTATCTTGTCATACATCCCTGCTGACTGATATCTTCTGAGCAGCTCTTTATATGCCGCATTTATCTGCTCGCTCGAGGCACCCTGAGGGATTCCGAGCACTTCATACGGATTTGTCATTTCAACACCTCACTCAACCGTGTATTCTTTGCTTTTGTTTTTCGGGGCATATTTTTCAAGCACTTTTTCGCTGCTGAAGGTAAGCCCGTCAAAAACTATGTTTTCAAGTATATCCTCAAATCTTTTCTTTTCTAAAGAGTCAAGAGCATCAAGCGCACTGCTTTGGGTAAGATTAAGCATTCCCCTGACCCTTCGCACAAACGCTTCGCCGTGATTAACTCCGAATTCCGCTTTAAACGGATTAAAGCTGCCGTTTTTAACATCGCTCTCAAGGTCATCTGCGGCATCAAGGATATAAACATATCTGCCGACCATATAGCCGAGATTATACAGTGAGCTTTTCCGCTCTTCTTCAAATCCGAGCGACATCACTCTGCCGAGAGCCTCTGCCGAGGGGTGGGCAGATTCATCAATGCCTGCGTCGGGCTTTTTTTCAATCTGCGCCTGAATTGTCATTGAGCCGCCTATTATTTCATCGATTTCGGGGGCAAGCCGTTTGGCTTTTTTGTGCATGAGAGCAACAATCGGATAAATCAGCGCTGCAAGCAGCTTGGATTTTATTCCGCCGTCGTGAAGATTATCTTTAACCTTGTAAAAAACGGTTATAATAACTGCGTGGGCACAAAAATCAAGCTCATCCCGGCTTTTGCATATCATACATTTTTTTGCGGGATTATACGGGCAGCGTTTTTTTGAGAATGTGCAGCCGCTATCCCCCGCTGCAAGTCGCAGAACCGCCGCAAAGGCAAAATCAAAGCTGAGAAAAAGCTGAGCTATGGGGGAATAAAGCCTGCCGAGTGCACGGCACAGCGAGCAGTAGACGCCTTTGTAAAGCTCATAATCCTTGATTTTCATTTCAGGCTTGAATGCCTTGACATAACCGAGCAAGCTGCACCTCCGCATTGTTGTTACATTATATTCTATATTATTCTCAAGCAAAATCGGTTAACATATTGTAAATTTTATTAATAAGTTTAAAGATTTTTTGTTTCAATATGTGCAAAACTAAAAATTTTATAATTCTATTGACATTTCAGATAACATATGTTAAAATAGCTGTCGTTCCGATTTGCGGGTGTAGTTCAATGGTAGAATCCCAGCCTTCCAAGCTGGTTGTGTGGGTTCGATTCCCATCACCCGCTCCATTATGCGCTTGTAGCTCAGCCGGATAGAGCAACTGCCTTCTAAGCAGTGGGTCAGGGGTTCGAGTCCCTTCAAGCGCGCCAGAACTGCGGCTTAACCGCCGCAGTTTCCAAATGGTGGCTGTAGCTCAGTTGGTTAGAGTGCCAGGTTGTGGCCCTGGAGGTCGTGGGTTCGAATCCCATCAGCCACCCCATTTAACAATTCTGCGCAAAGCCTGAGGCTTTGCGTATTTTAATATAACAGCCAAATATTGGGGCGTCGTCAAGCGGTAAGACAACAGACTTTGACTCTGTCATTCGCTGGTTCGAATCCAGCCGTCCCAGCCAGAAAAAACAACCTGTACGAAATCACCGTACAGGTTGTTTTCATTTTAACCGAACACCGAAATTATCATTCCGATTATGCTCACAAAGATTGCACTTATTTTTTCAAAGAGATTATCTGCAAGGTTTATATCGGAGTCAAAACGCACACCCGTTTTTTCACTTGAAGGAGCAAAACGGATATTATCAAGGCTGATGCTGCTTTCACCCTGCGACGAAAACTCAAAGCTGATATTTTTCACATTATCAAGCTTTTTGCCCGGATATGCTGCGCCACCCTCGTTGCCGAAAAGATAAAGCCTGTTAAGATCAACGGTTATACGGTGCCACTCACCGTCAGCAGGAATAACCGCCTCAACATCCTTTGTGCCTTCAACAGCGGGTGCATACCACACAGCAGAGTTTTTGCAAAGCTTTATTTTATCAAGAGTAACATCCGCACTGCCGTTGTTGCGCACATAAAAGCTCATTTTGCCGTAGTCGCCGTAATCGGTATCAATATCGTGCAGGCTCTTTGTCAGAGTGCCGTCTTTGTAAGTCATAAGAGGGCTGATGCTGAAACCGCTTTCGCTGCTTTTCACATTCATTTCACCGTCGGCGTATGAAAGCTCTGCGTTCTCCGCAGTCCACGACTCATAGAATTTGATATATTCATCACCGCTCATAACATGCCATGTAAGCTCGTCGCCGCAATCGGTCCACTGCCTGTTAAACCAATAATGAGTGCCGATTGATTTGTCGGTTATAAACTGACTTACGGGCAGAGCGGGCGCACCGTCTGCGCTTGAATAAAGATTTGAACGCATATTGCTCAGACAATAGGCATAGCTTGCCGATTTGGGCTCGGCAACATATTCGCTGTGAATCTTCACGGTATCTGCAGAAACAATTTCCGCTTCAGCCTGCACATAAATGCCGTCGGCACCGCAAACCGCAAAGCCGTAGAGCTCACCGCCGTCTGCCACAAGCCCGTCGCCGACATTTTCAAATGACACAAAAACAGCACCGTCACGGATTTCTGTATTTTTTACCGTTGCAGCCGTGCAGCTTTCACCGCTGCCGTAAACAAGACCGCCTGCCGCAAACGCCATGCGCTGACCGATTTCTTCCTTGCATTCGGGGTGAATAGCACCCGCTTCGGGAATATATGTGAGCGGCACATCGTAAATCGTTACCATTGCTCTTGACTCGGGTCTTGCCTTTTGCATTTCGGTGAAATCCATATTTCTGTCTGCAATCATAAAAGTATTATCGGAATAAATATATGATGCAAGCTGGGTGTAAATTATCGGCATAAGCCCGTTTTCAAAGCCGAAATGCTCCGAATACGAGCGCTGCATGAGGTCAAATGCCCTTGCATACCTGCCGCTGCTCCAAGCAATATCCGATTCGCCCTGATACCATATCATACCCGAAGGCCTGAAATTGCCGAGAGCCTCGATTTTATGGTTATAGTTAGCAGTCATATCACCATAAACATTCTGCTCTTTTCCTTTCCATTCGGTTTGTTCAATATATGAATCGCTTGAAACAAAATCGTTTTTTACACCCGCATCGCCGTCAATCGCTTCTCTTGAAAGCCAACTTGTAATTGAACTGCCGCCCAAAGATGCGTTGAGAATACCCACGGGCATATCAAGCTCCGCCATAAGATCGACGGCAAAGAAATACGCAACCGCACTCATGTTGTAAACAACAAAATCCTCTCCGTTTACCCATTGTGCACCCTCAATATTGAGCTGAGGGTCGGCATAGGTGAATTCAGGTGCTGTTGTATTGCCCGGATATGCAGGCACAAGCAAAACTCTGAGCCACCTGCTGAGCTTTTGCCGATTGGCAAACATCTCCCTGCCCGTTCTCGACTGAGCAAGAGGATACTGCATATTGCTCTGGCCGCTTGAAAGCCACAGTTCGCCGAAAACAACACCGCTCAGCCTTGCGAATTCAGCCGAATTCTCTTTGAGAACAACAGTATATTCCTCATAGCTGCCTGACGGAGCATCAAACGAAACCTCAAAAGTGCCGTCGGCTCTTGTGACGGCTTCACCGCTTGCAGCAAGGCTTCCGTCTGCGGAATAAAGCTCAGCCGCTATTGCGGAGTCTGCCTTTGCCGTGCCTGCAAAAACAGCCTCTTTGTTCTGTTCAAAAAGCATTCCGTCACCATACACATTATAAAGCTGTGCCGAAGTGCTCTGTGCATGAGCTGCCGTTACACAGCCCGCTGTCATCATCGCCGCAAGAAAAAATGAAACAATCTTTTTGATTTTCATACCGTCACCTTATATTGTTGAAATTCGAACGGATTTCATCCGTTGTGCCCGTTGAAATGTAATAATTGTATTCCATGGGGCTGAAGCTTGAAAAATTCTTCCATTCCACAGCCGCAATATATGAGGTTGAAGCAGATACCGAAGGGTCTTCTTCCGTTGTTTTCTCACGGTCATAAACACCTGCAAGGAAGGTTGCGTTGTGGGGCACATAAAGACCTATGCCGAAGCTGTCATCATGCTCGCCGATGAACGCCGACCAATTTTCGGTTGAAGAAAAATTGGGGTAGCCTGCATCAGGCCAGAAGATAAGCTTGTTTTCATAGCTGAGGTTTTCATCGCCCGTCCACGGCTTATCACCCGAATAATAAACAAATCTGTTAAACGGCTCAATGCAATAGAATGCAGGAAGCTCCTGAGTTGTGTATGCGCTCGGATAGCCCGAAAAATCAACAAATCTGCACGAAACACCCACGCAGCCCTTTTCTATAGAATATTTTGCTTCCATATATGAAGGCGTGATATACTCTGCGGTCTTCGCCCAGTCAAGAGGACGGCATTTTATATATATGTAATCATCAGCACACACAAGGTCAACGATTTTGCTCGCTTCGTTATACTGATTGCCGCCCTGAACGGGGTTATAATTCCACTTGTTTTCGCCATAATAGCCGCAATCATATTCATGCGTGCCGTAATACGACTGCTGAATGAGCCTGCCCGTATCGTGGCGGTTAATAAGGTTCACATTTTTGTTGACAGCCTTTGAGCCGTAACGCTCAGAGGCTTTTGAATCAACATAAACCCTGCCGTCAACCTTCACCGCCTCAACATCGGAATTCATATCCTCAAGGTAATCAAGCGCACCGCCCCAGAGAAGGTTAACGCCGATTTTGTAGCCGCCGCTTTCGATAAAAACATTTTCATCAGGCACTTCACGGTTAAACAATCCCACACCGAGGAGGGTGAATTGTGCCTGCTCCTTATTGAGAGGCTCAAGAGCTATTCCGAGAAGCGAATTTGACTTCGCCTTGTCAAGCACGCCGTCAATAAAGCTGTAAAAAGGCTTTGTTCCGTCACACGGCTCAAGAAAAAACTCTTCGCTGTACTCGCTGCCCTTTGAGGTGTAAGTGATTACACCCTTCATATAAGCATCGGATTTATAGCTGATGCCGTAATAATTGAACATACCTTTGCCGTCAAATTCAAATTCAGCCTTATCGGCTATAATGCCGTTTTCAGTTCCGCTGACAGAAACGGGGCTTAAATCAAGCACGCTGAAATCCGTATCAAGCCTGCCCGGTAAAAAGCTTAAAAGATACGAGGGAAGAAGCATAACAAATGCAAGAATGAGAGAAAAAATATTTTTCACACCGTCACCGCTTTCTTTTATTAATACAATAAAATAATATCACGACAAATAAATCAAGTCAATAAAAAGAGGCTGTAAAAAACTTGCGTTTTTCACAGCCACCGGTTGTCATATAAGCTTCAGAAGCAACATAAAGCCCGTAAGAATAATAAGAAATGCAAAGTTGAACACCGAAAACATTCCGATATAGTATCCGGTCTTTCCGGGGTTATGCTTGACATATTCTCTGAAGGTTATAAGGCTCGCAAGCGAAGAAATAAGCGTGCCTACGCCGCCGATATTCACACCGACAAGCAAATCCGCATAGTTCTCTGTGAACTGCGAAAGAAGGATCGCCGAGGGAACATTACTTATAACCTGCACGAAAGAACACTCACAAGAAGCGTGCTCTTCTCAAGAAGTCCTCCGAAAAATTCTTTTACAACATCTATTCTTGCCATATTGCCCGAAAAAATGAAGAAGAAAACAAAGGTGAGCAGCAAGGGATAGTCAACCATTTTAAGTGCCTTGCGGTCTGCAAAAATAAGCACAACGGGTATTACCGCAAGACCTACACCGTAAGGAATTCCTCTGAACACTATCGCTATTGACAGCGCAAAAAGCAGCAGATACAGCACTGTTCTCTTGGGGTTGAGGCTGATTTTTTCGTCCTCAAGCTCAAGCGGCTCGGGCTTGACAAAGATAAAGCAGCACACTGTTATTATAATCACAGACAACACAAACGGCGGTGCCATTATCTTCATGAATTCCAGATTCGGAATCTCAAATGCCGTATACAGATAAAGGTTTTGAGGGTTGCCGAAGGGAGTGAGCATTCCGCCGAGATTCGCCGCAATATTCTGCATAATAAAGGTGAACGCCATATATTTTGTTTTGTTGGTTGTTGTTAGCACGAGATAGCCGAGCGGAAGAAAGGTGAGAAGAGCCATATCGTTCGCTATCAGCATCGAACCGATAAAGGTTATGTAAACCAACGCAAGAATGCTCATGCGGGCATTTTTGAAAAGCTGAACCACCTTGCGTGCGAGCATATAAAAGAAATTGATGTTCTTCAACGCGCACACAACTGCAAGCACGCAGAAAAGGCAGGTTAATGTCTTGTAATCAAAATAACCCAGGTATTCCTTATCAACAGGAACAAAAATACTTGTGATAACCGCCGCAAAAAAAGCGATTACCATAACGATGTTCTTTTTAACGAATGCAATAAGCTTTGCTGAAAAGCCGCTTGATACAGTAGTTTCCATCAGTCGTTATCCTTTTCTGAAATATCTGCGGTTCTGATTTTGTCCTTGCAGTATTCATAAACTGCAGAGCCCTTTTCGCAGTAAACCACAACCTGTTTTTCGTTATCGTCAAAGAGACCCCAGCCGAGCTCTTTAACCGACGAAGGAATAACAACCTTTTCAAGGCTTGTGCATCCCTTAAAAGCGCAGTCGTCAATTTTTGTTACGCTGTCGGGAATTTCAACCTCATCAAGAAGAACACAGTTGCAGAATGCCCCCTCACCGATTTCGTTAACACTGTCGGGGATTGTGATACGGTTAAGCTTCTTGCACTCGCTGAATGCCCAATCGCTGATAACAGTTACGCTGTCGGGAATATCATACTGAACCTCTCTGCTGCTTGCAGGGTAAGCGATAAGGGTTGACTTGTTTTTGTTGAAAAGAACATGGTCGCTGCCGTCACGCTTGTTAGGCTCTGATTTATAATATTTGTTCTTTGGCTCTGCCTTAATTGATTTGAGCGATTCGCAGCCTCTGAACGGAGCATCGCTTATGTTGGTAACGGTTGAAGGAATTGTGATCTCGGTAAGGGATGAGCAATTTTTGAAAGCTCCCTTGCCTGCTCAAGCGTTTCAGTTCTCGCTTCGTTGTTGCTGAGTGTGTAGAATTCCTCAGCACCCTTCGCAGCGGTCACCAGATGGAACACCGCATCGTAGCCGTCACGCAAATCCACCTCATCGGCTCCGAGCGCCTCGGCAGCGGCTTCAAAATCCCGTGCGGTCATATAAGCCTTGCAGTCCGTCACGCCTCTGTCGCACACAATGAGGGCTTTTTTGCCCTCCATTGTTGATGCGGCACGAACAAAAACCGCTTCCTTTTCAAGCTGCAGCCTCATGTGACAAAGCTGATATTCGAGATTGGTTTTGCAGGTCCACGGTGCAACTCCGCCCGAGATAAGCTCGGTTGCGGTTTCGGGAACAATGAGCACCGTATAGCCCATTTTCGAAAAATAATTTCTGATTCTGCTCAGAGCCGTTGTCTTGCCGGCGCAAGGCCCACCCGTAATAACAATTTTGGTGATGTCCATTTTCACCCTCCTCGGTTTCATACTCCTCTTTTATCAATATTTGAAATCAGTGTATTCAACCTTGGTTTCAAGATTTGCCGACGCCTTGTTCACCCTTATCAGAGTGTATCTGACACCGTTAAGCTCGGCTTTCATATTTATATTATGGCTGAGCGAAGCAAATCTGTTGTTTGATACATTTATTTTTGCATTGATTGTGACCGAGGTGGTTTTGACCGTCATCGAATCAACGCCTGCGCCTGCCTCTTTAAGACCGGCTTTGATTTCGTCAACATCCTTGAAATCCTTTGTGAATCTGCCGAGTGCGCTGCCGCTCTTTTTGGGGTTTGTTTCGTTGACAACGGTTATTTTCACAATATAATATTTGCCGTCATCCGAAAGCTTGCAGCTTGCAGATGAAACATCGGCAGCCTTGAGCGTGCTTTTAACGAGCGATTCACCGTTAAACTTACCCTTACTTACCGTTGAGGATGTGCTGCCCTCTCCGAGAAAGCTGCCCACAGCATCACGCACCGCACTTATGCTTGCAAGAGCACCCATTTCAAGATTGCTCAGTGCAGTGATTGTGGATTTTTTATAGCCCGGTTTCTTGCTGGAGGCGGTTGCCGCAGCCGAATTGTAAAGCTTCACGATATCCGCCTTGCTTGAGGGGGCGGTAACCTTCTTGGTTGTGGTAGCTTTCTTTGTGGTTGTTGCCTTTTTGGTGGTAGTCACCTTTTTGGTGGTTGTGGGTTTCTTCGTCGTTGTTTCTTTTTTTGTTGTGGTTGTTGTTTGTTTCTCGGTTGTGGTCGGCTGAGTTGTCGCTTCGGTTGTGGTGGGCTGCGTTGTTTCCTGCTCGGTTTCGCTGACAGCGGTTGTTTCATCCCCGGTCAATTCCACAACAGGCGGGAAGGTTGCAAACTCCTCCGTAACCCCCTCCTGCGTACCCGATGTTGTTGTCACACCGTCTGTATTACCGTTACAGGCAGCAAAGGAAAAAGCTATAATCATTGCAGACACAACTGCTGAAAGTTTTTTAAACATATTCATAATATCTCCTCCTATTTAAAATAATTATATCATATATTATTACAATTTTCCACAGAAATATGAATATTATTGCAAAATCCGTTTTTCGTTATAAGGCAAAAAGAAACCCTGTGCTCCACTGAGGGAGCGCAGGGTTTGTTGATGTTAATTCAATTTTTTACTTCTTGCGAGCAGCCGGGGCAGGTGCCGCATGAGCCGCTGCAGCCGCACGAGCATGAGCACTTGCCTTTTTTGCGGTTTCTCACGGATGTAACTATGATTGCAACAAAAATCACCAGAATTACCGTTGCAATAACTGCTGTAGGCAGATTCATCAGCATGCTCCTTTCAACTGTTATTTTTTAAGATATTTATTTTTTCTGAAAATAAGGTAAATAAACGCTGCAAGCACAACAACCGCCACTGCAGTCCACACCGTGAACACACCCGTTGTAAAGCAGGTTCCGAGCTGATAAATAATCAGTGACACGGCATATGCAAATGCAGTCATGTATCCGATAGCAGCCGCTGTCCATTTGCCGCTGTTCATCTCTCTTTTAATAGCACCCATTGCCGCAAAGCAAGGTGCACAAAGAAGGTTGAATATCATAAACGAGAAGGCACTGAGTGCGTTTGAACCAAAGAATTCCTTCGCAATAATGGCAAGCTCAGAACTGCCTGAGTCAACAAGATCAAATGCGAGATCCGCATCAGCCATTGACGAAAGTGAGCCGAACACTCCTACGACCTCTTCCTTTGCCACAAGACCAAGCACGGTTGCAACTGCAGCCTGCCAGCTGTCAAAGCCGAGAGGAATAAAGAGGGTTGCAATTATTTCGCCAATCGCATTGAGAATCGACTTTGCATCCGTATCGCCGATATAACGCAGCCCGCCTTCAAATGTAAGGCTGTTGAGAGTCCAGATAACAACGCTTGCGGCAAAAATAACCGTTCCTGCTCGCTTTATGAAGCTCCAGCCTCTCTCCCATGTTGTTCTCAGAACATTGCTTGCAAGGGGTGCATGGTATGCGGGAAGCTCCATAACAAAGGGCGAGGGTTCACTCGCAAGTGATTTGAACTTTTTGAGAATAATGCCTGACACAATAACCGCCGCTATGCCTATAAAATATGCTGCGGTTGCAATCCACGGGGAATTGCCGAACACCGCTGCCGCAATCAGACCGACTATCGGCATTTTTGCACCGCAGGGAACAAAAGCTGTTGTCATAATCGTAATCTTGCGGTCACGCTCGTTTTCGATTGTTCTTGATGCCATAATGCCGGGGACACTGCAGCCCGATGCAACAAGCAAAGGAATGAAGCTCTTGCCCGAAAGGCCGAAATGGTGGAAGATTCTGTCCATGATAAATGCAACACGGCTCATATATCCGCAGTCCTCAAGAATTGAGAGCAGCATGAAAAGAACAAGCATTTGCGGAACAAAGCCGAGGACAGCGCCGACACCGCCCACAATACCGTCCTGAATCAGGCTGTAGAGCCACTCAGCGATAACGGGCGTTCCGTCTGCATTCAGCAGCGCCATATCAATCAGTTCAGGGATACTGCTGAAGCGTGACAAAAACGATGCGCCGAAGAATTCGGGGTCAAGGCTCTTAAAGGAGCCGAAAAGTCCGTCATTCATAAAGGTTGTTGACCAGTCGCCCACTGTGCCGATTGAAAGAGTATATACAACCCACATCACTGCCGCAAAGAACGGAAGAGCAAGAAAACGGTTGGTTGCAATTTTATCTATTTTATCCGATATTGTGAGCCTGCCTGCGTGTTTTTTCTTGCAGCAATCCTTTATGAAATTGGTTATGTAAACATATCGCTCGTTGGTGATTATGCTCTCTGCATCATCATCAAGCTCAGCTTCAAGCTTTCTGATATCTTCTTCAATATGAGCAAGAATTTTTTCGTCAAGCTTAAGCTGTTCTCTGACCTTTTCGTCACGTTCAAAAATCTTGACGGCATACCATCTCTGCTGCTCCTCAGGCATATGATGAACGGCAGCCTCTTCGATATGAGCCAGTGTGTGCTCAACCGTACCCGAAAAAATATGCTTAGGAACTTTTCTGCCTTCCTTAGCAGCCTCGATTGCGGCATCGGCAGCTTCTTCAATGCCCGTGCCTTTGAGCGCAGAAATTTCAACAACTCTGCAGCCGAGAATTTTCGAAAGCGCATTAACATCAATTTTGTCGCCGTTTTTTCTGACAATATCCATCATGTTAACGGCACAAACAACAGGTATACCTATTTCAATAAGCTGAGTTGTAAGATAGAGATTTCGCTCAATGTTTGTTCCGTCAATAATGTTAAGAATTACATCGGGGTTTTCGCCGATAAGATAGTTTCTCGCAACCACCTCTTCAAGAGTATAAGGTGAAAGAGAATATATACCGGGAAGATCGGTAAGAATCACATCACCGTTCTTTTTCAGCTTACCTTCCTTTTTTTCAACCGTAACGCCCGGCCAGTTGCCGACATATTGGTTTGATCCCGTCAAAGCATTGAACAGCGTTGTTTTGCCGCAGTTGGGATTGCCTGCAAGTGCAATTTTAATTTCCATATTTTCCGCCTTTCAGGGTTAGCCCACGCTAACCTTCACTCAAAAAAAACAGGGATATAATCCCTTTTTATTCAACCTCAATCAGCTCAGCATCCGCTTTTCTGATTGAAAGCTCATACCCACGCACAAAAATTTCAAGAGGGTCGCCAAGAGGAGCCGCTTTTCTGACATAAATCTCAACACCCTTGGTGATACCCATATCCATAATTCTGCGCTTGAGTGCTCCCTCACCGTGGATTTTAATAACCTTTGCCGTTGAGCCGATTTTTATATCTCTGAGCGTTTTCATAAATATACTCTCCTTTTTGCGTTGGTTAGTCTTTGCTAACCGTGTATAAATTTTACACCCTGTTTTTTCATTTGTCAACAGCTTTATTGTCAAAATCATACATTTTAAAGTTTTTTGTAGAATTGCACAAATAGTTAGTTTAAACTAACCGCTGCTGTCTGTGCAATTTGCAAAGCAGGCAGCCCGCACTGCAAGCTGCCTGCTTTGTATTATTCGAAATTGCAAATTATCTTATCCCCTTCTGCCGTAAGCTTAACGGCTTTGACGGGGTTTTCATAGCTGTTAACGATTTTTTCTGTTATAACATCCTCAACATTCCTGCGGATTGTGTTACGAAGGTCTCTTGCACCTCTGGGACCGTCAACGGAAAGGCGGGCAATCGTGCTGATTGCGGCATCATCCCATGTAAAGGTTATTCCCTTGTCAAGCATGGGGTCAACAAGCTCTTTGAGCATAAGCACCGCAATTTCCTCATAATTCTCCTGAGTAAGGTCATTGAACACCACAACCTCGTCAACTCTGCCGATGAATTCGGGTCTGAGGAATTCGTTGAGAGCCTTCATTGCACGCTCTTTTGATGCTTCACTCTTTGTTTTTGCAAAGCCGAGAGCACCCGAGCCTCTGTTGCTGCCCGCATTTGAGGTCATAACAATAACCGTGTTTTCAAAGCTTACATTTCTGCCCTGAGCATCGGTTATTCTGCCCTCATCAAGAATTTGAAGCAGTATATTCATAACATCGGGATGTGCCTTTTCAATTTCATCAAAAAGAACAACGGAATAGGGCTTGCGGCGCACCTTTTCGGTGAGCTGGCCCGCTTCGTCATAGCCTACATATCCCGGAGGTGAGCCGATGATTCTTGAAACGGAATGCTTCTCCATGAATTCACTCATATCAAGCCT
>JAFQON010000015.1 GCA_017403185.1 Clostridia bacterium
CGTTAAGGGTCTCGGCCCCGTTCTTCAGATTGTTGAAGGCTGGACAGTTAACCTTCCCGACGAAGTTTCAGACATCATCTGGAAGAGAACAGACTACACATGGCCCTGCACATGGTTCGCACCCAGATGCACAGGCGAAGGTGCATTCAAGAGTGCTTATGACCTTATGAATAACTGGGGTGCAAACCACGGTGCAATTTCCTACGGTCATATCGGTGCAGACATCATCACAATGGCATCAATGCTCCGCATTCCCGTTGCTCTCCACAACGTTGACGAATCAAAGATTTTCCGTCCCGCTTGCTGGGGTGCATTCGGCACAAAGGACCTTGAAGGTGCAGACTTCAGAGCTTGCGAAAACTACGGTCCCCTTTATAAATAATTGTTAACCATATCCCTGTGAAATTTTGTTTTCAGAATTTCACGGGGATATTTTGTTTTTTCCTCTTGACAAATCGGTCTATTGCTGATAGACTAAAGATATAGTCTATAGACAGTAGACCAAAAGGAGGACAAAAAAGATGGACGAAACCAAACTCGGTGCTGTTGAATCGCATTTCGCCGATATCATCTGGCAGAATGAACCGCTTACCTCAGGCGAGCTTGTAAGACTTTGCGAAAAGGAGCTTGACTGGAAAAAGTCAACCACCTACACCGTGCTGAAAAAGCTTTGTGAAAAAGGAATTTTTCAGAATAACGCAGGCACGGTCACTTCTCTTATTTCAAAGCAGGATTTTTATGCCGCACAGAGCGAAAAATTTGTTGACGAGACCTTTAAGGGCTCTCTGCCTGCTTTTATTGCCGCTTTTACCAAACGCAAAAAGCTTTCGATGGAGGAAATTTCGGAAATCCGCCGCATGATTGATTCATATGAGGAGGGCTGAGCATGACAGATTTTTTTCAGACCCTTTATAATTCCTTCGGAGCCGCAGCCGAAAGCCTTTATGCCGACTTGTTTTTCTGGGTAATCAACACAAGCATTTCCGCAAGCTTTCTTGTTGCGGCAATCGTAATTCTGCGGCTTGTGCTGAAAAAGGCACCCAAGGCAATTTTCGTTGTGCTGTGGGGACTTGTTGCAATAAGGCTTATCTGCCCGTTCACAATCGAAAGTACGCTCAGCCTTATTCCGAGTGCCGAAACGATACCCACGGAGCAGTTTATGTATCAGGAGGTACAGCACGACGACTATAACCTCGCCATTGTGGATAATCCCGTTTATCCCGAGGCTGTTACTTACACAACGGGTCCCGTCGATTCGGCAGGGATGAAGTCCGTTGTATATTATCTGGCATGGATTTACGGTGCGGGAGCAATGCTCGTCTATGCCGCAATCAGTTACTTCATCGTAAGGCGAAGAGTCAGGATTTCGGCACCGCTGAGAGATAACATCCGCCTTTGTGACGGAATAAAAACGCCCTTCATTCTCGGCATAATCAAGCCGCATATCTATGTTCCGTCGGATATGAGCGAGCAGGATACGGAATTTGTCATTGCCCACGAAAAAGCACATCTCAGCCGCTGCGACCATCTGTGGAAGCCGCTCGGATTTCTTCTTCTCTCTTTTCACTGGTTCAATCCCGTGATGTGGGCCGCATATATTCTTCTCTGCCGTGATATTGAGCTTGCATGCGATGAAAAGGTTATCAGAAATCTCGGCACCGAAATCAAAAAGCCCTATTCCGAGGCACTGCTCAACTGCAGCGTACCGAGAAAAATGATTGCCGCATGTCCGCTTGCCTTCGGTGAAGTGGGCGTTAAGCAGAGAATAAAATCCGTTCTCAACTATAAAAAGCCTGCATTCTGGATTATAATTATCGCCGTTATCGCAAGCGTTGCCGTTGCCGTATGCTTTATGACCACTCCGACGGGTGCGGGGCTTGAAACGGTTTATGAGGGGCTGCTTGAAGAAAACTACCGCATATCCGTTGTTTCCGGTAAAAACTCTTATAATATTTCCTCACCCGCCGCAATTGAAGAAGCAACCGGATATCTCAGAGAAATCCGCATCAGCAAGGCTCCGATATCCGATTCAAGAAGCGAAGACCGTGCTTCGGATTATCAAATTTTGTTTTACTACAACACCGAAAACAGTGAGCAACACACCGCAATGAATATAAGCGACGATTTCAGTGAAATATGGTTTGATAACGGAGTGAAGCCGAGCAAAACCTACAGAGTTAAAAATCCGCAGAAGCTTAGCCGCATTTTTCATACCGAAATGGAAAAATACATTCACGAAGGCTATGCATATCCCGATGTTCAATGGGACTACATGCCTATGCTCAGCTACACGGGCTATTATTATTTCCCGATTCGCATTGACCTTGACTATGACAGCGTAAAGGCAGGCTGCACCGAGGGTCAGCTTGTTGATTTTGATACCCCCTATCCCGATGAACAGAAGGCAGACAAGGTTCTCAAGCTCGACAAGGGTCATAACATCTATTGGTGCCCGACGGTCGGTGACGGAGATGCAGCAGAAGAAACAGAAATCACGCTTTATGTATATAAGGATTTAAAAACTCTCTGCGAAGCAACAATCAAGATCAGGCGTGAGCCTTATACGGATAACCCGAGCTATTCCTCTTATGTTGCAAACCTCACAAGCGAAAGCGACATAGTCATGGTGCAGGAGGAAACGGGCGGTAAAATCATAAATTCAAGCGAGCTTGATGCGGTTGTTTCTCCCGAATCTCTGTTGAGCGAAAAGAATCACAAAGAAGCCGCAAAGGAATTCGGCTGGCATTCGGTTACTTTCTTTGATGTTCAGCTTTTCGGCGATTTTATTTTTGCGGGCTGCACCTGCGGTGCAAATGACCTGGGCTTTGCCGTATTTTCAAAATCGGAAAACGGCTGTAAGCTTGAATATACTGCAGATAAAAGTAATTTCATCGTAAGAGAAACAGACGTTTATTCTCTGCCGTACACATCAAAAGACGGCGGCACATATCACATTGTTTTCAGCATGAACAAGAAGCTTGCAAGGGTTGTGTTTACGGGAGATTACGAAAAAACCTTCCTCGTCAACCACACGCCCGCACTCATAGTTGCTGACCAGACAAAGGAATTCAACAGCCGCATTCCTGCAGGAGACACATCCCCGGGCTTCACTTACTCATATGATTTCTACGATAAAACGGGAAAGCTTCTCGGCGATTCCGTTTCATCAGATGTGACTGTTGACCCTCTTACCGAGGCGATAAGCAATGCGGTAATTGCACATCACAAAAAGGATAAGCCCGACGGACTTTTCCGCTGCGTGAGCGTTGAATACATTGAAATCTATGAATTCAGCGGCACTCCCGTTGAAGGAATCACCAACCACATGAGGGGATATTCCGCAAACGCTATGGTAAAATACAGCGAATTTTCCTTCAGCGGCGGTAATCTCAACGAGGTCGGCAGTTTTCATAAATATATGACATTTAATTTTGAGGTTGACGAAAACGGCGGATATGTTCTTATGAAATATAATGAGCCGGAAATCAACAAGGCATATTACGAAAGCCTCCCCGAGGGTATTTCTTCCGATTACCGTTATGTGGAGCTGACTCAGAATTGCTACGCTCAGGCGGTTGAATTCTATAGAATTGATACGGATGCTGTTATCGGAAAACTTTTTGACAAAATCTGCACGGCAAAAATAAAAAGCGGCAATGCGTCAACTTATCTGACTGCCTGCCCTGCAGAAGAAGCAATGCTGATTAATTACGGCGATTATACGCTGAGATATATCTTTTCCGAATTCCTCAAGGGCGGACAGACGGGTCTCAGAGGCAACATCATGCGTCTTGTTATGGATTATCTTATCGGCACCGAAGCAATAAAATATGCCGCAGAAAACGGTCAGGATTATTTTGACCGGTGGAAGCAGACCGTAACCGACCGCCGCGACAGAGTCGGCACGGATTATATAACAGAAAACTCCCCGAAGGCAGCTCTTCTTCTTGAAATGCTCGTATAAAACACAATATCCCCCGCATAAATTCGGCTTTCTGCAAATTTATGCGGGGGATAATTTTATCAATATGTATGGTCACAGATTTCCTTGATTTTTCTCTGTAGTGCAAGAAAATCCTCAAGTGCATCGGGCTTCTGGTTGGGATTTCTCAGAAGTGCGGCAGGGTGGAAGGTTCCCATAAAAAGGATTCCGCCTTTTTCAATGAATTCGCCGTGCTGCTTGGTTACCTTGAAATCCTTTGAAATGAGCCTCTGAGCCGAAATTCTGCCGAGACAGACGATGATTTTCGGGCGGATGAGCCTTGTCTGCTCACGAAGCCACTCAATGCATTTATCCTGCTCCTCAGGCAGAGGGTCACGGTTTTTTGGAGGACGACATTTAACCATATTCGCAATATAAATATTCTTTTTGCGGTCAAGGTCAATCGCTTCAAGATATTTATCAAGCAGCTTTCCGCCTCTGCCGACAAAAGGCTCGCCCTGCAAATCCTCGTTTTCGCCGGGACCTTCGCCGATAAACATAACCTCTGCGTTTTCGTTGCCTACGCCGAAAACAAGGTTTGTTCTCGTTTCGCAAAGGGAGCACTTTCTGCACTGCATGCAGTCGGCTTTAAGCTGTTCCCATGATTCATACATCGCCGTTTCCTCCTCTGTTTCTGAAAATTTCTTCGGATTTTCCGGCATCTCTGCCGATTTGCTCCGAAAGCTTTTCCAAAGAATCAAATTTTGTTTCATCACGCAGATATTGAAGCAGTCTGACCTCAATTTCCTGCCCGTAAAGATTGCCGCTGAAGCCGAGAATGCAGGTTTCACTGCGGAAATCCTCATTTTCAAACGACGGACGCAGACCGATATTCGTAACCGAGGCATATTCCGTGCCGTCAACTACCGTCACGGAAGCATAAACGCCCTTTTTCGGAATAACAAAACCCTCGTCAAACCTCTGATTTATGGTCGGTGCACCGATAAGCCTGCCTCTGTGCTGCCCGTCAACAACCGTCAGTCTGTAGCGGAATTCTCTGCCGAGCATTGCGTTTGCGAGCGGAATATCTCCGCCTTCAACTGCCTGCCTGATTCGTGTTGAGCTTACGGGCTCGCCGCCGAAATCAACGGGCGGAGTTATTCTGAGCATAACTCCGTATTCTTCGCAAAGAGCCGTTAATTCACTGATACCGCCCTCATTATTTTTGCCGAAGCGGTAATTCCAGCCGCAGCAGACTCCGCCTGCATTGAGCTTTTCGATGAGAATTTTCTCAAAGAACTCACGGCACGACATATTCCGTACCTCTCTGAAGGGTACAATTCTTTTGCCTGCACCCGTTTTTGCAATAAGCTCATCACGCAGAGCAGCCTGCAGAATCATATCGGGAGCCCTGCCCGAAACGGTAAGCATCGGGTGCTTGTCAAAAAGAAGCACCAAAGGCAGAAGCCCGTGCTCCTTCTGCATTTCGAAAGCACAGGCGATAACTGCAATATGTCCTTTGTGAAGTCCGTCAAAGCTGCCGAGAGTTACGGCGGTTTTTCTTTCAGTCATATTATTTCTTCTTAAACTGCTGCTTCATTCGCAGCTCCTTCGAAAGAATGCGTTTACGGAGTCTGAGCGAATCGGGAGTAACCTCAAGAAGCTCGTCATCCTTGATGAATTCCATGCACTGCTCAAGGCTGAGCACGCTGTGGGGCACAAGTCTGAGTGCATCATCCGAGCCCGAAGCACGGGTGTTTGTCAGATGCTTCGTTTTGCAGACGTTGCAGACTATATCTTCATTCTTTGCACATTCACCGACTATCATACCCTCATAGACCTCAACGCCTGCAGGAATAAAGAGGCGGCCTCTGTCCTGAGTGTTGAAAAGTCCGTAGGCGGTGCTCATTCCTGTTTCGTGAACAACGATTGAGCCTCTTTCACGGGTCTGTATATCGCCCTTATAGGGTGCATAGCCGTCAAAAAGCTGATTCATAATTCCGTTTCCGTTGGTGTCTGTCAGGAATTCGGCACGGTAGCCGATAAGTCCTCTTGACGGAATTTTGAATTCAAGATGGGTTGAGCCTCCCTCACGGGCACCCATATTTTCAAGTTCACCTTTGCGTGAGCCTAATTTTTCGATAACCGCACCGACATACTGCTCGGGCACTTCAACAATAAGAAGCTCCATGGGCTCCATAAGCTGACCGTCGATTTCCTTGAAGATAACCTTGGGTCTTGAAACCTGGAATTCGTAGCCCTGGCGGCGCATTGTTTCAATGAGAATTGAAAGATGAAGCTCACCTCTGCCCGAAACCTTGAAGGTATCGGTTGATTCCGTTTCTTCAACTCTCATGCTCACATTCGTTTCAACCTCTTTGAAAAGTCTGTCACGGATGTTTCTTGTGGTAACAAACTTGCCTTCCTTGCCTGCAAACGGGCTGTCATTAACGATGAAATTCATCGAAATGGTAGGCTCGTCAATCTTGATGAAGGGCAGAGCCTCAACATGGTCGGGATGGCAGGCGGTTTCGCCGATATTGATACCCTCAATACCCGAAACACAGATGATGTCACCTGCTTCGGCTTCTTCGCATTCAACACGGGCAAGACCCTCAAACTGATAAAGGCGCGAAACCTTCACATTCTCGGTTGAGCCGTCAGCCTTACAGAGGGTAATCTGCTGATTTTTCTTTATGTGGCCTCTTTCAACTCTGCCAACACCGATTCTGCCGACATAGTCATCATAATCAAGGCTCGAGAAAAGCACCTGAAGAGGCTGGTCGGGGTCGCCCTCGGGAGGAGCGATATTTTCAAGAATGGCATCAAAAAGAGGCTGCATGTTGCCGCTTCTTTCATTGGGGTCAAGGCTCGAATATCCGTCTCTTGCACTGGCATAAACAACGGGGAATTCAAGCTGGTCTTCGTCCGCACCAAGGTCAATAAAGAGGTCAAGCACCTCATCTACAACCTCATAGGGGCGTGCGTTGGGGCGGTCAATTTTGTTGATAACAACAAGAACCTTCTTCTTGAGTCCGAGAGCCTTCTTGAGAACGAATCTTGTCTGGGGCATGCAGCCCTCAAATGCATCAACAAGCAGAAGAACGCCGTCAACCATCATAAGAATGCGTTCAACCTCGCCGCCGAAATCTGCATGACCCGGAGTATCGACAACGTTGATTTTTGTGTTCTTGTAATGCACCGAAGTGTTTTTTGAGAGGATTGTAATTCCTCTTTCACGCTCAAGGTCGTTGGAGTCCATAACACGATCGGCAACCTGCTCGTTTTCGCGGAAGGTTCCGCTCTGCTTGAGCATTTCGTCAACAAGGGTTGTTTTACCGTGGTCAACGTGAGCGATGATAGCAATATTTCTTAAATCTTTTTTATTGGACAAGGGAGTCACCTTTTCTTTTATTTTTAGTGAAGAGTTAAAAGTGAATAGTGAAAAGTACAGGACAGGCTCCGCCTGTGACCGATTGAAAAATCGGGTGTGGGCAACGCCCACCCTTAACTCTTCACTTTTCATTCTTAACTGTTCACTTCAGAAAATTTTATTCTTCAACCGCAAATCCTTCTTTTTCTCTCTTGGCAGCAAGCTCAGCAAGCATCTTTTCCTTGTTCTTGCCTGCTATCTTGTAGAAGAACATGGGGATTGAGCAAAGAAGCATGCTCAGACCGGGAAGAAGCGAAACAAGGGTAAACATAGCAAATCTCTGACCGGGGTCAACATCGGTTGCCGCCATGATTGCTTCCTTTGAAAGCATTGCAGCGGGATCCATATCAATTGCCATATAGAGCACGATGATGCCGCAGGTTGAGAATGCGTTGCCGATTTTGTTGATAAAGCCCTGGCATGCCGAGCCGAGACCGTTTTCTCTTACGCCCGTTGTGAGCTCCATGTAGTCAAGACTGTCGCAGATCATTGCATATGAAATAACATTGATAACGCCGAGGGGAATCGACTGAATAACGATGAACGGAGCAAGAATATAGATGCTCGAAAGGTCGGTTACATAGCCGATAACTGTTGTTACCACGCTTGCGGCAAAGCCTGCAAGGCAGGTTGTGATAACAATTTTCTTGTAGTCAAACTTCTTCATAAGCATGGGCATAACAAGAGTTGTGCCGAACATGCCGACGATTGTGCAGACCTGGAAAATCGTTTTAACAAGGCTGATGCTGTTGAGTATATCAGCCTGAGTGGGATTTTCGGGTCCTATGTAGAAGGAATAACGGGCAACATGGATTGCCGCCGCCTGAACAAGATATCTGCCGCTTGAAAGAATACCCATGATAACCACAAGCATGAGAGGTTTGCAATGGAATATTCTTGAAAGGCTGCCGGGCTGACCGGGAACCTTCTTCTTGTTGGGAAGCGTAACTCTTTCCTTGATATGGAAATAGCAGTTGACATACATTATTCCGCCGATAACAACCGCAAAAAGAGCAATGAGGAAATATTTTCTCTTTTCAAAATCAAGCGGATTGGGAGCATTGCCCGACTTTGCATAAATTGCGTTGAGAATAAGGGGAATTGCAAGGAAAAGAACCTCGGGAAGAGCGGAGCCGATGCTGTTGATAATCTTTGTGAAGGAAATAACATCGCTTCTCTCTTTCGAGTTGGGAGTAAGAACATTCGGAATGGTCCAGAAGGGAACATCCGCCATGGTGTATGACATACCCCAGAGAATATAAACAACCGCTGAGAATATCATAAGCGGAGTCTGCTGCATGTCGGGGCTGAGATACATGAGAAGGGTAAGAACGGCAATAATCGGTGTTGCTATGATGATATAGGGCTTCATTCTGCCGTTTTTCATTGTGCGTCTGTCAACAATCATGCCCATCATCGGGTCATTGATTGCGTCCCATACTCTTGCACCGAGCATGAGAACAAGAACAAACATGAGCGGAAGCTGAAGAACATTGACATAATAGTCGCTGATATAGCTTGACATCATGGCATAAATCATGCCCTGACCGCCTGCACCGAGAGCATACATCCAACGCTCTTTGTTGCCGACATATTTTTTGTTTTCCATAAAAATTCTCCTTTTATTTATCTTCAGAGATTTTCTTTGCCCATTCTTCTTCAAATTTAGCCTTTATTCCCTCATAAACCTCTGCGGGAATATCGGGATTGCCCTTGGAATAGCCGGGAACAAGCATATCGCCTGCAACCTTCGGATCGGTGCATTCGGTATCGTTTCTCCACTTTTCTCTCTCCTCGGGATTGCGGAGATCGGGAATATCAAGAGGAATTCCGCCCTTGAGAACCGAACGGTAAGCAAACATGCCGGGCAGGAACATATCCATGGCTTCGTAAACATCAACGATATCCATATTTTCTCTGCCTCTTACGGTTTCAACAACATTGTGCATCACATACCAGTCCGAACCGCCGTGACCGGAGGGTGCAGCAAGACGGCTGAATGCATCGCCGGTTGATCTTTCGTAGGGTTCGTTTGCATTTTCGCCTTCATATTCATCAAGGTTAACATAAAGCTTGTTGACATGATCGCTTTCGCAGGCATCCTCACGGGCACATTCCATTCTGCCCTTTGAACCGTAAATGCTGTACCACACGGAGTTTCTTGAAGGTCCTACACCGTGGATGCTCTTGAGAACGGCACCGTTTTCGAGAGTTATCATTTCAATACCCACGGGACCTGCCTTTGCACCCATTCTTGCCATTCTTGCGTTGAAGGGAAGCTCAAAGCCGGTTACCTTTACGGGCTTGAGACCCGTGATATGGATAAGCGGACCGATTGAATGCGTGCAGTAATAGCAGGCATGCATCAGATTACGCCAATGGTCGGGGTCACCGAAGGTGATGTTATGCCATATGCTCTCGCAGTTATGCATGTATTCGCCTTCGCCGTATTCAAATTCTCCGAGCTCGCCCTCACGATAAAGCTCTCTCATCTTTTTGGGAGCTCCCATGTAGCAGTAGTTCTCTGCGTAGAAATACTTTTTGCCTGTTCTTTCAACAGCCTCTATAAGCTCGACGGCCTCCTTCATTGTCTGAACGGGAAGCACCTCGCTGAGAACATGGAAGCCCTTTTCGAGTGCCTTCACAGCAAAGGGTGCGTGCTCGGTTGCAAAGTTTGCAAGCACAACAACATCCATGTCATGGTTAAGGAAATCCTCATAGTTATCATAGAAGGTTATATCTCTGTCAGCATAATCCTTCTTTGCCTTATCGAGCAGAATATCGTAATTATCGCAGATTGCAACGGTCTTTGCACCCCTGACGTTATCGCAATGATTAATCATTGTTCTGCCTCTGCCAACGCCGACAACGCCGACTCTGACAACGGGAGCCTTTTCAAGCCTTCTGCAGAAGGTGCGGTCTTCGTAAACCATATCAACGCTGTCAACGCCGAGCTCACAGAGCATCCATTCCCAACGGCCCTTCATATCCTCGCCTTCAGCATATTCAACGGGAATAAAGCCTTCCGAAAGATAGCTCTTGACTGCACCCTTACGCCATTCGTCGGTTGTGAGATACATATATTCCGCACCCTGTGCGGTAAGCTTTTTAACAGCTGTGTTATTAAGATATTTTCCGAGACCCTTACCTCTGAATTCGGTTTTGATACCGACCATGTGTACCTGGCCTTCCTTCTCTCCGGGATGGAATATAGCCGATACGGTACCGATATGCTCACCTTCGTAATCAAGGAAGAAAACGTCTTTTTCGGGAACGCAGTCATCAACATCCGCAACGCATTCATCAAAAAATCCGGGAGCTGTATCATCGCCTACAAGACCGTTTTTGCAGCATTCCACCCATGCAGCCTTGTCTTCAATGCAGTCCTTGTAGTTTACGATCGAATATCCCTCGGGAAGCTCAAGGTCTCTTACGGGGGTGCCTTTGAGCCAATACATTTTCAACTGGGACATAATTAAGTTTACCTCTTTTCACTTTAAAAAGGGGCTGTATCAACAGCCCCTGTATGTTTTTGATTATTCGCCCTTCATTTCAAGGAGTTTGACTGTTCCGTCATAGGAAGCCTGGCTGACCTTGATTGAATCTGTGATGGCTGCCTTGATATCATCCTCTGTTGCACCGAGCTCAACAGAATATTTTCTGTCGATGAAGAGGTTGAGTGCCATGATATCTGCAAGTCCGTCAACATCAATACCGCTTTCAATACCCTTTTCGGCATATTCCTTCTTGACCTTGCCGAGACCCATTCTCATCATCCAGGGGGGAACGCTGATGATCTTTCTGTTGTTGCCCATGCCTCTTGCGGCATAAACAATCTTAAGGAATTCCTTCCATGTCTGGTTATACATGCTGATGGGCCATGCCTTTGCACCCTTTGACTTTTCTGCAGCACCGACGATAACTTCACCAACCTGACGGACTGTGAGCATAGCTGTGCCGCCGCCGGGATACATTGTGCAGGGAAGCTTATCCATCATCTTGATCTGCTCAATGAGGATAACCCAAACGGGCTTTCTGCCGGGCTGAGTGCCGAAGATATAGGGAAGCTCAAGAACTGCAACATCGAAGTTTTCGTCTGCAAATGAGAAAGCAACCTCTTCCTGATCAATTCTGCTTCTGATATAGGGATGCTTCTCTGTGAGCTTCATGTCGGGTCTTTCCTTTGCAAGATATGCAAAGTATGAGCCGAGGATAACAGCATTCTTCATGCCGATTTCCTTGCAAAGAGGAAGAATTCTCTTGAGAGGAGCGATATTGTACTTATAGTATGCATCATAAACGGGAGCGGGGAATTCAACTCTCTCGTCAATACCTGCTGCGAAAACGAAGCAGTCGCAGCCCTTCATAATTTCCTTGATTTCGTCATCTGACTTTTCATAAATGTTGCAAAGCTCGATTTCCATTTCCTTGGGAATGGGAGCACCTTCGGGAAGAGGGGGAAGAGCAACGCTCTTTACCTGATGGCCTCTTTCAATGAAAATTCTTGCTGCTTCGCAGCCGAGAAGACCTGTGCCGCCGATCATAAATACTTTCATTTGTTATTCCTCCTTGAATAATGTGGTTTTTTATAACCATATACTCTTATAATATATAACTTATTTTTAAAATAGTCAATAGATACTCTGAAATTAGCACGCCTGCAAACAAATTTTTTGTCACACTCCATTAATAACCTGTTGATAATTATCCGAAAAATATTTATAATTGATTCACAAATCTATTCTGAATACGGAGCATTATATGGCGATAAACAAAATTAAACTTATTGAATATTCCGGGAAGGTTGACTTTTTCAACTGTCTGACTCACGCTTTCGGTGCAGCACTGGCTGTCATCGGATTCATTCTGATGATTTTAAAAGCCGACACTGCAAGAAAAACTGTTTCCGCCCTGATTTTCGGCATTTCTCTTGTTACGGTTTACACCGTTTCCGCTGTTTATCACGGACTCAGACAAGGCGAAAAGAAACGGATCGCACGGCTGATTGACCATTCTGCGGTTCCGTTCCTTATTGCAGGAACAGCCTCTCCGTGTGCCCTGATAACACTTTATGAAATTAATATTCCATGCAGCATAGCCCTGCTTTTTCTTGCATGGTTTTGTACTGTTTTCGGTCTTGTATCAAAGCTCTTCTTTTTTTATAAGCTCCGGAAGGTCACCGTTGCGGTTTACATAATTTCATGTGCTGCCATGCTTTGTTTCGCAATTCCTTTTCTCGGAGAAATTAATTCCGGAGCTTTCGGCGGTATCCTTATCGGCAATGCTCTCTATCTTATCGGTGCCGCTTTTTGCGGTATGGGAATAAAGAGGCCTGCTCTTCACATCGTTTTTCATGTTTTTACCGTCATGGCAAGCTCCGTTCACTTTCTTGTGATATATGTTTATATGCTTTAAATATCCATAACAGCAAAAACACCGTGGACTCATTTCTGAATCCACGGTGAACTTTTTTAGAATGAACCGTCAAGGAAAACTACATCAACAAGAAGCTCGGGAAGCATTACAAGCACTCTGGGAAGCCACTCAATAAATGTGTAAGCAGCAAGACCGAAGAAGCTGGGAATTGCTCCGAGATAATATTCCGCTTCGCTTGTTGTGTTATCGCCCGTGAAGGTGATTTCGTTCTGACCGACTTCTTTTTCAAGAGTGAAGCTGTCATGGAGAGTAACGGTGGGAGCTTCGTTTTCGTCAATGATGTTGCCTTCTTCGTCCTCCCTGAGGTCGGAAACAACATATGAATTGAAGCTGAGCTTTCCGCCGTCGATAGCAATTGTGTTGAAGATGCCGCCCTTGTAAAGCTCATTTTCTTTTTCGTGAGTTTCACCGTCCCAATAGTGACCGTCATTCTGGGTTGTGAGAGCAGCGATATGCTTGGTGTTCATCATATAGCCTTCAAGGAAGTTACGGACACCGTATCTCTTTGTGCCTGCGGTACCTGCGAGAACATAGGTTGCACCGTCTTCGTTAACCATGTTGAATCTCATGGGCTGAGTTCTGAGATACTGATGGTCGTGACCGCTCATAACAAGGTCAACGCCGCACTCGTCAACAACCGCGGTAAGAGCTCTCTTGAGATAAAGAGCATCGGGCCACTTGCCGTCCTTACCGAGGGTGTAGGGTGACTTATGCATGCAAACGATTTTCCAGTCTTTGTCGGTTCCGTTCATGTCGTTTCTGAGCCAGTTGAGCTGAGCAAACGAAACCGAAAGAAGATCGTTTGTGTTAAGAACTGCGATGTGTGCATTGCCGTAATCGAATGAATAGTTAACGCCGTTGAGATTCTGAACGCTTTCGGTTGTATCGAGATTGAACATGTTGTTGAACCAGTGCCATACACCGAGACCGTCATGGTTGCCTGCGATGGGAGCGATTGTTGTATTGAGGTTGATATCCTTCATTGCCTCGTCATAGAGATCCCATTCTTCGTTGGTGCTGTCATTTGTGAAGTCGCCGAGAGTTATCATAAACTCTGCACCGGGCATGGTGTTGAAGCCTGTTTCAACAACTCTCGCAGCTGATTTGAAATTTCTGAGGTTGCTTGCCTGAATATCAGCAATAACAAGGAATTCTGATTTTGCATCACCGTTATCGGTAACAAACGAACCCTTTGCACTGAATTCTTTGCCGTTACCTACCTCGTATGTATAAGCCTTGCCTGCAGCAAGACCTGTTACGGTTGCCTTGTGAACATAGTTGCCTTCAAATTCAAAAACCTCTGCATAAGCAACGGGAACATTTACCTTTGCACCGCTTTCGTCATAAATATTTACAACGCTTGCTGTGTTTGCCTTGGTATACCATGTGATACCCTTTGATGAGGTTGTGTCACCGTTGACTGCAACAGAAATTCTGAAGGGTGTGTTTTCTGTTACAACAGCTTCGGGAATGTCGGGAGTTGAAGGAATATCAGGGGTTGCAGGTGCATCGGGAGTTGCAACTGCGTCTGTGTTTGTTGCGGGAAGATTTGCAGCCGATGAGAATGCCGCTCCGCCCGTAACGAGGGTAAGACAAAGAACAATGCTGAGAATTCTGATAAATGTCTTTTTCATTTTCGTTTTCCTTTCATTTATTTAAGAGGGATTGTTACATCCCACTGAGTAAGCCATTCGCCTGTGCAGCAATTTCTTGCTCTGAAGAGAACTTCGTTATCATAAACCTCAACAATATAGGTAAGACCCGAACCATTGCCACCCTCTTCGCCGTCTTCGTTTTCAATTGAAAGTGCGGGAGCGTTGAATGAGTGGAAGCCGTCAATCTTTTCATAGCTGTACTGGCTGAAACCGGCATGAAGATGACCGTTGATAAAGATTACGGTTTTGTCTGCAGCATATTTACTGAGGACAGCCTTAACTTCTTCGTTCTGGTCGCCGATTGAGCCTGCTTCTTTGTTTGTGCCGTTACCCCATGTTGTGGGAAGATTGTGAGTAAGCTTGAGGGGCTGATGAACGATAATGAAAACAGGCATTCCGTCTTCAACCGATGCGATTTCGGCATCAATCCATGCAATCTGCTCGGGGCTGATGTATGCTTCTTCAAACACCATTTTATCCGAACCCATAACAATAAATTTATAACCGTTGACGATTTCGGAATATGCGAATTTGCCTTCTGCATAAGCGTTATCCGTCATGGATGTGTCACCGTTAAGTGCGTTTGTGAATGCCGAAAAACGGCTGTAGCTCTGGCTGTATGCACGGAGTCTGATATCATGGTTGCCTTCCGCCATGATGTAGCGAGGAGCAATGCCCTTGAGCTCATCATAAACAAGCTGATATTCCTCTGCAAGACCGTTTTCTGCGATATCGCCGACACCTACAATCGCATCAAGTCTGTCTGCGTTGCGAAGGTCAATGCATGCCTCCTGGAAGGACTGATATCTGCCAAACATGTAGTTTGAAACCTGGGGGTCTGCAACTGTTGCGAAAACAAGCTTTGCATCTTCATTCTTTGCCTTGATAATATCATCGGTTGACGGAGCAACAACGCCGCCGTTGAATGAATAAACCATTGACATGATGAGAGCAAAAAGCTTGAAGAAAATCTGCTGAACAAAATTCAATTCCATGTGTATGCCTCCAAATAAAAATATATATAAAAGATACCACCAAAACAAAAAAATGTCAACCGAATGAAAGCGGATTTTTAAATGAATTTTCGGCTTCTGAAAAGTAAAAACACAAAAGAAAAAGCCGACCTGCAAAGGTGTTCTCCGCAAATCAGCTTTTTGCCGTTCATTTTCAGATATTATTTTCGGTTGATTTTCTTGACCGTAAAATCAGATGCTCATCTCAAAAATCGACTGAATAACTGTTCTGTCTGTTTTGAAAAGATTCTTGAAGAAGGAAATTATTTTCCAGAAGAATCCGCCCTTTGAAACGATAGTCTGGGTTGCATAGATTTCTGCACCGTCAAGAGTTTTAATGGGATTTCCCGCAGCATCAACAACTCTCGCCATAACCTTTGCCGTTCCGTTACCTACGGATTCAACTCTGCAGGTTTTGCCGTCAGCACTCTGCTCAAGGCTGACAACATCGCTGTCTGCCTTCCACTCAACATAAGCTCCCGAAGGAAGATTTTTTGTTTCCGCCGTAAGAACGAGAACTTCTCCGTATTTGATTTCTGCCGAGCCCGGATTATTTTTGATGGAAATTTCAATTTTGATTTCGGAAGGAACAAAAATGCAGGCAATCTTGTGAATTGCGGCAGCCGCAGAGGATCTGAATTCCTGAGCACACTTCGAGCAAGGATAAACAGCCATGCAAAGCTGAATATGATTATTGTATTCTGCCTCAACATCAAAAGAATCAAGGCAATGAGGGCAGGTGTTGTTGTTACCGGTCGTTGCAATGACAGGCTTGAGCACACAGCCGTCGATATGAGCGGAAAGAAGCTCTTTTGTCTGGAAAACAGCTTCACAGTAGCCACAGTAATAAGTTATTGCATTAGTTGTTTTTTCTGAAACGCAGATTTTTTTGTGTGTTGAATAATCGGATTCGCTTTCAAAAATTCTGCCGCACTCGGTGCAGCTCGTGAACGCAAAAGCGGTTAATGAGGTAAACACAATAACCGTCACCGCAAGAATAACAGCAATGCTTTTCTTTAAAAGTTTTTTCATGTTTTTACTCTCCTTTTCATACAATCAGTTTCTTTATTCGTATTTTACCATTTATTCACATTTGGTGTCAATATTCAAAGAAGCGTTCCTGTCCGACAAAATCATGCTGATGTCGGATTTTTAATCAAAAAATGCAACGGTTGTCCGATTATCTGACATTGCACATCATTTTGCCGCTTATTGAAAGAAATATACAAATTAATTATAAAAAACTTGTGCATTTTGGAATATTTAAAGACTTTACAAACGGGGCTAAAAGTGATAGTATAATCAATGGTGTATAATTAACTCACTAATTATAGTTTAAAAACTTTCAGGAGGAAAAAGACTATGGCAAGAAAAATGAAGACCATGGACGGTAACAACGCCGCTGCATGGGTGTCATATGCCTTCACAGAAGTTGCAGGCATCTACCCCATCACTCCGTCAAGCCCCATGGCAGACTATGTTGACCAGTGGTCAG
>JAFQON010000004.1 GCA_017403185.1 Clostridia bacterium
AACTCAACCAACCCCACAAGATTCCAGCATCCCGTTGCAGGCACATACAAGAAGTGGTGCAACGAAAACGGTGTTAACTACTTCTCAGTTGCATCAGGCGGCGGCACAGGCCGTACTCTTCATCCCGATAACATGGCAGCAGGCCCCGCTTCCTACGGTATGACAGATACAATGGGCCGTATGCACTCAGACGCACAGTTTGCAGGTTCATCATCAGTTCCCGCTCATGTTGAAATGATGGGTCTTATCGGTGCAGGTAACAACCCCATGGTTGGTATGACCGTTGCTTGCGCAGTTGCAGTTGAAGAGGCAATGAAATAAGCAGAATTTTTCACAAGTCTTATAATCAACAAACAAAGCCTTGTTCTCTTGATTGAGAGCAAGGCTTTGTTTGTAAAAATTTTGCAGGTTGTAGTATCTGATAATATTGAATACGAAAAATTATTGTTATTAGAAGTCCAAACGATTTTTCATTTGGTGGGAAGAGCATTTAAATCTGTATGAAGTACAATCGAATCGCCATAGCTAATTGTTGTGGTTGAGGGGTATGGGTTTTAACCTGTACATTTAAACACGCATTCTCATTCTTTATGTTTTTGCATTAACAACAAAACACTGTGCAGCTTTTGTTATTTATATCTCGCAATTTCCTTTTCAAGTGTGCTTTTCATTTCCTCATCATAATTCCATTCAGCGTAGTGAAAAACGAAAAGATAGTGCTTTTCACGCACTTCCTCGGCATTTAAAAAAACCGCGCAAAGATAATCATTATTACGGTATTTTTCGTAATCGCTTCTGCTACACTTATAATGCCAGTTGTCCTTTTTATTGTAATCGCTAAGAACAAGATAAAAACCCCAGGAAGACGATTCATCTCCCGGCTCAGGAGCGAATGTACCTGTGTCAAGAACACGGTAGCATTTGATTTTTATTTGTCTTTTTTTGATTGCAGACTCAACCCGATAATTTTCCTGAACAGTTTTTTTAATTCCTATCCCTATTATAACAAAGGTTATGATTGATATTAAAAGAAAAGTGATGAACACTTGCACACGAAATTCAATGAAATCGAGTTGCATCAGCAATGTGAGTAATAATGATATTACCGGTCCTGCCAGTGCCAAAAAAGCAATTGCACCAATAATATATTGAGCAATTGCTTTTGTTTTGTCCAAAGAAAATATTTTTAATAGCTTATCAAAAGACATATCTTCCGTATGCTTTATCAGTGTCCTTTCCATCGGTCGGGGATATTTGTAACTTGATTTCGAGCGAAGAAATTCTTCTCTTTCATTAACTATCTGCTCATGTGTGAAGTCAGGGTATAGACATTTAAGTTGCTTGTCTATATCAGCTCTTTTTTTGTTATCAGACATATCTGTAACCGAACCGTAGGTCCACACAAAAAATTTTTTCTTCGTTTTTTTGTTTATACTCACAATTAAGCCCCCTTGATATACTGATAAATTAAATATAACAGAAAAAATCTAAAAAGTCAATTAAACAAAGTTTGTTTTAGTAGTACATCACTTAATCACAAGCGAAGCTTGTACGTTGAATGATGGGTCTCATCGGTGCAGGTAACAACCCCATGGTTGGTATGACCGTTGCTTGCGCAGTTGCAGTTGAAGAGGCAATGAAATAAGAACCTGACTTCGTCAGAACCTTGTTACTCGCTGAAGCTCGTAATAAGAACCTCCGGCTTTGCCTGAGAACATTGTTACTCGCTGAAGCTCGTAATAAGAACCTCCGGCTTTGCCTGAGAACATTGTTACTCGCTGAAGCTCGTAATAAGAACCTCCGGCTTTGCCTGAGAACCTTGTTACTCACTGAAGCTCGTAATAATCTTTATAATGCTTAAAACCTTGTTCCGCTTGGAACAAGGTTTTTTGTTTAATATACTTGTAACTTACATTTAAAATGATATAATGAATATATAAATTTGTGCAAATGTTGGAAATGGTGGGTATTATACGGTGAAAAATTTGCTGTTATGGCTTCTCCTTGAGGAGAAGCTCCGCCATGGGCGGTGATGAGGTGAAAAGTTGGTTGCTGTACACCTCATCCGACGGCTTCGCCGCCACCTTCCCCTCAAGGGGAAGGCATTTACACATTACGGAAAGGGGAAGAGTATATGTCAACAAAAACAAGGCTTTCATTCGAGTGGATTTATAAATTTTATAAAGAGCTTGAAAACAACGGCATTGAAAATCACGGCTTGCTGATTGAAAAAGACGGCGAAACCGTTTTTGAGGAATACGCATATCCGTATTCCGCTGATATGCCTCACACTCTGTTTTCGGTCACAAAGTCAATCGTATCAACTGCGGCGGGTTTTGCGATTGATGAGGGCTTGTTTTCGCTTGACTCAAAAATCATATCACTTTTCCCCGAATACAAAGCCTGCAAAAGCGATGAGTGGGAGAGGCTGACCGTTCATTCGGTGCTCACAATGCAGAGCAATAAAGAATTCAGCTTCACTCAGGATATGACGGGCAACTATGTTGAGATGTTTATGAAAGCCCCTTTCAGAAAAGACAAAGGCTTCCTTTACAGCAACAACGATGCCCATATCGTCGCCGCCCTTGTGCAGAAGTTTTCGGGCGAAAATCTTGTCGATTATCTTATGCCGCGCCTTTTTGAACCCCTCGGAATTGACAGACCGAATTGGGAAACAAACTCAATCGGTGAGTGCATAGGCGGCACGGGAGCTTATCTTAAACTGCGTGACCTTGTGAAAATTATGAGGTGTTATGCCGACGGCGGCAGGTATAACGGCAAGCAGGTAATCCCCGAATGGTGGACAAGGGAAGCGGTCAAAAAGCATGTTGACCTTCCGAACAGAGAAAACGAGGACGGCTACGGCTATCTTTTCTGGCTTCAGAACGGCGTTTTCAGCATGAACGGTATGTACGGTCAGCAGATATCGTATTTTCCCGAATACAACGCAGTTGTGGGAATTTTCAACTGCGTTGTCAACGATACAATGAACAATAAGCTGATGAAAACCGTGCTTGCAAAAGCGTTTGAAGAAGAATCGGGCGAAGAATGGGATGAAAAGCTTGCCGAATATCTCGGCAGCAGGGGTGAAAAGCCCGTCAGATGCACCGATTTGCCGCAAATCCCCACGGGCAAAACCTTTTACATAACACCTGTTTCGGATTTGCTTGCAAAAATGATGTTCCCTGCAAGCCTTGTTCCGAGGTCAATCACATCAAGCTTTGCTCAAAGACCCGTGCAGAATCTTGACAGGGTATCGTTTGAATTGAGCGGTGAAGTTTTCACCGTGAAGTGGTTTGAAGAAAATGATGCGGTTGTAATAAACTGCAGTCTCGACGGTAAGCCGAGACTGTCCGAGTGCGAAATCAAGGGCTGTAAATACAAAATCTGGGCTTATGCCTACAGCGAAAACGGTGTTCTCAGAGCGGTTGTCAAGCCGATAAATACGCTCTCAACCCAACGCATTGCATTCGTGTTTGAGAAAAATACTGTTAAAATTCAGTTCAAAGGCACGCCGAGCTTCACCAAGTTCATCGTTCACAATGTTGACCAAAGCTCGTTTGTGAATAATAATCAGTGGCTCAAGCCCGTTATAATGCCCGTGCTCAGGGCTGTTCTTGCCACAACCGAAAGACCGATGAAATTCAAAGCGAAATAAAAGAGGGATTATCATGAATAAATGGAATTTTTACACAACCGATGAAATAAAGCCTTTGGGGTGGCTCAGGCGTCAGCTTGAAATTCAGGCAGATGGGCTGAGCGGAAATCTTGATAAAATATGGCCCGATATAAGAAACAGCTCGTGGATAGGCGGCGATAAAGAGGGATGGGAGAGGGTGCCCTATTGGCTTGACGGTTTCATTCCGCTCGCATATCTTCTTGAAAATGAGGATATGAAAGCGAGAGCGAAGAAATATATTGATGCAATTGTATCTTATCAGAAGCCTGACGGCTGGATTTGTCCGTGTGCCGATGATGAGCGCAAAACATATGACACATGGGCTCTTCAGCTCATTGCGAAAACGCTGACGGTTTATTATCAGTGCTCAAAGGATGAGAGAATCCCCGAAGTGATTTACAGAGTGCTCAGGAATTATTATGAAATGCTCAAAAGCAGCGAAATCAGCCTTTTTGATTGGGGAAAGGCAAGATGGTTTGAGTGCTTCGCAGCTATCAGTTTTATTTATGAGAGATGCGGCGAAGAATGGCTTACCGAGCTTGCAAAAATCCTTGAAGAGCAGGGCTTGGATTATAACGAAGCGATTCCGCTGTGGAAAAGACCGCTCAACCGTTGGAGATTTGATACACACATCGTTAATCTTGCGATGATGCTCAAAAGCGAGGCAGTTTCCTGCAGTATTCTTAAAAAGAATTATACAGACAATGCTGAAAAGCTTCACGGAATACTGCAAAAGTATAACGGCACTCCCGTTGGTTTGTTTACGGGTGATGAGTGCCTTTCCGGTCTGAGCCCCATTCAGGGCACTGAGCTTTGCTCCGTGGCCGAGCAAATGTATTCATATGAAGTCCTTTTTGCTTTCACGGGCGATTCAAAATGGGCGGAAAGGCTTGAAATGCTTGCGTTCAACGCATTGCCTGCAACAATCAGTGACGATATGTGGACGCATCAGTATGTTCAGATGAGCAATCAGATCGCCTGCAAAAAATTCCCGGGCAAGTCACTTTTCAGAACCAACGGCAACGAAGCTCACCTTTTCGGTCTTGAACCGAATTTTGGCTGCTGTACGGCAAATTTCAATCAGGCGTGGCCTAAGTTTGCACTTTCGGCATTTTTGTATGACGGTGATACGGTTATCAATGCCGTGCCCGTGCCCTGCGAGCTGAAAACTGCCGATAAATACATAAAAATTGAAACGGAATATCCCTTCAAAAACAGTTTTATATACACTGTTAAAGCTGAAAACGCATTTAAGTTCAGGGTAAGAATTCCCTCTTTTGCGAAAAATCTTGCCGTAAACGGAGCAATGACACAAGCCAACGAGCTTTTGTTTGAAATAGGCGAGGGGGAAAGCAGAGAAATCAGCATAAGCTTTGAAACTCAGCCTGTTTTTGATGAAAGACCCAATAATCTGAATACAGTGCGATGCGGCTCGCTTGTTTTTTCTGTGCCCGTTAATTACAAAAAAGTTATGTATGAGTACGAAAAGGACGGCGTTGAAAGAAAATTTCCTTATTGTGATTATGAATACATTCCCGAATCTGATTGGAATTACGCCTATTGTGCCGATATTCCCGTAGTGCAGAGAAACAGAGTGGCGGATATTCCTTTTTCGTCTGTTGCTCCGCCCGTGACGGTTAAAGTAACCGCCAAAAAGATTAATTGGGGCTTGGAGGACGGCTATGAGGATGTTTGCGCAAAGCTGCCCGAATCAAGAGAGCCGATTGGTAATAAAGAAGAAATTCTTCTTTATCCCTATGGCTGTTCAAAGCTCAGAATGACGGAACTCCCGATTATTGATTGAGGTGATAATTACGGATAACTGCTTCAACTCAAACAAAAGCTTCCGCCTGCTCAATATTTATGAGCGGCTCAACAAGGGCGAAAGAATAATCAAAGAGCGGCTTGCGGCGGAATACGGTGTGTCGGCAAAATCAATACAGAGAGATATTGACGATTTGAGAGCATATATTGCCGAGGCTCATTATGATGAGAGCGAAGCTGCAATCATCTATGATAAATCAAGCAACAGCTACAGCCTTGTTCATTTTGAGAGGGAATGGCTCACGAATGAAGAGGCGGTTGCGCTGTGCAAAATTCTGCTCGAGAGCAGAGCGTTCGAAAAGGGCGAGCTGTCGGCTATGATTGATAAAATTATCACGCAGATTTCGCCTGCAGACCGACCCTTAGCCGAGAATGTTATCAGAAGCGAGCTTGTGAATTATGTGCCGCTCAGGCACGGCAAAAAGCTGCTGCCGATAATATGGGAAATCACGGGCTTCATCAAGGAGCAGCGAGTGATATCGTTTGAATATATCCGTCAGGACGGCAGAATTTCATCAAAAACGGTAAAGCCCGTATCGATAATGTTTTCGGAATTCTATTTTTATATGATAGCCTTTTCGGCCGACGATGAGGTGCGGCATCCGATAATTTACCGCATTGACAGAATAAGCCAAATGAAGCCCACGGGCGAAAAATTCAGCGTGCCCTACAAAGAACGCTTCAGCGACGGCGAATTCCGCAAGAGAATTCAGTTTATGTATACGGGCGAGCTGAAAAGAATCACTTTTGATTATTCAGGCGTGCTTGAAGCAATTCTTGACCGCCTGCCGACGGCAAAAATCCTGAGCAGAAACGGTGACACATACACAATCACCGCAGAATCCTACGGCGACGGAACAGATATGTGGCTTCGCAGTCAGGGCGAGCTTGTAAAAAATATAAGGCAGAGGAGCTTATGAAATGTCAGAAATGCAAATGAAGCTGTGTGCTGACGGTCTGGATGTGGAATATGAGCTGTTACAGCCCGTTACGGATGAAAGACAGCTCAGAATATATAATCAAATCAATGAGATAGACGGTATGATGGAGGAAAACCGTCTGAAAATCGAAGAAATAAACCGTGAGCTTGAAAGGCTCACCAACCACGCCGACGGACTTGATTATACCGTTGCCGTTGCAAGCGGAATAATTGCAGGGCTTATCGATTCGTTCTTTGTGGGCGAGTTTGATATGGATTGGGGCAAGGAAACGGTAGAAAAATTCGTAAAGGACAATGCACAAAAACAAAAGACTGAGGATAAAATAAAAAAAGCGATAGAAAATGCAAAGAAAAAAGCGCAGGAGAACGGAGAAGAACTCAGTCAGGAAAAAATCGACGAAATAAAGAGTAAAATAACTCAAAGCGTGAAAGATCAATTTGATTCATCAAAGCAGGATGAAAATGAAATCCTGAAAAAAGCAATTAAATTCTTTGAGGATAAGTATAAATTACTTGGCGATGATGTTCATCAAACTGCAGGCAGAGGAATTTCTCCAAGCAGCCATCATCTTGATGACTTAGCGCATCATCCGTCACTGTTAGGTCTGCTTTGCGCAATAATAATGCAATTCACCAAAAAGGGAATATATCAGAATAAAGACGGTATAACCAAAATTTATCCTACGGAAGACGGATTTGTGGGAACAGATTTTCCGAGCAAGATTATTGCAGGTACAATAAATTGGTTTTGGCATTTGGTGAGCGATGTTGCGGGTTCGAGCAAAACCGCAGGTGCCGGTATGGGTATTCCCGGTCCCATACTTGCTCTTGCCAAAGAATTTGCCATGTTGCCGGGTATCAATAAAACTCCGCTGCCGAAGCTTTTGGGCGAAATCTTTGAGAAAGGCTTTGACTTCAGAATGGAGCTTACGCTGTTTCATGAGCTCGGCAGGCAGGCAATTCCAGTTATCATAAACGAAGCGGTTGTGAGAGCTTTCTATTTCATACGCAGGCTTTATGCTGAGTTTAAAGAAAAAGAAATCAAGTCATTCAAAGAGCTGAAGCTTATTGAGTGGAAAAATGTTGTGCCCGCAAAAAACAGAACAATCACCAGAATGCTTACGATTTCCACAGGCACCTTTGTTGCCTGCGATATGGCTGATGCCGCTATCCGCTCGGGCGGCACGGCGGCGGGCTTCCTGCTGAGAGTTAATTTTGTGGGAGTCGGAAGGTTTGTTGTCGCTGTTGGTGTTGATGCCAAAATGGGCATTGAAAAGAGCAAAAACCGTAACGAAAGAATTGCACTCTGCAGCCGTCAGCTTCATCTTCTCAACGCTAAGGTTGCTTATAAGCAGGCTGATATGTGGATAGCTGCCGAGGATACGGGCAAAGCGATTGATGAACTGATGTCGATTGCTGAAAATTCAATGGCTTTCTGCGCCGACAGCATTGATGAAATTGAAGAAAATCTTAACAAAATCGATTCATACATGGACTCAATCCGTGAGCATAATCCCGAGCTCATAGATGAAATATCGGATGTTTTAAAATGGGGGTAATGAAAAATGAGCAAAGAATTAACATTTAATTATAATCAGGAGACCAATGTTGTTGATTTAAAAGATATTCCCGGTGCGATATCAGATTGCTTTGCGCCTTTGAATAAGCTTGAGGCGAAGATAAGAGCCTCTGAAAAAGCGGCTGAAGAGGCAAAGAAAAAAGCCGAAGAAGCGAAGGAAAAATCTGCAGGCTTCGGCAAAAAAAGAGCTGCTATAGAGGCTAATCAGGAGAGCATTGAAGCTCTTGCTCAAGCTCAGGCTCATGCTGCCGAAGCTCAGAAGCTTACCTTTGATTATCAGAAGAAGCTGGCAGAAGCCTCAAAATATCTGTTTATGCTCGGCGTGTCAAATATTGCTGCAAACCGAATGGTCTGCCGTGAGCTTAATATGAAAATGAACGGTGCATCAAAAGGGCAGATCAGAGGGCTTGCAAGGCAGGAAATGAGTAATGTCATAAGGCAGCTCAAAGCTCAGGAAGATATCATGATGAAGCAGGAAAATCAGAAGGATATCCTGAAATTGCACGATCAAAGCATAGACGATATTAAATACAGCATAAAAGAAATTGAAAAATCAGATGTGAAGCAGAATGAAGAGCTTAAAGAGCATAGAGACGCAATTGTAACAATCGGGCAGAAGGATGATATTCAGGACGGGATTCTGAAAAATCACGAAGAAAGCATCAGCACAGCCGTAAATGAAAATAAAAATCAGAACAAAAAAATTCAGGAGCTTGATGAAGACATCGATGCCATCGAGGGTGTAAACAAAAATCAGGATGAGCTTTTGAAATCTCACGATGCTGATATTGACAAAAACGAAGAAAACATAGGAATTAACAGAGAAAGCATCAACTCAAACAAAGCTGATATTGAGAAAAACAGCAAAAAAATCAGCAGTCTTATTGAAGAAATCTCCGCATTGAAGCTTGCCGATGATAATGCACGCAAAGAAATTGCAAAGGCAAGAATTATTGCTCTTGCAGCAAGCGGTGTTTCTGCGGCGGCTCTCCTTCTTTCCGTTCTTATTGCTTTTGGCGTAATCTGAATAAACCAAACAGGCTTGCATGGGGTTACCTGCAAGCCTGTTTTCACTTTATCAATATTTTCTGCTGAGGGCGCCTTCTGCTTCTTCTCGGGTGATTTTGCCCGTGTTGCAGTCGGTCATAATCTGAACATCCTTATCGTTGAGCCTGTAGAATTTCCATATGATATATGCAAGCAGGCAGCCGATTGCGGGTATCATCACATAGCTGAACCACAGCACATCAAGAGCGTGCTCACTCTGCTGAACTCCGAGCTCCTGAAGCTCTTTGAAGCTTCCCACCTCAACTGTCTTCCATCCTGTTGACTTAAGACCGAGTATGAACATACCCATTGCGCCTGAAACGGCGGCGGTGAGCTTGACCATGAAGGTCTGGATGGAGAAGGTGATTCCCTTTGCATCAATGCCTGTTTTGAATTTGCCGTATTCTGCGCAGTCGGGAGTGAAGATGAACATAATAACGCCGATAATTGAAAGGGGAATGGAGCGGATAACATAGAGCACGATGTGAAGAATGAGGTTGTTATATCCGATTACCCACATTACAAGGCTGAGTGCAACCATAAGCACGCAGCATATGCGGTAAAGCTTCATTTTGTCAATCTTTCTGAGCATTGCGGGCACAAGCAGTGATGCAATGAGCGAGGGCACTGTTCCGCAGGCATCAACAACGAGTGAAAACAAAGTGTCGTTGAACATATAGTATGAAACAAAAAGCTTGAGCGAGCCGCTGATGTTTGCGGCGGAATAGAAGAAGTAGCCGAAGTAATAGATGAGCAGATATTTGTTTTTGAAAAGGTAGTTGAACATTTTGCGAAGGGTGAAGCTTTCCTCCGCATCGGGCACATGACGCTCTTTAAGCGTTTTCAGCACGGGCAGCATTGTGATGATTGCAAACACCGCCGTTGCGGTTGCAACAACAGAGTAGCTTGCGCCGATATGCTCGCTCACAAGCACCGTGCCTGCAAGGGTGATGAAGGCGATGCCGACGCCTGCCCATATGCTCTTGTATGAGAGCATGGAGCTTCTCTCGGTGAGGTTGCGTGTCATTGCGGTGATTGAGCCGTAGATAGGCACATCGCAGAGCGTGTAGGCGCTGTCCCACAATATGTATGCAACGGCAAACCATGCGAGCTTTATGTTTTCGCTTGCGTTTGCGGGGATGCAGAAAAGCAAAACGGTTGTTATTGGGATGAGAACGGTTGAAATTTTGAGCCACGGCAGGTATTTTTTGCCGCTTTTGAATTTCACGCTGTCAAAAATTGCACCGAAAATGGCATCGTTTATTGCGTCCCAAACCTTTACGACGACCATTACAAGGCTCGATTTGAGAGGGTCAATGCCTGCAAGCATGAGGTAGGTCGTCAGATAATTCGCAAGCAGAAAATAGATTGCATTCTGACCCGCAAAATAAAGATAATAGCTTTTTCGCTCAAACGGTGTGGTTTCCCAGCCGTCGGGAGTGTACTTCAGCTTTTCCAAAAGCTTCATTCAATCAAACCTTTCTTAAAATGCTGAATTAATTATATAATGTATTAAAATAAAAGTCAATGACGGTTGATAATGCGGGCAGATTATGATATATTTTACTCATAAAACAAAAGGAGCTCGGCTTATGGATAAAACAGCAAAAACGGCGGGTGCCGATAACCGCACACCGTCAATCCCCCAGTATTTTTCGTGGATAAACAACACAAACGAGGGCTCAACCGAGGAGCACACTCTCGTTAACCTTGATTTTTTCAGATATCTCAAGGAAACCTACGGGATGCAGATAAAAATTTATGCCTGGGATGCGGGCAATTTTGACGGCGCAAGCGAGGGCTACGGCAATCTTGACGGCGAAAAGTTCCGCAGTCAGTACCCCGAGGAATATAAAAATGTTGTTGCTGAGGCAGAAAAAATCGGCATACGCCTCGGCTTGTGGGGCAGCCCCGACGGCTACGGCGACACACCCGAAACTCAGAAGGAGCGCTTTGACTTCTTTGTGCATCTTTGCCGTGACCATAATTTTGCGCTTTTCAAGCTTGACGGTGTATGCGGCAGGCTCAGACCCGAAAAGGCGGGCGTTTTTGCCGAAATGCTCAAGGAATGCCGCAAATATTCGCCCGATCTTGTTGTGCTCAATCACCGTCTTGAATTCTATGAGGCTGAAAAATATATCACAACATATCTGTGGAACGGCGACGAAACCTATGTTGATGTGCTTTCATGCAACAAACAGACTGCGATGCACAACAGAGGCTTTATGTTCACAAGGGGGCATACCGATAATCTTGACCGCCTTGCGGAGGATCACGGAGTGTGCATCTCGTCTTCAATAGATTATTTTGAGGATGAGCTTATTTATCAGGCGTTCAACCGCTCGCTTATCCTTGCACCTGAAATCTACGGCAATCCGTGGCTGATGCGTGACGATGAGTTGCCGAAGCTTGCAAGGGTATATAATCTTCACGCAAGGAACTCCGCAATTCTTGTTGACGGCATCATTCTGCCTGAGGAATACGGCGAAAATGCAGTGTCAAGGGGTAGCAAGACCAAAAGATTTGTTTCAACGGGCAATAATTCATGGAATACCAAGAAAATCGCAGTTAAAATCGGAGAGGAAACGGGAATTGATACCGAAAAGCCCGTTGCCGTCAACATTCATCATCCTTACGAAAAGCACCTCGGTTTTTTCCGTGTCGGCGATACGGTTGAGATTGAGCTCATGCCCTTCAGAGCAACGCTTATTGAGCTTGCCGCTGCCGATGAAGCCGAGCCGATGCTGCTTGGCTGCGAATATGAAATAATCAAAGAAAGCAAAGACGGCACACCTGTTGAAGTTAAAATTCTCAAATCCGACGGAGCGGATATTCTTCTTCTCGTCAACGGCGAAAAGTCTGTTTACGCAGGCAGCATTGTTCCCGCCAAAAAAGAGAAAGCTCCCGAATTCATCGGAAGCCTTGATTGCGAAGAAAAAAAACCCGCAGACGGCGAGATGCTTTATGAAACTGCGATGTTTGCGATTACAAATGATTCGCTTGAAAGCAGAAGCCTGCGCCGCTCGGGTGAAACAAGAATTCCGCAGGTCAAGGCGGCGAGAGATGCCTTTTTCAATCAGGAATATTATGCGCTCAGGGGCTGCGAAGCAAAAAATATGTTTGACGGCAAGCCCGATACCTTTTATGATTCACAGAGCAAAACCTATTGTGATATGAATTTGCGTGTATGCGGTGGCTGCCTGAGAGTTGATTTCGGCAGTGAAGTTGAGTGCGACAGCGTTGAGGTTGAATTTTTCAGCGGCGATTATCCCACAAGAGAGGTTGATGTGCAGAGGGTTCCGCTTGTTGCAGAGTATTCTGCCGACCTTGCCGAGTGGAAAAGCTCCGAAACGGCACAAATCAGCGTGAGTGACGGCGATTTCACCGCAAAAATCATAAAATTCACCGCCCACACACTCTATGACCTTCACGGCAAAAGGCTTGTTGCAAGCTACGCCATCGGCGGCAAAATAAGATATCTGAGAATCGAAAATCCCGTTGACAGGATTTATGCCGTAAGGCTTATCAAGGACGGCAAAGAGATTACTCCGGGTGAGCCGTTTGCCAACAATATGCAGGCGCATTACCGCCACAGAAAAACGGCGCTTGCAAAGTCTGCTCAGCTTGTTTTGCCCGATTATGAAAGCGGGGCAAGGCTTGCGGTTGCGGTTGAAGGCGTGCACGGCGAGGAGAGCGTGTATTGCGTTGCCGAAATTAACGGAAAATCCGTCGGCTTCCCTCGCAGAGCACCTGATTACAAGGCTAATCAGTGGGAGCACTGCGTGTGCTCAACCGATAAGAACAACACCTTCTTCCTTGAATTGCCCGACGGCCTGCAGGGCGAAAAAATCAAGGTTACGGCACTCTTCTCAGACCGCCGCAAGGCAGATGCCGTTTGCAATGTTTATGTGTGCGATAAGCACTGAATGAAAAAAGATTCTTCGTCAGCTCATTGTTCTGAGCAAAGCGAAGAATCTTTCGTTTTTAATACCTGTTCCTTACTCTTTCTGCAAACGCAAGAAGGTTTCTCACCTGCAGCACGGTGCCGTCGTTGAGCACAGCCCTGCCGTTCACTCTGCCGAATACCTGATGGGCATTGCGGCTTATGAGAAGAGCGCTGAATTTTGAAGCGTCGTCATAAATCGGGAAAAAGTCCATATCAAACTTGCCGTCAGAGCTTATGAATTTCCACGGCTGAAGCAGGTTGTTCTCGGGGATTTCAAAGCGCACACGGTCAATCTTATGGCACTTGCCGTCATAAAAAATCATGTTTTCGCTTGCCGCAGTGGTGTTGCCGAAGCCGTAGCCGATGTTGTAGCCGAAGCGCTTGCCGTTTATGTAGCCGTTGCCCGAGCCCCAGTACCATGTGTTGTCATATGTCCACACGCCTCTGCCCCAATCAAGGGTTGCGAAGTCCTTGTCAGGGGTGAAGGTATGCTTTCTTCCTTCAAAGGAAACATAGCCCTCAGCGGGCATACAGTTGATTTTCTGGTTGTAGTAGAAGGCGGTTTTATCCTCCGCCCACGGGGTGGCGATGACCATTGTATCGTCTTTTTTGTCCTGATAAAGAAAAATATCAAAGTCAAGCTTATCGTGCATCGGGCATTTTCGGTAGTGGCCCGTAATGCGTCTGCCGTATTTTTCGTGAATAACCGAAACTCTGCTGTATTTTTTGTTGATAAAAATGTCGCCCCTTGAGCTGTCCGTGGGCAGGTTGAGAGAGCCCATAGGCATAACGAGGGGGGTGAAAAACGATGATTTGCTGCCGCTGTTAAAATCAAAAAAGTTTGAGTTGATAAGCCCCATATAGCGGTTATCAGCAATAGTGGTTGTGAAGGCGCAGCCGTTGTTGTCAACGATTATGTAGTAGTCCCATTCCTTCACACGCATTTTGTGAGCCTTGATGTCAAACGGGCTGTATTCCATTATCAGCTTTGTTGCCCAACCCGGCTCAAGCAGTGCACCGTCTTCGCCGAGAAGCTTGTGGGGGAGTTCAATTTTGTGGTTCATTCTATCCGTCCTGTTTCCATAATTTAACTGTCATATATAATAGCGCAAATCAAGCTGAAAAACAATATAAAGAGTATTAAGTTTTTATTAATATTATTTTAAATGAACAAGCTTGATTATTTTTGCGGCGTGTGTTATTCTTTAATAAAATAAAACGAAGAGATGATACATAATGAAAATTTTGGAATTACTGAAAAACAATTCGCCCAACCTGTCGTTTGAGGTGTTTCCGCCCAAAACCGAAGCGAGCTTTGAAAGTGTTAAAAATGCCGCTATGGAGATAGCAAAGCTCCGCCCCTCGTTTATGAGCGTCACCTACGGTGCAGGCGGCGGCACAAGCAAATACACGCTCGATATTGCAAAGGATATCAAGGAGCTTCACGGCGTGCCCACCGTTGCGCATCTTACCTGTGTTTCTTCAACAAGAGAAACGGTGCGTGAAAGAATCGCAGAGATAAAGGCGGCAGGCATCACAAACATAATGGCGCTCAGGGGTGACATTCCTGCTGGGCTTGAGAATGCGGACAGAAGCTCATGGGATTACCGCCACGCCGTTGAGCTTGTGCGTGAGCTCAGAGAGGCGGATTCTTCATTCTGTATCGGCGGCGCCTGCTACCCCGAAATCCACCCTGAGAGCGTTAACCGCAGCGACGATATAAAGTATCTTAAGGAAAAGGTGGATGCAGGCTGCGATTTTCTGACAACGCAAATGTTTTTTGACAACAACCTGCTCTACAGCTTTCTTTATAAAATCCGTGAGGCGGGCATCACCGTGCCCGTTATTCCGGGCATAATGCCAATCACCAACGCCAATCAGGTTGACAGGGCAATCAAGCTCTCAAGCTCCCATGTGCCGCAGCGCTTCAAGAGTCTTGTTGATAAATTCGGCTCAGACCCCGAAGCCATGAAGCAGGCAGGCATTGCCTACGCAACCGACCAGATAATAGATTTATATGCCAACGGAATAAATCTTGTTCATGTTTATTCCATGAATAAACCCGATGTTGCGGGCAAAATTCAAAGCAATCTTTCGGCAATAATCAAAAAGTGAGAGGAGAAATGAAATGAAAAAGCTTGTTTCCGTTTTACTTTGTATAAGTATGTTGCTCTCGGTGTGCGTGAGCGGAGCTTCTGCGGCAAATGCCGTTGACGCCGTGCCCGTATCCTATGAAGAGGATTTGAAAAATCTTGACAGGGATGTTCCCGTTATTTTTGTAACGGGTCTTGAGGGTGAATATTACAAAGGACTTTCCACCGAAACAGAGGATGACGATGTGCGCATCTGGGGGCCCGATGCAGGCGTTATCGTGAGCGCTGTTTTCAAAAATATCGTGCCGCTTGTGTGGAATCTCATAATCGGTGATTACAAGGCTGTTAACGAAACGGCAAAAAATGCGCTTGATGCGATTTTCGGCGATTTTGCCTGCGACAGCAACGGTGTGCCCAACCCCGATACGGGCAAAAAGGTGACGAGCGATTACGGGCTCAGAGAGGGCGCAAACGGCTACAGCAACGATTATGATTTCATCTATGACTGGCGCTGTGATATGCTCACAATTGCCGCTCAGCTTGATGAATACACCGACTATGTTATGGAGCTTACGGGCTCCGATAAGGTTGCCTATGTTGCAATGAGCATGGGCAACGCCGTTATGACAACCTACCTTCATGAATACTATTATGCCGCAGAGGATTACAGTGAGAGAAACCACATTGATTCCGTTATTTTTCTTGCAGGCGCAATGAATGGCGTGGGCACCTGCGAGGACCCGTTTTCGGGCAATATGGGTGTTGACAGCAAATCAATTCTGCGCATGATGTCGGAGCTTATGCTCGGCAACGAAGGCACAAAGGGAATATATTATTTTGTTGAGATTCTTTATTCACTCGGTCTGCTTGAGCCGATAACGGCGTTTGTCAACAATCTTAACACAAATCTTGTTGAAAACGGTCTTAATGATGCGGTGCTTGATACCCTTGCAACAATTCCCGGTTTCATGGCACTTATGAGCCCCGAACGCTATGAAGAAACAAGGGCGTTTATCTATGATACCCCCGAAAAGCAGGCAAAATTTGCCGCTATACTTGAAAAGAGCGATTATTATCACCGCACCGTTCAGAAAAACAATGTAAAAGTCATTCAGTCAATGCTTGACGACGGCATCAGGGCTGCGGTTATTGCCGAATACGGCTGCACGGTCATTCCTCTGACATCGGATAACGACAGAATGAGCGACGGCACGATTTTCACTGCGGCAGAAAGCTTCGGCGCAACCTGCGCTGAGGTTGACGGCACTCTCGGCGAGGGCTACACTCAGGCAAAGGAGTGTGACTGCGGCAAAAACCACATTTCGGCGGATAATCAGATTGATGCGTCAACCTGTGCCTTCCCCGACATAACATGGTTTGCAAAGAATGTAAGGCATTCGGCGGGCGATGAATATTTTGAGGTGCTCTGTGACCTCATCATCTATGCCGACAGGCAGATTACCGTGTGGGATTACACCGAATATCCGCAGTATCTCATAAACCTCGACGGCGAAAGCCTTGTGCCTCTTACCGCTGAGAATGCGGGCGAGATTGTGCCCTATGATGAAACAACCCTTTTGGGTAAGGCAAGAAAAAAGCTCGGATTTTAAGCAATCAATTGATATGACCCCCTTGAAGCGGAAAGCCTCTGCTTTGAGGGGTTACATTTTTAGGGTTTTGTCACAATAAAATTAAAAAAATCTTAAGGTTTGGTTAACAGTGTTGAATGTGCGGCGTTCAAAGAGTATAATGTTTCCAAATTGTTAAACGGGGATGAAAGAAATGAGTTCGATTTTATTTTTTCTGAAGGATGCCGTGAAAGCGGCAGTGGCGGTAGTGGCGATTATTCCCATGCTGCTCACCATGTGGATGCCCGATGCGCCCGGCACAGAAATTGTGCCCAACGAAAATGCAACCAATCCGCACATAAACGAATACCTTGACACTGATGTTTCGGCTCACCGCTCAGGTGCGGGCATCGTGCCCGAAAACACCATGATGGCTTTTGAATATGTGCTCGGCAATCAGGATAAGTTAGGCGTTGATACCTTTGAATTCGATGTTCAGATTACGGCTGACGGCGAGCTTATCCTTCTGCACAACCTCACTTATGACGAAACCACAAACGCTGAGGAGGCTTTCGGAAAATCAAATAATTACGCATCCTCACTCACCTTTGAAGAGGCGAGCGTGCTGAATTTCGGCGAAAACTTCTGCGACGAAAACGGCGAATACCCCTACAGAGGTCTCAGGGGTGACGATATTCCCTATAATCTCAAAGTTGTAAAGTGTGAGGATGTTATTGATTACATTGAGGATAACAGTGACGGTCAGTATAAGTATATAATTGAAATAAAGAGCCTCGGTGAGAACGGAAAAAGAGCTGCAGACGAGCTTTACAAGGTTCTGACCGAACGCAGCCTGCAGGGCAGAGCAATCTGGGCAACCTCAAAGCCCGATGTTGCGGCGTATATGAGAGAAACCTATCCCGATATGCCCCGCTCTGCGGATACGCTCGAGGTTATGCTCTTCTATCTTTACTGCCGCCTTGACTGGAATCTTGAAGAAGCAGAGCCCACCTATGTTGCCCTTCAGATTCCCAACGGAGGCAATGTGATTTATGATTACTGCAATTTCGGCACAAAGAAGCTCACAAACTATGCACACAAATACAACATCGCCGTTCAGTATTGGACTGTGAATGATCCCGAAGAAGCGGTGACGCTCATCGAAAACGGTGCCGACTGCATAATGTCGGATTACCCTCAGATGGTCTATGATGCCGTGCAGAATGTAACAAAATAAAAATTAGGGGCTGTGAAAAACAGCCCCTTTTGCTATTTATTGAGAATATAAATTGCAAGATTCAGATACCCTGCAAATGTAACCCACACAAGATAGGGGATTTGCAGGTAGCCTGCAAGCGGCTTTATGCGGCGGAATTTTATTATCATCACGATAATCGTTGCCCACAGCAGCACGAGCCAGATGAATGAGAAAAGAAAGGCACGCATATTAAAGAAGATTATGCTCCAGAAGAAGTTGAGAAACAGATTGACCGCATACACAATCAGTGCATGGCTCACCTCTCTCGGCATCCTGTCTTTTTCAAGATAAATCATTGCCGCACCTATACCCATGAGGATATAAAGAACAGTCCACACAACAGGGAAGAGGAATGACGGCGGGGCAAGCGGCGGCTGAACGATTTCGGAGTATAAATCCATGCTGCCTGCCGTCAGCAGTGCTGACAGACCGCCAACCGCCAACGCAATTGCACAGGAAATAACATAGGGCTTGATTTTGTTTTGCATATCTTTCACCTCACTGCATTTTATGCAGAGCAAGGGTGGATTTATGCTGAAAAAACCGCCCTCCGTTTAAATCGGAGAGCGGTTTTGGTCCAAGTTTAATTATTCAGCCTTGGGAGCTTCAACGGGGCAAGCGTCAGCGCAAGCACCGCACTCGATGCAAGCGTCTGCATCGATAACATACTTGCCATCGCCTTCGGAGATAGCTTCAACGGGGCATTCTGCTGCACATGCGCCGCAGCTGATGCAATCGTCATTGATGATGTATGCCATGGTAATCTTCCTCCTTAACATTTTTTCAAGACCATTGTAACACATTATTTGAAAATTGCAAGAGGTTTTTGCTGTAAATTATCCTTCAATATCCTTCAAAGCTTCAATTTCTTCTTTTGCAACCCTGATTTTGGCATCTTTAACAAGCTTTACCTCTTTTCTGCCAAAAACCTTGGGCTGTGCATCGGGGTTGTTGTGAAGCTGCACCTTGAGCTTGCCCGTGAGCAGGCTGAAATCAACAACCGTGCCCGCACCCTCGTTTGTTTCAACAATTGCACCGGGCTTGGGGGTGATTTTCAGCAGGTGTTCGTATGCGTTCTGCTCGTATTTGAGGCAGCACATAAGCCTGCCGCAGGCGCCGCTGATTTTGGTGGGGTTGAGCGAAAGCCCCTGCTCCTTTGCCATTTTGATTGAAACGGGCTGGAATTCGCCGAGGAAGCTGCTGCAGCAGAAGGGTCTGCCGCAAATGCCGAGACCGCCGAGCATCTTTGACTCATCCCTCACGCCTATCTGGCGAAGCTCAATGCGGGTTTTGAAAACGCTTGCAAGGTCCTTGACAAGCTCTCTGAAATCAACTCTGCCGTCTGCGGTGAAATAGAAGAGCACCTTGCCGCCGTCAAAGGTGTATTCAACATCAACAAGCTTCATTTCAAGGCCGTGATTTGCAATTTTTTGCTGACAGATTGCAAAAGCATCCTTTTCCTTGGCCTTGTTGGCAAGGAACTGCTCAATATCCTTTTCGTCGGCAATCCTGATAAGCTTTTTGAGTGGCTTTACGATTTGCTCGTCGTCTATTTCTCTGTTATCCATTGCAACCTCGCCGCATTCAATGCCACGAACGGTTTCAACTATAACACGGTCTCCTTTTTTTAACTGCTGTCCGTCAGGGTCAAAGTAGTAGACCTTGCCTACCTCTTTGAAACGGACACCTATAACTTCTGCCATATTTACCTCCTGATTGAACGCAGCTTTGTGCAGACTGCCGTTACCATAAGATTGTGATTTGCGTTGAGCTTCAGCGAATTCATAAGGCTGTCTGAAGCTTCTATAAGCTCAAGCAGCGAGCGGCGGGTGAGCTTTGAAGAGAGCTCTGAGGGGATTTCGCCGAATTCCTCATCACCGTCGGCTGCCGAATATTTTATTCTGAGTGCGGCGGCAAAAATCTCCTGAATAACGGGCAATGCCGCACGCAGCAGCTTCTGGTCCTTTTCAAAAACCGAAGCGGCTTTAACTATTTCGATATCGCTCATTGCGGTAACGGCTTTTGCAATTCCGCTTGCCGCTGCGAGCACCTTTTCTCTCGGCAGGTCATCGTTTCCTGACGAATACGCTTCGCCGAGGTTATACACTGCGGAGCGTGAAAGCACGGTGGGCAGAAAGCCCGATTTTGAAGAGCAGAGCAGGATGAAATTAACATATGTGGGTGGCTCTTCAAGAATTTTTAGAATTGCATTCTGACCCTCAACGCCCATTGTGTGTGAGTTTTCGAGAATAAAAACCTTTCTGTCCGCTTCGTTTGGCACAATATATGCCTTGCTGCGGATTTCTCTGACAATGTCAACCTTGAACGCCTTGGGCTTATCCTCAACGGAATAAATCAAAATATCCGCGTGGGAATCCGCCATGGCTTTTTTGCAATTCTGGCAAACTCCGCACGGCACGATTCCGCCCGAGGAGCACACAAGTGCGCAGGCGGTTTTTTTAGCAAGCGCCATTCTCTCTTCAACACCCGAGCCTTCAAAAATAACGGCATGGGGGAAGCGCTTGGTGTGAAGTGCCGCCGATATGGATTTTTCAACAGGGTTGTTTATATCAAACATTTTTATGCACCTTAAAGCTTGATAAACTTCTCAACATCAACCACAAAAACGGTTGCTCCGCCAACGGAAACTTCAACCGCCCTTGAAATGAAGCCCTCCGCCATAAAAGAGGGTGAGGGAGTAACCATCTGAGTGCGTTTGCGTGAAAAATCGCTGATGACGGCTATAACATCGTCAACCTTGTCATCCTCGGTGCCGATAAGCAGCGTGGAGTTGCCTGCTCTGAGAAAGCCGCCCGAGGTTGAAAGCTTGGTTGCGCCGTAGCCCTTGTGGTTGAGCTCGCTGAGCACGCTGGGGCAATCGTCATTGTTGATAATCGCAATTATGAGCTTCATTATGATTTCTCCTTTCGTTTGCTGAGAATTGAGATGTTTCTTTCTATAACCTTTCTGCCTCTCCACTCATAGGCTCTGCCTTCAAGCTCACAGCCCGAAGAAACACAGGGGATGGGGGAGAGCAGAAATTCTTCTATCTGAGTTTTTGCGGCGTGTTTATTCATCGGGCACACATCCTGACAGATGTCACAGCCCCACACACAGCCGCATTCCTTCATGAGCGTTTCTTCTTTTTCGGAAAGAACGCCTTTTTTTTGCGTGATTTCGGAAAGACAGAGGGTCTTTTCAAATCCGCCTTTGCCGAGTGCTCCCGACGGGCAGGCTTCAATGCACTTTTGGCAGCCGATGCAGCTTTTTTTCTCAACGACATCACAGCCTGTTTCAAGGCTTGTGACGATTTCACCTATGAATACATATGAGCCGTATTCTTCTGTTATGAGGAGCGTGTTGAGCCCTATTGCGCCGAGCCCTGCGATGCAGGCGGCTTCAACCTCGGGGATGGGCGAATTATCCGCAAATGCGGCGAATTCATGCCCGGGGAAAAGCTCTTCAAGCTTTTTGACGGCTGAATTGAGCCTGCTGAGTGCAACGGTGTGGTAATCCGTGACAGCCGCATATTTTGAAACATTTATGCCTTGATAGTTGTTTTCTTCAAGAAGATACGGGAAGCAGGCAACGATAACCGTTTTCGCATTATGCGGCAGGCGGCTTTTTGCTCTGCAGTCAATAAGCCCGTCTTTTATTTTATCAAACGGACACATTCCCCACAAGGGGGCAATTTCATCCATTATATTTTTAAGTGTCAAGCCATCACCCCACAGCCTGCGCAAGAGCAATCATAACGGGCAGGGTGATTATTGAAATGAAGCTGACCACTGCCACCGTCTGCGAAGCAAGGCCCGTGTTGCGGTCATATTTTGCGGCAAACATAACGGTGTTGTTAGCCGTGGGCGCACCTGCCGAGATTGAAAGGGCAACGAGCAGCGAGCCCGTGATGCCTGCAAATCTGAATGCCGAAATCAGCAGAAGCGGGAGGATAATCAGCTTGACAAGCGATACGGCGAAGATACGCCAATCCTTGAATATGCTTTTGAAGTTTGTGTTTGCGATGTATGTGCCGAAAATGAGCATTGCAACGGGGGTGTTGAGGCTTGCAATGTAGCTCATGGGCTTTGCAATGATTTCGGGCAGCTGCACCGAAAGCAGGAAGAGAGGCAGACCGATTATAACTGAGATTACGCCGGGGTTGAGAATAAGCTTTTTGAAATCAAACTTAATCTTTTCGCCTTCCTTACCCTTGGTGATTGTGTAAATGCCGTGGGTGAAGCTGAACACCTGAAAGGAGATTATCACCGCAGAGCAGTAGAATACGCCTTCGTTGCCCAGCACGGCACCGGCAAGCGGCAGGGCCATGTAGCCGCAGTTGCCGTAGGCACAGGAGTATTTGTAAATACACCTGCGGTCTGCAGGGCAGCGGTTGAAAACAAGGGCTGAAATTGCGGCTGAGACAATGTGAAGAATAAAGCCGCAGCCCATTGCAACGAAAAGGCTTTTTGCTGTTTCGGCATTATATTCGAGCGAAAGGAAGCTCTCGATTATTACTGCGGGAGTGATGATGTAAAACAGCAGGTCAGTGCAGCTTTTTGCCACCTTTTCGGTATAAATGCCTGCCTTATCCGCTATTGCACCAACCGCAACAAGTATATAGAGTATTGCAACCTGTTCGCTTGCGATAAGAACATTTTGTAAAAACATTTATTTATTCCTTTACGGGTATTTCTTCTTCGGCTGCGGGCACTTCTTCTTTTTCTTCTTCAGGCTTTTCAGTTCTGCCCGTAAGCCTTGTGAATACGGCGGCGATTATGAATGCCGCTGTTGTGAGGTCGCAGAAATCAACGGGTGAATATTCATACAGAAGCCCCGTTCTGCCTGAGAGAGTAACGATTACTCTGGGCACGAAGCAGAGTATGGCGAGAAGTGCAGCGGGCAGACCGTAGCCTGCAAGCTTCCACTCGCAGTTTTTGCAGTCAATGCGTGCGTTGACCTGAGCGAATGCCATAAAGAAAAGCACGCTGAACACGAGCATAAGAAGCTCAAATGTGAGGTCGGAAACATTGAGATAGCTGATTGTGCGTGAAAAGCGGAAAATCATTCTGACTATGCACCACAAAACGGGTGAGAGCGAAATGAGCTTGTGCTCCGAGCCGTTTGTTTTGCCCGATATGAGCGAAAGACCGAGGGCGAGAAAGAAAATTGCGCTGAGCGTTGCAAATGCCGCTTCGGCAAAGAAAATGACTTTATCCGTGTTCCATATTGCGGCGCCGTCATAGGTGTGTTCAACGATGGGTGCGTGGTTGTTGAGCACCTTCAGTATGCTGCCCAGACCGTCGGCAAATGCACCGATGCCTGCAACGAGCGAGGCTGCGCCGAATACGGGGCGCTTTTTGGCTTCACGGTCAAAATCAAGCTTCTTTCTGTTAAAAAAGCCGAGCACAACCGAAGAGAGCACAAATGCCGCGAGAATAATATAGAGCAGATACACGCTCCAATTGTTTTCGGTGTAAAATCCCGTTTGATTTTCTTCAACTACCGTGAAAAACTGAACTGTCCTCAGGATAACGGCAATCACCGCTGCGGCGGCAAAAACCGCAGAGCCTGCGCCGAAACCTTTTTTTGCGGAGATGCTATTCATTTTTATTTACCTCTTATCTGTCCGAAATTGAAATGTATTCATTTTTGAGATTATTGTTTTTGTAAGCGGGTCTGATGATTTTGCCGCCTGTGAGAAGCTCTTCTATTCTGTGAGCCGACCAGCCCGCAACTCTTGCAACGGTGAAGATGGGAGTGAACAGGTCTGAGGGAATGCCGAGCATTTTATAAACAAGACCCGAATAAAGGTCAACATTTGCGCACATTGCCTTTTTCTGCACCGATTTGTGGCTGTTGAACACCTCGGGGGTGAGTTGCTCAATGAGACTGAGAAGCTTGAATTCATCCTCAAACTCGGTTCCTGCAGAGAATTCAAGAGCCTTTGCCTTAAGGATTTTTGCTCTGGGGTCTGAGCGGGTATAAACGGCATGACCCATGCCGTAGATAAGACCCGAGCCGTCGCCCGCTTCCTTTTTCATAACCTTTCTTATGAAATCGGCAACTTCGCCCTCGTTTGTGATATCGTTAACGCCGTTTTTGAAGTGGTCAACCATCTGAGCCACCTTGATGTTTGCGCCGCCGTGCTTGGGGCCCTTGAGAGAGCTTACACCGCCTGCAAGCGCAGCATAAGTGTCTGTGCCGCTTGAGGTGAGTACTCTTGTGGTGAAGGTGGAGTTGTTGCCGCCGCCATGCTCTGCATGAAGCATAAGGCAGATGTCAAGCAGCTTTGCTTCTTTGTCGGTGAACTTTTTGTCAGCCCTTATTGAGCGAAGAATGCTCTGTGCTGTTGTGTGCTCGGGCTTCATCGGATGAAGGTACATACTCTTTTTGTAGTAGCTTCTGCGCTTTACCTGATAAGCGTATGCCATGATTGCGGGAATCTGTGCGATAACATGAACACACTGACGAAGCACATTTTCAAGCGATGTGTCATCGGGATTGGGGTCATAGGAATAAAGAGCGAGTACAGACCTTGAAATTTTATTCATAATATCGGGCGAGGGGGCTTTCATTATCATATCTTCAATGAAATCCTCGGGCAGGTCACGGCATCTTGCGAGTATGCCCGTGAAATTATCAAGCTGCTCCTTTGTGGGCAGTGAGCCGAAAAGCAGCAGATAAACAACCTCTTCAAAGCCGAAGCGGTCCTCTGCCATGCAGGCATTGACAATATCCTCCATGTTGATGCCTCTGTAATAAAGATGACCCTCTCTGGGTACCTTTTCGCCGTCATCAATATAATATCCTTCAACGGTGCACACATTGGTGATGCCCGCCATAACGCCTGTGCCGTCTGAATTGCGTAAGCCTCTTTTTATGTTGAAATGATCATAATCTGCGGGGTCTATATAGTTATTTTTCTGAATTTTATCGCATAAGGTTTTAATATCCTGTGCGGTGAGCTGTGACTTAATGGTTGACATATTTTTTTCCTCCGTTTCTGAAAATAATATCCTTCCCATTATAGATATTATATTATAACTCTTTAATATATAAAAGTCAAGAAAGGATGATTAAAATGCGCACAAACCTTGTTTTGTGTATAATTGTTGCGCTTGCGCTTATTCTTTGCCCCATAGCTGCGGTAGGCAGCGGAGCAGAGGATAATGCGGCTGAAAGTGCGGCGGTATTTGACAGCGGTAATGAGTATATATCGGTTATGTCGCCTTCAACGGGTGATATAAGCAGAGTGGATATGCGTGAATATATCACGGGCTGCGTTGCTGCGGAGATGCCTGCGCTTTACCATTCCGAAGCGCTTAAGGCACAGGCGGTTGCAAGCTATACATATGCAAAAAGAACGCTTGAACAGAACAAAAACGGCAAAAATTCACTTTACGGCGGTGCGGATATCACCGACAGCCCCGACACTCATCAGGGCTATATCGACGAGAAGAAGAGAAAGGAAAAATGGGGCAGTGAATTTGAAGAGTATGAGAGCAAAATCAGGGCAGCGGTGGATGCCGTTTTCGGTTTGTATATGGAATATGAGGGCGAAACGGCACTTGCGGCTTACCATTCGATAAGTGCAGGCTCAACGCAGAGTGCACTGAATATGTGGGGCGAGGATTATCCTTATCTTGCGAGCGTTGAAAGCCGTGGCGACATACTGTCACCCGATTACATAAGTGAGGTTGTTTTCAGCGAAAAAGAGTTCAGAAAGCTTGCCAAGCAGTGCGGCGTGAAGCTTTCGGGCGATGCGGAGGAGTGGATCGGTGAAATAAAGACAAACGGTGACGGCTATGCCTGCACCGTTGAGCTTGGCGGCAGTGAAATCACGGCGGCAGAGTTCAGAGAGGCTTTTTCGCTCAGAAGCCCTTGCTTTGATATATCGTATTCGGGCGGAGAGTTCACTGTTATGTGCAAGGGTCACGGTCACGGGGTCGGAATGAGCCAATACGGTGCGGACTACATGGCACGGCAGGGCAGCACATGGCGGCAAATCCTGCAGCACTATTACACGGGTGTTGAATTTGTGAAAGAATATACGGATAGCGAACGGTGAATAATGAATAGTGAAAAGGTTTCGGAGGAAATGTTATGAAAAAAGTTGTTATAAGCGTTGACAGTGCGGCGGATTTGCCGCGTGATATCGCCGAAAAATACGGCATTGAAATCATGCCGATGCACATTATTATGAACGGAAGAGAGAAAAACGACGGCGTGGATATCGGTGCGGCGGAGCTTTTTGACTATGTTGAAAAAAGCGGTGAAATCCCCAAAACATCAGCCGTTTCTCCGGGAGAATACACGGATTTTTTTGAAAAATTCACAAAGGCAGGCGGCAGCGTGGTGCATTTCTCGTTCTGTTCCCGCCTTTCATCAACCTGCCGAAACGCCCGCATGGCGGCGGAAATGCTCGGGAATGTGTTTGTGGTTGATACTCTGAACCTCGGCGGCGGGATTGCTCTGCTCGCACTGAAGGGCTGCGGAATGCGTGATGAGGGTAAAAATGCGCATGAAATATTCACGGCTCTTTCGGAGCGTGTGAGCGATGTGAGGGTGAGCTATCTGCTTGACAGCATTGATTTCCTGCGCCGCTCGGGCAGATGCTCGGCTGCGGCGGCAATCGGTGCAAACCTGCTCGGCATAAAGCCCTGCGCCGCAATGGTTGACGGAAAAATCGAGGTTATAAAAAAATACAGAGGCAAAGCAAAAGCTGCCCGCCTGCAGTATGCAGACGAGCAGCTTGAAAAGCATGAAAATATTGATTTTTCAACCGCATTTATCTATCACTCGGGGGTTGATAAATCCGAGCTTGACGGGATTGAAAAAATGCTGAAAAATGCGGGGTTTGAGCAGGTTATAACAGCCTTTACGGGCTGCATGATAAGCCTGCACAGCGGCAGAAATGCAATGGGAATTCATTTTTTAACCGTTTAAAAAGTCCATTGTAACATCACAAAGCTCATCCGCTCTGTTTTCGATGCACTGGTGCCCGCCGCCCTCAACTGTGTATTTTGTTGCATCGGGGAAGGCGCTGTTCATCTGCTCCTTCATGGTGCTGTTGAGAATAATATCGTTGCTTGCCTGGCAAAGTAATACCGGGCAGGCAATTTTTTCTGTATCCTCAAGGTTTGTGGGCTTCACATTATACATCATTTCGCAGATGCCTGCGCCGAAGCCGTCATACTGCACCGCATCCGTAACGCCCGATACATCATAATCCATTGCAAAATCCCAATCATTTGTTGCAAAGTAAATGATGAGCTTTACAAGGAAGTCGATTTTTGTGCCGTATTCAAAAAATACATTCATAACCGCCTTCATCGGTGCCGATTTTACAATGCCTTGCGCAAATGCGGGGAATTCGCTCTGAGGAGCGGGGCAATAGAGCAGCAGCCCTTTGACGGGGTTTTGCTCCGCAATGTTAACGGCAATGCCGCCGCCCATTGAATGACCTGCGATAATCCATTCATCCATCGGAGCTATGCTCTTCATAAGCTCCGTGATGAGAATTTCACGGTCAACAACGGTGTCAACATCCGTTTCTCTTGTGCTGAAGCCGAAATTCGGCACATCGGCAAGCACGCATTCATAGCCCTCGGCAGAAAGGCTTGCCGCCATGTTTCTCCATGCGTAGGTGGAGCAGAGGAAGCCGTGGAGCATCATTATTCTGCCCTTGCGCTGACCCTCGGCAGGAATAACTCTGTAGTGAATATCGTAATCGCCGTATGTGAAATATTGACTGTCCTCATAGGGCTTGTAGCTTGTATCCGCCGCAAAGGCGAAAAGCGAAAGGGATGAAATCAAAACTGCAAAAGCGCAAATAATGCTCAAAAATTTTTTCATTGTAACATCTCCTAAGCTGCATTAATCATTGATGATATCATTTCAACAGCAATCGATACCATCATAAAGGCAAAGCCTGCCATAGGGTAAAGCGACATTGCAAGGCTGATTATCGGAATCAGCTTTTTCTTGCGTATAACGATGTCGAGAATCGCAAACAGCACCCCTATCGGCAGCACAAAAACAATGCAGAGAATAACGGGTATGACAAGCATTCCGATTGTTCCCGCAACAAAATATGTAAACAGCGGAAAAATCAGGCTGATTGCCCCGAAGGGTATTTTTTTTAGATAATCAAAGAATTTTGCCATTAATTTTTACCCGTGCTTCCAAATCCGCCTGCACCTCTTGATGTTTCGTCAAGCTCCTCAGCTTCAACGGGGGTGATAAGCGAAACGGGCATAATAACAAGCTGTGCAATCCGCTCGTCGGGGTTTATTGTGTAAGCCTCTTTGAGCTGATTTATAACGCCCACGCAGATTTCGCCTCTGTAGTCGCTGTCAATAACGCCCACGGAGTTGAGCAGACCGATGCCGTGCTTTATGGCAAGTCCGCTTCTCGCAAACACAAATGCGCCGAGCTCTGCCGAGGGCAGCTCAATGGCGATTCCCGTCGGAATAACCGCTTTTTCGCCGCCTTCAAGGGTGATCGGCTCGTCAATGCAGGCATAAAGATCCATTCCTGCGCTGCCGGGTGTTGCCCTGAAGGGGATTTTTGCGTTTTCTCTGAGCTTTTTTATCTTGAAAGTTTCCATTATTTTACCTTGCTCTCCTTGTATCTTTCTTCGGGAGAAATCTTCTTGTGAGGGCAGGGGATGGGCTCTCTGATTGCAACAGCAGGCTCAGCCCAGCGAACGGCGTTGATGATGATTCGCTGAACATATTCGTTGTGGAAGGTGGGATTGCTCTCATGACCGGGTTGGAAATAGAAAATCTTGCCGAGACCTCTCTGCCAGCAGCAGCCTGAGCGGAACACTTCGCCACCTGCAAACCAACCGAGAAAAACAATTTCATCGGGCTTGGGAATGTCAAACTGCTCGCCGTACATCTCTTCAACATCAAGGCTGAAGTGTGCGGGGATTCCCTTTGCAATGGGGTGAGTGGGGTTGATATTCCAGATGCGCTCCCTGTCGCCGTCTCTCCAGCGCAGATTGCAGGTTGTGCCCATAAGTGCTCTGAATATTTTGGAGTGATGACCCGAGTGGAGAACAACAAGACCCATGCCTGCAAGCACTCTCTTGTGTATCTTTTCAACAAGCTTGTCGGGCACCTTGTCATGTGCCATGTGACCCCACCAGATAAGCACATCCGTGTTGTCAAGCACTTCATCCGAAAGACCGCATTTGCGCTGAGAGAGGGTTGCGGTACGGATTGAAAAATCCTCCTGAGAAGAGAGAAAATTCTTTATGCAGCCGTGAATACCTGCGGGGTAAACACCTGCAACTTCATTGCTTGTTTTTTCGTGAACGCCTTCGTTCCAAACGGTAACATTAATCATTGCTTTTTCTCCTTATCTTAATTTCTTCAATATTTCCTGAGAAGCCGCAACGATTTTTGCCGCTGCGGGTTTGGTGACCAGATCCATTTCGCCCATGAATTCAATGTATGTGCCGTCAAAGCGGTGCTTGAAGCGGTAAAGACCGAAGAGGGGATTGTTCTCGTCAATCACGCCGGCAACACCTCTGAAATCATAGATTCTGCAGCCTTCATCAATCGCCCACTTTATCATTTCCCACTGGAGCAGATAGTTGGGCATAACCTTTCTGTTTGAATTTGACGATGCACCGTAGAAATACCACACCTTGTCGCCCCACAAAACTGAAATTGCGCCTGCAATGGGCTCGCCTTCGTAATATGCCATGTAGAGCCTTGCCTTGTCGCCGAAAACATCAAGAATTTTTGCGAAATATGCGGCAGACCTCAGCTCAAAGCCGTCTCTTTCGCAGGTTTCCTTCATGATCTGATAGAAGGTTTCAGCCATTTCGCTGCCGTGAATTTTGATTTCAACATTATTTTTCAATGCGATGCGGATTTTTCTGCGGTGGTCGGAGTGGAAGGCGGCAAACACCTCGTCCTCACTCCTGCCGTCAAGCAGAATTCTTATAACGCAGCGGCACTGAAAATCCTCAAAATTAATGGTTTTGCCCTTGAATTTAAAGCCCTGAGAGAGCGCAATCGCCCTGTAATCCTCGTTGTCATCGGGCACATCCTTATCGATTTTCAGCTCATAGGCGTTGTATTTTTTGCCCTCCTGCTTAGCTGCTTCGATGAGTGCGCAGAAGGTTTCTTTGTCGTCAAAATCACACACGGGGCCTCGGGGTGCATACATCATATGATAGGGGAGCTTCGATATTTTTCGCAGCAGCACGGCAAGCGTGCCTGTTATTTCTCCGCCGTCATTTTTGCAGATAACACCGAACCACTTCCAGTCATCTTTTACTCTGCCCCACAGAGAGGTTTGCAGGAAGTGACCGTTTTCATGCCTTTCGCAAAAGGCGTCAAGCTCGGCGGCGTTGTTTATGTCAACAATCTGAGTTTTCACTTTTTATCCTCGCAATCGCTTATAATTAGTAATATTATAACCTAATATCTGCCGAATTGCAAGAGCGGTTATTGCAATATAAAAATATGCTTGACTTGTACGGTCTGTCATTTTATAATATTTTTATTATTCGGAAATTAAGGAAGCATTGCTATGAGTAAATGTGCGGTTTTCAGGGCAGATAAATATGATGATGAAATTCTTTATGCGGTTGTGAAAAAGCATTTTGAAGCTCACGGCATCGCAGAGGATTTATCATCGGCTTCGAATGTGCTCATAAAGCCAAATCTTGTTGCGGATAAAGAGGCTGCGTTTTCGGTCACAACAAATCCACGGTTTGTTTATGCCGTCATAAGATGCCTCAAGGATTTCGGGGTTGAAAAAATAACCGTTGCAGATTGCCCCGGCGGCTCACTGCTCCTTTTTTCTCAGATGACCGATGTCTACAGGCGCACGGGCTACAGCTTTCTCGGCGAATATGCCGCTCTCAACACTGATTTTGACAGCAGTGATGTTTTCGGTCAGGCTGATTTTGCAAACGGAAAGTTTAATATAATAAATGCAGTTGCCCATGCGGATTATATTATAAATGTTGCTAAGCTCAAAACGCACAATCTTACCGGCATAACAGCGGGAGTAAAAAATCTTTTCGGCTGTATTCCGGGGATGCAGAAGCCTGCGTTTCATGCAAAGTATCCGTCAAAAACGGATTTTTCAAATATGCTTGTTGAGCTTGCCGCAACGGTGAAACCCGATTTCACGCTCGTTGATGCAGTTGATATAATGGAGGGCAACGGTCCCACAAACGGCAAAAAGCGGCATCTCGGCGTTACTTTTTCGTCAAGGGATGTTTTTACTCTTGACAAATTCATTGCGGAAATCCTTGATATCCCGCCCGAAAAGGTCAGCACGCTTTCAGCGGCAGAAAAAAAGGGCTTTATCGGCACTGCCGAGGGTGTGGGGGATACCGATTTCACGCCGCAGACCCCGATTCTGCTGCCTGATTCGGTCAGAGCCGAAACCGCAGGCGGAAAAATCGGTGCAAAGATAAACACCCTTTTCACCAAGCTGAATGATGCGCTTTTTATGAGCTGCCCTCAGATGAATGAAAAATGCGTGCTTTGCAAAAAATGCGTTGCAACCTGCCCTGCGGGTGCGCTTTCGCTGCAAGGTAAAAAAATAATTCTGAATAAGAATAAATGTATAGGCTGCCTGTGCTGCGATGAGGTCTGCACAAATGCGGCTGTCGATATAAAAAGAAGAATAAAGAGAAAAAGATAAAAAGAGAGAGGAAAAAATGAAAATACTGTTTGTGCAGCCTTCGGCGGATTTTTTTATCAGGGGCACCACATACCCGGTTTGCAGGAGCATAATGACAACCGCAACATACATGAAATCCGTCGGTCACGAGGTTATGGTGTTTGACCGTTGCATAGATTTCAGAAAAAAAGAAAAGGTTTTTGATGAATTCATGCCGCAGCTGGTTATGGTCTATGTCACGCCTGCGGTGTCGATAAAAGACTCAATTGAAATATCAGCCTTTGCAAAAGACAGAGGATGCTTCACGGTCTGGGGCGAAATTATAGCTGCATCGCTTGCAGAGGAGGCGGTTGAAAGAGGCTGCACCGATTTTGTCATCAACGGTGAAACCGAGCGCAAGCTGCAGCTGCTTGTTGAAGAGCTCACGGGCAGCAGCCGTTTTGAAAATGTGCCCGGGCTTACCTATCTGAAAAACGGCAGGGCTGTTTCAAACGCCAATGAAAACTGCTCGGACCTTTCAACCTTGCCCGGCATCGACTGGGAGCTGATTGATGTTGAAAAGTGCTTCAGAAAATTCCCTTTCTGCAAAAAAATGCTTTATCTGTATACATCAAGAGGCTGCCCTTATAAATGCACATACTGCTATAACACAACTTTCTATAATTCCGAGCACAGAAAAAGACCGCTTCATTTTGTGCTTGAAGAAATAAAACATCTTGAAAAAAAGCACGGGCTTGACGGTGCGAATTTTTCGGACGAGCTTCTTTTGCTCAGCGACGATGAAATCAAAGAAATTGCAGAATTCAGAAAAACCAACGGCTTGAAATTTCTCTGGGGCGGCGAAACAAGAGCGGATATATATAAAAACCCCGAAACGCTTGCCAAAATGTATGATGCAGGCTGCCGATGGCTTCTGCTCGGGCTTGAAACGGGCAGCAAAAAAACGCAGGAGCTTATCAACAAGCCCCTTGACTTTGCTGCTGTGAGGGAATTTGTTGATAACTGCACAAAGGCGGGCATTGCAACCTTCGGCTCATTCATTATAGGCTTGCCCGATGAAACCGAGGAGCAAATCAAAGAAACGGTGCAATATGCGCAAAGCCTTGATCTTGATGCGTTTTTGTTCAGCTATTATAACGCCATCCCCAAAACACCGCTTTGCAATATGCTTGTTGAATCGGGGAGGACAGACACCTCAAAACTGCTTGATAAATCCACTCTCGCCGGTCAGCTTCAGAATTTGACAAAGAATTATTCGCAGATACCCGATAAAGACCTGCGTGTTATCAAAAGTTGGTTTGACTGGCTCACCTTCACAAGGAAGAAAAAACAGGCAGCCGAGAAAAATGCGTTTATGAAAAAAGCACTCGATACCCTGAAGCATTTTTCACAGGGTAACATAAAGCGTTCGGCAGAAAATCTTATGAGCTCGGCGAAAACCTTTGTGACGGTTGTGTTTTATGCACACTGTTTTCCGTCTGTCAAAAAGAAATACGGGTTAAAAAACATCAATAAAAGGCACTGATCTACAAATATATTGAATATTTTTTAAAAAATTGCTTGCTTTTTTTGCGGTTTACGGCGATAATATAAAATAACATATTTCAAGAAAGGAAGTTTTTATGGAATCCATACTTAATTTTGACCTTGCGATTTTTGAATTCTTTGAAGAATTTATCAGAATGGATTGGCTCAATCCCATCATGAAGGTCATCACAACCCTCGGCGATGACGGCATTTTCTTCATCATTCTCGGCGTTATCATGCTGTTTTTCAAGAAAACAAGAAAAGCAGGCCTTGTCTGCCTCGGCTCGCTTCTTGTTATGACTCTTCTCAACAATGAGCTCATCAAGCCCATTATGGAGAGACCCCGCCCCTATAACCTCACCATTCTCCCCGAAGCCGCCAAGAAGGCTTTTGACGAGTACGGCAGAGAATATGACTGGATAGGCTTCTTCGGCAAGATTGACTGGAGCAACTACAGCCCCGAATTTGCCGAGAGATGGAATGCAGGCTATGTATGGCCCGATATCGTTGAATATATGAGCTCCAAGTCGCTCTCATTCCCCTCGGGTCACACCTCATCGGCATTCACCTTTGCAATGGCAATCACAATGGTGCTCAAAAAGAAAGGCGTTGCAATCCCTGCATTCATATTCGCATTCCTTATGGGTGTTTCAAGAATCTATGTCGGCGTGCATTACCCCACGGATGTTATCGTAGGCGCTGTTGTGGGTATTCTTTACGCTCTCATCGGCTACTTCATCTTTGCAAAGCTTTATGACTTTGTATGGCCCAAAATCGAAAAGGCAATCGCAGACAAAAAGGCAAAGAAAGCTGCATAAAAACAAAACAAACAGCTGAAAGTTCAACGGACTTTCGGCTGTTTTTGTCAATAAAATACACCTTTATTGACATTTGATATTATTAGTATTATAATAATATGGGGTATGATGCGGTAACCCTGATTTTTATGAAAGGCTCGTGATTGTTTGAAAAAGAAATTATATTTCTTTCAGGTGAATTATCCTTACGGCAAGTCGGCTCATCTGCCCTACACTGCAGGTCAGCTTGCGGCTTATGCTTTTGCCGATAAGGATGTTGCCGATAATTACAGCCTTGAAAATATATTCTTTCTCAGAGAGCCCGTTGACAGCGTGCTTGAAAAAATCGAAGCACCCTTTATTGCTGCCTTTTCCACCTATATCTGGAACTGCAACTACAACAAAGAGGTTGCAAGAAGAATAAAAGAAAAATACCCCGAGTGCATTATCGTTTTCGGCGGTCATCATGTTGCCCCCGGCGGCGGTATGCTTGAGGAATGCCCTTATATAGACTATCTGCTCCACGGCGAGGGGGAGGTAATATTCTGCAGGCTCATGCGTGCGGCAATCGGTCTTGATAAAGCGGAGGAAATCCCCGGCATTTCAATGAGAACGGCAGGCGGAATTCTCTCAAATCCCGAGATGATTTCGGGCGAATGCGATTATCCGTCGCCCTACCTTAACGGATATTTTGATAAAATAATTGCCGAAAACCCCGATATCGAGTTCATGTCAATAATTGAAACCTCAAGGGGCTGCCCCAACTCCTGTGCATACTGCGACTGGAGCAACATGAAATCCAAAATCCGCAAATTCCCCATTGAACGAATTTACGGCGAGATTGAGTGGATGAGCAAAAACAAAATCCACGGTCTGGGCGGTGCGGATTCAAACTTCGGAATGTTCAGGCGTGACGAAGAAATCGTTGACAAAATCGTTGAAGCTAAGCAGAAAACGGGCTATCCCGTGTTTTTTCAGACATCGTATGCAAAAAACAGCAGCAAAACCGTGTTTGATATGAGCCTGAAGCTTGAAAAAAGCAGAATGAACAAGGGTGTTACCCTCTCGTTTCAGTCCATGAGCCGTGAAGCTCTTAAGAATATCGGCAGAGAAAACATAAGCGTTGAATACTATTCGGAGCTTATGAATCTTTACAATAATGCAGGCGTTGCAACCTACACGGAGCTTATTCTCGGCCTGCCGGGCGAAACCTATGACAGCCTTGTTGACGGCATAGACAAGCTTCTCAGCCTCGGTCAGCACAACTCAATATATATTCATAACTGTGAGCATCTTCCGTGTTCGATTATGGCGCAGAAGGATTATGTTGAAAAATACAAAATAAAAACCTCACGCACCCCGCTCAATCAGCCTCACAGAGAGCCTGACGACGGCGACGATATTGCCGAGTTTTCAAGCATCGTGACCTCAACCTGCTCGATGACCCCTGCAGACTGGAAGAGAATGAACCTCTTTTCATATATGATTCAGTGCTGCCACCACATGGGAATTCTGCAGTTTTTTGCACTTTATCTTTATAACGAGGGTTTGTGCTCCTATAAGGAATTCTATTCCTCGGCGCTTGAGCATTTCCTTTCGCAGCCCGATACCGTTGCGGGCGGGATTTTCAAAAAAATCAGCGGTTATCTTGACGAAGTGCTGGCAGAAAAAGGCACTCTGAGCTGCTGCGACGAAAGATTCGGCAGAGTGCAGTGGACCTTTGAGGAATTCGCCTTCCTCGGCATGGCTTACGAAGCCGAAAAATTCTATGATGAAACAAAGGGCTTTCTATCCCGCTTCGGGATTGAAGAAAAGGTTTTCAACAGCCTTTTTGAATTTCAGAAGAACATGATAAAGCAGCCCTTTGATAATGAAAAAAGCTTTGATATTTCTTATGATTTTCTTGCATATTTCCGTGAAATTCTTGACGGCGGCAAGCCTGAGCTTATGCAGGGCGAAAACACCGTGACCGTTAATGCAAAGCCTTTTGATTCATGGGCGGAATTTGCAAGGGTCGTTGCCTGGTACGGCAGAAAAGACGGCAACGCCACATATATAAAACAATCTCAATCGGAACGGAGAAGCATTTGTGATGAATAAAAAGAAAGTATACTTCGTGCAGGTCAATGTAACCTACAGCGACTGCTTTTCATATTTCCCCTATGCGTCGGGCTGCATTGCCGCCTATGCGTGGAGGGAGAAGGAAATCAGCGAGAATTATGAGCTTGCCGATATCTTCTGCATCAGGCACAAAACACATGAGGTGCTCGAAAAAATCGAAAATCCCGCCGTTGTGGGCTTCTCCTGCTATATCTGGAATATGGAGTATAACCTGCAGCTTGCTCAGATGGTTAAGGAGAAATATCCCGATTGCGTTATCGTTTTCGGTGGTCACAATGTGCCCGATGATACAAGCCTGCTTGAAAAGCACCCCTTCATTGATGTGCTTATGCACGCAGAAGGGGAGGAGCCCTTCACAATGCTGCTCAAGGCTCTCAATAACGGCTCGGACTTCAAGGCAATCCCCGATATTTCCTTCAGAGATAACGGCGGTTATGTTATGACCGAAAAAAAGAAGGTTTATGATATCTCGGATTATCCGTCACCCTATACCGAGGGCTTCTTTGACAAGCTTTTTGAGGATTTCCCGAATGTCACCTTCCACGCAACGCTTGAAACCAACCGAGGCTGCCCCTACGGCTGCGCATTCTGCGACTGGTGCTTCACAAAGAAAATCCGCCTTTTCCCCATGGAGAGGGTCAAGGGCGATATAGATTGGATATCCGCCCATAAAATCTCGTATTGCTACTGTGCCGATGCAAACTTCGGCATTGATGAGCGTGATATCGAAATTGCCAACTATATTCTTGCCAAGAAAAATGAAAACGGATATCCGCAGGTGTTCAAGCCCTGCTATGCCAAAAACAGCGACGATACCGTTTTTGAAATCGGCAAGATTCTCAATCACAGCGGCATCGATAAGGGTGTAACCCTCGCTTATCAGTCGCTTGACGAAAAAACGCTTGAGAATATCGGGCGCAAAAACCTTACTCTCGAGCATTATTCAAATCTCACCGCAAAGTATGCGGAGGAAAAAATCCCCACCTACACCGAGCTTATCCTCGGTATGCCGGGCGAAACCTACGAGAGCTTCTGCAACGGTCTTTGCCGCCTGCTTGAAAACGGTCAGCACAACTCAATGACTGTTTACACCTGCCAGGTTTACTGCAACGCACCCATTGCAAGCAAGGAATATAAGGAAAAATACGGCATCCGCTGCGAAAGGCAGCCGCTTCACGGAATTCACTACACCGCTGATTTCAACGGCGTGCAGGAATACTACGATATCATTGTTGAAACCAAGGATATGAGCAAGGAGATGTGGGTGAAGGCGAATATGTTTTCCGTCTGCCTGCAGAGCTTCCATCACCTCGGTCTGCTTCGCTGCTTTGCGATTTATGCCCGCCACGAGCTCGGCATAAGCTATTATGATTTCTATAACAGGCTTCTTGACTATATTTTCAGCGATTCTTCGAAATACATTTATGCTCTTTTTGAGGAAATTCGCCAAAAAACAGCCAACACCGCCACCTCGGACTGGTGCTATCAGAAGGATATTTTCAGCAAAATCGGCTGGTATTTCGAAGAAGGAATCTTCCTTGATTTGCACTATAACCGTGACAAATTCTGGCCCGAGATTGAGCCCTTCATCTCTTCACTCGGAATTGACGGCGATGTTTACAAAGAGTTGCTTAAATATCAGCAGGGCATTCTGAGATTGCCGAATACGGAAACGGTAACGGTCGATTCGGGCTATGATTTCTACACTTATTTTGAAAATATTTACGATGACCGTTATGCTCCGCTTGAGAAAAAGCATACCCGCCTTGACATCACTCTCGAAAAGCAGATTGATAACTGGTCGGATTATGCGATTGAAATAATATGGTACGGCAAGCGCAAGAGCGCAACCCTCTGCACCAACCACAGAGAAACCGTAGAGGTTAAGTATTTATAGGAAAGCGTGTTTTTATTTGTCAGTTTTTTCAGGTGTTACAATAATGACGGGTGCCGTTTCGGAAACGGAAACTCTGCGTCAGACGATAAATACCGTGCTCGAGGTCTGTGACCACAGGGATATAACGGAGATACTCATTACCTACCCCGACAGGGCAACACCCGAATGCCTTGAGGTTGTGAATGAGCTTGCAGGCATAGAATGCGATGTGCCGATAAGAGCATTTGAGCAAAAGCATCCGTTTATCGCTTTTGTGATAGACCTTATCGAAGCGGCTGAAGGCTCACACTGCATACTTGTGCCCTCGGATATGGCGCTCGATTTGAGTATGCTGCCGCAGATGATAGAGGGCGCAAAAAAAGAGCCGGACACAATATTTTCCGCCTCCCGCTGGCTCAAGGGCTGCGAATTCTATGATTACGGGCAGGTTAAAAAGCTGATAAATTTCTTTGCCCAAAAGTTCCTTGCGGTGCTTTATATGCGCAATCTTACCGATTTCACAAATCCCGTTCAGATTGCACCGTCAGAGCTTTACAAAGCAATCAATTTTGAAGAAACGGGCTTCCCCGTTTTTGCCGAAATGATATTAAAGCCCATAAGGCTCGGCTATAAATTCAAGGAGCTGCCCACAAACTGTTATTCAAGAACAGAGGGCAAATCCAGCAATTCGTGGAGGCAGATTTTATCTTATCTGCGAGTTGTTTTACATATCAGGTTCATGCCTGAAAAGGATATTCTTTTGGAGGAATTCAGAAAATGAAAACTCTTTTTGTTCTGCCGCCGCAGTGGTATCCCATGAGTCCGTATCTCTCGGCAGCGCAGCTTGTCGGTCAGTTTAAAAAGAACGGGCTGAGTGCCGCCGCAAGGGATCTCAATGTTGAGTTTTTCAACGATATGCTCAAAAAAGACAGAGTGCTTGATGCCGCTGAAAAGGCGAAGGCTTTTTGTGATGAATTTGCCCTTGAAATTGAGAAAGAGGGCTACCGTGAGGAGAACTTTGAGCAGTATTCTCCCATGATAAAAACAAAGCTTATGCGCTACAGGGCGTGCACGGAGTTTTTTGAGGGCGATATTGATGCCTGCGATGTTGCCGAAAGGGTTGAGGATGCCGTTGCGGCGCTTAAAACCCGTGAGCGTTTCTATGACCCCGAGCAGCTTTTTGAGGCAAAGGATACGGTGATTGATGCCCTCAGCATAGTTTCTCTGCCGTTTCAGCCGAGCAAAATAATGCTTGACAACTTCATCGCAAACCCCGTTTATTCCTATGATTATGAGGATATCAAGCTTCAGTGCAACGATGCAAGCCTCAATATGTTTGTTGATTATTTTGACAAAAAAATCAAGGCAGAGGATTTTGAGGGCTACGGCATGATAGGTGTAAGCATCTGCGATTTAAGCCAGATTATCCCCGGTCTAACCCTTGCAAAATATCTTAAAGAAAGAACAAACGCCCACATCACTCTGGGCGGCAACTATATTTATAAAATCAGAGAGTCGCTTAAAACCATGCCCGAATTCTTTGATATCTTCTGCGATTCCGTGCAGGTTGGCGACGGCGAAATTGCCGCAGTAAGGCTTGCAAAGGCGGTTATGGGCGAAATCCCCATGAACGAAGCATATTCGCTTATTTATAAGAACGGTGACGGCGAAATAACAGTGACCGAAACGGCTCCCTTGCTTGATATGGATGCGCTTGCACCGCCCTGCTTTGACGGCTACGATTTCAGCCAATATCTCTCTGCCGATATCGTTTTGCCCGTTCAGCTTTCAAAAAGCTGCTATTGGGCAAAATGCACCTTCTGTGATTTCTATACGGGTCAGCAGTGCTTTGACATCAAGAGCGTTAAGCATGCCGTTGACGAGGTTGAAAGCCTTGTCAATCAATACGGCTTTCATCATTTTATATTTGTTGATGAGGCTGTGCCGCCCAAATATTACAACGAGCTTGCGCTTGAAATTATTCGCAGAGGAATTAAAATCAACTTCTACTCATTCGTTCGCCTTGAAAAGACCTTCACAAAAGAGATTCTGCAGAATCTCTATAATGCAGGTGCCCGCTCATTCATATGGGGCTATGAGGCGGAGAGTGAGAGAATAATGAAAATTCTCAACAAGGGCATTGACTGCTCACAACGCAAAAGAATTCTTGAGGATGCAAAATCGGTCGGCCTTTTCAATCACTGCACTTTCCTTCTCGGCTATCCGAGCGAAACACCCGAGGAAACCGAAGCAACAAAGAACACAATCCGCAACCGTGCGCTTGTCAATTGCTGCACACCCTCAAATTTCGCATTGAAGAAAAACGCAATTATGATTAAGGAAACCGAGGATGCAGGCATAAAGAATGTTACCGATAACGGCGATTTCCACATTTCATGCAATTATGTTATAAACGGCAACTCCACAAAGAATATCAAGAAGGACAGAATGGAATTTCAGCATAATTTCCTTAAGGATAATGCCCGAAGCCTATGGTCGCTCAGCTTTGCGGATACCGACCATATTCTGCTTTACCTCTCAAAATACGGAGCAGACTGGGTTCGTGATTATAAGCTGAAATATAAGAAACACAATTTCACAGGCACATAAAATAAGAAGCACCGAGAAAAACTCGGTGCTTTATTTATATATTATCTACCTTTACATCCGCTTTATAGGATTTGCTGCCCATTTTGCCGTACCACACAACCTGCTTGCCGAAATCATCCCAATTATAAACGGGGTTGGTGTCGGTAAACACTGTTCTGAAGCTGCCGACTTCAAGCGGAGCATATTTGTTGACATAGATTCGTCTGAAATAATTGTAAAAATCGTAGTCAGTGTCGCATTCGCTCTTTTCTTCGCAGGGCTTTCTGATAATCGCTTTCTGATAAGCAACAAGCTGTGAGAGCAGCTTTTCGTCTTTGATTATTCCTTTGAGATATGGCATAAGCTCGGCATAGAAGCGGTCAATATCCGCACTTGCATGAAGGAACATGAATTCATAATGGTCCCACACAAGGTTGCCTGCAAAATCCGCAACAAATTTGGGTGTTATTCCCTTTGCGAGCCCCACAAAGGAGTCCTTGACCTCGTTGTAGAAATTTGCGATAAACGGCACATCATTGCCCTCAATGTAATCCATAAGCCCCTCGTAAAAGCTTCTGTAGCTTACTCCGAGCTCATAGTGCGCATAGATTGCAAGGCATCTGAGCAGACCGCAGGCGTGCATGGACTGCGTGAAGCCTGCAAAAAGACCGCATCGCTGCCATTTATCGCAGGGCAAGGTGTTGGTTTCGGTGATAATATTGATTTTTTCGGGGATGTAATACGCATCGGCGGCGCAGTGGAAGCGCACGATTTCAGCCCTTGATGTCCTGATGCCGTGCTTTTCCATATACTCCTTGTTGCCGAGCTGTGAATTGGGCAGCACAATGCAGTGGTAAACTTCAAAAATAAAGTGCTGACCTATCTCAAACAGCTTGCAGATACCGTCAAGGAAGCTGTCATAGGTTTCGCCGGGCAATCCGAGAATAAGCTCGGAATACACCTGCAGCTTCTCCTCATGATAAAGGCTGAAATTATCCCTGAATTTATCGAGCGACATATTTTTTCTGCCGATGTTTTCAAGCACAACGGGGTTTAAGCTCTGCAGGGAAATTGTTGCGCCCTCACGGTCAACACCCTTGCGGTTGAAGCGGCGCACAATCTCACGCACACGCTCCGTGTTGCCCTTTGAGTAGTTTATTCTTACCCTTTCGGGATAGCCGTATTTTTCTTTTGCGGCAACAAGCGCATCGGCAATTATCAAATCGTTTTTGCCTATGCCGAAGTTTGCATCTGCGCCCCACACAAAGCCGATTTTGTTTTTGCCTATCCACTCAATCTCGGCAAGCACCTTTTCAAGCGGAAAATATCTTGTTTTCTCTTTAAGCGGCCCCCAGTCACAGTATGCACAGGAGTTGGGGCAGCCGCGGCTTGTTTCAAGAATGGTGTTGAATTCATAATCAGGGTGCTTTTGCGAAAGGTTATCAAACCAGCCGTCAAGGTAGGGAGAAGCGTAATCAACGCCGCAGAAGGCTTCTTTTTCCGTCACAACGCAGCCGTTTTCACTGCGGTATGCAATGTTTGTGAGCTGCGTCACCGTGCCGTCATTCAAAGCATTGAGCAGCCTCGCAAAGGTGACCTCGCCCTCACCGAAGCAGAGGTAATCCACCTGAGGATTTTCTTCAAGAAACGAAGCATCGGGCGGAATGTTGTGACCGCCGAAAACCGTTACGCAATCAGGGAATTTTCTCTTTATTGCGGCGGCAAGTGCAAGGTGATACTCGGTGTTCCACACATAGTTTGAAAAGCCCGCAACGGCAGGCTCGTCCATCTCCTCAACAACGGCGTCAATTTCTTGGCGGATAAAGATAAAATCCTTGAATTCATAAGCCGATTTAACATCTTCATCCTTGAAAGCGTTTGCGATAATGACGCCTGCCGTGTAAGGCAGATATACTATTTTGGAATTTTTGCCCGAGGATACATCCACCTGAACAAAATAAACATTCTTTTTCTGCAAAAAATCACAACCTAATCAATACAAGTGCATTCTTTTCTATTATATATTATAATATCGTTAATGGTAAATGTCAATAAAGGTATGTTTTGTTATTGAAAACAGCAAAACACAGTGTTATAATAATGTATAATTTTAGTTATATCCCAAAACAGTTGTGCATTCACAATCGGCAAATGTTTTTGCGGTGCCCGTATGGTATGCTGCAACTTTTTACTTTTTTAATCGTCTTGTTTAACAGGAGATTCAAAATTCAAATGAACCGATTTGATTTTTAAATCGTCAAAGAAGTGAAAAGCTGAAATATAAAAAGGAGATTTGAGCAAATTATGTTTATTCAATCAATTCTTGACAAAATTCTTTATTTCTTTTTGTCAACGGTGATAACAATTGCCGCAATGTTCGGCAGTGCACCGTCAACGGATAATCCCGTTGAAGCGTTAAAGCCTGAGGAGGTCAGGCTCACCGTTGCTGCCGTTGCAGACACGCAGTTTGCAATATTCACACCTGACAGATACCCCAACTTCAAATCAGCCGCAGAGGATTTGCATAACAACAACGGTGCGTTTGATGCACTTATTCTTGCAGGCGATATAACCGAAACAGGCTCGGCTGCCGAATATCAGGCAGTTTATAATCAGCTTTCGGGGCTTGAGAGCAAGTATGTTTTTGCAGTCGGCAACCACGATGTGCGTGAATTATCCTATGACACCGCTGTCAGCCGATTCACGAGCTTCATCAACACCATAAACGGCGAAACGGTTACGGACAAGCTTCATTATTTAACTCAGATAAACGGATACAGGTTTATCGTAATCGGCACGGACAATTATCAGTTTGAAAAGGCACATATAAGCGATGAACAGCTTGCGTGGCTTGAAAGTGAGATTGCCGCCGCAAACGGACAGCCTGTTTTTGTTATCGGTCATCAGCCACTTAAGAAAACTCACGGGCTTCCCGCCACATGGAGAGCGGGCGTTATGCCCGATGACGGAAGCATCGGTGACCAGAGTGACGAAGTGAAGGCGATACTCGAAAAATATTCCAATGTTTTCTTTATAACGGGTCATCTTCACACGGGGCTTGGCAAATACACCTATGAAACACTCGGCAACAGTCATCTTATATGCCTGCCTTCGATAAGTCTTTCCAACCCGGACGGCGATTATAACGAGAGCGGCACGGGCTACATAATTGAGGTGTATGACACGGAGGTCGTTTTCAGAGCAAGAAACTACTCTGAAGGCAAATGGGTGCCCGAGCATAACCTGACAATTCCGCTTGCACAATTCTGATAAGTGTATTAAAAAATTTCGGGGCTGTAAAAACAGCCCCTTTTTGTTATCGCAAATAAAAAGAAGGGGTTTTTAAACCCCAACAGTTTAATAATAACTTATTATCATGTCAAAGTCAATACAATAATCAGATTTTATGGGCAGATTGACCAAATTTCTCCGTTTTATACAAGTGCGGCAGGTTAACTTTATACAAAATTCTGACTTGAAAAGCAGGGAAATATGTGCTATATTATAGTCAAGGAAAGGGTGATACCAATGAGAAGGTAAAAACCTTAAGACCCGATGATTTCAAAAAATAAGAAAGAAATTAAAAGGTCTTAAACCTGCAATCTTAAAGGAAGCGAAAAATTTCAATCGAACAATTTAAGGTTGGACAATATTGCAGAAAGAGAGGTTACCCAAAGATGTTAGATACTAAGAGTTATCAGAAATAGCCCTTGATTGATTGTGTAAAGAAACATCAGTCAAGGGCTATTTCTCTTTTATAAATGAATTTTTACCGTTGAAGCCGTTTCGGTTTCGGCGTTTTTCTTTTTTATAACAAACATATACTTTGATTAACAGGAAATGATTTGTGATAATGAACAAGGCCGTAACAAGTGAACAGTGAAAAATGAATATTCAAGAGTCTGCGATGCTTATTATAATCGGGTAAGGCAGAGCCCTTCCTGAATTTGTCATTCTGAGCGAATGCGAAGAATCTCCGCTGACGGCGGAACGGTTTCCGTGCTTCATTTTACCTGAGATCCTTCACTGCGTTCAGAATGACAAATTTTAATAATTCACGGTCACAATTCGTAGGGGCGGCGTTTCGCCGCCCGCCAAAATACAATTTGTTTTCGGGAGCCCACAAAGGGTCGCCCCTGCTATGATGCCGAAACAAACTTACATAATCGGTCATAGGCGGAGCCTATCCGAAATTTTTCACTTTTCATTATTCACTGTTCATTGATGTTAATCAAAGTATGCTCAAATCAACAAAGCCTGCACTCCTCAAAAGAAAATGCAGGTCTGTTTTTGGCAAGGGGAATATAGGGTATAGTTTCTGAAGTGCTCGTTGTGTGCTGCTTGCGGGTCAAATATATCACGGAATGGTCCCACGGGATAAAAACCTTCCCCCGGAAGGTTTTCTTAACTCCCTTTCGAACCCCTGACCTTTTGAATATACATCATGTTAGTCAACACACAGAACCGTCTCCTGTGTTATTTAATTATTTCGACAAACTGTAATTTACCCAAACAATATATTCAACAATTAAGGCTTGCACGAAACCTATCGTGCAAGCCTTGATTTACTGTATTATGTTTCAGCGTTAAAGAAAGTGTAAACCTTTTCAAGGAAGGCATAGAGTTTGAGCATATAGGGGTTGAGCGCATCCCAGTACGGCTCATCAAAAAGCACGGACCACTTGAAGGGCTCTCTTATCAGGTGAAGAATATCGCACTCTGAAAAATAGCGGTTGTCGCCCTCGCCGACACGGATTACTCCGAAAGCCTTGAGGTCGTTATAAAGGTCGTCCTGTGCCTTCATCCACAGATACGGGAACTGCAGGCGTGAAAATTCAGCCTTGGCGTTGGCACATTTCCAGTATCTCCAGGAGAGTCTTGACTGCAAAATGTTTCTGAATTGCTGTGAAGTGGTTGCCTTATTCATTGCCGCCTGCCACAACTCGTCGCAATGCGCTATGTCAGCGTTTGTCATACCGTAGAGTGTTTTCTTTGCTTCCTGGTAAATGGTAAGGTGCTTTCTGTCTGTTACGGCGTGGGCCGTTATAATTTCAATAAACTCCTTGATGTATCCCCAACCGGGACCGTAAACGGCAGCAAGATAGCCGTCAAACTCCGTTTCAAGGTCGATGTACGGGTTCTGCATCAGTTTCTGGAGCAGATATGTACGAAGGTCACCGAATTCGCCGTCGCACTCGCTGATATAGTAATTACCCTCTTCGTAAACACCCTTGACATTATTCTCGTAGAATATCTGTACATTACGCTGAAGCACATTGAAATTCGGAAAAATACATATTGTTTCACGGTAGTTGTTTACATAGTCCCAGATATAAATTCTGTTGCAGATTTTGCCCCATGCCTCAAGGTCTGCCATAAATGCGGCGTTTTCATTGCACTTTTCATCGTCCATCGTGTGACCGAAGCAGCACTCGATTGAGCAAAGGCGGACTATGACATTATCACGGGGCACAACCTTTGTCGGTGGCTTGCGGGTGTACTGGTAGGCAAAGGTGTCAATGGCAATGTTCGTGTAGCCGGCGTCCTCAACAGCCTTGGCAACAGCGTTTACGAAGGTAATCATAGTTCCCGATTGTGAACCGTTTTCTCTGTCGAGAGCCTTACAGCTTTTGCACTCACAGTAATCCTGATTGTCGTGCTGCGTGAGCGAAAGAATCTGCACGCTTGCACTCGGGTCGTGGTTTGCCTTAATTGCGGCAAGAGCCTCGGCAGTTACTATTTCAAGCGTCTTGGGGTTGGTCAGGCAAAGCTGATTGGGTGTACGCTTGCCATTGTGAAGAGCAAAATACTCGGGGTTGGTTTCAAAGTAATCGGCCGATTTACAAAACTGTGTTGTAAGCGTATGGGCAAAGGAGCCGATATAGCCTACACCGCCGCCCTGTTCGGGGCTGAGTGCACAGTATACCAAACCGTTGTGACCGTTTGCAACGGAAAACTCGGGGTCACGGGAGCTGTTTGTATCAGTCTGCGTATATTCAAAGAACGGTTCATAGCTGTCATCAATATCCGTTGGCAGAACAAGCTGTGCATTTGAGGGTACAGAAACCGTATCGTATCTGTACCAACGACAGCCGCAGTATTTTTCAAGGAAACCGTATACGCCATAAATAGTACCGCGTGTGCCTGCACCGCAAATGTACACGGTATCGCCCTCGGATTTAATGATATAACCGCCGTTGTCGTAAGAACTCAGGTCAAACTGCTTTCTTGCAGTTTCGCCGACAACAATTTCCGCTCCGTCTTTGGCAGTTGAATCGGTTGCAACCGTATATTCGCTGCCCGTTACCCGACCAAGGTAGTAGGCCAACTTTTCAGCAGCATAGCGATCTGTCTGCGAAGCGTTTGCGCCGACAACAATTGTTGCGTTCTTCACAAAAAAGCCCTCCTCATGTGCGGCGGAAACAAATGCAAAGCCGCAGCAAATACTGATACAAAGAATAAGCGAAATGAGTTTTTTCATAAACAGAACCTCTCTTATCTGTAATGTTAATTCTATTATACAATAAGAAAAGTTGCTGTCAACTAACAAAAATGTTAATTATACTTTGATTAACAGCAAGCCATAAGGTTTTGAAAGGAAGATTTCCGCCCCGGCTGCGTTAAAAATCTTTGAAATAGCCCTGTATTCCTTCAGATTTTCGCCTTGCCGTGACGAAAATCTTCTCTTTCAAAACTGCTTTGCATCTGAAATGCAATAGATTGCGTGCAGTCGGGCATTTCTTCGATGCAGGCATACGCGCGTATGTCAAAGAGAAAAATGCCC
>JAFQON010000016.1 GCA_017403185.1 Clostridia bacterium
GCTTATAAGAAGGAAAACGGGTGACGGATATGAAAGATGTTCTTACCGTTAAAATTTTCACCGTCGGGCATCGGATCCCCGATATGGAATGCGACAGCGTACGTTTGCCGATTTCAGATGATGTGAAAGGTGAATTTTCAGGCTCTTACGGAATAAGAAAAGGTCACGCAAATACAGTGTTTTCTCTTAAAGCAGGAAAAATAAAATTAACTGCGAACGAAAAAACTGTTTTTGAAACAGATATTTCCGACGGTTTTGCAACGGTTGAAAACAATGAGGTGTGCATAACCGTCAGCGATGTGAAAGAATAATCAAATATTATAAATCAAAACCCCCGGCTGTACCGGGGGTTGTCTTTTGCTTAAGCATTAAAGCAAAAGCTACCTTTGTGAATCAAAGGCAGCTTTAAAGCACATTATATCGATTATGTTGTCATAGAGTTCACTATATGTCGTACACTTTATTCGAGAGGTGATTGAACGCCAACTTCTCTTGCAGCTTCCATCTTAAACTGGTCAAGAGCAGCTCTTGCCTGAGGAACAACTGAATTATTCTTTGACATTTCGTTTACACCCCTTCAAATTCAATTTGCGTTTGCCTTATTATTGTTGCAATCCATTCGGGGTTTATTAATGTTAAATTTTTGATTTTTAGTCAGGTTTTGAGTTCAATATCATTACTTGAAAATCAGTTTTTTATTTGCAGCATTAAAAAACATTGACAAGATGTTTCATTTAGCGTAAAATAGAACATATTCTAAAACGCATTCTAAAGTGCGTTCGATTACTGATGATTGAGGAGAAACCTGAGATGGCATTAAAGCGAAAAAAAAAGCCAAATGCAACAAAACTGGAAATTATTCGGGTTGCAAGCCGATTGTTTCTTGAAGAAGGCTATTCTGTCACATCAATCAGGCAAATCGGTGAAAAGGTCGGAATCAGCCCCGGCAATGTTATGTTTCATTTTCCAACCAAAGAGCATCTGCTTGCGGTGCTTGTTGATGTGCTGTGTGATTTTCAGTGGAAACTGATTGAAAATGAAACTGATGACAGCACAGATTCGGTTATGTCAATCTGTCTTGAACTTATGTCGATGGCGGCTGCTTGTGAGGAAAATGAAATAGCAAAGGACTTTTTTATCTCTGCATATCAAAGCCCGATGGCACTTGAAATTATTCGAAAAAATGACTTTGAAAGGTCAAAAAAGGTTTATGCCGATTACTGCAAAAGATGGATGGAATATCAGTATATTGAAGCCGAAATACTTGTTTCGGGTATTGAATATGCAACTCTTATGACCACGGAGAATTCGGCTCCTCTCGACGTCAGGATTTCGGGAGCACTGAATCAGATAATGAGTATATATTGTGTACCCGAAGGAACACGGGAAAATAATATAGCCACAGTTCTTAGTATGGATTACCGTGTTATTGGTCAGCGGATATTGAAGGATTTTATTGAATATGCAGAAAATGTAACCGATGCGGCATTTGAGGATGTTGCTGCGAAGAAAGGGTAAAATGCCATGAATGAACAGTTATTCAGAAAAAAGAGTATAGAAAAGGTTTCTTCGCCTGAACAGCTTAATGAATACATAAGGGTATCCAATCCGGGTGTATGGATGGTTCTTGCCGCTATTGTGATTCTTCTTATCGGTGTTTGCGTATGGGGCATTCTTGGGCATCTTGATACCACGATAAAAACGGTTGCGGTTGTTGAAAATTCAAAGATAACTGTATATGTCATGGAATCAGATATTGAGCAAATCAAAGAGGGAATGAATGTTATTATAGGCGACAGGGAATGTGAGATAACCGATATTGCGGCTCAGCCCGTTGCCGTAGGCGATAATTTTTCCGAATATACACTCCACGTCGGCAACCTTCAAAACGGAGATTGGGTATATTCCGTTGCTGTCAGCGGCGAAATTGACGACGGAATACACAGTGCGGATATAGTGGTTGAAAGCATTTCTCCGATATCCTTCGTTATAAATTGAGGTGTCGGTTATGCTTAAAAAGAAAAAACAAATTAAACAGCCGGTAACAACGGGTACGGCAAAGGTTCCCGTTATAATGCAGATGGAATCGCTTGAATGCGGTGCCGCATCGCTGGCGATGATACTTGCATATTATGAAAAATGGATTCCGCTTGAGCAGGTAAGAGCGGATTGCGGCATTTCCCGTGACGGCTCAAATGCCAAAAATATTATCCGTGCGGCAAGAAGCTACGGGCTGACCGCAAAAGGCTACCGTTACGAGCCTGAAGTTTTGAAAAAGAACGGTAAATTCCCCTGTATAATCCATTGGAATTTCAATCATTTTCTGGTTCTAAACGGATTTAAAAAAGGCAAAGCAATTCTCAACGACCCAGCAAAGGGTACATACTCCGTTTCGGCGGAAGAGTTTGACAAGTCATTTACAGGCATTTGCCTGATGTTTGAACCTTCAGAAAACTTTGAGCCGAGCGGCAAACCCGACAGCGTGTTTGAATTTGCAAGGAAACGGCTAAGAGGTGCAGGCGTTGCGGTTGCCTTTACAATAATCACAGCGGTCATTGCTTCGCTTATAGGCATTATACAGCCTGCTTTTTCCCGAATTTTCATCGACCGCCTTCTGACGGGCAAAAATCCCGATTGGATTACGCCGTTTATATACGGTCTGGCGGCGTTATCGGCAATTCAGATTATTGTTTCGTTCATCAAAGAAATTTACTCTGCAAGAATCAACGCTAAAATAGCTGCGATGGGCAACACAACATTTATGTGGAAGGTTCTTCGCCTGCCGATGGTATTTTTTTCTCAACGAATGGCAGGTGACATTCAACTCAGAAAGAATTCGAATGCTGCTGTTTCAAACAACCTTGTGAGCACTTTTGCTCCGCTTGCAATCGAAGTCTGCATGATGTTTTTCTATTTAGCGGTAATGATCAGATACAGCGCTTTGCTGACGATGATCGGGTTGCTGTCAATTATCATAAATGCCATTGTTTCAAAAGTTATTTCGGATAAACGGATTAATCTGACCCGTGTTCAGTCCCGTGACAGCGGAAAGCTTGCAGGTTCAACCGTTGCAGGCATTGAAATGATAGAAACTATCAAAGCAAGCGGTGCGGAAAACGGATTCTTTGAAAAATGGTCGGGTTATCAGGCAAGAGTAAATGCTCAAAACATAAAATCTGCAAAAGCGGATCAATATTTCGGGCTCATTCCCCAATTGGTTTCATCGCTGACAAGCACGGCAATTACGATTATCGGTGTATATCTTACCTTTAACGGTCAGTTTACCGTCGGTATGGTTATGGCGTTTCAGGGAATACTGTCATCCTTCATGATGCCTGCATCCCGGCTTATGTTTGCGTGGCAGACCTTGCAGGAAACGAGAACTCAGATGGAGCGCATTGAAGATGTTATGAGATACCCTGATGATATTGCGTGCGAAAACGGTGCTTTTAATGAAAACGAGGTCTACAGCAAGCTTACCGGTGCAATGGAAATCAAAAACCTCACCTTCGGTTATTCGAAGCTTGGTGACCCGTTGATAAAAGATTTTAACCTGACTTTAAAACCCGGCAGCAGGGTTGCTTTTGTGGGCACCTCAGGCTGCGGCAAATCAACACTTTCAAAGCTTATTTCAGGTCTTTATCAGCCGTGGGAGGGCGAAATTCTCTTTGACGGCAAACCAACGACGCAGATTGATAAAAGCGTTTTCAGAGGTTCTCTTGCAGTTGTTGACCAGGATGTTATTCTTTTTGAAGACACAATTGCAAACAATATCAAAATGTGGGACAGCTCAATTGAAGATTTTGAGATGATCCTTGCTGCAAGAGATGCTCATCTGCACGAGGATATCATGCAACGTGACGGCGGGTATAACTACAAGCTTACAGAAGGCGGCAAGGATTTTTCGGGCGGTCAGCGACAGAGAATGGAAATTGCCCGTGTGCTTGCTCAGGACCCCACAATCATTATTCTTGATGAAGCAACCTCGGCACTCGATGCAAAAACGGAATATGAGGTCGTTAAATCCATCAAAGACCGGGGAATCACCTGCATCGTGGTTGCTCACCGTCTTTCAACCATAAGGGATTGCGATGAAATTATCGTTATGGATAACGGCATCGTTGTTGAAAGAGGAACACACGACGAGCTATATGCCTTGAACGGCTTTTACACAAAACTTATTACATGTGATTAAGGGGGTGATGGTATAGGCTGGTTTGATGAACAAATAAAACTGCGCAAAAGAAACGACGAAGCAATCCTTGAGGAAGCGTTTGTCGGCATGGCTGATGCGGTGCTCGGCACAAAAATATCCGAAGCATACAAAAGCAGTGCCGAAAAGGCCGACGGTGCCATTGATGAGATACTTAAATATTACAAAGTCAAGCCTGTTGAGGTACCCGACAGCTTTAAAAATCTCAACGACCGTCTTGAATATCTTCTTCGTCCTCACGGCATTATGCGCCGTAACATAAATCTTGAAAAAGGTTGGTACAAAGATGCAATAGGCGCTATTCTCGGCACAAGAAAATATGACGGATGCGTTGTTGCTTTCATCCCGAAAGGCCTCAGCGGATATGTATTTTTTGATGCACCGAGCGGCAAATGGGTAAAGCTCAGCAAGAAAAACGAGGACCTTTTTGAAACTGAGGCAATTTGCTTTTACAAACCGTTCCCTCTCAAAAAGCTGACGCTCCCTTTGCTGATGCGTTATATTATCGAAACGCTGACCGTTGCAGATATTGTGCTTGTTGTTCTTGCAACATTTGCGGTTTCGGCGATAGGGCTGTTAATGCCAAAGCTAAACAACATTCTGTTCGGAACGGTTGTTGCAAACCAAAACATAAAAATGCTTGTCGGCATAACGGTGTTTATGATATGCGCAACAATCAGCACACTGCTGCTGCAATCGGTCAAAGCCCTGCTTACGGCAAGAGTCGGCACAAAGCTAGAGCTGTCTGTGCAGGCGGCAACAATGATGAGAATTTTATCCTTGCCTGCAGACTTTTTCAAGCAACACAGCTCAGGCGAACTTTCAAGCAGGTCACATTATATTCAGAACCTGTGTTCAATGCTTGTTTCAACTGTATTAAATACGGGACTTACCTCCGTTTTTTCGCTGATGTATATTTCACAGATTTTTGTTTATACGCCTAATCTGGTGATTCCTGCTCTGATAATTATTCTTGTTACCGTTGCGTTTTCGCTTGTCACAACATTCCTGCAGATGAATTACAGCAAAAAGCAGTTGGAGCTCGGCTCACAGGAAAGCGGCATGAGCTACGCATTGATTTCAGGTGTTCAGAAAATCAGGCTTTCGGGTGCAGAAAAAAGAGCGTATTCAAGATGGTCAAAGCTTTATGCAAAGCAGGTCGGAATGACATATAATCCGCCGATGTTTCTGCGTGTGAACGGTTCACTCACTTCAATTATCTCGCTGACGGGCATAATCGTAATGTATTATGTGTCAATAAAAAGCGGAGTATCGGTATCGGAATACTATGCTTTCAATACGGCATACGGTATGCTCACCGGTGCATTTATGTCGCTCGCAGGCATAGCAACCACAATTGCAAGGTTCAAGCCCATCATAGAAATGGCAAAGCCGATTATGGAAGCCGTTCCCGAGGTATCTGAAGGCAAACTTGTTATCGACAGACTTTCGGGCGGTATTGAGATTAACAATGTTTCTTTTCGCTACAGTGAGAATATGCCGCTTATAATTGATGACCTGTCGCTGAAAATCCGTTCGGGTCAGTATGTGGCAATCGTCGGTGAAACGGGTTGCGGCAAATCAACGCTTATGAGAATTTTGCTCGGTTTTGAGAAACCGCAGAAAGGCGCTGTTTATTATGACGGCAAAGACCTTAACTCCATTGACCTGCGTTCACTCTGCCGCAAAATCGGCGTTGTGCTGCAAAACGGAAAACTCTTTCAGGGCGATATTTATTCAAACATCGTGATTTCCGCACCGCATCTGTCTCTTGACGATGCGTGGGATGCCGCCGAAATGGCAGGCATTGCCGATGATATCCGCAAAATGCCCATGGGAATGCACACAATTATTTCCGAAGGCTCGGGCGGTGTTTCGGGCGGTCAGAGGCAAAGGCTGATGATAGCCAGAGCAATTGCTCCGAAGCCAAAAATCCTGATGTTTGATGAGGCAACAAGCGCCCTTGACAATATCACGCAGAAAACAGTTTCGGACTCTCTCGATAAACTTAAATGCACCCGAATCGTTATTGCTCACAGACTTTCAACCATAAAGCAATGTGACCGTATCATCTATCTTGAAAAAGGTAAAATTGTTGAGGACGGAACTTACGATGAGTTGATAGCCAAAAACGGAAAATTCGCCGAGCTTGTTGAAAGACAGCGTCTTGATATTTAATTAATTTAAGGAGGTAATCATTATGTCAAACGAAAAACTTGATAACATCTTGGAAAACAACAACCCCGCAGAACTCAGCGATGATACGCTTGATGCAGTTACAGGCGGTACAGGTACGGATACTGTTGTTACCCTCAAATACAGGGTTGGAGAAGTTGTGCTTGTAACCCACGATACAATCAGATATTGTCAAAATTGCACCAGACTGCTCAAAAACTATGAGGTAACAATTACGGGTATACGCGGTATTCTGAACGGTGTTCCGCTTTACTGGGTCAAGCGCAGTTGCTGCGGACATAACTCCAGTGTTACTGAAAAAGAAATTCTGTATAGGGTATAAGAAAAAATCCGACTGAAGTTTTCAGTCGGATTTTTAATTTAAAACTTTTTCGTGATTTTCAGAATGTTTTTTTCGTCTTTAAATTCATAGGTCATTTCATCCATGGTTTTCTTTACCATAAAAATGCCGAGTCCGCCGATTTTTCTTTCCTCTGCAGAAAGTGAAACATCAGGGTCAGACTGTTCAAGCGGATTGTACGGAACTCCGCTGTCAGTAAAAGTAAGAACAGCAGACTTCGGGTTATCCGAAAATTCAATTCTTACAGTTACATTACCCGCTTTTTCACTGTAAGCATAATGCACGATATTGCTTAAAATTTCATCAATCGCAATATCAATCTGCACCTGCGCTTTCATCGGGCAGTCAAACTCTCCAAGTTGTTCGTTAATGAAATGTGTGACAACCTCAATATTCTCAACGGTTGCAGCAACTGTTGTTTCTTTTATCGGGGCGGAGTCCTCTCCGTTAAACTTAAGACAAAGCATAGTTATATCATCAAACTGAGGTGATTCGCCCGCAAACAAATCAACATCTGCCTTGACGGCATCGCATATTGCCTGCGTGTCGGAAGCGGCATTTTTGTTCAGCACTTCAAGCAAACGATTTTCACCGTAAAGCTCATTTTCCGTGTTCATCGCTTCTGTTACACCGTCGGTGTAAAGATAGATTACATCGCCCTTTTCAAGCTGATACTCGTTCTTACGATAACGGATTCCCTCCATACCTGCAAGAACAAAACCGGGTCTGGTTTTGAGATATGTAAAGCTACCGTCTGCGTGTTTTATAAGGGGCGGATTATGACCTGCGTTTGCAAAGGTGACAAGTCCTGTTTTGGTGTTCAGAAGTCCCATCCATGCGGTTACAAACATACCTGCATCGTTGCCTTCACACAGCTTTTCGTTTGCGTTTGTAAAAATCTCTTCAACGCTCATACCCGATTCAGCATAGCTTTTGAGAAGAGTTTTTGACTGCATCATAAACATTGCCGCAGGAATTCCCTTGCCCGAAACATCGGCAACAAGGAACGCAAGCGTATCCTCATCAATAAAATAGAAATCGTAGAAATCCCCGCCAACCTCTTTTGCTGTGTGCATGGCTGCACTGATATCAAATTCGTTTCTGTTGGGATAGGGCGGAAAAACCGACGGCAGAGCTGAATGCTGAATTGCTTTTGCAAAGGCAAGCTCCGCATCAATCCTTGCTTCCGCCTCTGAAATATACTTTTTCAGCGTATTAACCGTAGTGTTTATGTCATTTGAAAGAGCATCAAACTCAATGTGCGAGCGCACATCAACAACGGTATCAAGATTTCCTTCGGTTATTGCGGAAAGAGAATCGTTAACTTTATAAATATTATCAACAACGAGCCGTCTTACGAGAATGAAAATCATAATGAACAAGGCGGCAAAAACAATAATCTGCATTACTGTTGTAACGCCAACTGATACATTGCGTGAAAGAGCCGCCTCGCTTTTGGGCATAACTGCAACTATGCGGTAACCCTCCGTTACTTGATGTATACAGTAACAGGATTCGCCGTAAACCTCGGCTGTGAACACTTCGTTTTCAGGTATGTTATCGGTATCAATCCATATTCCCGTAACATCAAGATTCTTGCCTTCGTTGCCGTAGCGGTCGCTTACTATGTTCCAGTTTTCATCAACAATAATGATTGAGCCGCCCTCACCTACATGGCGGTTACGGGTGACACCGACAACGAATTCGTCGATATCCTTCCGAAAACGCTCCGCACCGTAGCCGACCTGAACAAAGCCGCCGTTTTCAAGAGTGACACCGCCGTATTTTCGTGAAATTGACGCATCATAAGAAACGGGCTGATAGCTCTGGACATATTCCGTTTCACCTGAAAGCAAAACCGTGAATTCAGCAGATTGCTCACCGCTTCGCATATCGTAATTGAGAAAATCGGGATATGTGCTTGCGACGATGATTCCGTCGGTGTTTATATGATTGATTTCTGTCACATCATATTTTTTTGTGAGCTCGGCAAGTAATTCGGAAGTTATGCTTTCCGATTGGTTCAAATCATCTGCTATCTGATTTGTGAGCTTTAAGAGGTTTTCGTCGGATGCGTCGATAATATCTTCTCTGACATCAGAAATATTGAGTTTAAGCAGATTTAAGGCATTATTCTGCGAAATTTCAGTTTGTGAAACCCAGAGAAATGCCGTTGTTGCAAAAAACGCAATAACAACAAGCACCAACAGCCATCGCCTGAACGCAGACGATATGTTTTGTTTCTTATTTTTCATAATCATTCAATGGTAAGAACATCACAGAAACCCGTGATCTCAAAGATTTCCATAATAATTTCATTTATGTTTCTGACAATCATTTCACCCTGCTTATTCATAATTTTCTGTGCACCGAGAAGCACACGCAGGCCTGCTGACGAAAGATATTCGAGTGACGCAAAGTCAAAAACGAGCTTTTCGACACCTTCAAGGCTGTTTTTAAGTTCCGCTTCAAGAGCAGGTGAAGTTGCTGTGTCAAGCCTGCCTTCAAGAGCAACCGTAAGTTCGTTTCCGTTAACAGTTTTGTTTATATTCATGGTCATTACCTCACTTTTTTACGGTTCTGCTATATTGAATTTTGCATTATCCGCAAAGCTGAACTGATTCAGATTGTCAAGCATCAGCTGAAGTTTTGTTGCATCGCCTTCAAGCTTCATGGATGCGTTTATGCCGTCTGTATTGCGCTGAATAATAAATACAAGCGCATTTTTCGGACAGGTTATCGTCAGGTCTGCCGATTCTGACGACATATTGTGATACTGAAGCAAAGCCCCATTGTTAAACCGAAGCATTATTTTTTCGTTTGTATCGGTAAGATTAAAATTGATTACAAAATTCTCGTCTGCAAGTGCTTGCTTATCAAGAAGAATGCCGATATAGTCAAATATCATCTCAGCGGTCATATTTCTAAGAACACTTCCGTCGGGTTTTGCATTTTTGCCCTTCTCGGCTGCGTTACCGTTTCTCAGTTCAAGCGCAGCGGAAAGATAAGCGTTTCTCCATGTGCCCGATTCAGCCTGATATCCGAGCTGCTCAAGTGCATCGGCACAGAGAAGCCTTGCGGCGGTATTATCGGGGTCAGCAAAAACAATAACATTTGTAACCTCCGCAACCCACTGATATTCGCCCTTTTCAAAATCTTCTTTAGCCTTTCGGAGAACCTCATCGGTATCGCCGAGATATTCAACCCATTTTTTTGCACTTTCCGTAGGCTCAAGAGGATTGAGATTAACGGGATTTGCGTCATACCAACCCATATATTTCTGATAAACGGCTTTTGAATTGTGAGCAACCGTGCCGTAATACTGGCGGGTATACCAATTCTTTGCAAGTTCATCGGGCAATTCGATCATATTTGAAATTTCATCCGATGTATAGCCCTGATTTATGTATGTAAGAGTCTGGTCATTAATAAATTTATAAACTGCAGCAGTGTCTGCAAGATAATCATTGACAAATTCATTGCCCCAATGCGGCCAGTTATGCGACTGGAATGCAACCTGCACATCGTTGCCGTAAAGAGCAATCGCTTCGGTTATATATTTTGCCCACGCATTGCCGTCACGAATTTGTGCGCCTCTTAATGTATAAAGATTATGAAGCGTTGCCGTGCAGTTTTCAGCTACCCAAAGTGCCTTCATTTCAGGAAGCCATATGTTCATTTCGGCAGGTGCTTCCGTGCCGGGAGTCATCTGAAATTCCATTGTTACTCCGTCGACAGTATAAGTTTCGCCGGTGCTTCTGATTTCATATGTAGGAGTTATAAAAGATACCGTGCCCGTTGACTGACCCATTCCGATTCCCATTGCGACCTTGCCCGTTTCGGATTCCTCAAGAAAAACGCCGTACTGATACGATGCTCTTCTGCCCATTCCTTTACCTGCATAAACATTTTCGCTTACGGCGTGCTCAACAAAGCCTTCGGGAACAATTATCGGAATCAATCCGCTTGCAAGCTGTTCTTCAAGCGCAAGAGCGCTGTCTGCCGCCTGCTCATCGGTAAGAACTCCCTTGATTCCGCCGTAGTGGTCAACATGAGGATGTGAAATAACAACAGCTTTTACGGGAAGCTTTCCCAAGTTTTTTTCAACAAGCTGCATTGCCGCAACGGTGCATTCAACACTCATAAGCGGGTCAAAAACAATCCAACCCGTATCACCCCTGATAAGCGTAAGGTTTGCCATATCATAGCCTCTGACCTGATAGATGTTTTCGCAAACCTCAAAAAGACCGTAGGCGTGGTTATTCTTTGTGTTCTCCCATAGACTCGGATTCACCGTATCAGGGCATTCTTCACGGTTATCAACAAAGCTGTATGCCTGCTGACTCCATACCACATCACCGTTTTCATTTTTGATTTCAAGCACCTTCGGCGCATCTATAAGACCCTTTGTTGCAAATTCATACTCTGTTTTGTCCCCGAAATCAAGCAACGAGTAAAAACCCGCATTAACTTCAACGGTATGTTCGGTTGCTTCTTTGGTTTCGGCATTAAGACCCAGTTCTGCAACCATATCGGCATCTTTATTTGCATCGCACGCAGAAAATGAGAACAAAAAAACACTTACAAGAATCATTGAAAACAGTTTTCTCATCAGAGTCACTCCTTTTTATAAAAACCTTACAATTTAATAAAAACAGTATAACACAAATATATTTTCGTTTCAACCGAAAAAGAGTTTTAATAAATAAAGACAGCCGCCTTTTCAAATCAAAGACGGCTTTTGATACATTATACTGATTATGTTATCATAGAGGGTGTATGTTTTCTTTGATAATAAGGGATTGAACACCAACTTCTCTTGCAGCTTCCATCTTGAACTGGTCAAGAGCAGCTCTTGCCTGAGGAACAACTGAATTATTCTTTGACATTTCGTTTACACCCCTTCAAATTCAATTTGCGTTTGCCTTATTATTGTTGCAATCCATTCGGGGTTTATTAATGTTAATTTTTTGATTAATTTGAAAGTTTTGAATCAAAACCCCCGGCTGAGCCGGGGGTTTGCACTGCCCCTTCAAGGGGCGATTACTGGCTTTGCCCCTGAAAGGGGCTTTGAAGGTTTAGCAGCGCATTACATTCACTGGCAGCCA
>JAFQON010000017.1 GCA_017403185.1 Clostridia bacterium
ACCTCTAGCGTGACAGGCTAGCGTTCTAACCAGCTGAACTACCGGGCCAAATGGTGGGAACAACAGGGCTCGAACCTGTGACCCTCTGCTTGTAAGGCAGATGCTCTCCCAGCTGAGCTATGCTCCCACGTTGGCGTTGCTCTCGTCAAGCAACGTACTGTATAATACACTACTTTTTCGGATTTGTCAACCCTTTTTTTCAAATTTTTTTAAAAATTTTCAAAAAATTTTTTAGTGTGTTTTTGGAATTATTTTTGAGCAAATTCAAGTATCTCTTCGGAGCTGAATTTATACTTCTTTTCGCAGAAATGGCAGGATACTTCGGTCACCTTTTCCTGCGCCATTTCAAGCAGCCCCTCCCTGCCTATGCTGATAAGAGCATTTGCAACTCTCTCTTTTGAACAGCTGCATCTGTATTCGGGTTCAGAACTGTCAAGAGTTTCAAGCTCAAAGCTCTTAAGCACATGACGGCAGATATCTTCGGGTGTCATTCCGCTTGTAAGCATCTGTGTCACAGGCTCTATATCCTTTATACATTCTTCAACTTTATCAATAGTGTCATCCATTGCCGTGGGAAGAAGCTGAATAATAAATCCGCCCGCCGCTTTGATTGACAAATCGGGATTAACAAGCACACCGAGAGCACACACACTCGGCAGCTGCTCACTTGTTGCAAAGTAGCTTGTTATATCCTCTGCGATTTCACCCGATATTATAGGCACCTGACCTATATAAGGCTCATTCATACCCAGATCCTTCATAACGGTAAGTGTGCCGTCTGTGCCCACCGCACCCGCAACATCAAGCTTACCCTTTGCGTTAAGCGGAATTTCGACAACAGGGTTTGAAACATATCCCCTGACATTTCCCTCACTGTCTGACACGGCAATAACCGAGCCTGCAGGGCCGCCGCCGTTAATGCGGAGAGTTATGCTGTTATCCTTACCCTTAAGCACGGCACCCATCATTGATGCTGCCGTAAGCAGCCTGCCGAGTGCAGCAGAGGTAACGGCAGATGTCTGATGTATCTGCTCCATACGGTTTACTATATCGGTTGTATCGGCGGCTATGACTGTTAATGTGCCGTCGGTTGAAATCATTCTGACAAGTTCACTCATTTAAAATCACTTCTTCTTCGCTAAAAATACTGCCCTTTCACTGTCGGGCTTAACAGGGTCTGTTGTCAGGTCATCATATATACCTATAATATCAAAGCCCGCATCGGAAAGCCACAAAGAAATATCGTTAAGCTCATATGCCTGCTCTGAAAAATTCTCTGAACTGCGGTAATATACTCCGTCCTCTTCTTCAAAAAAATCCAGCATAATATCAACGCTGTTATCAGCACTGTTATAGTTATTCTGCCATGCGCAGAACAAATCATCAAAATCATATATAAAAGCATTGTCGGCAAGAACATTCCTATGCTTATATATTGTATTGACATCAAACGCAAACGCTCCGCCCTTATTCATAAAAAGCGATACCTTTTCGAAAGTCTGCCTGACTTCATCCGAATCATTGAGATGATTAATACCGTCAAGCACGCAGATTGCACAGTCAACCGTGCCGTAAAGGTCAATATCCTGCATGGGCTGATTGAGCAGAAGAATCTGCCTGCCGGTTTCATATGCTTTTTGCTGAGCAACGCCAAGCATACCTACACTGCTGTCAACACCGATAACATCAAAGCCCTTTTCTGCCATTTTAACAGACATACTGCCCGTGCCGCAACCGAGGTCAAGAAGAATTCCGCCTTGGATATCGCACAATGAAAGAAGCCTGCAAAAATAATCTGCACGCTTCTCATACTCAACATTATCGGTCAGACGGTCATAAAATCCGGAAAAAACATCGTATGACATTACTTTTCCATCCTCTTGAAAATTTCCTCATAGCCGTTGCAGCCGTACTGCAATGAACGGTTAACACGGCTTATCGTTGCGGTGCTTGCTCCGGTTGCAGACACAATATCACTGTATACCTTTTTATCTCTGAGCATTTTTGCAACAACTATTCTCTGAGAAAGAGCCTTGAGCTCAGGCACGGTGCAGAGATCTTCAAAGAAATCATAACACTCCTCAAGAGTCTGAAGATTGAGAATTGCTTCGAAAAGAAAATCAACATTATCGTCTTTGATTTTGTTTGCCATTATATATACTCCCCTTCAAAACGCTTTTACACTTTAATATTTTAACATACGAAACGCAAAAAGTAAATATATAATTTCAAATATTTTATATAATGCACGCAAAACCGCACCCAAACCGTTCTTCAGACTTGTCAGTTTAATTTATAACATCATAAAACCATAAAAAAATACATAATTTATACAAATATTTCAAATTCACCCTTGCACATATGTGAATGAAAGTATATAATAGCATTATATCGTTATAAACAGAGGTATTTTATGATTGACTCTTATATCAAAGCTTTGATTGCGTATGCCGTAAAGCACAGCCTTATTGAAGAGAGTGACAAGGTTTACTGCACCAACGGAATACTTGCTCTTCTTAAAAAGGATGCTTTTGACGGTGAATGCGCCGAAGCAGAAGGTGAAATTAACGAACTGCTTGATGCTCTTTGCGATTATGCAGCGGAAAACGGAATAATTGAAAATTCAATTACATACAGAGATTTGTTTGACACCGCACTTATGGGAGTGCTCACTCCCCGACCCTCTCAGGTGATTGAAAAATTCCGTGCTCTTTATGAAGAATCCCCTGAAAAAGCTACGGATTATTACTACACACTCAGCGGTGACACAAATTACATACGCCGTGACAGAATTGCAAAAATTCTTAAATGGCAGCACAGCGGAGATTACGGCACAATTGACATCACCGTTAACCTTTCAAAGCCCGAAAAAGACCCCAAGGCAATCGCTGCGGCAAAAAACGCACCTCAGTCAGGCTACCCAAAATGCCAGCTTTGCAGGGAGTGCGAGGGCTATGCAGGCAGAGTTGACTTCCCTGCAAGGCAAAACCACAGAATCATACCCTTAACCATTAATAATTCAGGTTGGTTTATGCAGTATTCACCTTATGTTTACTATAATGAGCACTGCATTGTTTTTAACGGAGAACACACTCCGATGAAAATTGATAAAGCCGCTTTCGGTAAGCTTCTTGAATTCGTTACTCTCTTCCCTCACTACTTTGTAGGCTCAAACGCCGATCTCCCCATTGTAGGCGGTTCAATTCTCAGCCATGAGCATTTTCAGGGCGGAAGATACGAATTTGCCATGGAGCGTGCTCCGATCGAGAAAAAAATATTGTTTGACGGATTTGAAAATGTTGATGCAGGTATTGTAAAATGGCCCATGTCAACAATACGCCTTCAGTCGGAAAACAAAGATGCTCTTGTTGAGCTTGCAGATAAAATTCTCACCGCATGGCGCAGCTATACCGATGAAGAGGCGTTTATATTCGCCAAAACCGATGCACCTCACAACACAATCACACCTATAGCAAGGCGCAGAGGTGAAAAATACGAGCTTGATCTTGTTCTTCGCAACAATATAACAACCGACGAGCATCCCCTCGGCGTTTATCACCCCCACGCAGAGCTTCATCACATAAAAAAAGAGAATATCGGTCTTATAGAGGTTATGGGCCTTGCTGTTTTGCCGCCAAGGCTCAAGGATGAGCTTGAAGCTCTTGCCGATGCAATTGTAAACGGCAAAAACCTGCGTGAAAGTGAGAAAACCTCACTTCATGCAGATTGGGTTGAACAATTCACAGGCAATTATGCTGACATCACCGCCGATAATGTTATGGACATTCTTAAAGCAGAGGTCGGCAAGGTGTTTGCAACCGTGCTTGAGCACGCAGGCGTTTTCAAGCGTGACGAAAACGGCTTTGCGGCATTTATGAGATTCATAGAATCTGTTAATTCGTAAATTATGCCTTAGGGCATTAAAAAAATTTTTTAAAGGAGACATACCAATGAAAAAAATCCTCGCACTCCTGCTCGCACTTGCAATGCTCTTCAGCTTTGCAGCCTGCGGCGGAAACACAGAAGAAGAAACCACCACAACAACTGCTGCAGAAGAAGTTACCGACGAAGCAGTTACAGACGCTCCTGTTGATGCAACAGAAGAAGCTCCCGTTGAAGGCTCAGATGCAGCTGCCGATCCCTCTGCACCTGCTGATGAAACAACAACAGAAGCAGGCGCAACAGCTCCCGCAGCAGCACCCGCAACAACCGACGAAATTCTTGCTGTTTATAATAATGCCGTCAACGGCGCAATCAGCGCTAAGGCAGGTTATGACAAAAAGAGAGTTACAAACATCCAGAATCTTGAGGGCGGCGCTCTTATGAAGATTCAGCTTGTTCAGGATGAAGTTTCAAACTTCCTCGGAGTAGGCACAAAAGAATATCCCAACGCTAAAGGCAAGGCTGAATTCATGAGCAAGGCTTCTCTTACTGCTGCCGATATTAAATCAGCTGACTGCAAGGAAGCAAATGGCAAATACACAATCACCATCACCCTCAAGGATGGCGCAAGCAACTCATCAGCATCAGGCAAGAAGGATTCTTCTCCCCTTGTCAAGTCAGGTCTTTATGTTGGCGAAGGCGATTCCAGCAAATTTGACTATAAGAGCGCTGACAACATCTATGTAGCACTCAACGGTCTTGAAGAAGCTTCAGTTGAAGCTGTTAAACTCAACACAACAAACGCTAAGATAGTTTGTGTTGTTGACGCTGCAACAGGCAACATCGAAAAGCTTACCATATCCTTCGTTTTCAACGCAAACCTTACAACTGTTAAGTATCTTATCGCTTCCATTAAAGAAGCAACAGGCGTTGCTGATACAACAGTTACCTTCAGCAACTTCAAATATTAATTTTCAAAAAAAGATTTCCCTGCAACACTTCGTGTGTTGCAGGGATTTTCATTATATTCTGTTTCTTCTGCTGCCGTTATCACACTGCGCCTTGCACACAAGAATAGTATCATTACCGATAACTTCTATATCCTCCCAGCATATTCGTATGCGTTCTCTTTTGCCGCAAATCCCCCAATATTTGGGCTTACCGTAAACAACAAGTGCAACCACTCTGCCACAACAGCTGTCAACCTCAATATCGCTCACAAAGCCGATGCGGCAACCGTTGGATTTATTTATAACTTCCTTGCATCTCAGTTCAGTGATGCAGCAATTCATATTATTCCCTCCCATATATTATTACATTATAATATATGCCCGTAACGCAAAAACAGACCGAAGGGCTGAGCCTTTCGGTCTGTGATTTTTCCTGAATTCTGAGACGGAATAACCGTTCTCAGATTATATGAAATCACCGCAAGCGGCGACATTGTCGAGGGATGAATCAGCCCTTCGCAACCGAATTATTTGCGGTTGTTGAGAAGTGCATCCAACTCAAAAATCTTGAAAAGCTTTTTGAATGTAAGAAACTTCTTCTCGCTGCCGATTTCATCAAGGAGTCTTTTCTCCACACTGTAGGTTGTTTTTTCGAAATTCATTTACATTCATCCTTTCTTGTTCGTTGTGGCTTTATTATACACCATTTTACGAAAAAGTCAAGTGAAATTGCACAAATTTTAGCATCTATATTTGTGCAATTTCAACAAACAAAATGGTTTTTAAAATTATTCAGCCTTAACATAATAAAAAAGGTCGCAAACGCTTTTTTGTATTATTTGCACAATCAGCACGCTCGATATTTGTTGAATTCAGACAAAACAAGGCTTATAACGATTTTTTCGTGCTGAAAAATTTGTTAATCTTTTTTATTCAAAAACACAGATTTTATCAACAACAAATGCGGCATCGCTGTATTTCTGAGCGCAGGATTCAAAAATTCCTGCAACACTGCCCTTCATATCGTCAATTCCTTCAAGCAGAGGCGGCTGACGCAATGATGCCGTCTGCCCGCTCTTGGATAAATTATAAACTGGAACAACTTCTTCTCCGTAATCGACTGTAAACGCAGCGCTGCCCTTTGTTACATCCTTATAAAACTTTAATGATGAATTGTTATCCCTGCCATAGGATATGCTGAGCGCAAATGTGCCGTCAGGCATTCTTGCAAAGCCCTGAACACAGTTTGGAGTTGTGAATATCATTGAAGGCTTCACAGGCTCTGCACCCTCGGCAGAAAAAGCGGATTTTATATCCGATATCAGATATGCGTTGCAGCGGGCATATGAGGTTTCAAAAAGTGAAAGTGCAACATGATGCGACTTATCCGTATCATAGCTTCCGTCAGTTGTAAAGGTGTAGAACTCCCCTGCGTAAAGATATGAGCCGTCGCAGTTGAGATATGAGCATTTCACATCGGTTGTGATAAATTCGTTAAGTGCAAGCGAGGCACCGTCTGAAGCGGAAATAATATCGCTCATGGCAACACGATAAATCTTTTTGCCGTCAACAATATAAAAATTTTCTCCGTCCTCGGCAATTCCGCCCGCATGACCTTTAAAGTCTTTCCCGTTGGATTTTTTCAGGCTGAGAGTTTTTATTCTGCAGCCGCTTTCGTCATCAACAACAGAAATCACTGATGCTTTTTCGGAATGGTAATACGAAACGAAGTGAAGATTTTCACTGTCGCTGTAGCAGTATCCTTGCGGGATATATCCGTTTTCGGTTTCGGGAATATCGCAAAGCCCTTTAAAATCTGAATAGCTTCTTGTTCCGAATGTGCTGCGAAGTGTTCTTACAACAATCTCAAAGCAACCTTCAACCGTTCTTCTGAACCCGCTGACTTCTCCTGTAATTGAGAAGCCCGAAAACAGCATCGCTGCCGCCAAAACAAAAGCAATAATTCTTTTATTCATAATTTCTCCTTATAAATTAAGGGTGACCTTCCGATCACCCTTTAAATTGATTTTAGTCGGGGAGTGCGTTGAGCATTTCACAAAATTCAAGATAAAAGCTCCGGGTTTCCTCCTTATCGGCAAAGAGACCGATAGCGGTTCCGTGGTCGCCCTTCCTGACAGGCATCACATTCCACACACCCTTTTCGCAGCTGCCATCGTAATCCTTGTGCGGTTCATCAAGAGGATATTTTGCACTCTCCGTGTTTACCAAAGCATCATTTGCATACCATGTTTCATCATACACCACACCCGTATCAGGGTCGGTAAAATTCATAAAGCACATTACAAGCGATGTGAGATAAATAACAGGATTGGTTTTTATGCTCGGGAGCTGAATTCCAAGCAAAGGAACCTCTTCTGTGGTTGAAAAAGCATAGGAATAATAATATATATCCTCGTTAATATCGAGCATTTCGTTAATCTTTACCGTTCCTTCGGGTGTAAGATCATACTGGCACGAATCCTCTTTATTTTCAAGTGCAAGCTTCATTGCAGAGAAAAAATTATCCGCTTTTTCTCCGCCGGGAACATCGGTAAGCCCGAACTGCTCAAGGTGAAAATCGACCATTCCGCCGTTGAGAAAGGACCTGCCCATAACAGCGGCATACACATAGCTGAATGTCTGAACGATTATATCAAGCCCGAGTGCTTCAAGCGGATAATAGACAGATGCACTGTTGTGCGGAGTGCAGATTGTTGTTGCACTCTTAACCCAATCGCCCTTGCCGCCTGTAAACAGACCCGAAATCTCTCCCGACGGTGTTGCAGCCTGCTCTTCAGGTGAGCCTTCCGTAAGGAGCTGAATAAGCATTCTCACCGTTGTGCCGCCGAAGCTGTGACCTATAAGATGAATCTGCTGAAGCCTTCCGGTTTCATCAAGCTCACCCCAATCGGGAACAAGAGCATCATAGTAGGTTCTTCCGTATCTGTCATGGTTAAACTTTTTGGAATGCGCCTCGCCATAGTCAACCGTTGTGCCGAGAAGCTGCGCATAAAGCTCACACGCTCTGTCCCACGCACTGCTGAGAGGACCTACGGATGCCGAATAGCACTCATAGCCTTCACCCTGAAGATAAGACATAAGATCGCCTGTTGTTGCACCCCAATACGGAATAATACCGTTGATATCCTCTGCACCGCCCCAACCGTTGAGACCATGCACAAAAACAAACGGTTCGCTGTTTTTGGGATGCCACTTGTTATTATCCGCAAAAGCAACAGCTGTGCAGGTACACAAAACAATTACAACCGACATTATAAAACTTATTAACCGACGAAATTTCATTTTCACACATCCTTTCAAATGTGATAATAAGCCAAAGATGTTAAAATGATATTAAATTTCGGTAAAAATCAGACAATCAAAGCAAATCAACTGTCTTTAATCAAGATTTCCTACTTTTCTGATAACTGACATAAAGTCTTCAACATCCATAATTTTAGGAACAGGATAAAGAGGATTACCTTCCTTTGCAGCTCTCTTTGCGATAGTGGGAATATCCTTTTCCTGAACCTCAAGGTGCTCGGGAATATTGAGAAGCCTGTTGAATTCTTTGATTTTTTCGATAAACAGAACAGCCTTCTGAGCCTGAGTCATACCGTTTGTGTCAAGACCCGCATAATCGGCAAGCTTGGCAAGACGGGCATATGCGCTTTCACCGTAATATTCAAGAACATAGGGCAGAATAACAGCATTTGCAAGGCCGTGAGGTGTGCCGTACATACCGCCGAAATTGTGAGCAATTGCGTGAACATAGCCTACATATGCTCTTGTGAAGGCAATACCTGCAAGATATGAAGCTTCAAGCATATTCTCTCTTGCTTCAATATCCTTACCGTTTTCATAAACCTTAAGAATATTCTCAAAAATCATTTTTGTTGCCTTCTCGGCTGCAGCAGCGGTTTCTTTGGTGTTGCTGTGACCGATATAAGCTTCAACAGCATGAGTAAGAGCATCCATACCAGTTGTTGATGTGATGTGCGGAGGAAGCCCTACAGTAAGCTCAGGGTCAAGAACTGCATATTTGGGGCGAAGCACGGGATCCTGAAGTGCATATTTTTCATGTGTTTCGGGATCTGAAACTACAGCTGCGATTGTTGTTTCGGAACCTGTGCCTGCAGTTGTGGGAACGGCATAGATTGTGGGAAGCTTCTTGAGAATTTTAAGAGTACCTCTCATCTTCTGAACGGTTTTACCGGGTCTTGCAATTCTTGCTGCCGCAACTTTTGCACAGTCCATGGGTGAACCGCCGCCAAAAGCAATAATAGCAGAGCAATTGTTATCAGCATAAAGCTTCCTTGCATCTTCAATGTTGTTTATTGTGGGATTAGGCTGTGTGCCGTCATAAACGGTGTACTTTACTCCCGCCTTGTCAAGACCCTCAAAAAGACCGTCAAGAAGGTGAAGGCCCATAAGACCCTTATCCGTTACAACAAGCACGCTGTTGTGACCGTTTGCCTTGACAACCTCAGGGAGCTTTTTAACACTGCCGGCTCCTTTTACAAGCTCGGGTTCTTTCCAATTAAGAAAGTTTACCGCAACCCTGAAAATGCCCTGATAGGTTCTGCAATACATTTTTAAAAGTGTTGATGCTGCCAAAATAATTACCCCTATTCTTTTTATAGTTTTTATTTAATTTTAACATAAATCCTTTTATATGGCAATACTTTCCGGATTAACTTTTGTAACAGTATAAAACAGTTGCAATTAATATGCTGTAATGCTATAATAAAATTGTATGGACTTGTTCCTTAATAATTCTGAAGGAGAATTTTTATGCTCAAAATCAGTACATTTGAAAAAAAATTCATCGACTCCGAAGGAAGAGAAAGAATTTTTAACGGTGTTAACCTTTGCGACAAGGGATATCAAAAAAATCCCGGTGACAAGAGAAAAACCTACGAGCTTAATTTTGATGAAAATCTCATTTCAACACTCAGTGAAAACGGCTTTAATATAGTCAGACTCGGTCTTACATGGGATGCCGTTGAGCCTGAACCCGAAAAATACGACGACGAATACCTTGATAAGGTTCAGAAGGTTGCAGACCTTTGTGAGAAATACGGAATATATTTTTACCTTGATATGCACCAGGATCTATACGGCGGCACGGTTGATACTCCTGCTGACGGTGCGCCTGCATGGGCCTGCCTTACGGACGGAGCAAAATTCAAACCCACAAGATTTGTCTGGGCAGAAGGCTACTTCTGGGGCAAGGCAATTCACAATTGCTTCGACAATTTCTGGGCAGACAAGGAATACAACGGCAAACCTCTCCAGACATATTTCTGCAATATGTGGAAGTATGTTGCCGAAAGATTCAAGGATCACCCCGCACTCTTCGGCTTTGACCTGCTTAACGAGCCGTTCCCCGGCACAGACGGCGGCAAGGTATTCAGAAAGCTTATTGCAAGCGTTGCAAAAACAGTTCTGACAGATAAACGCTGCAAAAAGGGCTGGATGCTCAAGCAGCTTTTCAGTGGCAATGTTATCCGCTGCCTTGAGCCCTTTAATGACCCCGCACTCTTCCGCAAGGTAACAAGTGCAGGTGACGAACTTATCAGAAAATTTGATGTGGGGCACTATTCAAAATTCATAAACAAAACCGCAAAAGCAATCCGAGAGGTTACGGATAATGGCATCATTATTATGGAAAACAGCTATTATTCAAACCTCGGCATCCCCTACTCAACACCCGCAGTTAACTACAATGGTGAAAAGGAAAAGCAGCTTTGCTTTGCTCCTCACGCATATGACCTTATGGTTGATACTCCCGCTTACAAATATGCAAGCAATTCAAGAGTCGGCTCTATTTTTGATGAGCACAAGCGTTCGCAGGAAAGGCTCGGTGTTCCCGTTATTGTGGGAGAATGGGGCGGTCAGTCTGAAGGCACCGACTGGCTGTATCACATTGAATATCTTCTTGATAAATTCGACAGTAACCGTTGGGGTCAGACATATTGGGCATATTATGACGGCCTTCTTGAAAACCCCATTATGACCTGCCTGAGAAGAACAGCCCCCGTTGCCGTTTGCGGAAACATAGTCGAGTATAATCTTGACAGAGAAAACGATATTTTCTCACTTACTTATGAACAGAACAAGGAATACTCCGTTCCCACAGAGATATATGTTCACAAGCCCTTCAAAAGCATCGAATGCAACGGCGAATACACCGCCGAGCCCATAGGCGAAAACGGAGCCTCCATGCTGAAAATCACCTCGGGCATCGGCACGAACAAAGTTGTTATAAAATTTTAAAGCTGCATCATCACCCGAAGGCGATTGATACAGCCGTAAATCATATAAAAAGCGCTCTGAATTTGTCAACCGATGCAAGCGAAACCGAATCTCCGCCGGCAACGATAATATGATCAACAAGCCTTATTCCAACACCGTTAAGAAGAGTGCAGAACTCACTCGTAAGCACAACATCGTCTCTTGACGGTGCGGCAACTCCGTTGGGATGGTTGTGGGCGAATATTATCTTGTCGGCTTTGTTTCTGAGCGCAGCCTCAAGTATGCTGCGTTTATCCACAACAACGCTGCCTGCAGAGCCCTCCCCCATTTTGCAGCAGTTGATAAGATTACCGACTCCGTCAAGACAAAGCATATAAAAAGTTTCGAGCTTGTTGTTACCGTAATACTTTTTGACCACATAAGCCATGGCATCTGCAGGGTCAGAAAGATTCTGTTTGCCCGACACGGAACTTTCAATATATCGCCTGCATACCGCAGGAAAAATTGACAAGAGCAGAGCCGAGCTTTCGCCTATCCCCTCAACCTCAAGAAGCTGCTCATATGACGCATCAAACACTCTGCTCAGAGAGCCGAAGGTCGAAAGAAGCCTGTGAGCGATTTCGTTGGTATCCTTTCTCGGAATAGAATAAAAAAGAAGCAGCTCAAGCAAGTTATGATCAGGCATACCGTCAACACCGGCTTTTCTGAAGGTCTCCCTTAACCTTGCTCTGTGGTTTTCGTGGGGATTATCAACTTTCTTTCGCTTTTCGGACAAACAATCACCGCATTTCCATGATTATGCCTTAATTATATAGCATAATTCGATTTTTGAAAAGACATTTTTTTACTTCGGAGAGATAATTTTGAAAACATTTGCAATTTCAAAGAACGATTCCGGTCAGAGGCTTGATAAATTCATATCAAAAGCCGTGCCTGCTTTGCCGAAATCGCTTATGTATAAATACATAAGAACCAAGCGCATAAAAATCAACGGCAAAAAAGGCGATATATCGCTTAAACTGTGCGAAGGCGATATAATCGATATGTATATCAATGACGAATTTTTTGCGCCTGCAGACGAGCATTATGACTTTCTGTCCGCATCCAAAAAGCTCGACATTGTATATGAGGATGAAAACATCCTTTTACTTGACAAAAAAGTGGGTATTCTTTCTCATCCCGATGAAACGGAGTATAACGACACACTGATAACAAGAGTAAAGCGATATTTATATGAAAAAGGCGAATATAATCCGAAGGATGAAAACTCCTTTGCACCCGCACTTGTTAACAGAATAGACAGGAACACGGGCGGAATAGTAATTGCAGCAAAAAACGCCGAGAGTCTGAGAATTCTGAATCAAAAGCTCAAAGACAGGGAGATGGAAAAATATTATCTCTGTGTTATTCACGGCACTCTTCGGCAAAAAAACGGCCTGCTCAAAGGGTGGCTCATTAAAGATGAAAAGAAAAATAAGGTTGAGGTTTTCAGTGCCGAAAGAAAAGGTGCAAAGGAAATACGCACAAAATACTCCGTTATTGATGAAAAAGACGGGCTGAGTCTTGTTGAAGTTGAGCTGCTGACAGGCAGAACTCACCAGATAAGAGCACACTTTTCAAGCATAGGTCATCCGCTTCTCGGTGACGGCAAATACGGCACAAATGCGCTCAACAAAGCTTTAGGCTACAAAAAGCAGTTTTTGTATTCATACCGCCTTAAATTCACATTCAGCAGCAACGCAGGCTGCCTTGAATATCTTAACGGAAAAAGCTTTGAGATACCAGATGTGTGGTTCAAAAAAGAATTTCTTGACGGCACACTTACTGCAAAGAAATAAGGCAATTTGTGAATAACATATAAATTTAGCTCAAAAAGCTTGCAAAATCTTTAAAAATAGTATAATATAATGTCATTGTGCCGATTTTGTTCGGTCGTGCACTCAGCCGCAAAGGTTCAGCGGCTATAAAAACATAAAAGAAAAGGATGAACATTAATGGCTAAAAACGAAACCTCAAAAAGCAAGGCTGAGCTTTACCGTGAAGAACGCAAAGCAAGAATTGCAAAAGCAGCCAAGCAGAATGCAAAAAACATTGAGAAAAGAAAAAAGGCGTCAAAAGCAATCAAGGCAACTGTTGCGGTTGTGCTTGCAGTTGTAATTGTAGGCTTTGCGGGCTTCAGCATTTTTAAACCTTCCTTCACCGCAGTAAAAATCGGTGACACAAAGATTTCGGCATCCGAGTTCAATTACTACTACGCAATGGCTTATAACTACATTTCTAACCAGGCAATTCAGTCTGAGCAGGCATACGGCACAAATCTTACCGGATTTGATACCAACATTGCTCCCGATCAGCAGGAAACAACCGATGAAGACGGCAACACCATCACATGGGCTGATCTTATAAAAGAAAGAGCTCTCTCAACAGCTCAGCAGACAATCGGCTATTCCAACGAAGCTGTTGCGGCAGGCATCACTCTCAGCGAGGATCAGGAAGCAGAGATAAACGAAACAATCGAATCTCTCAGAGACAGCGCTGCAGAACAGAATGCAACCCTTAATAAATTCCTTAAATTCTACTACGGCATCAACGAAAAAACTCTCAGAAAGATTCTCAAGCTCGAAACACTTGCTCAGAACTTCACTGATGACAAGCAGAGCGAAATCTCAAATTCAATAACGGATGATGAAATCGCAAAGACTTACAAAGAAAACAAGAAGGACTATGATTACACAGATATCCGTTATTATACAATCTCATTCAAGAAGCTCACTGCAGAAAAGGATGAATCGGCAGACGCATTCAAGAAGAGACAGGCTGAATCTGACAAGAAATACATTGCAGATGCAAAGGATATCCTTGCAAAGGCAACAGACGAAAAAGCTTTTATCGAAGCAGTTAAAGCTTATAACGAAAGCAAAACCGATACCACCAAAAAGACTGTTGCAGCCGGTTATTCAACACTTGAATCTTCAATCACCGAAGACGGCGCAGAGTGGGCATTCAGTGCAGACCGCAAGGCAGGCGATGTAACGGTTATTACAGGCGAAAGCGCAGCTTATGTTGTTTACTGCATCAAGCCCGCATATAACGGAAACAGCATAAATGTCCGCCACTGCCTTATCGGCTTTGACGCAAAAGACTCAGCAAATGTAACAGACGAAGAAAAGAAGGCTGCATTCAAAGATGCAGAAGCACTTCTCAAGGGTCTCGGCGATAAGTTCTCTGAAGAAGATTTCGCCAAGATGGCTAAAGAAAACTCAACTGACGAAGGCTCAGCTTCAAACGGCGGTCTTTACGAAAATGTAAGAATCAGCGGCAACTTTGTTGAGGAGTTTGAAGCATGGTGCTTTGACCCCGCAAGAAAAGTCGGCGACACCGGCATTGTTGAAACTCAGCACGGCTATCATATCATGTACTTCTCAAGCAACAACAAAGACGACCTTGACTGGAAGGCTGCAATCAAGGATGAAAAAGCCAATGAAGAGCTTACCGCATTCCAGGAAGATCTTTTTGCTGAAGACGGCAAAAACGCAATAGTTGATAATGAAATATGGACCAATATGGTAGTTAAAGATTACTGCGATAACATTAGAAAGATGCAGATGTACAGCTAATCAATCATCAAACCCCCGGCTCAGGCAGGGGGTTTTTCACATCTGAATCAAAACCCCCGGCTGAGCCGGGGGTTTGCACTGCCCCTTCAAGGGGCGATTACTGGCTTTGCCCCTGAAAGGGGCTTTGAAGGTTTAGCAGCGCATTACATTCACTGGCAGCCACTCCCGAGCGGCTGTTTTATTTTG
>JAFQON010000018.1 GCA_017403185.1 Clostridia bacterium
CGTTAAGGGTCTCGGCCCCGTTCTTCAGATTGTTGAAGGCTGGACAGTTAACCTTCCCGACGAAGTTTCAGACATCATCTGGAAGAGAACAGACTACACATGGCCCTGCACATGGTTCGCACCCAGATGCACAGGCGAAGGCGCATTCAAGAGCGCATATGACCTCATGAACAACTGGGGCGCAAACCACGGCGCTATCTCATACGGTCATATCGGTGCAGATATCATCACAATGGCATCAATGCTCCGCATCCCCGTTGCTCTCCACAATGTTCCCGAAGAGAAAATCTTCCGTCCCGCTTGCTGGGGTGCATTCGGCACAAAGGACCTTGAAGGCGCAGACTTCAGAGCCTGCGAAAACTACGGTCCCCTTTATAAATAAAAACTCAGGGCAGCCGCAAGGCTGCCCGCAAATGATAAAAGCTTACACAGAGGAAATCCTTGTGTAAGCTTTTTGTTATATTTTTGATGCGAGATATGCCGCACCGAGCTTGTTTGCGTCATTGCCCATAAGGGCTTTAACGATTTTCACTTCATTGAAGCTGCCCATAAGCTGAGTGTGAAGGCGATTGTTGATTTCGTCAATAATATATTTCTCGTTCATAATTCCGCCGCCCGCAACGATAAGCGGGGGATTGAAAATATAAATGAGGCTTTTCAGGCCGATAACGATTTCGTCAATCCACTCATCAATCAGCGTTCTGATTTCGGGATTTTCAAACTCCGCAAAAATCTCTCTGCCGTTCATTTCTCTGCCGAGCTTTTCTCTCACATTGTTTACGAGTGCCCTTGCCGAAGCATAGGCCTCATAGCAGCCCTTGCCGCCGCAGGTGCAATCTCTGCCGTTTGCGTGGGTTATCATATGACCGAATTCACCCGCTGAAAATGAGCAGCCCGTGAACAGCTTGCCGTCAAGAAAAATTGCACCGCCGATGCCCGTGCCGTAGGTCAGGCAGATAAAATTCGGGCAGCCTTTTGCAGCGCCGAAAACAGCCTCTCCGATTGCGGCTGAATTAACATCATTTTCAACCGCCGTGGGAATTCCCGTTTCAGCCTCGATAATCTCCTTGATTTTTGTGCCTGTGTAGCCGGGGATGCTGTCCGTAGCATAGATAACTGCGCCTTTTTCGCTGTCAATCTGGCCTGCGGTTGAAATGCCTATTCTGTCCGCACCGCCGCAGTCTTTGATAATCTCAACAATGCGCTCGATTATTCGTTTGCCGCCCTCGTGTGCATTCGTGGGAACGGAATTTTTTTTGCTCAGGCTGAAGTTTTCATCACAAAAGGCGTATTTTATCTCCGTGCCGCCGATATCAAAAGCGAGAATTTTCATTTGGATTCCTCCGATTAAAGAAACGGCGGGAGCAAGCCCCCGCCCTGCGTTATTATTTTGATTCTTCAAGAGCTTTAACGAAACGCTTTGTGATATCCATGGGTCGTGTGATGGCTGTGCCGACAACGGCTGCATATGCGCCGCTTTCAAATGCCTTTACAAGCTCATCGGGTGCCCAGATACCGCCCTCCGCAATAACCGTTGCACCGAGCTCTTCACTGTAACGCTTCATAAGCGTGAAATCGGGCAAGGGAGTGCCCTTTGTGTAGGGTGTGTAGCCGCTCATTGTTGTGCCGAGCAGGTCAAAGCCGAGCTCAAGCGCCTTCTTACCCTCTTCAAAGCATGAGGTATCCGCCATAAAGAGCTGGTCGGGATACTTTGCGCGCACCTCTTTGAAGAATTCTTCAAATGAAACGCCGTTTGGTCTTGTTCTGTTTGTTGCATCGACCGCAATGATGTCGCAGCCGATTTCGACGAGTGCATCAACCTCCTTCATGGTGGGGGTGATGTAAACATCGCTGTCGGGGTAAACTTCCTTGATGATGCCGATAATCGGCAGGCTGACTCTTTCCCTGATAGCCAGAATGTCAACAACAGTATTTGCCCTTATGCCCACGGCACCGCCGAGGGATGCGGCATAAGCCATTTTGCTCATTATATAGCTGTCATACAATGGCTCTGTTGACAGGGCTTGGCAGGAAACTATGAGACCGCCCTTGATTTGATTGAGAATTTCTGTGTTTGTTAACTTTTTCATATTTAGGATTATATCACGAAAAAACAGCCAATTCAATATTTTTTTGTCATATTTCTTCAGCAACGGCGGTAATAACCGTCATATCATCAAATTTCTTGCCGCAGCGGCGGCGTGCGGAGTCAAGAATCATCTCCGAAAAGCCGCTTGCATCCGTGCCGCCCGAAAAAGCCTTGATTTCATCCTTCAGCCAAATGCTGCCGCAGCCGAGTATGCCGTCACTGACCATAACGAGGGTATCGCCGCCCCGAAGCTTCAGGCTGTAGCGGCTGAATTTAACCTTGCTGAGAATTCCGAGCGGAGTTGACGGAATTTCAATCTCCCTGACCTTGCCCGAAAAGGTGTAGAATGACGGTGCAGCACCCGCTTTGAGGATGACCGTGCTGCCGTCAAACAGGTCGATTTCCGCAATGTCAAGTGTGGAGAGAGATTCGTCATCCGATTTTACCGAAAGTGCGGAGTTTGTGATGCTCAGGGCACTGTCAAGGCTGATTCCCGCCCTGATAAGTCGGGAGAAAAGCTCAACCGTCATTGTGGAGTCAATCGCAGCCCTGCCGCCCGTGCCCATGCCGTCGCTGAGGATGATGTATGCCTTTGAGTCGGTGCGGAAGCATTCGAAATAATCGCCGCAGAGCTTTTTGCCGCCGCAGCTTGCCGCCGCTGAGCCGAGGCGTATTTTAATCAGCTCTTTTCTGAGGAATACAAGCTCTTTCCCGCCTTCCGTTTCACGGATTTCGGGCGGATTCAGCTGTGCTTCAAGCTCTCTTGACAGTGCGGCGGTGAGAGCTGAAAGGCTTGTTGACGGCGGAACTCCGTCAACCGTGCAGGTCAGCTTCAGCGCTCCTGAAAGGGGCTGAATGCAGCTTGCGCTCTGCACCTCAAAGCCGAATTCAGAGAGAACTCTTGCCGCACATTTTTCTTTGTTGAAAAGAACCTGAGCGCCCTTGCCCAAATCCTCGGAAAGCTCACGCAGCAGGTCTGCAGTCCAGTCAAACTGACCGCAGGCAAGCTCTCTGTTTCTTGCTGAATTTGCCTGCATTGCGTTGATTGCTGTGCGGCTTGCGTGCACTCTGTTGAAGCAGTCGGCAAGCCTCGGCACGCTCGGGCATTTAGCGTTGAAATTGGCAGAGAAATCCTCTGCACTGACCGTTTCGCCCTGAGAAAGCTTCTCAAGTATCTGTGCAAATTCGTCGTTTTCGGGGCAAAAAGTATCCTTAAGCGGGCACTGTGAGCACACTCTTTCGCTCACCCGCATACATATGAGAATATCGTTTGCGGGCGACATCGCTTCAATGCCCTTTGATACGCTTGAAACGCACTCCGAAACCGAGCCGATTGCCCGTGACGCTTCAAGCAGCCTTTCGCCTGCCGAGCCGAATTCGTTTTCAATTCTTCTCACCTTCGGGTTAAGGATGTTGCTCCTTACCCTCGATAAACGGCTTTTCGGAATGGCTGCAAAGATAAACGATGCCGCCGCAGCCTCCGCAAATACGCACAGGCCTTCATTTGAGCCGTCAAGCAGGGCGGCAATCCCCGCTGCAAGGGTAAAAACGACGGCGCATACGATTTGCCCGAATTTTGAAAAAATCCCCGAGAGCAATCCGCATATTCCGTAGCATATGCTCAGCGCAACGCTTGTGCCCGAAACCGCTATGCACCCGCCGATTGAAATTCCCGCAATGCTGCCGCCCGAGCGGCTGAAAAGAAAGGCTGCCGTGACGATTACAAAGCAGCCGAAAAATCTTGCGGGGCGAAAACCGAGCAGGCTTATTTCCGACGAGCCGAGAAGCAGCGTGCACAGGCTTGCAACAATGCACACAAGGCTGTGATTGTCGAGCATATACGGGCTTCGCCTTTTCCTTATGCAGTCAGTTGTGCCCGAATAAAAGGTGACGGATGAAGCACATAAAAGGCTTGAGCAAACGGCAAGAATAAAAGCGGGAAGAGTGGGAGCTTGGCTGAACATAACCGCAGTGCCGCAGACAAAGCAGAGCAGGAAAACGCTGACCGAGAGAATGAGCTGCCTTTTTTTGACTGCTCCGTATTTTTCGAGAATGAAAATGATTAATGTAATGCCTGAGAGGGGGATAACAGCGTTGAGTCTTACCTCCGGGGTGAGGCGGAGCATCGCTCCCAGCAAACCGCCCGCCGTAACGCATAAAAGTTCGCTGCCCTTGCAGGCGGCGGCAAGTCCGATGCTCAGCGGAGCTTTGACAGAGAGCAATTCGGCACCCGAAAGAACGAAGCTGCTGACGAAATACAGCACAAGAGTAAAAATCCGTGAGCCCTTTTCAACAAGAATATCCGCAAGGTCGCCTTCACGAAGAGATTTTGAATTTTCCATGATTTTTTTATTCCTTTCGCCTTTTTTGTCGTACGCTTTAATTTTATACGGCTCAATTGGTAAAAATTGTCAATAGATGCGCTGAAACAAGAAAATTTCCGTGTATTTTTTTGTAAAAATTATATTTATGCTATTCTTTTTTGAAATTATATGTTATAATAAACTGATTATAGTTGAAAATAGGAGGAGTCTGCTTTATGGAAAACCGGAATGAGCAGCAGGGTCTTATTATCGGGCGCAATGCCGTTGCCGAGGCGTTAAAAAGCGGCAGAGCGATTGATTGCCTGCTTGTTGCCAAGGGCGAGAGGGGCGGCTCTGTAGGTAAAATTATAGGTCAGTGCCGTGACAAGGGCATTGTTGTTAAAGAAACAGACAGAAGAAAGCTTGATAAAATCTGTGAGGGCGAAAATCATCAGGGCGTTGCTGCCTGGGCAGCCGTGCACGAGTATTCGTCAATTGAAGATATTCTTGAAAACGCACAGAGCAAAGGTGAAGAACCTTTTGTTATCATTTGTGATGAAATTGAGGACCCTCATAATCTCGGCGCAATAATCAGAACTGCGGATGCCTGCGGTGCGCACGGGATAATCATCCCCAAAAGAAGAGGCGTTGCTCTGACCTATGCGGTAGGCAAGGTTTCGGCGGGTGCGGTTGAATATGTGCCCGTTGCGAGAGTGTCAAATCTGCCGTCAACGATTGAAGAGCTTAAGGAAAAGGGCTTCTGGGTCTACGGTGCGGATATGGACGGCAAGCGCTGGGATGAGCAGGATTATTCGGGCAGGGTTGCCCTCGTGGTCGGCTCTGAGGGCAAGGGTGTGAGCCGCCTTGTGAAGGATAAATGCGATTTTATCGTGTCGCTCCCGATGAAAGGAAAAATCAATTCCCTCAACGCTTCAGTGGCGGCGGGAATTTTAATGTACGAAATTGCTAAACACAGGTAGGTGAATGCTTTGAGCGATTATTTGAAAAAGAATAATGACAGCGAGATTGATGAAATTCTTGCTCAGGTGAAAAGGTCAAATTCAACCGAAGAAGCAGAGGCGGAAGCTCCTTCAAAAAATTGGTCGCTTGACGATATTGACAGGCTTATCGCTCAGGCAAACGGCGAGGAATATGTGCCTCCCGTAAAGAAAAAGGAGCCCACTCCCGCAGAGGATTTTGAGAGAATTCTCAGCCGTGAATTCGACACGGGAATTTTCACTCTCAGACCCATGGAGGAGGCTGCGCCCAAGCCCGAAATGCAGGATATTTCATCAATGTCGGGCGAGAGCGAGGTTGACGGGCAGGAGACCTTCTTTAATCCTGAAGAGGAAGAGTTTGACGAATCACTTTTTGAAATCGAAACGGTGATTGTGCCCGAGGATGAGCCCAAACCCGCCGCCGCAAGGTTTGCGTGGCAGGAGCAGCCTGCTGCCGAGCCTGCGCCCAAGGAGCCGCCCGAGATAAAGAACTTTTATGAGGGCGATGCGCCTGCCTCGGCTTTTTTTGAGAAAAAGGCTGAGGAAAAGAGCGAGGAAAAGCCGATTGACTACAAAACACGCTTTTTCACCACCCTCAAGCTTGAAAATACTCTGGAAATGGAGCCGGTGCAGAGCGGACCTGTTGACCGCTCGGGTATTGTTGTTCAGAAATCGGACGCTCAGGCTGAAAACGGCCTTGAGGCAATGCCCAGAGTGCTTGCCGCAGAGGATGCAAAGGAGCTTGATGCCGAGAAAACCCGTATAATGGAAGCCGTCGGCAAGGCGGAGAAGAAAATATCCAACGCAGGCAATGATGTTGAAGGGCAGATAATGCTTACCGGCTTTGAGTATATCCCGTCGGAAACTCTTCCCGAGCAGACTCATGAGGGCGATGTTGAAGAGAAGCTCTCCGAAATGCGTAAGCAGAAGGCGAAAAATTTCAAGCTTATCAACGCACTTGACCTTGACGAGGATTTTCAGGGTGAATTTGAGGCTCCTCCCGAAGAAAGAGCAAGGCAGGAGAAAAAGATAAAGAAAATCGAGAAGCAGCAGGAGCAGGCAGCACCCAAGGCTGTTTCAAAGGAATACACATCGCCCGCCGAGCGTGCAACCGTGCACACAATGCTCAGTGAAAGAAGCCGCAAAGCGACCGTGGGTCTGATTGCTGCGGGGGCGGTGGAGGCTCTTGTTATGCTGGTCAACATAATCCCCGTGATTGCCGATAAGCTTGCACTTGAAACAGCGGCGTTTGTCAAGGGCTCAGCGTTTATGTGCGTTATCAATGCTCTGCTGATTATTGCGGCTGCCGCATTGAACAACGCCCGCTTTTTTGACGGAATTATCGGTCTTTTCAAAAAGAATATAACGGGTGACACTGCGGTGAGCCTTACCCTTGTTGTTGCGCTTTTTCAGAATGTTATTGCAGCGTTTGCAGGCGGTGAAAGCGAGATTGCCGCAACGGTATTCTCTGCCGCTGCGGTCGGTGCGGTGCTCATAAGCAAGGCGACAGAAAAGATAAATGCCCGCCGTACGCTTGCAAATTTTGAGGTTTGCACATACAAGTATGAGCACAATATGTATGCTGTGCATCCGTTTGAGAATGAATCTGAAATATTTGAGCTCGGCAGAGGTCTTATGATGGGCAACGCCGATTTGCTCTATTCATCAAAGGTTGAATTTCCGCAGGACTTCATGAAGAATTCCGAGGCAGAGGCATCGGATGCAAAGCTTGTGAAAATCCTTATCCCCGTTGCAGCCGGAGCTGCTGCGGTGGCTGCTGTGGCGGCAGGAATTATCGAAAAGGATATCATGGCGGCACTGTCCGCATTTGCGGGCACCTTCTGCGTATGCTCGCCCGTGTTTGCTTCAATTATTCCCGCATTCATTGCAATGCTTGCAAACCGTGACCTCAACGCAACGGGCACAATGATTTCATGCCTCGGTGCCGCTCAGGAAACGGCGTCTGCAAATGCCGTTGTTATGGATTGTGCAGATATATTTGACCGCTCCAAGTGCACAATGCACGGCATGAAGGATTTCAAGAATATCAGAATTGACGATGTGCTGCTTTATGCGGCGGCGCTTGTCATCAAATCGGGCGGTCCGCTCAGGGAAAGCTTTGAGCAGGTGGTTGACGGCAGGCAGGATTTGCTTCCCCCCGTCAAGGAGCTCGTTTATGAGGATAAGCTCGGCATTGCGGCAAGAATTCACGGTCAGAAGGTGCTTCTGGGCAACAGAAACCTGCTTATAAATCACAGCGTCGAGGTGCCCGAAAAGTCGCTGGAGGAGAGATATTCTCATGGCGGCAGAAAGGTGATGTACCTTGCCGTTGCAGGCAAAATTGCAGCCTTGTTTGTTGTAAGCTACACGGTTGACATGAACCTTGCACCGTATTTCAGAATGCTTGAGAGCAACGGAATTCAGGTGCTTGTGAGAACAAACGATGTTAATGTTACCGAGGAGCTTATAGCCAAAAGCTTCAATCTGCCTCAGCAGACCTTCAAAATTCTTTCATCGGTTGCAGGCAAGCTCTTCAAGCGCAGAAGAGATGCGGTTTGCGACAAGCTTCCCGCAAAAATCGTGCATGACGGCACGGCGTTTTCGATGCTCAGGGCGGTTGCGGCAGCCTGCAGCATGAGCGAGCAGATGAGGCTCGGTTCTGTTGTTCAGGCGGTGCTCACGGCTCTCGGCTTTGTGCTCAGCATGGTGCTTTACTGCACATCGAACGGGGCGGCGTTTAACGGAATAACGGCGGCGCTGTTCCTTGCGTTCGGTGCAATTCTCTCGTCAATCATGATTGTTTTGCGAAAAATCAAATAAATTTCAAAAAAACTCTTGACATTTCCTCGGATATGGATTACAATAGCTTGCACAATAAAGCAGAGCAGGTTTTGCTCTCACCTTCCGGGGAAGTCCTGAGTCGGTCAATAATTTCTTTTCAATCGGGCATATTCTGCCCGTGTCAAAGAGTGTTGATTATGCGAGGCCAGGGTTCCTGCCCTCGCTTTTTTATTTGACCTTCCTGAAAGGGAAGTATTTTTGGAGGTGCTTTAACATCAGCAGCAAGCAAGAACAGCAGATCAATGAGGAAATCCGTGATAAGGAAATAAGAGTTGTTTCCGATGACGGTGAGCAGCTCGGCATCATGTCCGCAGCAGAAGCTCTCAAAATTGCCGAAAGCAGAAATCTTGACCTTGTTAAGATTGCTCCCATGGCAAAGCCTCCCGTTTGCAAGATAATGGATTACGGCAAGTTCCGATTTGAAAAGGCAAAGAAAGAGAAGGAAGCAAAGAAGAATCAGAAGACCATCGAAATCAAAGAGATCAGGCTTTCTCTCAACATCGATACCCACGATTTTGACACAAAAATCAACCACGCCCGCAAGTTCATTGCGTCAGGCAACAAGGTTAAGGTTTCCATCCGCTTCAGAGGCCGTGAAATGGCTCATCCCGAGCTCGGTTTAACAATTATGAAGCGTTGTGCGGAGGCCATGGCTGATTGTGCGAGTATCGAGAAGCCCGCAAAGCTCGAGGGCAGACAGATGCTGATGTTCCTGGCTCCGAAGAGCTCAAAGTAAGAAAAGGTTTTTATTATTAAGGAGGAAATACAAATGCCTAAAATCAAGACTCACAGTGGCGCAAAGAAGCGCTTCAAGCTTTCAAAGAACGGCAAGCCCATGCGTGCCCATGCTTACAAGTCACACATTCTCAATAAGAAGAGCACAAAGCGCAAGAGAAATCTTCGCAAGACAACTGTTGCTGATGTTACAAACTGCAAGCAGATCAAGCGTCTTGTTCCCTATAAATAATAGGAACTTTGTAAACCACTAACACACAAGATTAACGGAGGATAATAAAAATGGCACGTATTAAAGGCGCTATAATGACTCGCAAGAGAAGAAATAAGGTACTCAAGCTCGCTAAGGGCTACTACGGCTCAAAGCATTCACTTTTCAAGACAGCCAAGCAGGCTGTTATGAAGAGCGGCAACTACGCATACATCGGCAGAAAGCAGAAGAAGAGAGATTTCCGCCGCCTTTGGATCACAAGAATTTCAGCTGCTTGCCAGGCAAACGGCATGAACTATTCAACATTCATCAACGGTCTTAAGAAGGCAGAGATCAGCCTCAACAGAAAGATGCTTGCTGAAATCGCTGTTTCAGACCCCGCAGCATTCACTGCTCTCACAGAGAAGGCAAAGGCTGCTCTCAACTAATCATAAAGATAATTTATCAGAGATGTAACATATAGTTGCATCTCTGATTTTCTCGTTTTATGTACTTTTATAATTTGTATTGCATTTTTCAAAAAATGTATATATAATAAGGTATCAAATATTTAAACAATATATTTGTTGTTTTTTGCAGAACAATGACGAATCGGCGGTAATGGTATGGAAAAGATAACCTCAAGAGCTAACGAAAAAATCAAATATGCCGCTCGCCTTGGAGAAAGCGCTTCGCTCAGAAAAGAAACGGGCGAATTCCTTCTCGAGGGCGCACGCCTTTGCTTTGATGCCGCTCAGACGGGCATTGAAATCAGGCAGGCTTTTTTTACCTCAAAGGCTTTGTGGAAATATGAGGAGTATGTTACGGATATTATCGCCAAAAGCAGCGTATGCTGTGAAATAGGTGCGGAGGTTTCTCAAAAGCTCTCGGGCACCGAAAGTTCGCAGGGCGTTTTCTGCATCTGCTCAATGAAGCCGCAGCCCGAATCGGAGCTGCTCAACACAAGCGGCAAGTACATTGCCCTTGAAAATCTTCAGGACCCTTCGAATCTCGGCGCAATCTGCAGGAGTGCCGAGGCAATCGGTCTTGACGGGTTGATTGTCAGCGGCGGCTGTGATATCTATAATCCGAAGGCTCTCAGGGCGGCGATGGGCTCGTCACTGAGAATGAATATTCTCTCGGTTGATAATCTTGACGAGATTATCTCTGCGGCAAACGAAAAAGGAATGCTTACCCTTGCATCCGTTCCCCGCAACACGGCAGAGGATATCCGCACCGTTTCAATGAGCGGCGGCGTTATCTGCTGCGTTGGTAACGAGGGCTCGGGGCTTTCACGGCAGGTTATTGAAAAATGCAAAAAGCAGGTTGTTATACCCATGAACGGCAGGGCGGAATCCTTCAATGCCTCGGCAGCGGCGGCGATACTTGCATGGGAGCTGAAAAGATGAACGATTACAAAAAATATTGGATATGGCTCTCAATGACTCTCGGTGCATCTGCGAGGGTAGACGAGGTTTTCTCTGCGTTCAAAAGCCCTCACAAAATTTTTGAATCCACCGAAAAAGAACGAATTCTTGCGGGCGTTTTTACCCGCAAGCAGCTTGAAAACTTAAAAAATCCGAAGCTTGACAATGCACTCACCGCTGTATCCGTTTGTGAAAAGAACGGCTGGCAGATACTGACTCCCGATGATGCGGATTATCCGAAAAGCCTTTCAAGGCTGCCCGATCTTCCGCTTGTGCTCTATGTTGACGGCGATATAAACTGCCTGAAGGACAAAATTGCGATAGGTGTTGTCGGCACACGCAAGCCCTGCTACGAAAGCATAGCGATTACCCGCAAAATCTGCGGCGACCTTGCCTCGGCAGGTGCCGTTGTTGTGAGCGGCGGCGCATTGGGCATTGACAGCGCAGCGCATGAGGGCACTCTTGCCGCAGGCGGAAAAACAGTGTGCGTTATGGGCTGCGGACTCGGTGCAAGATACCTTATGGAAAACGAAGCCATGAGGCGTCAGATCAGCAAAAACGGCGCTCTTGTGAGCGAGTTTGCTCCGCTTTCAAGCGCATCAAGAATAACCTTTCCGCAGCGCAACAGAATTATCTCGGGCCTGAGCGACGGCGTGCTCGTTGTTGAGGCAGGCGATAAAAGCGGCTCGCTGATAACCGCAAACCGTGCGAGCGAGCAGGGCAGAGAGGTTTTTGCAATCCCGGGCAGCGTGCTTTCAACGGCATATTCGGGCGCAAACAAGCTAATTCGTGACGGAGCAAAAGCGGCAACCTGTGCAGAGGATATTCTTTTGCCGTATTCGATAATGTATCCCGACAGAGTCAATATCAAGGCAGCCGGCAGCAAGCTTGCCGTTGCGGCGGAAAAGCCGCAGGAGGAAACGAAAATTCCGCCTCCCGTCAAAAAAGAATGCCCCTCGGGTCTTGACCCGGATGAGCAGGCGGTCTATAATCTTTTCGGAGAGGGACCTCTCCACTTCGATGAAATATGTGCGATGAGCGGTCTTGCGGCACCGAGGGTTATCACGGTGCTGATGGAGCTTGAGCTCAGCGATTATATCGAGCAAACTGAAGGAAAAAATTATACTTTAAAATAAATCTACAGGAGAAAAATCCATGTCAAAGCTTATTATAGTTGAGTCCCCCGCAAAAGCAAACACAATAAAAAAATATCTGGGCAAGGACTTTGATGTTGTTGCATCCAAGGGTCACATCAGGGATTTGCCCGCAGCAAAGCTCAGTGTTGATGTTAAAAACGATTTTGCTCCCAAATATGCGCTTATCAAGGGTAAGGAAAAGCTTGTAAAGGAGCTTAAGGATAAGGTTGAAGCCAGTGATGCGGTTTATCTCGCAGCCGACCCTGACCGTGAGGGAGAAGCAATTTCATGGCATCTTGCAACGGTGCTCGGTCTTGACCTGAGCAAAGAAAACCGTGTTACCTTCAATGAAATCACAAAAACGGGTGTCGCAAACGGTATGGCAAACCCCAAAAAAGTCAACATTGACCTTGTAAATGCTCAGCAGGCAAGGCGTGTGCTTGACCGCCTTGTGGGCTACAGACTCAGCCCCTTTGTTTCGCAGAAAATCAGAAGAGGCCTTTCGGCAGGCAGGGTGCAGAGCGTTGCGGTAAGGCTTATTGTTGACCGTGAAGAAGAAATCAAGGCGTTCAACCCCGAGGAATACTGGATTATCGATGCAAAGCTTGCAACGGCGCAGAGAAGGATTCTCACCGCAACCCTTTATTCCGATGAAAACGGCAAAATCAAAATCACAAACGAGGAGCAGGCAAAGGTTTATCTTGCAAGGCTTGACGGTGCGGAATATGAAGTGAAATCCGTCAAGAAGGGCACAAGAAAAAAGAACCCCGCCCCTCCGTTTATCACCTCGACCCTTCAGCAGGAGGCTTCAAGAAAGCTTGGCTTCCAGGCTGAAAGAACAATGAGAGCCGCTCAGGAGCTCTATGAAGGTGTCAATGTTCAGGGCATGGGCATGACGGGTCTTATCACCTATATGAGAACGGATTCACTCCGTATTTCAGAGGAGGCAAGAGCCGCAGCAACCGAATATATCACAAAAACCTTCGGCGGCGAATATATTCCCGAAAAGCCCGTATATTATAAATCAAGAGCGAACGCTCAGGACGGTCATGAAGCTATCAGACCCTCAATTCCGTCACTCACCCCCGAGCAGGTAAAATCAAGCCTTACAAGTGACCAGTATAAGCTCTATAACCTTATCTGGAAGCGATTTATGGCGAGCCTTATGGCAAGCTGTGTGCAGAACACGGTGAAGGCTGAGATTATCGCATCAAAAGAAAACAGCGAAAAGGATTTCCTTATCTTTACTGCGGCGGGTTATTCCGTTAAGTTTGACGGCTTCACAAAGCTTTATGAGCTGCCCGAAGAGGATACTGAAAAAGGCGTACTGCCCGAAATCAAGGCGGGTGACCCCCTTAAGCTGCGTGAAATTACCCCCAACCAGCATTTCACTCAGCCCCCCGCACGCTATACGGAAGCTTCTCTTATCAAGGAGCTTGAAGAAAACGGCGTGGGCAGACCCAGCACATACGCAACAATTCTTTCAACCATCATCAAGAAGGATTATGTTCAGAGAAAGGCGAAGCAGCTTGTGCCCACAGAGCTCGGCTGTGCAATCACGGGCCTGCTCAAGGATAAATTCCCCAAAATCGTAAACACCAAGTTTACCGCACAAATGGAAATCAATCTTGACCGTGTAGGCAGCGGCGAAGAGGATTATGTGAGAATGCTCGACGAATTCTACACCGACTTCGAGAAGAATCTCGATAAAGCCAAGGTTGAGATGAAGAATGTGAAAATCCAGCTTGAAGAGGATACAACGGATATCCCCTGCGATAAGTGCGGCAGAATGATGGTTATCAAAACGGGCAGATACGGCAGATTCCTTGCCTGCCCGGGCTATCCCGAATGCAAAAATGCAAAGCCGCTTATTGTCAACACGGGTGCAAGATGCCCCGTCTGCGGCGGAGAAATTATTGAGAGAAAGTCCAAGAAGGGTCATGTATTCTATGGCTGCTCAAGCTGGCCCAAGTGCAACTTCATGAGCTGGGACGCTCCCGCGGGCGAAAACTGCCCCGATTGCGGCAAGTCTCTTTTCAAAAAGAAGACGGGCAAGCTTGTGTGCATGGCAGAGGGTTGCGGCTACGAAAAGGCAGCGCCCGGAAAGAAAAAGAATAATGAATAAGGTAAAAATAATCGGCGGCGGCTTCGCAGGCGTTGAGGCTGCGTGGCAGCTTGCAAACAGAGGCATAGAGGTTGAGCTTTATGAGATGAAGCCCGTCAGGTTTTCACCTGCGCATTCGAGCGAGGGGCTTGCGGAGCTTGTGTGCTCAAACTCGTTCAAGGCAATGCGTTTGGGCTGTGCGGCAGGAATGCTTAAGGCTGAAATGGAGCTTATGGGCTCGCTGTGTGTTGAATGCGCAAAGGCAACGGCAGTGCCCGCAGGCGGTGCTCTTGCGGTGGACAGAGATAAATTCTCCGCTCTTGTTACGGAAAAAATTCTTTCGAGAAAAGAAATAACTCTTATCAGAGAGGAAGTTACCGAAATCCCCGACGGCGTTGTGATTATTGCGGCAGGTCCGCTTGCTTCTGCAGCTCTGAGCGAAAAAATCAAGGAGCTCTGCGGCGGAAACCTCAGTTTTTTTGATGCGGCTGCGCCCATAGTCACTGCGGAGAGCATTGACCTTGAAAAAGCATTCATGCAGTCGAGATATGACAGGGGTGACCCTGATGACTACATCAACTGCCCGATGAACAAAGAGGAATATGAGGCTTTTTATGAGGCTCTTATTAATGCGGAGAGCGCACCCGTAAACGATTTTGACAAACGCAAGGGTGTGTATGAGGGCTGTATGCCCATTGAGGTTATGGCATCAAGAGGGCACGACACAATCCGCTTCGGTCCGATGAAGCCCTCGGGTCTCAGAGACCCGAGAACGGGGCACAGACCGTGGGCAAACCTTCAGCTCCGCAAAGAAAATGAAGCGGGCACGATGTATAATCTTGTCGGCTTTCAGACAAATCTCAGATTTCCCGAGCAGAAGAGGGTATTCTCAATGATACCTGCTCTTGCGAATGCGGAGTTTGTGCGTTACGGTGTTATGCACCGCAACACTTTTATCGATTCGCCCCGCCTTCTTGGCAGCGATTTTGGTCTTAAGCAAAAAGAAGGTCTGTATTTTGCAGGTCAGATAACCGGTGTTGAGGGCTATATGGAATCTGCCGCATCGGGAATACTTGCAGGCATAAATGCCGCCAACAGAATTCTGGGCAAAGGGGAATTTGTTCCCCCCGAGCTTACCATGACGGGAGCTCTTGCCCGATATATCAGCGATGCAAGCATCAAGAATTTTCAGCCCATGGGTGCATCCTTCGGACTTTTGCCGCCTCTTGATGAAAAAATCAGGGACAAAAAGCTCAGATATGAGGCGCTTGCACAGCGTGGCTTGAAAGCGCTTGAAAACAATATATAAACGGTTCCGGAAACCACAGGAGGAATGTTTTATGTTAGAAAAGGTAATTTCATTGATTTGTGAAGAGCTTGGCTGCGAAGAGGATGCAATAAGCGAGAGCACCGAGCTTAATGAGCTCACCGAATACGGCACCGAGCTTGACGAAATTATTCGCCTTATCGAAGGTGAGTTTTATGTTGACCTGAGCGAAGAAATCAGCGGCGATATGACCGTGGCTCAGGTTGCTGAAATGCTTGAATAATTATTTTAACGAAAGGAAGTTTTGAAATGAGCGATAATCTTGTGCAGTTACAAAAGAATCTCGGATACAGGTTCAAGGATATTTCTCTGCTCAAAACTGCGCTTACCCATTCGTCATATGCGAATGAAAAAAATGACGGAACAATCTGTAATGAGAGGCTTGAATTTCTCGGCGACTCGATTCTCGGCTTTGTTTCGGCAAAATATTTCTATGAAAATTTCGATTATCCCGAGGGTGAGCTCACAAAACACAGAGCCGCAAAGGTGTGCGAAAACGCACTTTGCACCTTTGCAAGGGAGCTCGGTATAGGCTCCGCCCTGCTTTTGGGCAAGGGAGAAATCAGAATGGGCGGTGCGGACAGACCGTCAATTCTTGCCGATGCGTTTGAGGCTGTGCTTGCTGCGGTTTATCTTGACGGCGGTCTTGAAGAAGCGGCAAAAATCGTGCTCCGCTTTATTCCCCGCAATGACGGCTTTGAGCAGAACAGAGATTATAAAACCGTTTTGCAGGAGGTTGTGCAGCGCAACCGTGAGGAGCATGTTGAATATGTGCTCACCGATTCCAGCGGCCCCGACCACGCAAAGGTTTTCACCGTCGAGGTGCATCTTAACAGCAATGTTATCGGCAGAGGTGTGGGCAGGAGCAAAAAGCTTGCCGAGCAGCAGGCCGCAAAGGAAGCCCTTGAGCTTATGGGTATAAAATGAAGCATATAAATGTTGCACTTTTTGTTGTGCATAAGGGCTGCCCTCATATGTGCTCGTTCTGCAATCAGCGCAGCATTTCGGGCAGCGGCAAGGATATAACTGCGGCGGATGTGCACGAAGCGGCGCAGACGGCAATCGCATCACTTTCGCAAAGCGAGGCGGCAGGCGGAGAAATTGCATTTTTCGGCGGCAGCTTCACTATGGTTGAGAGGGAATATATGCTCTCGCTGCTTGAGGCAGCTTATGAATATGTTGAAAAAGGTATATTCAAGGGCATAAGAATTTCCACCCGACCCGACGGAATAAACAGAGAAATCTGTGAAATTCTCAAAAAATACGGTGTGACCGCCGTTGAATTGGGAGCACAGAGCCTTGATGACAGAGTGCTCATGCTTAACGAGAGAGGTCACACGGCCCGGCAGGTTGAAAATGCGAGCCGAATGCTGAAAAAATACGGCTTTGAGCTTGGTTTGCAAATGATGACGGGGCTTTACGGCTCGGTTGATTCCGACAGCATTGAAACAGCGGAGAAAATAATTGACCTTGCTCCCGATACGGTCAGGATTTACCCCACCGTTGTCATAAAAGGCACACGGCTTTATGAGCTGATGAAAAACGGTGAGTTTGTTCCGAAAGGCATACCCGAAACGGCGCAGCTTTGTGCAAGGCTTATCCCCATGTTTGAAAATGCGGGCATAAAGGTTATCAGAGTGGGTCTGCACTCGGGCGGCGGAGTTGAAGAGGGCTTTGCGGGCGGTGCATATCACCCTGCACTGCGTGAAATCTGTGAGAGCAGGATTTATTATGATTCCGCAGTCAGGCAGCTTGAAAAGCTCGGTAAGGGCAGCTATATTCTCGGAGTTTCTCCAAAGGAAATATCCAAAATGACAGGGCAGAAGAAAGAAAATCTTATAAAGCTTCGTGAAAACGGCTGGGAATGCACCGTAAAAGGTGTTGAAGGTCTTTCAAAATACGAGGTTGAAATACATAAAGGTTAGGTATTCAGATGATATTAAAATCGCTTGAAATGCAGGGCTTCAAATCCTTCCCCGATAAGACGGTGCTCGAATTCGGGAAAGGCATAACCGCAGTTGTCGGCCCCAACGGCTCGGGTAAGAGCAATATTTCCGACGCTGTGAGGTGGGTATTGGGTGAGCAGTCAACCAAAACCCTCAGAGGTGCTAAAATGGAGGATGTTATCTTCGGCGGCACAAGCCAGCGAAAGGCTCTGGGCTATGCCGAGGTTACTCTGCGCCTTGATAACTCCGACAGAGGGCTCAATAACGATAAGGACGATGTTGCCGTCACCCGCCGCTACTACCGCTCGGGTGAGAGTGAGTATAAAATCAACGGCGAGGTGTGCAGGCTCAGAGATATCCATGAGCTTTTCATGGATACGGGTCTTGGCAGAGACGGCTATTCAATGGTCGGTCAGGGCAGAATTGCCGACCTCGTTTCCGCCCGTTCAACTCAGCGCAGAGATATGCTTGAAGAGGCAGCGGGAATTTCTCATTTCCGCTACAGAAGAGCCGATGCAAACCGCAGGCTTGACCAGGCGGAGGAGAATCTTGTGCGCCTGCGTGATATCCTCGCCGAGCTTGAGGGCAGAATAGGTCCCCTTAAAATCCAGAGTGAAAAGGCTATGAAATTCCTTGCCCTTGCCGACGAAAAGAAAACTCTTGAAATCGGCCTATGGCTTCACACAATAGAAAAATCAAAAAACGGTCTGCGTGAGCAGGAGCATAAGCTTTCGCTTGCTTCGTCGCAGTATGAGCAGACCGAAAATGAGCTTGTTGAGCTTATAGAGCAGATTGAGCAGGCAATCAGCGAGGGTCAGCAGATTACCCTTGAAATCGAGCGTCTGAGGCAGTCTATTTCAGACAGTGAAGAGGAGGCCGCTGTTATTGACGGTAAGGTTGCCGTTGAGAAAAACACGATTGAGCATAACGAGCAGACAATCGAGCGTATAACGGGCGATATGGGCGACAGCGAAACTTCAAAGGCTGAGATTGATGCTCAGATTGAGCAGGCAAAGGCAGATACCGAGCAGAAGGAAGCTGTTATTGCCGAGAAAAAGGATGCTCTTGAAGCGGAGCTTAAAAGGCTCAGTGAATTGCTTGGTCAGAACAGTGAAAACAGCGAAAAATCAAGAGAAATAAACGATAAGATTACCGCTGCGGCTCTCAGGCTTGCCGATATGCGTGTTGAAAAGTCAACCGCTCAGTCAGCCCGCCATGAGCTCAGCGCAAGAATCGATAACATAAATGAGGTTGTTGAAACAAGGGGCGGTATCATCACTTCCCTTGAAAATGAGAAATCCGCCGCTCAGCTTGAGCTTGACCGCCTTAATGCCGTTGCCGCAGAGCATGAAAATTCGCTTGAGGGCTACAGAATGATAATCGGCACGAGGGCTGAAAAGGTTGAGCGCTTTCGCAAAGAGCTTGAAAGCATAAACCTTGACATTTACCAGAAAAACGCACGCATAAAGATGCTTGATGACCTTGAAAAGAATCTTGACGGCTATGCGGGCAGCGTTCAGAAGGTTATCAAAGAGGCAAAGAGAGGTGCCCTCAGAGGCATTCACGGCACTCTTTCGCAGCTTATAACTGCTCCTGCCGAGTATGCCGTTGCAATCGAAACAGCCCTCGGTGCTGCTGTTCAGAATATTGTTACCGATAACGAAAACACCGCAAAGCTTGCCATTAATTTCCTTAAAGAAAACAGAGCAGGCCGTGCAACCTTCCTTCCGCTTACATCGGTCAAGTCAAGACCGTTTACGGAGAAGGGGCTTGATAGCTGCGAAGGCTTTGTTGATATGGCGGATAAGCTGCTTGAATATAACAGCAAATATTCCGAAATCATCGGCTCTTTGCTTGCAAGAACGGCGGTTGTTGATAATATCGACAACGGCATCGCAATGGCCAAGAAGTATTCCTACCGTTTCAAGATAGTTACCCTTGACGGTCAGGTGCTCAATGCTGGCGGTTCGATGACGGGCGGCTCAAGGGGCTCGGGTGCGGGCTTCCTCAGCAGAGCAACGGAAATCGAGTCGCTGAAAGAAAAGGTTGAGGTGCTTGAAAAGCAGCTTGCTGATAAGCAGGAAACCTTCAAGACTCTCTCCGAAGAGCTTGCGCTCGTTCAGGCGGAGCTTGATGCGAGCGAAGCTGAGCTTATCAAGGCTCAGGAGGATATAATCCGTGCCGAAAGTGCGCTTAATCTTATCAAAGACAGATATGCCGCAGCAAAGGGACATATCAGCGAGCTTGAAGCTGAGAAGGAGAGGGCGAAGGCGAGAATTGCCGAGGCTGAGGCAGATGAAAAGAAGGCGGATGCCGAAATTGCAGCTGCAGCCGCAGAGAGTGAAAGGCTCAATGCCGAGCTTGATGCGCTCAACTCCGAGCGTGAATCGCTTGATAAGCTGCGTGAGGAATCGGCTGAAATCCAGAATGCGCTCAATCTTGAGATTATGGCGCTGCGCAAGGATATTGAGGCGAACAACGAAACAATCGCTCTCTGTCTTGAGCGCAAGGCAACTTTTGATATCCGTGAGAGTAAGCTGAGCGAAGAAATTGCGGCGATTAAAGAAGAAAACGAAAAAATCCTTGCAAATATTGCAGAGCTTGAAGCGGGTGCGGCAGCATTGCGCGAAAACTCCGTAAAAACAAGAGAAAAGATTGAAAATCTTACCGAAAAGCGTACTCAGGGCGAGGCGAGAAGCACAGCTCTCCGTGCAAAAGAGCGTGAAATGACCGGCGAGAGAGAAAAGCTCAGCGGTGAGCTTGCAAGGCTTGAGGAACGCCGTGACGCAATGCAGAGAGAGCTTGAAACGGCGCAGAACAAGCTTTATGACGAATATCAGCTTTCGCTGCGTGAGGCGGCAGAGATGAATATTGTGCTTGACGATATCCCCAAGGCGCAGCGCACTCTGCAGGAAATCAAGAATAAAATCAGGGCACTCGGCAGCGTGAATGTGGGCGCTGTTGAGGAATACAAAGAGGTATCCGAACGCTACGAATACATGAGCGGTCAGATAGGTGATATCGAAAAGGCGAGAGAAGAGCTCATAAAGCTTATTGAAGAGCTTACGGGTAAGATGGCGGAGCGATTCAGAGAGCAGTTCAGACGAATCAACAACCACTTCGGCGAAACCTTCAGGGATTTGTTTGACGGCGGTAAAGCCGAGCTTGTGCTTGAGGACCCGCAGGATGTGCTTGAATGCGCCATCAACATAAGGGTTCAGCCGCCCGGCAAGAATGTTCAGAATATTGACCTTCTCTCGGGCGGTGAAAAGGGTCTTGCGGCAATCGCCCTCCTTTTTGCAATCCTTAAGGTTACGCCTGCGCCCTTCTGTATTTTTGACGAGGTTGAGGCTGCGCTTGACGATGTCAATGTAAGCCGCTATGCGTCATATGTAAGAGAGATGACGGGCAGCACGCAGTTCATTCTCATCACTCACAGACGAGGCACAATGGATGAGGCGGATATGCTCTACGGCGTTACGATGCAGGAAAAGGGCGTTTCAAAGCTGCTTGAGCTTAAGACTGCTGAAATGGCGAAAAAGCTTGGGTTAGAGTGAAAAATTCACAGCAATGTTACAAATGTGCCTGATTTAAGGCCGTTATGTATCTTGATTAAAAATTTTTATTATGTTATAATAAGATGTAAATTATTTCTAAGCGGGGAAAACCGCTTAAAAGGGAGGATATAAAATGTCAAATCACGGTATTATCAATTACCCCGATGCGCAGGCTGTGCAGAAGCAGCTTGATGAGCTTATCAAAAAGCCTATTTATTCAATCGCACCCGATGCACTCAAGAAGTATGAAGAGGAATATTTCGATAAGAAGTGCGCAAAGTCAAAGGCAATGATTGAAGAGGCAAAGCAGGTTATCCCCGGCGGCGTTCAGCACAACCTTGCTTTCAACTATCCGTTCCCCCTCGTTTTCACAAAGGCTGAGGGCGCATATCTTTATGATATCGACGGCAACAGATACTATGACTTCCTTCAGGCAGGCGGCCCCACAGTATTGGGCAGCAATCCTCCCGCAGTTCGTGAGAAGGTTATTGAGCTTCTCAACACCTGCGGCCCCTCAACAGGTCTTTTCCACGAGTATGAATACAAGCTCGGCAAGAAGATTGCAGACCTTATCCCCAGTGTTGATATGTTCCGTATGCTCGGTTCGGGCACAGAAGCTTGTATGACAGCTATCCGTGTTGCCCGCCTTGCAACAGGTAAGAAGAAGATTCTTAAAATGGGCGGTGCATACCACGGCTGGTCAGATCAGCTTGGCTACGGCATCCGTGTTCCCGGCTCAAAGTTCACTCAGGCAACAGGTGTTCCCCTGTTCTGCTTCAGAGATACGGAAGAATTCTTCCCCGGCGACCTCAATGACCTTGAAAGAAAGCTCAAGGCTAACCGCTTCAAGGGCGGCACAGCAGCAGTTATGCTCGAGCCCGTCGGCCCCGAAAGCGGCACAAGACCCGTTGACAAGAACTTCTGCAAGGGCGTTGAAGCTCTCTGCCGCAAGTACGGCGCACTCCTCATCTTTGATGAAGTTGTTACCGCATTCCGTGTAAGCATGAGCGGTGCTCAGGGCTACTTCGGCGTTTCACCCGACCTCACGGTATTCGGCAAGGTTATGGCAGGCGGATACCCCGGTGCAGGCGGTCTCGGCGGCAAGAAGGAATACATGAAGCACCTCGGCGCAGGTCTTGACGATACAGGCAAGAAGGTTAAGAAGGCATTCTGCGGCGGCACAATGTCAGCTAACCCCCTCAGCTGTGTTGCAGGCTACACAATGCTTGAAGAGATGGAAAAGGCTGATGCTTGCTACAAGGCAGCTCTTGCCGGTGACAGACTCACTGCAGGTCTTCAGGAAATCATCAAGAAGAAGAACCTTCCCTTTGTTGCATTCAATCAGGGCTCAATCTGCCATCTTGAAACAGTAGGCACTCTTAACTTCTCAATCAACTGGAAGAAGCCCTGGCAGATTCCTTCAGTTCTTGATGCTACATCGGCACGCAAGAAGGAAATGACTCACATGGGCGCAGCTTACATGGCAGAAGGTCTTGTAACTCTTGCAGGCAGCCGTCTTTACACAAGTGCTGCTTACACCGACGAAATGATTGACGATGCACTCGCAGCATTCGACAGAGTATTCGACAACATCGTTTGTCTTGAGAAATAATTTCTCTCCGAAAGGAAAATTACAATGGATGTTTTAACCGCTAAAAAATTGGTTATCGAAGCAGGCGAAAGGCTTGTTGAAACAGGCCTTATCGCCAGAACATGGGGCAATGTAAGCTGCCGTGTTGACGATAAAACCTTTGTTATCACACCCAGCGGCAAGCCCTATATCGGTCTTACTCCCGATGATATTGTTGAGGTTGCCATCAACACTCTTGAATGGGGCGGCAATGTGAAGCCCTCGTCTGAAAAGGGCATCCACGCTGAGGTTTATAAAGAATTCCCCGAGGCAAATTTCGTTATCCACACCCACCAGAAGGTGGCTTCCGCAATCAGTGCTCTTTCAACGGGCATTGAAAAGGTTGTGGGTGATGCAGGCAAATTCATCGGCGGCAGAATTCATGTTGGCTCATACGGTCTGCCCGGCACAAAGAAGCTCAGAAAGGGTGTTACAAAGGCTCTTCGCCTGAGCCCTTCAAAGGCTGTTATCATGGCGCACCACGGCGCTCTTTGCTTCGGCAAGGACAGCGAAGAGGCTTTTCAGGTTGCAAATACGCTTGAGCAGGTGTGTGCAAAGCATATTCTTTCAGCCGCAAAGGATAAGTTTGGCATAAACTCAGACAATCTTGACGATTTCTGTTCGGAAATGGCCAACAAGCTCACAAATTCTCAAAAAACAGTTGAAATTGATAATTCTTTGGTGTATAATAGCAAATGCAACAGAGACAGCGGAGAAATCGTTTTCACCAATAAGGAAGACGGCTCCGAGGTATCAATGGATCTCAACACCGGTGCGGCAGAAAAGGCACTTGCAGACACCGCAAATGCCCACAGAGATATCTATCTTGCCCGCCCCGATTTCAATAACATAATTCATAACACTTCAAGCGAGGCTGTGGCCGTTTCAAGGCTCGGCAAAACAATGAAGCCCTTGCTTGACGATTTTGCTCAGATTTGCGGCCCCACCGTTAAGACCGTTGCTCCCGAAAAGTGCGCTAAGGCAATCAAGAGGAAGAATGCGGTGCTTATCAAGGATCAGGGTGCTCTGTGCTGCGGCTCCAACGAGGGCGATGCGCAGGCGGTCGATATGATTATGAGCAAGAGCTGCCTCACTTTGCTTACCGCAAAGGTATTTGGCAAGGAGAAGGCAATCAATCCCATTGAAGCCTGGCTTATGAGAATTGTTTATCTCACCAAGTATTCAAAGAAGGCTTCAGAATAATTAATTTGAACACTACCATCTTTTGTCCCCCCCGTTTTATACGAGAAAAATCCGAGGCTTTGTGCCTCGGCTTTTTCTTTATACAATAAAATATATTGAATTATCAAAAATTTCGTGGTATACTGAAATTGCGAAACAAATCCGAATAACCCTGTTCACAAGTGTGTATTTTAATTATGTAAAAATACATGCTCTGTTTTCGCATACTTGTGTTATGGGAGAATGATTTGTTTCGCAGCAATCGGAGACATGTGTTTTTGTGCGCAGCTTCGGCTGCGCATTTTTGTTTTTACGGGAATATTTTATAATTCCGATATTATTTTCAAATTTTTTCAAAAATCCTTAGACCAAATGCAAAATTCCTTCGTCTTTAGGGTGTAAGGGGTCAGAAAGGACCCCGATAAGGAGGAAAAAATATGAAAATCAAAAATTACAAATCGCTTATTATCTCATCTGCGGCAATCATTCTGGAAGCCGTCGTGCTTTATGTTATATGCTTATGCACGGTTCATATTGATGCAATGACGGTTCCGTTTATCTCGTATTTTATACTTTCGGCAACAACCGCAGCATTGTCAATCTATGTCGGTGCGGCAAATCCGATAATGCTCATTCCCTTTGCGGTTGTTTCATTTGCAACTCAGGTGATTATGCCGAGCATTTTGTGGCAGGAATTAATGCCCTTGGAGTCTGCACTCGGAATGATTCCTTTTTATGTTCTTCTTCCCGTGGCAGCGGGCGGGTTAATCGGATTTATCATCAGAAAATTAATAAAAAAACTCAGAAAATAACAAGCCGAAACAGTTTCTTTATTTGATAAGGAGAAACAATATGAAAAACAAGGTTAAGAAGATGTTGACAGCATTTCCGTTTTGTTTTCCGTTTGCGTTCTCATTTTTCGCTGTTAATTATTACCTCAGCAAGGAATGGTCGTGGCTGAGCATTGCGGCGGCAGTTCTTTTGGGTGTTCTCTCATTCGTCTACGCAGTGGTCGGCAAAGAAAGCGAGATGCTTATGAGCAGCAAGGTGGGCATTTTAATATCATTTATAATTATCTGCTTCCTCTGGAACAGCGTAGATAAATTGAGCTTTTGGGAGAATTACGGAATGACATTCAGACATTATTTTGAACTGATGGAGCTCATATCGTTGGGAATCCCGCTTTTTGCGGCAATTGTTGTGAAAATAATAAAAAAGATAAAAAATAAAACAAAAAAGCAAAACTTTTAAAAAACTTTAGACCAAACCAAAAAATCAATCGTCTTTAGGGTGTAAGAGGTTAAAAAGACCCGATTTTTCAGATAAAAAAGGAGAAAAGAATCATGAAAACAAAGAAGACCTTCAAAGCAGTTATCGCAATGGCACTCGCACTTATACTTTCACTCGGCGCAATGTCCGCAGCGTTTGCTGCAAACGACAGCATCACATGGACTGTTTATGATGAAACCGCAAGCTGTGCTTACCATTCAGACCTTGCTCTCGGCACAAACACCGTAGCAATTAAAGAAGGCGGCTATTACTACTTCGATTTGTCAGAGCTTGAAAACGGCTATTACTCCGTTGAAATCACAGACAGCGTTTTTGAATATTTCTGTGTGCCCGAGAAGTCAGGCAACAAATATGTCGGCTGGGGTGACGGCGAAAACTTCTTCAGCTATGATGTTGACCGTTTCGTTTTCAACCGCAATGAAAAAACAGATGTTGCAATCGTAGGCGCTTACGGCGCAGCTGAAGCGGTGAATGTTGAGGTTGAATATCTCGGCGAAGATATTGAGTCTGTTGAGCTCAACGACGAGAATATTGATGAACTCATTCTTCACTATGACATTATTGAATATTACACCAATGAATACGGAACAGGCGTTTATGTACCTTCAGACTCCGCTGACATTAAGGTTGACAGAACAAGCTACGGAGTTGATCTCGACACAAAAGTAACCTTCACAAGCGGCAAAACCTTGGAAGAGGAAGGCGTAAGATACTGGTTTGATTATGACGGCGGTCTCAAGAAGGGCGAAAACACCGTTACTCTTGAATTTGCAGGTCATGAATTTGAGCAGAAGCTCAATGTTGCTCTTATCTCGGATTATATTTCAGGTGTTGAGGTTGAAGGCTCTGCAAATGCACGCATTTATTATAACGGCTATTCTGTAGACGATGTATTCGACGAAATCACCGTTGTTTTTACCGACAACACAAAGCAGACTATAGAAAATACTTATCCTTGCGAGGTAACTCTTCCCAACGGCAGAGAAATTGAGCTTGACTGTATGTATGCCGAAGATGTTGATGAGCTTAAGGTAAGACTTGTTATCGGTGCAGGTTCAAATCAGATAGCTGTTATTGATCTTGAAACAGAGAAGGCAAGCATCAGCGAAAATATCAGCCGTTTTGCAGAAAACATAGGTTGGTATACAGAATATATCGAAAGCGAGTTTGAGCAGGCTTCGCTTATGATGAAAGCGGGTATGATTCAGGAGGCTATGGCTCAGTACGGCTATGCGTTCAGATATATCGGCTACACAGTTGAAAATATCTTCAGCGAAATCGGAGCTTTTGTGAACTTCATGTTCAAATAAAAACTTTTTCGCTTTTGTTAACCGTGTCCGCAAATTTAACACTATTATATAAAGAATATTAAAAGGAGAATTACCATGAAAACAAAGAAAACTTTCAAATCGGTTATCGCAATGCTTCTTGCAGTTATCCTTTCATTCGGTGCAATGTCATCGGCTTTTGCGGCAAATGTAGGCGAAATTATCGAATGGCCCAGCAAAGAGGAATATGAACTCATAGACGAATATGTATACAAGGGTGAGCTTGTTGAGGGATCAAACGCTGTCAAAGAAGAAGATCCGGGATACTACGATACGTGCTATACCTTTGAAGCTGAAAAATCAGGATATTACACCTTCAGCAGAGGCTACGGACTGAGTATTTTTGTTTCCGAAGCAGTTGCTGACGGTAAGCCCAGTGATTATGCGACAACAATCAGCGCACAGAAAGGCGAGGGCGATTCAGCTGAGTATACGCTTGTGACATATCTGAACGCAGGCACGGCATATGTTGCCGTAAGATATTACACAAAACCTGTTGATGATGAAATTGTTATCGAATACATCGGCGAAGAACTTGTCGATGTTGAAATTGATGAAGCTTTACTCCAAAATCTTGTAATGTACTATGATTTCGGGTATGGCAGCGGCAAAGGTTTTGACCTTCAGAGAGATATCACCTTTGTTTTTGCTGACGGCAGCAAAAGAACATTTGAAGGAGCATATATTCGTTTTGCAACTGACAATGGTGGCGGTGAAGCAACGGAAGGCGAAAACACCGTTACAACAATTAATACCTTCGGCATCAAAAAGCAGTACACAATGACCTGCTACCCTGCAACATACTTCATTAAGAAGGTTGAAATCAGCAATCTTGACAAATATCTCAAGGGTGTCAAATATTATTCTGAAGACGACTACAGCTTTGATTTTTACGGTACCGAAGATGATACAGACGGTGTCGGCGGCGAAACAGTTACGGTTACCTTCAATGACGGCACAACTCAGACCAAAGAGTTTTATATGTATGAGCCCATCATTGTTGAGACTGCATACGGCAGTGAAATATATCTGTATTACGGTGAGGCCATGATAGACGGCGAGATTTGCTTTGCTGTTGTAACAAGCGGCGAAAACATTTTGCTCAAGGAAAAGATTGAAGTAACAGAAGCAACGGCTGTTCAGAATATCAAGAGACTCGGTGAACGCATCGGGGAAGAGTTTTCGGCTATGGTTAATTCCGTTAAATTCTGGTTTAATGTAATGACAAATCCCGAAGAGTATCCGTACTATACAATTGCAGAAGCAATGATCTATCTTTTGGACAGAGTTTTCTCAAGACTCGGATCGATTGTCGAGGAAATCGGAGATTGCTGCGAACATCTCATTCTCGGATAACATAAAAAGAAACCCTAAAGGGAGTGTTATGTAACACTCCTTTTAGGGCGTTGAATATACTTTTTATACAAGCTCATTGGCAATTTGCCTTTGAGCAAATTTTGCTGTATCGGCACCGAGGCTAACGGCAGCCCAGATTTTCATATATGCCGCAATATAGGTGCTGAAGGGCAGCGAAACAATGTTCAAATGAGCAAAGAGCTCCGTGCTTTCGTAGCTTATTCCGTGCTTCACATTCACGGCAAAAACGGGAATTCCCGCAGCGGCTGCCTTTTCGCAGAAGGCTTCAAGCGATGCGCTTGCGGTGCACAGCGTTGCGGAGTGATAGGGCTTGAGAATAACAGCCTTTATTCCGTCAAGGGAGTAGGCGTAGCTGTCGCCGGGTCGGCTGTCAATAACAAGCACGGCAGAATCCTCCGTGTAGGGAACATATCCGAGCGCATTCTGATTTTCAGATTGCTTTGCGCCGCAGAGAGCGACCTCGCCGTCATAGCGTGCGTATGGCACACCCTCAATGCTGAATATATCGGCGCTGCATTCTGCGTGCTGAAGAATGCGTGAGGCAAGGTGGATGCTTGTGAAGGCATCGGCGCTGTTTTTGTAGCTCACAAATACGCCGCCTTCCGGCTTGCTTTTGATGAATTCAACGGCAGCCTCAAAATTCGGGTGCCCGTTTGAGCTTTCATCCTCAAGAGGGAAATCCGATGAAACCAGCACTACGGGGATGCTGCAGCCGCAGATTGCGTATTCGATTGCGGCGGCAGTATACTGAAGAGTATCCGTGCCGTGAGTGACGATTATTCCGTCATAACCCTTGTCAAGATTGCCGATAACTTCTTTTTGAATAAGATTAAGCTCGTTTGCGGAGAGGTTTTCACTCAGCACGCTGAAAGGGGTGCTGATATCAAAGTCTGCTCCGCCGCATACGGACTTATATCTGTTGATTAAAACATATTTTGTGCTCTCATCGGTAGCGATGCTTCCGTTTTTTTCGCAGCTGCCGATGGTGCCGCCGGTAAATATAACCAGAATTTTCATTATACTAAGACACCTTATGATTATTTCGTTTTGAGCTCAAAGACACACTGAGTTTTGAACCTGCTTTTGAGCGGGCATTCACTGCAGGTGAGCTCAACCTCAATTGAGTTGAGAAGATTTTCAACAACGCCCGAGGAGTAGCCGCGGATGAAGGCGCAAATCTTCCTCTTCTTTTTATGGTCAACAATGAAGGGTTCGTTTATTCTTATTTTGCCCGTCAGGCTGTCATTTTCTTCATCAATAAAGATTTCGGATGAAAAAAGTCCCCAGCCCACGGCTGAATCGAACTCGCACCATTTGTTGATTTTGTTCTTTATATCCTCAAAGGAATAGCCCGTATCCCACTGATTGTTGATTTTTTCGGAAAAGTTTTTTCCGCTTGCGTAGCCGCTGTCAAAGAATATGCTTTCGGCGGCTTCGCTTCCCGCAATTTCTTCAACTCTTTCAAAAATCCCGCCCATCATGTTGACAATGGTGTCTGTTCTGAAGCTCACATTTCTCTGGTGGTCCTCAGGGTTAACCATAATGCCTCTGTCGGGGTAATAATCAAAAACGGTTGTTTTTGACAAATCCACGGGCTCTGCTTTCTCAGGCACCGCCTCAACAACGGGCGCTTCACTGGGAAGATATTTTGATGCCGTGTCAAGAATTTTCTGAAAATAAGTCTGCGGAGGGTCAGGGTAGGCGATAATCCAGTGCTTTCTGCCGAGATAATATCTGTAATCGTCGCTCAGCTCAAAGTCCTCAACAAATACGGGCAGAATGGTTTTCTTTTTTGCGAAAACAACATCAACCTCGTTGAGCACGTGCTCAGATTCGTTGATTGACTTTGACGCAATCAGCATAACTGCGGCGCAGTTGTAGATTGCATCCATGAGAGCCGAGGCATAGGGCTTTCCGCCGTCAATATCTCTGGGGGCAATGAAGCACTGAACGCCGTTATCCTCAAGATACTCAACTAAATTATATGCAAATTCTCTGTCTTTGCTCGAATAGCTGATAAATATTTTTTTCATTGACTCACATCCATGCTTTTATACGAATTAAGCTTATTATGCTACTCTGTGACCGTCCTTGAACTTAACCTTGCCGAGGAAGGGGATTTTGACAAAGCCGTCAAATTCGTCGCCGTCAAAGGTAACGCAAAGGTCAATGTCCTTGTCAGGGAGAAGGCTGGTCTGAACCACTGCATTGATTGTGTCGTCATCCTCTTCAATCTTTTTGATTGTGATATCGGGAACGGTTACGCCGGGAACCTCAAGCTCAAAGCCGTATTTGCCGTTGTCATCAAACACTCTGATTTTTGCTTCGCCGGAGAAAAACATTGTGTTTACATTGCAAGCCCATGTGCCTAAACCGATCATAATATAATCTCCTTTTTCTTCTTAATATGTTCTTTGTCTGCACAATAACTTCTCATATGATTATTGCTCACACAGAATATATTATCACAAAGCCCGCAGAATGGCAAGATATTAAAAATTTTTTCATAATCTCATTTTTTGTTAGACCAAACCCCGATTTGCTTCGTCTTATAGGTGTAAGGGCAAAAAACACCAATCAAACGGAGGGATGGCATGAATGAAAATGTGAAAAAAACCAGAGTGAATCTTGACGGGCTTCATTCGCTCGAAATTTCGGTTAATGAAGAAAACAAAACCGTGATTGCCGAGCTTGTTGTGCCCGATGAAAACCCCACCTTTATCTACGCCGAAAAATTCGATGCTCCTTGCAACTACCTTAAGGCAGCGATAAAAAAAGGGGTTGTCTATCTTGACGCAAACAAAAACGGGCGTCTGCCGGGCAGCAGAAATGACCCGGGCATTCTTAAAGGATAAGAAGAAAAAGGAGATTACATTATGAAAAATTTTATTAAAAAGTCAATTGCAACGGTTTTATGCTGCTGCACCCTTGCAGGCACCGCCTGCCCCGCTTACGCATTTGAAAACAACTCGGCACAACCCGATTTTTCTGCAAGCATCGTAAGCTTTTTTGAGGATTTCAGAGAGAAGCTTTTCAGCCTTCTGGGGATAACATCAAATGAAACAGAAGGCATGGATATCAAAATTGACCGCGGTGAGGTTTTTGAGGCAAAAGAATATTTCAACAGTGCTCACGCATCAACACTTGTAAAAATGTCAAACGGCGATATACTGTCGGCATGGTTTGCAGGCAGCGGCGAGGGCAACAGTGATGTGAGAATATGGTATTCGGTTTATAACGGCAGCGAGTGGAGTGAGCCGAAGCAGCTTGCGTCAGAGGATACCGTGGCTCATTGGAATCCCGTGCTTCAGGACATGGGCGATTTCGTAAGGCTTTATTATAAGGTCGGCAAGAATACCGAAAGCTGGGTTACAAAGTATTCCGATACCTATGATTACGGTGCAACATGGACTCAGCCCAAGGAGCTCGTTGAGGGTGACACAAGCGGCGGCAGAGGTCCCGTAAAAAACAAATGCCTTGTCACATCGGGCGGTGTTATGATTGCCCCTGCTTCAACCGAGCAGGGCGAATGGAAGGCGTTTTTTGATATTTCAACAGACGGCGGCGAAACATGGCAAAAAACAGATTATATTTCGGCAAAGGACAGCAGAGGCAAAACGGTTGCAATGATTCAGCCCACTCTCTGGGAGGATGCAGACGGCAATATTCATGCGATGTTCAGAACAAGAGCGGGCAAAATTTACAGAAGCGACTCCTTTGACGGCGGCTGCACATGGAGCGAGGCGTACGCCACACAGCTCCCCAACAACAGCAGCGGAATTGACTGCGTTATGAGCGATAACGGATGGCTCTGGCTTGCATATAATCCCATCGGCGTTGAAGGAATACGCAACAAGCTTGTTCTCTCCGTTTCAAAGGATAACGGCGAAACATGGGAAGAGGTTATGACTGTTGAAAACAGATTTTTCGGCGAATACTCATACCCGTCAATAATTGCAGACGGTAACGAGCTTTATATGACTTATACCTACACAAGAACGAAAATCAACTATTTGTTTATTGAATTTTGAACTTTACGGTAGTATAATATAATATATTATATTGTTCAAATAGAATTTTAACGCAGAAATAAATTGCGGAAGGTGCGCTTATGGAAACGGGATATGAAAGAATAGCCGAGCTTGTCGTGAAGCTTCAGGGCGGCGATAACAGTGCGTTCAACGAGCTTTACAAGCTGACAAGCGGCAGGGCATACTTTGTTGCGCTCGAAATCACAAAAAACGAGCAGGATGCAGAGGATGTCCTTCAGGAAAGCTACATAAAAATGCTTGAAAAAATCAATACGCTTGATAAGCCTGAGAGCTTCGTGAGCTGGTTTCACCATATGGTTGCCAATAAGAGCAAGGATTCTCTTAAGAAAAAGAAACCTTCGCTTTTTGAAGCGGGAGAGGAAGAAGCGTTTGAGGTTATTCCCGATGAGGACACCTCGTTCAATCCCGAGGAAAATCTTAATCAGGATGAGCTGCACTCCGCTGTTATGGAGGTTATCGGTGAGCTGACCGAGGAAAAGCGTGCCTGCGTGATGATGATGTATTTTGAGGAGATGAGTGTTAATGAAATTTCAGAAACACTCGAAATCCCCGTCAGCACCGTTAAAAACAGGCTTTTCACCGCAAGAAAGGATCTGAAGGCGAAATTTGAGAAGAGGGGAATCACCTCTCTTTACAGCACGGCACCTGTCGGCGTTGTTATCTGGGCTCTTGCCAGAGCGTCGGAATCCGTTTCGTCAACCTTTGCGGAGAGTGCAAATTCAGCCCGTGTGCTGTCAGGTATCGCAATATCGGGCACTGCAGCGGCGGCGACCACTGCAGCAGGTGCAGGCACGGCGGCTACAACCGCTGCAGCAACCACAGCCGCAACAACCGCAGCCTCGACCGCAGCCACAACGGCGGCATCAACGGGTGCGGGCGTTGCCGTGAAAGCCTTTGCGCTCACCACTGCTCAGAAGGTTATTGCAGGTCTTGCGGCAGTGGGAATTATCGGCGGCACTGCTGCAGGAGTTACAACGGTTGTTAAAAACAGAGAAAAGGAGCCTGAAACCACGGGCGTAATTCAGGAGGAGGTTACAACCGCCCCCGCTTTTGAGGAGGAAACCGTGCTGCCTGCAGTTGTTCCCGTCAGCGAAACCTCAACCTCTGTTACAACCGCTCCCGATGAGAGCACAACAAAGGCTTCGTCAACAACAACAAAGAAAAATACTACCACGACAAAGGCGACGACAACAAAGAAAACCACAACAACCGCAACAACCAAAAAGACTACCACCACAACAAAAGCAACTACAACCAAAAAGACCACTACCACAACTCAAAAGGAAACAACCACCAAAAAAGTAACCACAACCACCGAGCCCACAACCGAGGAGCCCACAACAACAAGGCCGACCACCACAACCACTACCGAGGCGGCAAAAGCAACGGTAACATTCACGGTGCTTGAGCTTGACAATACCGTTGCCGACTCCTTCAGTGTGGAGGTAGAGCCCGGCACTCTGCTTAATGATGCTTATATTGCGGGGCTTGTTGAGGCGAGAGGTCACTTGCCCTACGGCGGAATCGACGGCCCCGGCGACTCCCTCTATGCGGAGTCGGGTCAGACCTACGAAATGGTTGCTTATTTATAATCGGGAGGAGTTAAAGTGAAACGATATCTCAAAAAACTGACTGCTTTTTTACTGTCGGCATTAATGATTTTCGGTGCTGTCTCGGCTGTAAGGATAGAGGCAAACGCAGCAGTGAAGTATAAACAGAAAGAAATAATCAAATTCGGTTCATATCCGCAGAGTGAGGTCACAGACACGGCTTTGCTCAGCAAGCTCAATGATTTAGAGCTTGATTGGGTATCATACGGATACTATACGGGCAATGGCTCTCTCGGCGGCATGGTTCAGAGCGATTATATGAAATATGCCGATGTTACATACGGCGGCAGCAAATACAGAGCCGTAACCTTCACACAATACAGACCCACATATGTAAAATATGCTGCGGATGAAACAGGTGAACACAGCCGTCAGGATGATAACGGATACAATATAAATAATGTATACTGGTTCAAATACGAGCCTTTGGAGTGGAAGATAATCGACCCTGTAAACGGGCTTGTAATGTGTCAAAGCATTATTGACTCGCAGCCGATAAGCGCCACCGTTTACAGCGGATATTACAACAATATAGCTGAGGGCTTCAGCAAGCGTTATATCTGTGACTATAAATCAAGTTCGCTCAGAGCGTGGCTTAACGGCGATTTTTATAATCTTGCCTTTACCGATGCTGAGCGTGCGGAAATTCAGCTCACTCACCTTGACAGCACGGCAAGCAATGTGTACTACGGTCACGCAAGTGATGATTATATTTATTTTCTCACCACTGATGATGTTGTGAATTCTGACCTGACCTTCAGCGATAACAGGTATTTTTCTTCTTCAACAAGGCAGGCGTCAGGCACGGATTATGCGAAGAGTCAGGGTCTTTATGTGACGAACGCTCCGGGAGAAGACGATGACGGAATGTCAAGATGGTGGCTCCGCAATCCTTACGGCAGAATGAACGATTCCGTGCATATTGTTACGGCTGACGGCTACAGCCCCACGGGCACCGATGCAGCGAATACCGATGTGGGTGTAAGGCCTGTTATGAGGCTCGGAATGGTCATAGATGCCAACAAAAAATACAAGGTTGAATATAAAATCGAGGGATATGTTCCCGAATACTACACCAAAGAGCTTGAACCGGAAACGGTTCAGGTTGGCGCTGATGTGAAACCGGTGGATTTCGGCAGCCCGAGCGGTGATTATACCTTTGACGGCTGGTATTACAACGGCGAAAAGGTAACAACCCTTGAAATGCCTGCTCACGATATTCAGCTTACCGGCAGATGGGTCACCGATGAGCCTGCGCTGGGCATTGAAACCCGTTTTTATAAGTATGACGAAACAGCTCAGGATTGGGTTGAAACAAACAGGGTTGAGCCCGGTGAAGAAGTGAAGCTCAGACTGTTTGTTGATACAACATATGCTGCAGGCTACGGCGATGTTCTTGTGTTTTATGACAGCACATTCTTTGAAGATGATTATGTTACCGATGATTGGCATGAACTCACAGTGAATACCGACCCTGAAAGCTCAGCGGCGGTGAATGAAGTATGGGGTGATTTCCAAAAGCTTGATCGATCTGATGATTTGATTTTTGAGCAGCTCAGAAAAGACGAACTTTACAAGGAGAATTATTACGACTACAATGCGTTTAAGATCTTTTTCGAGCTCGGCACGGGAGAATGTGCAAAGCTGAGCGGCGATCAGTGGCTTGCGGAATTTGACCTGAGGGTTTCGCCGGATGTTATAGGCTACGCTCAGGCACCTGTTCCCTCGAGCACAGTCAAATATTCTTATGATGACTCGGGCTACACAGATGTTACTATAGGCGTTGAGGGGGAATCCGTATATGACTCGGTTACCCTTTATAAATCAGATGTATGGAACAGCTCAGTCAGAAACGGCTATGTTACCACAAGCACCACCGTTACATGGTACGGTAACGGCGGCATCTTTGAGGGCGTTTACGACGAACACGGCTATGAAGCATATGAGGTGACGAAGGTGTTGCCAAGCGGCGGATATCTATATCCCGATTATGACCTCGGCACATGGGTTTACAGAGAAGGCTACAATCTTATGGGCTGGTATGATGAATACGGCTATGACTATGACCGTGAGCCGTTTGACCCGATCCCCCTTGACAGAGCGGAGATTTTTTTGGGTGCCGAGTGGGAGCCCATGACCGTAACCGTTGAATTCCTTGACAGCTATTACGGAGAGCTTATCTATTCTCAGGATTTTTTATATGATGAAGAGATAGTGTTCCCGGATATGCCTGAGTTGGAAGGCTTCACCTTCGGGGGCTGGCTGGATGATAACGGTTATCCTGTTGAAGAATACGAACGGGTGAATCTGAGAAATACAAGATATCATGCGGCATATTATTATAATGAGCATGATGTTGTGTATATGTCAGACGGCGTTGAGCTTGAAAGGTATACCGTTTTATACGGCGATAAAGTGCCGGAGCCTTCGTACCCGCCCACAAAGAAGGGTCACACCTTCGCAGGCTGGAAGAGTGTTACTTATATAGAGGGTGTTGACGGAATCCCCGAAACCATGCCCGACAGCGAGCTGATATTTGAGGCGGTTTGGGAGGCAAACAGGCACACGGTAACATTTGTCGATATCAACAATTATGACAGCTTATGTGCCGTTTCATACGAATATGGCGAGCTTGTTGAAATGCCCGACCCCGACTATACTGTCAAGACGGGATATACTTTTGACGGCTGGTATTTTGAAGACGGCACACCCGTTGCATTCCCGTTTGAAATGCCCGATAACGATGTGATTATCTGTGCAGACTGGGTTGAAAATGTATATGAAATCACTTTTGATTCCTTGGGTGGCTCGCCTGTTGAGCCGATAAAGGCAGATTATCTGTCAGAAGTTGATGCTCCCGCAGAGCCCGAAAAAGAAGGCTTCCGCTTTGTCGGTTGGTCATATGTTCACCCTGACAGCGGTCATGAAACAGAAATGGTTCAGTTCCCGTTTTGGGTTCCTGCTGACTGTATAACTCTTTATGCAGTTTGGGAGGCAAACGAACACACGGTAACCTTTGATACACAAGGCGGCAGAGAGATTGAGCCTGTCAGCGCAAATTACGGCGAGCTTGTTGAAATGCCTGACTACCCTGTTAAGACGGGATATGCGTTTGCAGGCTGGAGCTACGAAGACGGCACGCCCGTTGAATTCCCGTTTGAAATGCCCGACAGCGATGTGGTTATCCGTGCGGAGTGGATTGTTTATCAGTTCGAAATCAATTTCGAATCTCAGGGAGGTTCGTTTGTTGAGCCGATAAAGGCAGATTATTTGGCAGAAGTTGATGCTCCCGCACAGCCCGAAAAAGAAGGCTTCCGCTTTGTCGGCTGGTCATATCTGCCCGATGACTATTATCAATCGGCAATGGCTGAATTCCCGATTGTAATGCCCGTTAACGGCACAACCCTTTACGCCGTATGGGAGCCTGAAAAATACACAGTAACCTACAACATCGGCGAAGAAAGTCTCGTGTATTCCGTTGAGTTTGACTCGGAGATTCCTCAGCCGGATATGTCGGATTTTGACGGCAAGGAGCTTATTTGCTGGCTTGATTCCGACGGCAACGAGGTGCAGATACCCTTCCTTATGCCTGCGCATGAATTGGAGTTCACCGCAAGGTTCAGATATGTGAGCGTTTCCGATGAGTTCAATGTTACCGCAACATATGACGATGATTGCTTTGCCGAGGATGCGAAGCTGAGCGTCAATGCAATAAGCGGTGAAAGCAAGCTCGGCAGCATTTATATGCTCGGCGGCAGCTATTACAAGCAGGTGGGCTTTTTCAACATAAAAATGCTCAACGGTAAATCTGAGGCTGTTCAGCCTCAGAACGGCAAAAAAGTAACCGTCAGCTTCCCGATTCCTGCAGGCTGCAGTGAGAAAAATGAGTTTATAATCACTCATTGGCTTTCCGGCGGCGGCAGAGAGAGGTTCACAACCGGCAGCAATGCCCGAATAGAGAGCGGCTTTATCTTTATTGAAATCGGCGAGTTCAGCGAATTCTCAATCCATGTCAGGTCATCCGCAAAGGTAACAAAAGCACCTTCAAAGACGGCATATAATTATAAGGAAGAGCTTGACCTGAGCGGAATAGAGCTCACCGTGACAATGACCGACGGCACAACCCGTAAAATCACGGACACCTCAAAAATAAATGTCAGCGGTTATGATTCCTCAAAAATCGGCGAGCAGACCGTAACCGTTGATTATAACGGCGAGAAGGCTGCGTTCACAGTCACCGTAAGCTATGCTTGGTGGCAGTGGATAATCAGAATTCTCTTCCTCGGATTCCTCTGGTATTAATAAATCGGGAGAAGCTTTTTGCTTCTCCCGTGAATGTGTTTAAGGAGCGGCTTTTATGAAAACAAAGTCAAAAAGAATTATTTCAATCTTTCTTACAGCCGTAATGCTTATGAGCATTGCGGCAATGGGCATTTCGGCGTTTGCGGCAACGGAATACACGGAAGGCTCTTATCGCTACACGGTTTCGGGCAGCGAAGCAACAATCACAAAGGCAACGAATGTTTCGGGTGATATAACTCTTCCTGCAGCCCTCGGCGGCTACCCCGTAACAGCGATAGCAGACGGAGTTTTTGCTCACAACACTGCGATCACGCAAGCTGTTATCCCCGACAGCGTAAAAACCATCGGCAACAGTGCATTTGAGGGCTGCACCGCTCTTGCAGGCATAGAGATTACCGCAAGCGTTACGAACATCGGCTCAGGTGTGTTCAGAGGCTGCACATCCCTTGAAAAAATAGCGGTTGAAGAGGGCAATCCCTCATACACCGCCGACGAAACAGGTGTTCTTTTCACTAAAGATAAGACAAAAATCGTTGGCTACCCTGCAGGCAACAAGAGAACGGAATATGTTATACCTGATTATGTTACCGAAATTGAAAGATATTCATTTGCGGGCAGCGTGAATCTTGAAGAGGTTATCTGGAATAATCCTGCTATCAAGCTTGGTCTTGGTGCATTTTCGGATTGCAGGGGGCTTCGCACCGTAACAATTCCCGAAGGCACGACTCATCTGAGCGACTGGCTTTTCAATGCCTGCTTCAGCCTTTCGGAAATAAACTTCCCCGAAAGCCTTGAATCAATAGCTTCGGGCACCTTCCATTGGTGCACAGGACTTGAATATGTTGAGCTTCCCTCGGGGCTTAAGGAAATCGGCAACAACGCATTCAGGGAGTGTGAAAGGCTTAAGGGAATCAAGCTTCCCGACGGCCTTGAGGTTATCAGACCCAACGCATTTCATCAGTGCTTCAGCCTGGAAAGCATTGAAATCCCCGAAAGCGTTACATACATCGGAGATACGGCGTTTTACCAGTGCTATTCACTTAAAGAAATTACATTCCCCAAGGGAACAACCGCAATTTACGGCTCAACTCTGCGCTATTGTGTTGACCTTGAGAATGTATCGATTCCCGACAGCGTCACAGCCATTAACGATGATTCATTCATGGATTGCAGAAGCCTTGAAACCGTCACAATTCCTGAAAATGTAAAAGCCGTAACAGGCAAGGCGTTTGTTAACTGCATTGCCTTTGAAAGTGTATCCGTTGATGCGGATAATCCGTATTTCACCGCAGACAGCAGCGGAGTTCTTTTCAATAACAACAAAACAAAGCTTGTTTATTATCCTGCCAACAAGCAGCAGAAGGTTTATACCGTGCCCGATACCGTAACCTCAATCGGCACTTATGCTTTTGGCAGCGCTCAGACTCTTGCAAGCGTTATTATTCCCGACAGCGTTACGGCGATTGAAGCCGCAGCTTTTTACGGCAATAATATACGTGATATTTATTTCGAAGGCACTCAGGAGCAGTGGAATGAATTTGCTGCTGCAACAGATACGGCAAATCCCGTTACCGCAACGGTTCATTTCAATCATAAATCAACTGACCATGTGCATGAATATGCACAGTCAATCACAGCTGAGCCCACCTGCTCGGCAAACGGAACAAAGTCGTATTCCTGCTCATGCAGTGAGAGTATACAGACAAGCTTGCACTACAGCACTGCAAAAATGCTGTGTTCAGATGCAGAGCGTGAATGGAAGGTTGTTGAGCCTGCGGATTGCTCGGCGGCGGGCACACGCAATCTCTGCTGCAGCAAGTGCGGCTATGCCCTTTTGGTCAGAGATACGGAAAAGCCTGCACACAGCCTCGGCATAACTGTTTCGGACTCGGCAATTGACTTTGAATGCACAGACTGCGGATACTCATACACCGAGGAAATCCCCGACGGCGCAGGCTATGTTCATTATAAGGGCGGCGAAAAAGAAAGAGTTCATATTTATAATGCGGGCGAAAAAATTGTTGTTCCTCCTGTACCCGAAAAAGAGGGTCTGAGCTTCTTCGGTTGGAAGGATGAGAGCGGAAATACCGTTGAGCTCGGCACAATGCCTGCGGGCAACCTTGTTCTTACCGCCGCTTTCGGCAAAATTCTTGAATCGGAGAGCTTCGATGTTACCGCAACCTTTGACGAGGACTGCTTCAATGAGGATGTCAGCCTGAGTGTAAAGGAAGTTGAAGGCGAAAGCAAGCTCGGCAGCATTTATATGCTCGGCAAGGAGAGCTATAAGCAGGTCGGATTCTTCAACATTAAAATGGTTAATGAAAAGTCCGAGACCGTTCAGCCCAACAGCGGCAAAACGGTAACTGTTAAATTCCCGATTCCCGAGGGATACGGCGAAGGCGACAGATTCATAATCACCCACTGGTTCTCAAACGGCGACAGAGAACGCTTCTCAACCGATGCGGGCGGCGGCGCAATTATCGAAAACGGATATATAATCATTAGTGTCGGTCAATTCAGCGAGTTTTCAATCCATGTCAAAACATCGGCAAAGGTGTCAAAGCTTCCTTCAAAGACGGCGTACAACTACAAAGAAGGGCTGAATCTCAGCGGAATTGAATTGACCGTAACAAACTCAGACGGCACAACCGAAAAGGTTACGGACACATCAAAAATGACGGTCAGCGGTTATGATTCCTCAAAAGTCGGCGAACAGACGGTGTTTGTTGAGTATGACGGCTGCCGTGCCGAGTTCACCGTCACCGTAAGCTATGCGTGGTGGCAGTGGATAATCCGAATTCTTCTTCTCGGTTTCCTCTGGTATTAAAACACTTTTGCGGACACGGCAAAAATTTTGCTGTGTCCGTTTTTCTGTATTTAGGGGGATTTTTTTGCAAACACACCATATGGTGTATAGCTCCATATATTATATATACCTTTTATATATGTGCTTTTGCATCGGAATTCAATTCACTGAGTTAAAGCGTCAAAACCCTTGATATCATTGGGATTGAGGGCTTTAAAAAAATTGAAAAAATTTGAGAAAAACTATTGACACACCAAATATATTATGTTATTATCTTAAGGCACGGGTTCAGGACAAAGGGGCAACTATGCCCGAAAATCTTCTGAAACCATGCTGATATGCGTTGATGCAGGAGGTGGCCGCTCACTGAAGCGGGAAATTTCTGCGGAGTATGTCCGATTTTAAACCGGGCGAATTGTGTCCTTGCGAAAGGTCTGCCGTTCCCGGGCAGCCTTGTTGCGGGATACCTATGTGCAAATGAGCGAAAGCTTTCCCGGAAATATGTTTTTCCGGTTTTTAAATCGGACGGGTTGAAACACCCGGGTCGGTTTTCACGAATTTGCAATTCACAGCCCGCCAAATTCTAAGGAGGCGTTCACATGGCAGTTAAGGGAAAGATCAGAATCAGACTCAAGGGCTACGACCACAGCCTTGTTGACAAGGCAGCGGAAAAGATCGTTGAGACCGCTAAGAGAACAGGCGCTCAGGTATCAGGTCCCGTTCCCCTTCCCACAGAGAAGGAAGTCGTAACAATCCTTCGTGCTGTTCACAAGTATAAGGACAGCAGAGAGCAGTTTGAGCAGAGAACACACAAAAGGCTTATCGACATCATCAGACCCTCAGCTAAGACAGTTGAAGCTCTGACAGGTCTTGAGCTTCCCGCAGGCGTTGAAATCGAAATCAAGCTTTAATTTCAA
>JAFQON010000019.1 GCA_017403185.1 Clostridia bacterium
TGCAACGGGTGCTTATAACTATTCTATGGCGAGCAATTATAACAGAAATCCTCGCCCGCCTATTGTTGCAATAAGAGGTGAGGAAAAGAAGATTATAGTCAAAAGGGAAACATATGACGATATCATAAATAACGATTTGATATAAACTATATATAACGGTTTTGGCAAAATGATACGCAAAAATTTTTGTAGAAATATCAATTTCTATGTTTTTTACAAAATCGATAGCTTGTTTTAGCTCAGAATAACAACTACACAAAACACAAGCCCGCAGGCAAAAACCTGCGGGCTTGGTGTTTAATACTCGGTTTCGTCGTAATCATCTTCGTATTCATCCTCAATAAAATCACGGAAATAGAATTCATCGGGACTACGATATCCGACAAGCTTGCCGAGAAATCTGATTTTATCTGTAAAAACAGTTACAGGTTGATATGCGTCATCCTCAAAATACAGTTCGCACTTTCCGTCTCTTTCATTTGTAACAAAAGCCGGAATAATAACTCCGTCCAGTTCAATTGCCTGATAATCACCGAAATAAACTTCATCAGGATCATATTTGATTATATATCCCTCTTCAATTCCGTGGTTAGCAAAGCTGCTGTCCCTGATAACAAACTCATTCTTGCGAAGTGCCACGGGTTCAAGTTCATCATCGAGTAAATAATAACTGCGTTCATACTCGGTGAGAATATCGCTCAAAGATGATGCCCCAAGACTTTTTTGAATTGCCGTCATTACGGCATAGGGAAAAATGCAGTTGACATACGGATTTTTGTCAAAGAAACACAGGATTTTTTCTTTCTCAAATCCATATTTCTTTGAAATGTTTTCGGCAATGATTTCTTTAAGATGATTTTTCAAATATTTCAACTCCTATTTAATATTTGACACTTCTTTGCCTTACAAACGGATAATAACATATGAACGTTACAATCACGTCGCGGGTTGTCTAAGTTTTTTGGAACATTACGTGAACAAAATACGCACATGGAAATTAAATACTTTTGTTATTTAAATGTATCTAATGTAAATTTTGCACCAAATCTGAACCCGGTGATAAAGCTATCCGTGATGCTTGTTGTCAGGAACGCAAGATATTTGTCTACATATTCCGAAAACAACCCCTTATCGGCATCTGCCAATTTCCCCATAAGTTCTTTTTCTATCTGAGTCAGTTCGTTTTGCTTTTTCTTTAATTTCGCTTTGAGTTCTGCGCTGTATTCCTGCGGCTCGATGTTGCCGTAATAAAATTCTTCAATAAAGCCAGGCATTATCATACCTCCTTTTCATATAAAAGATGATTTTGGCATATTTAAAAAGGCTAAACAAATCAATCAACTCCCAAAATTTATTACAGAAGATATATTTCCTCTGCAGAATAATTGTACCAGGAGTCAACGGGTAACGTCAACGCGTGAAATGTACAAAGATTCGGCTTCATGGCCGGTGAAAGCGCACAAAGCGTATCAATACTACAATTACAAGATAAAATCGCAAATTATTGCGATTTTGTCTTGTAAAGTTTTTGTGAGTAGCGTATATTATAAACATTAAACAAGCGGAGGTTAGTCTAATGAGTTTATCTATCAAAGCTTTATAGTTTACATTAAAAATACAGAAAATTTAAAGAAACGATTCTAATTGAAAGAGTGAGAATATGGGCGAATCAAATATAAAAAGACTTGAAGGTGTGCTTGAAAAGGCCGATTTTTCAAAAGGCTTTGCCACTACACAGGAATTGTATAAAGCGGGTATAAAGGATGTTCGGGAACTGACAAGCCTTTGCCGTGCAGGTGTTCTCGTAAGATATTCCCGTGGAGTATATAAAAAAAGCAAAACCGACAAGGCTCACAAAATGCGGCTTATCGCCAATAAAATACCCAACGGTGTTTTTGCCGAAGCAACTATGTTATATATGTATAAGCTGATTGATAAAAGACCTGATTCATATACTCTCGCTGTTCCGAGAAGCTTGTCGCATCACAAGAGAAAAGAAATTGACGGCATCTCTATCTCCGTCTATTACATAGAAGATGAACGCCTGCTTAAAACAGGCAAGATAAAAATAAAAGATTTGGGCGTTAACGGCTATAACCTCGAAAGAACAATCTGCGATTGCTTCAGCCGCAGAAACAAACTGAAAAAGAAGCTTGGTGATGATTTTTCATTAGAGGATATCTCCGAAAGATATCTCAATCATCCGAAGCGTAATATCGAAAGATTAAAAGAATATACGGACATACTTGACTTATCTGAAGCAGCAAGAAAAGAAATTGATAAATATATTTTGAGCAAGGTATAAAACTTAATAAAAAAACAACTCCCGAAGTGTGATTTTTCTCACATTTCGGGAGTTTGATTTTGTGGCTATTAACAGGACATCTTGCCTGAATTACATACTTCCATTGAATAACACAGTCAACAGGAGAAATTCCATCAGGCAAATCAGCCTGTGGTCGTGTATGCTCCGATGCACGAAAAAAGCAAGCATTTAAATCGCAGCGGATACATCAACAGATGAACGGAGATAAATTTGTTGATGTTATGCTGCAGACATTTTTTGAAAGGATGATGCCCGAAAAGCAAAATCGCAGCCCCTTGTCATCAGCCGAATTTTTTTTGCTGATGAAGTGTGATGCGGCGTTTGTTTGTTGGTGAAAAGTTGCATCTGATGAACAACAGCAATAAACAACGCAGCGTCACAACAGACCGTTTTTTCGGTCTGTTTCGTTAGGGGTTATCACGAAAATATCGTGATTTTTACGTGATAACCACCTAACAAGAATTTTTTGAGCGAAAAGAGAAAGAATTTCTTGCTCAGAAGCTTTGGTGTGAACAGGACGGCAACCTGTTCAACCGGCCTTTTCTCGGCGGCAGAATGTATTTTCTGTATGGAAATTGAGACATCGCCATTGATTTAACGAATGGGTTGGAAGAAACACCAACAGAAAAAAGTTTCAAATACAAAGAAAGGACTGATTGATTCAAAGAAACAAAATAAAGTCAGGGGCAAGAGCATAACAAGACAGCTGCGTGATGAAACAGAACCATTTTTATCAACAAAAAGCTTTGGTACTCAGAAAAACTATCGCAAATGGCTTGATGCATATATCAAATATTGCCGTGAACATCACAACTGCAAAACACACGACGAATGTTTTATGCACATTCAGGATTACTCGGATTATCTGCAGGGTAAGTACAGTGCATCTACCATACACAGCTATCTTGCGGCGGTTTGCGGATTCTATAATGTTCCGATGGATTTGATTACGAAACCCATCCGTCATACTGCCGAATATACAAAATCCCGTTTGGATAACGGCAAAACGATTCGTGCGGACAACAACCCCGACAATCCTCGTTATGAACGATCAGTAGCATTTCAGAGGGTTGTGGGTATAAGAGCATCCGAGCTTGCCAAACTTGAGGGTCGGGATCTTGTCACGGACGAATCGGGACATTTATGTGTTTTCGTCAAAAACGGAAAAGGCGGCAAAGATTCACTTCAGAGGATTCTTCCCGAAGACGAAGTTTTCATCAGCGAATATTTTAATGTCGGCGAAAAAGAAAAAGTTTTTCAGCCGATAGAACTTTCCAATTCTATTGACTATCATCACATCAGGGCTGAAAATGCCAAAAGATGTTATGGCTATTATCTGAATAAAATCAACACAGAAGAAGGGTATGCGGAAAAACTTGCAGACGAAATCCGTTTACGTTGGAAACTGTACTGCACAAAGAAACTTTCCGATGGCACAATTATCCACAAACCTTTTGATGAAAAACTTATCAAAGGTACATACAAAATCAGAGGTAAGAACAAACAGTTGGCAATCAAGTATGGCTTACCAACCGAATACAATAACCTTGCACTTGCTGCAGTTTCAATTTTTCACTTGGCTCACTGGAGAAATAACGTAACCGTGCAGTCATATCTTTTATCACACTAACTCTGAGGATACGGGAGCGGTTTGATTCCACCCAATATTATATAAACGAAAGTACGCTTTCTCAAGATGAAAATGAAAATAACTCACTATGAGTTCAGTATAGAAAATCCTCAAAAAATATTTTTATGAGGTAACTAATATGTTTGAAAACAAAGAGCTTCTGACCGTTAAGGAAACGGCAGAGTATCTCGGAGTTTGTGAAAAAACCATTTACAAACTCATCAACACAAAGAAGCTTTTTGCGCTAAAAATAGGCAAAAAACTTCTTGTGCCGAAAAGCAAAATTTATGGTTCGCTCGGCACAAAATAACAAAATGGCTGAACGGAGATTTTTCTTCGTTCAGCCGAAAATTCACAATTAATTTACTTTACACAGAGCGGTTTGCGCGCTATCCTTAAGTTACCAAAAGGACGGCGTTGTATAAACCACTCAAAGGAGATGATTTATATAGGCGCTACAATACAGACCAAAGGCAACCACTATTACATCGTTGTAGACACTTATGATGAAAACGGCAAAAGAAAACCCAAATGGATTGCAACGGGTCTTGAAATTAAAGGTAACAAAAGAAAAGCCGAAGAAAAAAGAAAGGAGATCGAAAGGGAATACGAATTAAAAAGCAAGCTTGTTCCTTCTAACATCACGCTTGACGAATTGGCACAGAAATGGCTCAACGAGTATAAAAACGAAGTTGATATAATCACATATGGCGGTTACGAAAGTATCGTAAGAGTTCATATTATTCCTTATTTTGAGGAACACAAAATAAAGGTGAACGAGGTTACCTGCGAAACAATACAAAAATATTTCGACGAAAAGAAAGTATCCGGGAACAAAATAACTGGCGATGGTCTTGCTCCCAAAACGCTCAAAAGCCATATGACCGTTTTCAAGTTGATTTTCAATCTGGCAAGAAAGGAAAAAATCATTTATGACGATTGTCTGGAATTCGTGAAACTTCCGACACTTACTCACGAAAAGGTTAATTTCTACAGTGCGGAAGAAGTTCAGAAGGTTTGGGAAGCTATTAAAGATGACAGAATCTTTCATCTGATTTATGCGACAATTTATTTCGGAATGCGCAGAAGCGAAGTGCTTGGACTTCGCTGGGATGCGATAGATTTTGAAAACAAAATGCTTATCGTCAGACACACGGTTGTTATGTATAACAACAAGGTTGTTGCAAAGGATTCAACCAAAACCGACGCAAGCAACAGAACATACCCACTGTCAGATGATATGATTGAATTCTTCAAATGGCTCAAAGCCCGTGAGGAAGAGGAAAGAGCTGCTTGCGGCAAAGATTATATTGAGAACGATTATATATTCAAATGGCCTAATGGTAAAACTTATGACCCTGACTATATATCAAAACGCTTCAAAAAACTTTTGAAAAAGAACAATTTAAAACATATCAGATTTCACGATTTGCGTCACAGCTGCGCAGCTCTGCTTTTGTCGGAGGGCCGTGAACTTTATGATGTTAAGGAATGGCTCGGTCACTCTGATATTAATATCACCGCCAAGTATTACGGCCATCTTGATTTAAAAAGAAAAAGAGCTCTCGGCAACTCAATCGGAAATTCTATAGGCTTCAAAAACAATGTGTGATTTGAGTCTGAACACCTCTTGTTAGAATTTTGTTAGAAAAAGGGTGTTTTTGAGACTTTTTTTCGAAGGGTATAAAAAGCCGAAACTCCTTGATGTACAAGGAGTTTCGGTATGGCGCGCTGCAAGGGATTCGAACCCCTGACCTTTTGGTTCGTAGCCAAACACTCTATCCAGCTGAGCTAGCAGCGCATATTCTGTTAAGCAGCGGCTTTCGCCTGACTGCCCAAGTATATTATCATATCTGCGAGAAAAAATCAACACTTATTTTGAAAAAAATTCAGTTTTTTCAAAATTCATAATATTTGCACAAAAATTCATACCGCACGGGCATATAAATTATGATTTGTCATTCCGAGCTAAACGGGCGGATGATATCCGCCCCTACTTGGCATATTGTCACCATAAACAGTGTGGTGACAGACCTCCTGTGTGGTTGCCAAAAGATTTTGCAATGTTTTGATGAATTGCTGACAAAATAAGAAAAGGAGCGTTTCACTTTTGCGTGATTCGCTCCTCATTTTTTAAATTCCGCCGCCGACGGTGATTATGTAATCGATTTTTGCATCTGCCTTGTCAATCATGATTCCGCTGATGTCAAGGTGTTTTATTTCGGGGTCGCAGGTATATTTCCATGTGCCTTTTTCAATGATACCGTTTTCGTTGATTTTAACCTTAACGGTTGCGTTGACATAATTCACCTTGATATCCGCATTTTCAACATCAACTTTGAACTGCGGGAATTCGGCAAGAACTTTTGAAATATCGCCGAGCACGGATATTGCATGACCTACGGAGCCTTCGTGCTCATTGGCATGAATGCCGTCAGTCTGGTTTTTCATAGTCATTTCAACAACGGTGTCATTGCCGCTTCTGTAGGCTTTGATGCTCTTTACATCGGCAGCTTCAAGAGCTGAAAATCCGCCCGTGATTCCGTCAAAATTCAAAGCATTCTTCTTTATTACCGAAGCGATTGCGGGCTCGAGAATTTTGATGAAAAATCCGAGTGCACCGTCACCGTCATTGATAATCAGCTCGTTGAGCACCATCACCTGATTGGATTTGGCCTTGGGATTTGACTTTTCGGCAGCTTTTTTATAAAAATCGATTATTTCTTCCCTGCTCCATTCCGACGGGTCGGCGGCAACGGTTACGGCAGTTGTGCCGCTTGTCTCTGTTGATTCTGCGGTTGAGCTTTCTGCTGTGATAATATCGTCGGGTTCCTGAATTGTTTCTGTTTCGGAATAATCATCCGTTTGGGGAATGGTGGTGGGCAAATCATCCTTTTTGCCGCACGATGCGAACGAAAAAGCCATAATAAACGCCGTTAAAATTGCAAACGCTTTTTTCATAATACCGCTCCTTTTATGCTTATAAATCAATTGTATAATATGCCCGATGCAATGTCAATCAATATTTTTTCATAAAATTCCGTTACATTCCGTGTTTTCGGTGACTACTTAATGAGAGGACCTCACAAAACCCCGAAAGGATTGATTTTATGAAAAACATATTCAAAAAAGCTTTTTCGCTTCTGCTTGCGTTTGTTATGGCTGCAGGATTGATTCCGTTTGCGGATTTGCAGTCATATGCAGCGGTGAGCGGGTATTATTCATACACCGTGAACCCCGACGGCACGGCATACATAAGCGATTGCGACACGGCAATCAGCGGCGATGTTGTTGTTCCGTCTGAGCTTGACGGCAACCCTATAACCTCAATAAGCACAATGGCGTTTATGCAGTGTGACAAAATCACCTCGCTTGTTATCTCCGAGGGCATAACCTATATAGGTATTATGGCTTTTTCACGCTGCACGGCACTCAGAACAGTGACGATACCCGAGAGCATGGAGAGCATATGCACAAGCGCATTTTCAAATTGCACCGCTCTTGAAACGGTCAATATCAATGCGGCGAAGTGCACAAACCTTTACGGCAAATCTGTTTTCAGCAATTGCCCGTCTCTTAAAACGGTGAATTTCGGCGACAGCGTTGAATTCATTAAATATGACGCTCTGTATGACTGCAAAAGCATTGAAACAGTGACTCTCGGCAGCGGCATCAAAGAAATAGAGGGCTGCGTTTTTGAAAACTGTGCATTCAAGAATGTTTATTACAACGGCAGCGTTTCGGATTGGTGCGGCATAACCTTGGGCAACGCCAACGCAAATCCGATGTTTTTTACCGAGAAATTCTTTTTTAACGGCGAAGAAATCAACGGCAGCCTTGTTATCCCCGAGGGTGTTGAGTCAATCGGCGCATATGCTTTTTACAGCTGTAAAAATGTGAAGGATATATCAATCCCCGACAGCGTAACGCATATCGGTGAGGATGCCTTTAAGGATACGGATTTTTATAATGACGGCAGCAATTGGGAAAACGGCGTGCTTTATATCGGCGACAAGCTGATTAAAGGTGACAGCAGACTTGGCGGCACCTATGTAATCAAAAGCGGCACAAGGGTTATCGCTGACCGTGCACTGATTGAAAGCAAGAGCATTGATGATATCCTCATTCCCCGCAGCGTTACCCATATCGGCGAAAACGCAATTGCTGCGGATGTGATAAATTTCTATTATGAGGGCAGCAGTGAGGAGTGGAATAAAATCTCGGGAGTCGATAAGCTTCACAGCGCAAAGGTTGTTTATTTCAATCACATTCACGATTACTGCATTGAAGAGGTGATAACCGACTACACCTGCACCGCCGACGGTTTATACAGATTTTACTGTGAATGCGGTCTGTCGCAGGTGAGGGAGATGCCTGCCGCCCACAGAAAGGGTGAGCCCGTATACAGCGGCGGCAATATGTTTGAAATATCCTGCAGAGAATGCGGCGAATTCCTTGATAATATGGCGGTTTCGCTCTCTCTTGCAAAAGATGAAACGGAGCTGACAATCGGCGAGAGCGAAATTCTGAAGTTTGCCGTGACCGACGGCTTCCTCGGCAAGGTGCTGTTTGACTCGTCGGATAATTCCGTTGTTACCGTTGCAAAAAACGGCAGGCTTTATGCTGCGGGAGTGGGCGAGGCGTTTGTTACCGCCCGCATTTCGGGCACGGATATTTCGGCTTCGTGCCGTGTAAAGGTGAACGGCAAGGCGGAGGAATACACCGTTGAAATTTACACAATGAGAGCAAACGGCAGATATGACTGCTCTTTGCAGGCTTGCAGCGGCATAACGGGCGAGCTTGTAACTGCCGAGTTTGATATCCCCGAGGGCTTCAGCCTTAACGAAAAGCTCAGCGAGCTTTCGGGAGAGGTTGAAAACGGCGGCACGCTTGTGCTCAGGGTTTATCTTGACAGGAATACATACACATTCACAACCGTCGTCAACGGCGTTAAAACCGCAGCAAGCTACCGCTACGGCGCAGCAGTGAATCCGCCCGAAGCTCCCTCGGCAGCGGGCATGGAATTTGCGGGCTGGTCGGCAGATATTCCCGATACCATGCCTGCAAAGGATGTGACGGTGACTGCGGTTTTCAGGTGCATTTCGTCGGTGAAAATCAACAATAAGGGCGGCTGCACCGTGAATTACGGCGATATTCTTTGCCTGAGTGCAACGGCGGCGGATTTGCCCGAGGGCGCAAAAATCTGCTGGTATGTCAACGGAGTCAGGAAGGGCGAGGGCAAGGTGTTTGAATTTGCTCCGTCAGACGGCGACACGGTCAAAGCTGCCGTTACCGATGCAGGCGGCAGGGTGATTTCCGATGAAAACGGGAAAGCCGTTGAGGATTCGCAGTCGATTTCGGTTAATTCAAGTCTGTGGCACAGAATAATTTCATTTTTCAAAAACATTTTCGGCATAAACAGAGTTGTTGTGCAGTAACATTATCAGATTTTTGGGGCAGCCTTTTAAAGGGCTGCCTTTTTTTATGAATAATTAAGGGTGGGCGAAGCAATTTGTTAAGTGAATAATGAAAAGTGAATAATGAATAATTAAGGGTGGGCGAAGCCCACACCCAATTAGAGTGATATACGGCGATGCCGTGTGATATATTGCTTTGCAATGTGATATTTTCGGCAGAGCCGAAAGTGATATACGCCTTGCGGCGTGTTAAAGGTCTGCGACGCTTATTATATTCGGGTAAGGGCAGAGTCCTTCCGAAATTCTTCATTATTAATTATTCATAAAAAACGGTCATAGGCGGAGCCTATCCGAAACTTTGCACTCTGCACTTTGAACTTTGCACTCAAAAAAGGTCATAGGCGAAGCCTATCCGAAACTTTTCATTCTTCATTATTAATTATTCACTGATATTTGTCATTCTGAGCAAAGCGAAGAATCTCAGCCCACGGCGGAATTATTTCTGCGTTTCATTTTACCTGAGATCCTTCGCTGCGTTCAGGATGACAATTTACAATAATTTACGGTCACAAATCGTAGGGGCGACTCTGTGTGGTCACCCGAAACATCTGCAGAATTCTTACCGTTATTTTTTTGTTGTTTTCAACAAATTTTTCAAAAACCGTGAACCGTTTGTGAAAGCCGTGTATCTTACTATTATGAGGAACTTTAAAACCTCATATTATTCCGAAAAAGGAGCTAAAAAAATGAAAAAGATTCTCGCAATTTTACTTGCACTTGCAACGCTGTTTTCGCTTTGCTCATGCAGCCTTCTCGGCAAAGATGACAGCGACAACACTACAGTTGCAGAGACTGTTGATGAAAGCAAAAACTCTGCAGAAGAGCAACCAACATCTGCAAAGGATACTGAAACAACAACCAAAAAAGAGGTTGTTCATGCAGAAAACTATATCACATCAACAGATGATTTTATCGAAAAATTAAGTTCATTAATTGACACATCGATTTACACCGTAAGAGAAGGTGATAACTATTACACTTATGAGATGGACTATGATCTTCAAAAAGAAACATCGTATGATATTGATTACAGTGTTAAATTAGGCGACGGTACGAATTTTGCACTGCCTGTACCCGTTAAGGAGTTTGAAAAGCAAGGGTGGACCATTTCTCAGAATCCTGAAGTTAAGGCGGGTTATGTTGTTACCGGTCCCCGCATGGAAAGTTCTCAAGGTAACTATCTTTGGAATGTATCTGCAGCAAATTTAACCGATGATACACTTAAATTCAATGAATGTGACTTGGTTGGATGTAAAATAGAGCTTTATACCACAGACCACAAAAATGTGGCTGACGGTGCAATTGATTTTATAATATGTGATACCATTACAGAAGCTTCAACACTTGAGGATATTATTAAGAGACTTGGCAACCCCACTATTGTCAGCTGCAATATTTCCGAATACAACGGCGAATATGACAGAACAAAGATTACTTTAGGGTATGAACAGCTTGGCGAAGTATATGACGGTTTGGAATTTGAACTGTCGGGTGACGGAAATTATATTGTAAGCGTAAAATACCGCAGACAAAACATAAAAACCATTGATTTATAATTCAATAAAGGGCAATTGAGGAGCTTTTTATAGAAGGCGGGCTGCTTCGGGTCAAACCGGGCGGCCCGTTTTGCTTTGATTTATAAAACTGCACTTGAATATATTGCCTTATTCTGCTATAATGTTACCGTATTATAAATTAGGAGAGTGCGGCATGAACAAAAAGTATTTTATCAGCTACCTTTGCGACGGCATTAAAATCGTTTCAAATGACCTTGAAAACGACCACTATTCTCTTGAAATCAGCGAGGCTGACGGCAGATATTCCGTTATCCTTAACCCCAAGTGCAAAATCGAAATGCTCGATTTCTATGTTGAATTCCCTTATGAATTCAAGCCTCAGGACCTTTTCTTCGGCGCAGGCTATCAGTCATGGACTACCACAAAGGAATATAATAAAAACGATGTTATGAGGGGCACAATCAAGCTCTCTCACATTCATCCTTACCTTAAGCACTTTGCAAGCATCACGGGTGACGACAGAATCGTTGAGCGCACCGGCAAGCCCGGCGAATTGGACAGCCACGGCTACACATACATCCGCAACGGCAGGAGCATGAAGCTTTGGGGCTCGCTGAGTGAAAAAACAGGCTACACCTATTTCAAGGTGAAGATGAATGAGAATTATTTCTCAATCCGCAAGGATGCTCTCGGCAAGTGCGTAACCGAGCCCTGGCAGGTGTTTGACATTGTTTATTTTGAGGGCAGCTATGACGAGGTGTTTGATAAATACTTCGGCATGATGGATATGCCCGCAACAAGAAAGGGAACAATGAGCGGCTACACCTCGTGGTACAACTATTTCCAGAATATCACTGAGGATATCATCATCCGTGACCTCAACGGTCTTGACCCTGCTAAGGAAGAAACATCCATCTTTCAGATTGACGACGGCTATGAGCCCTATGTAGGTGACTGGCTTGATTATTGCGACAAATTCCCCAAGGGTATGAAGTATATTGCCGATAAGGTGCACGAAAAGGGCTACCTTGCAGGCATATGGATTGCTCCCTTCAGCTGTCAGAAGGTTTCGAGAATTGCCAAGGAGCATCCTGACTGGCTTATCAAGGACGAAAAGGGCAAGCCTCAGCTCGGCTGTATCGCATGGGGCGGCGCATACACTCTTGATATTTATAACGATGAAGCAAGAGAATACATCAAAAAGGTGTTTGACACCGTGCTCAACGAGTGGGGCTACGATATGGTTAAGCTTGACTTCCTCTACAGCGAGTGCGTAACACCCAGAAACGGCAAGTGCCGCGGCGAAATCATGTATGAGGCAATGAAGCTTCTGCGTGAATGCGTGGGCGATAAGCTTCTTCTCGGCTGCGGTGTGCCCATGAGTGCCGCAATCGGCGTTTGCGATGCCTGCAGAATCAGCTGTGATGTTGACCTTACATACAAGGGTAAGTTTTATAATCACATTCATGTGAGCAACGAAATGCTCAGCGCACAGAGCGCAATCAATAACTCAATCTTCCGCCGCCACCTCAACGGCAGAGTGTTCATGAATGACCCCGATGTATTCTTCCTTCGCAACAACAACCTCAAGTTTACATGGGAGCAGAAGAAGCTGCTTGCAAAAATCAACAATCTTTGCGGCAATGTGCTCTTTGTTTCGGATAACGCAGGCGATTATGATGCGGTGCAGATGGCTCTTCTCAAAAAGTATTTCAAGAAGACAAACGAGAAGATTATCTCTGCAGAGCGCCTTAAGCCCGATGTTATCAATATCGTGACCGAAGAGGACGGCAAAACAAAAGAATTCATGTTTAATTTGAAAGAGGGCAAAGTCCTCAAAGGCGAGCTTTAAAAGATAATATATCCCCCCGATTTTCGGCTTTCACCAAAATCGGGGGGATATTGTTATATCAGCTCAACATCCGCATAAACTGCGTGGTGGTCTGAGTAGAAATCGCCGTCAACAAGCTTGTTGACAACCTTGAAATTAACAGGCTTCACCGTTGCTTCGTCAACAAAAACAAAGTCAATCCGTTCATGAATTTCTTCGGGTCTGAAGCCGTGGAAGGTGCAGCATTCATCGCTGTCGGGCGCAAGCTTTCTTGCATCCTTCATATTGCCGCTGACCATGGTGTTGTAGCAGTCAGAATCCTGAAAAACATTGAAATCGCCCGTGCACACAACGGGCACACCGCCAAAGGATGCCGCCTTTTCCTGAATCATTTTTGCGCCGTTAATCTGCGCAATTCTGCCCACATGGTCAAGGTGTGTGTTGAAATGGAAATACGCCTTGCCTGTTTCTTTATCGGTAAGCTTCGCATATGTTGCAATTCTTGTGCAGGCTGAATCCCAGCCCTTTGAGGGCTTTTCGGGCGTTTCGGATATCCAGAAATTGCCGCTGTCGCTTGCGGTGAATTTGTCTTTTTTATAGAATACCGCCGAGAATTCGCCCTCCTTTTTGCCGTCATCCCTACCGACACCCACATAGGCGTATTCGGGCAGATAACGGCAAAGCTCCGTCATCCAATCCCAATGAGCTTCCTGCACGCCGAAGGAATCGGGGCTTATTTCTTTTATGATTGAAACAACCTTGGGCACTCTTTTGCTCCAGGCTCTTTCTCCCTTGCCTGCACAAAGCAGGTTGAACGACATTATGCGATACATTATTTTGTTCCTCCGTTGAAGAGAGTGAGCTCAACGATGAGCGGGAAGTGGTCGGAAGCGAGAATGTGATGAACAAAATCCGACTCAATCTTGCTTGATTTAACAGATGAGCAGTAGCCGTTTACAAACACGAAGTCGATGGGCTCAACCTCAAATGTGACAACATGATAGCCGTGATAGGTTGCGTGGTCGTCATATTCGGCTGCCATGTATTTTGTGTCCTTAAGACCGCAGGAGAGAACATTGTTATAATCGCCGCAGCCTTCGGAGAAGTTGAAATCGCCTGTTAAAACAACGGGGATGTCGGGTGCGATTTCGGCGATTTTGCCTGAGATAATCGCAACGGATTCCGTTCTTGCCTGTGCGCTTGCGTTATCAAGATGAGTGTTGAAATGAGCATAAACAAAGTCTGTTGCCTTGTCCCTGAGGATTACGTATGTGGTGATTCTGTAGTGACCTGCGCCCCAGCCCTTTGAAGGCACCTCGGGGGTTTCTGAGAGCCAGAAATGGCCCGACTCAACAAGGTCATACTTATCCTTGAGATAGAAAATTGCGCTTGATTCGCCTTCGTCAACGCCGTTATCTCTGTATTTTTCAACATGAGCGTAGTTGCCGAGCTCTGCAGCAAGACTTTCAACCCAGTTTTTGTCCGCCTCCTGCACGCCGAAGGAATCGGGCGTGTGAGCGTTAACGGTGTCAACGATATGAGGAACTCTCTTTTCAACCGTTCTTAAGCCGTCGCCGCTGATTTTGAGGTTGTAGCTCATGATTTTGAAATCCTGAGTTTTGGCGGATTCGGCAATGGGGTTGGGGTTAACATTTTTGAGCGGAAGTGTGGGAGTGGCAACCGAAGGTGTCTGAGGAACGATTGCCGTGAAAATTGAGATGAGAAAGGCGACAACCGCCTGCATGGCTTTGAAATACATGATGATTCTCCTTTAATTGTGTAATGTGATTTTTGAAATAACGGGATGATGGTCCGAGGCATACATTCCGTCATAAAGAGTGGTGTCAACTGCGTAGCTTTCAACCTCTGTTGCCATTGTGTTAACAAAAATAAAGTCAATCGGGTCCTCTTTTTCGGTGAGCTCGGAATAGCCGTGATATGTAGGCTTGTCGTCTGCCGTTACGGCAAGGGCTTTTGTGTCCCTGAAGCCTGCGCTGAGCACTCTGTTATACATATCGCCGCCCTCATAGTCATTGAGGTCGCCCGTGAAAACAACGGGAACAATGCCGCATATGCTTGAAATCTTATCGGCTACAACCGAAACGGATTCAAGCCTTGCGATAACGCCGAGATGGTCAAAATGCGCATTGAAATGAGCATAAATGAAGCCGCTTTCAACATCATGCAGCACTGCATAGGTGCAAACTCTGTTGAACATTGCATCCCAGCCCCTTGAAGGCTTATCGGGAGTTTTTGAAAGCCAGAAGGTGCCTGAATGGAGAAGCGCATACTTGTCTTTTCTGTAGAATATCGGGCTTGCTTCACCGCCGCCGTCAGCATCTCTGCCAACGCCCACATAGGCATATTCGGGCATATTCTCGGCAATGGTGTCAATCCAGTATTGTGTTGCCTCCTGCAGACCGAATGAATCGGGCATATGTCTGCGGATGTTTTCAATAACAAGGGGTGCTCTGTTTTCTTTTGCCTTCTCACCGCTGCCTGCGTAGTAAACATTGTAGGTCATAACGGTAACATCCTGCGTTTTTCTGACCTCGGGTGTGTTGGCGGGGTTGACGCTTGCAACGGGTGACGGGGTATAAAACAGGGTCATTATTGCTGTCACAATTGCAAAAAAAGCTCTGATGATTTTGTCTATCATTTTTGTTTCTCCTTTATATAATCGGTCAATGCCGAAATATCAAGCAAATCAATGTTTGCGGCGGTTGAAATCACATCATGAACCGCTTTGCACATCTTAAGAGTGCCGCCGATTTCGTCGCTTTCGGTGTTGAGCACGATTATCGGGTCGTGAACGCTCAGCCTGAGCAGAAACCAGCCTTTGCCGTCTGCGGAATTGATTCTGATTCCCTCGTAGTTATCATTGCAGGCTGTCCAGCCCTCATGATTTTTTGCTTCATTTTCAAAAAGCTCAATGATTTTTTCGCCCTCGGGTCTGAAATCGTCACAGAGGATTTTGAAGCGGAGCTCTTTTTCTTCCTTTGCCTCACGCAGATTTTCAATAAGCCCTTCAAGGGTCTGCCCCTTCTTTGCGAGTGCCGCAGCTTCAATGATGAGCTTTGTTATCAGGTATGCGCCGTCATCGAGAAAATAATTTTCGCTGAATGCAGCGTGACCCGAGGTTTCCATCGCAAGAGGGCAGGGGATGCCGCTTTTGCACAGCTCAATCTGCTTGTTTATAACATTTCTGTAGCCTCTTTTAAAGCGCAGATGCCTGCCGCCGTTTGCGGCAATGAATTCTGCAAGCCCGTCTGAGGTTACGCTGTCGGTAACGATTGTGCCGCCATTGCAGCCTGTGAGGGCGATTTTTGATGCGAGTGCAACAAGGCGGTTGCGGTTAATCTCAAAGCCGCCCTTGCCCACACACGCAGCCCTGTCAACATCGGTGTCAAATATCACGCCGAAATCGGCATTTGCATCAGCCGTTGCCCTTGAAACGCATTCCATTGCCTGCGCATTCTCGGGGTTGGGGGCGTGGTTGGGGAAATTGCCGTCGGGCTCAAGATAAATGCTGCCCGAGGTGTCTGCGCCGAGAACCTCAAGCACATCCTTTGCATAGAATCCGCCCACGCCGTTGCCCGCATCAACAACAATTTTCATGCCCTTGAGAGGGTGCTCACGGTCTGCCTTATCGTCAACGCCTTCGATTATCATATTGCGCAGAATTTCAGCGTATCTGCTCATAAAATCGCATTTTTCGCATTCTTCGTTTTCGTTGCCGATGAATTCTTCGGCTTCGCCCGCAATTCGGAGTATATCCGCTATATCCGACCCGTCAAGACCGCCGTCACGGGTGAAAAACTTAAGCCCGTTTCTGTCCTTGGGGTGATGGCTTGCGGTAATCTGCACCGCACCGTCACAGCCGATGTCAACCGTTGTCATAAACATTGCGGGGGTTGAGCTTAAGCCGCAATCCGCAACCCTGACGCCGTTTGAAGTGAGAGCCTTTATAACGGCATTTTTTATTCTTTCTGCCGAAAGGCGGCTGTCGTGACCCACCGAAACATAAAGCCCGTCCTTGCCGGTTTTGTTTTTCAGCCACATTGCAAAGGCGTATGCGCAGCGCATCACCATTTCATCGCTCATATAAAGCGGATTTGCTTCGTCGCCGAGGGCATAGCCTCTTATGTCGCTGCCGCTTTTGAATTTTGAATAGTCCATGCTCATTCTCCTTTTGAAAAGTATTCGTCGGAAACGCTGAGAAGGAATTTATACATCGGGGTATACGCTTTATATATACCCCTCATGATTTCGATGATTTTATCGCTTTCAAGGTCGTCAAGCTCGTTGAAGTATACAATAAAGCCCACATCCTTGAGATTATAATACCCTTCAAGCCCTTCGGGGCAGCCCGCAAAGGGTCTTTTATAGCTGTTTTTGAAGCATACCGAGCCTGTCATTTCGCATTTTTTAACGGCTTTTCTGAATTCCTCTGGTCTTTCACGCAGAGCCTTTCTGTAGGTTTCAAGAAGCCCAGGTTCATCGCCGTAAAAGCCGACGCCGAGCGAATAGCCTGAGGGAGTTACCTCAAACCACATACACGGATAACCTCTCCATTCGTGCTTGGGGCGCATGAACATTATCCACATATTTTCACGGTAAAGGCGTTTATCCTTGGTGTAGCGTGTGTCACGGCGCACCCTTGACACCATTTTGGTGGGTATTGAATTCATAAGAGGGTCAACCGAGAGCAAATCCTCAACAATAATTCCCGCAAGCTGCCTCATGGGCACGGTAACATTTGCTTTTATTTCTTCTTTATGCTCTTCGTAGAATGCCTTGGAATCCCTGAAACGGTTATCCGCAAGCAGGAACAGGGCATCACGGGTTATTCCTTTATATTCCATATTATATCAGCCCCTTCTTTGCAAGGCCTTCCGCCGCAAGCATGATTGCAACCTTTGCCGAGTGGAAGTTGATACCGCCCTGCATCCACACGGCAAACGGCTCTCTGAGCGGAGCATCCGCCGAAAGCTCGATTGACGAGCCGAGAATGAATGCACCTGCCGCCATGATAACCTTGCTGTCGTAGCCGGGCATATCCCACGGCTCGGGTGTAACATATGAATCAACGGGGGCACCGCTCTGAATTCCCCTGCAGAATTCAACGAGCCTGTCTGCATTTTCAAGGCAGAGTGCCTGAATGATATCGTGCCTGCTTTCATCGCTTGATGGTGTTACCTTAAAGCCGAATTCCTCAAACAGTGCGGCAGCAAACACCGCAGCCTTGAGCGATTCGCCAACAACATGGGGTGCATGGAAAATGCCCATAAACATATTTCTGTTTTCGCCGAGTGTGCAGCCCACCTCTTTGCCGAGCCCGGGGGTTGTTGCTCTGTAAGCGCAAAGCTCAACAAGCTCTGCCCTGCCTGCTATGTAGCCGCCAGTGCGGGCAATCGAGCCGCCCGCATTCTTTATAAGAGAGCCTGCCATGAGGTCTGCGCCGACCTCGGTGGGCTCGATTTTTTCAACAAGCTCGCCGTAGCAGTTGTCAACCATAACAACCGCATCGCATTTGGAATGAACAAGAGAGGCGATTTCACCGATTTCGTCAACCGAAAGGCTCGGGCGCAGGCTGTAGCCCCTTGAACGCTGAATGTATACCATCTTCGGCTTCATTTCAAGCGCCTTTTCAATTGCCGCCATATCGGGTCTGCCGTTTGCGTCAAGGTCAACCTGAGCGTATTTTACACCGAAATCCTTCAGCGAACCCATTCCTTCGCCGCTGATGCCGATAACACTGTGGATTGTGTCATACGGTGTGCCCGTAACACAGAGCATTGTGTCGCCCGGGCGCAAAACTCCGTAAAGCGCAACGGCAAGGGTGTGCGTGCCGCAGGTGAAGCTGTGGCGCACGATTGCATCCTCCGCACCGAAGATATCGGCATAGATGCGGTCAAGCTTTTCTCTGCCCGTGTCACCGTAGCCGTAGCCCGTTGAGCCTGCAAAATCCGTTTCGCTCACCCTGTTGTTGATGAATGCGCTGAGCACCTTCTGCTGATTGTATTCGGCAATTGCATCAATTTCATCAAACTTTGCTCTTGCCTTAATGAGAGCGGCGTCGCTTGCCGCCTTGATTTTATCGCTGAATTCAAAAAATGCTTTCATATTTTACCTTCTGTATATTCTGTTAAGTGATTTGAAAAATTCCTTGTCAGCTTTTTCAAGCTGTTCTTTTGTAACTCGGTAGCTCCAGTTGCCGCTTGCAACTCCGGGAGTATTTATTCTTGTGTCTGAGCCGTACATCAGAAAATCCTGAACGGGAATTATCGCAAGGTCGCTCACGCTTGAGAATACCGCACGCAGCAGCAGGGGAGTTGCGCCGCCCCAGTCGCCGCCCGAAAATCCGCAGTAATCGAGCGCACGGCTTCTCACGGCATCCTCACTTTCCCAAAGGAAACCGAAGAGAGTATTATTATCATGCGTGCCCGAATAGGCAACGGAATTTCTTATATAGTTGTGGGGCATATGGATGCTGTTGCTGTCATCAAGAAAACCGAACTGGAACACCCTCATTCCGGGGAAGCCGCTTTCATCAACAAGAGCACGCACTTCATCGGTTATATCTCCGAGGTCTTCTGCGATAATCAGCTTATCCTCATGACCCTCTTTAATCGCATTCACAAGCTCAATGCCGGGGCCTTTTACCCAAACGCCGTTTTTTGCGGTTGTTTCCTTCGCATCAACCGACCAATAAGCCTCAATCGCCCTGAAATGGTCAATTCTCACGCCGTCAAACATGGTCAGTGCGTGGTTGATTCTCTCTTTCCACCAGCCGAAGCCCGTCTTTTTCAGCTCATCCCAATCATAAAGCGGGTTGCCCCAAAGCTGACCGTCTTCAGCGAAATAATCGGGCGGCACGCCCGCAACTCTCTCGGGGTAGCCCTTTTCGTTAACCTGAAACAGCCCTTTGTTTTCCCACACATCGCAGCTGTCGTCGGAAACATAAATGGGGATGTCGCCTATGATGCTCACGCCCTTTGAATTGGCGTATTCCTTGATTTCAGCCCACTGAGTGAAGAATTCATACTGAATGAACTGCCACATTCCGAGAGTTTCGGTGTCGGTGATTTCATTTGATTCCCACTCCTGCCAGGGCTTGTTGCCGTTTTGCTCACGCAGGGTCATAAATCTGCAGAATGCCTCAAGGCGGGGATGACTTTCAATGAATTCGTCAACCTTTTTCGTATCACTGAAATTCAGATAAGCCTTTCTCAAAAGAGCCATACGCTCCCTGCCGAGCCTTTCAAATTCGCAGGAATAGGGCGTATTCTGCTTTGCGTTTTCAAGGTCAGCCTTTGAAATCAGACCGTCAGCAAAGAGCTTTTCGGGGTCGATAAAATAAGGGTTTCCGCCGAAAGCGGAGAAGGATTTGTAAGGGGAGTTATATTCATCGGTAACCGTGAAGGGCAGCACCTGCCACACGGAGAAGCCTGCATCCCTGATAAAATCTATGAATTCAAACGCACTTTTGCCGAATGTGCCGATTGAATAATCGCCGTAAAGCGATGAAATGTGCATTAAAATGCCGCTTTGTCGTTTCATATTAAGGTAACACCTCTCGGTCAAATTTAGTAAATTATAGCATATAAGGTAATAAAAATAAAGTAATTTCGCAAAAAACTTGATATTTTATTAAATAACGAGTAGAATAAAATAAATGATTTTTCGGAGGCAGGTAAAATGTCAAAGGCAACAGAATATTTTGAGAATCTTCAGAGGATAATTTCACGAATCGCAACGGAGCAGCTGCAGAATGTTGAGAATGCCGCCCGTGCGGTTGCGGATACACTTGAAAACGGCGGCAGAATACATACCTTCGGCACGGGTCATTCGCATATGCTTGCAGAGGAGATTTTTTACCGTGCAGGCGGTCTTGTGAATGTTAACCCCATTCTTGAAACGGGGCTGATGCTTCACGAAAGCGCTTCAAAAAGCACCGAGCTTGAAAGGCTTGAGGGTTATGCGGAGATACTTTTTGAAACTCACTCAATAAAAAGCGGCGACATACTTTTCCTTTACTCAAATTCCGGCAGAAACGGCGTTGCAATTGATTTTGCAATTATCGCCCGTGAAAGAGGAGTAAAAACCGTTGTTATAACAAACATGGAGCACACCCTTCAGGGCAAATCAAGGCATTCGAGCGGCAAAAAGCTTTATGAGCTCGGTGATATTGTTATTGATAACTGCGGCTGCATGGGCGATGCTTCAATGGAGATAAAGGAAATCGGCAGAAATGTTGCTCCCACCTCAACCGCAGCAGGTGCTGCCATACTCAATGCGATTGAAGCAAGAGCGGTTGAAATGATGGTTGCCGACGGCTTCACTCCCGAGGTCTTTTCAAGCAGTAATGTTGACGGCGGCGATGAGATAAACAACGCCTTTGTTAAAAAATATATCAAGGAGATCAAGTCGTTATGATTTATCCTGCTTTTCAAAAAACGGATATTGCAGAATGGATTGAGTTTTCTCCCGAAAAAGTGCTCATAAACGGCTTTGACAGAGAGTATGCGTCGGAGTTCCTGACCGATAAATGCGCCGACAGCTGTAAAGGCAATGCACTTTATATAGACATAATCAAGTCAAACACAAAAGCTGTTGAATACATTGATGAAAGCTGCAGAGTAACTGACGAAAAATATCTGCTCTCAGCCGAAAAATGTGATGGCGGAGTGCACCTTTGGGTTACAGTGTCCTGCCGCAAAAGTCTGTTCCGTGCGCTGTGCAGAATCAAGGGCATGCTCAAGGAGAAAAAATTCTTCATCGGCACTGCCGAGGATTACCCGCTGTTTGCCGAAAGGGGCTATATAGAAGGGTTCTACGGCAATCCGTGGAGCTTTGAAAACCGAAAAATGATGATAGAATTGCTGTCACACTACGGTATGAACACCCATTATTATGCCCCGAAGGATGACCCTTATCACAGGGATAAATGGGAAGAATTATACCCTGAAAAAGAGCTTTCAGAGCTTTCTGCAATGCTTGAAATCTGCAACAAAAATTTTGTTGATTTTTACTATTGTATTGCTCCCGGACTGAGCATGAAATATTCTTCTGAAGAAGATTTTTGTAAGCTCGCTTGTAAAGCAGAACAGCTTTACAGCATTGGAATAAGAAATTTCGGGCTGCTCGTTGACGATATCCCCGAAAACCTCTATTTTGATGAGGATAAAGCCGTTTTCAGCGGCGAAGCAGTCAATGCTCACATATATCTTTGCAACAGATTTTACGGTTATTTAAAAAATCTCAGCCCCGATTGCAGGCTGACCGTCTGCCCTCTGCAATACCACGGCAAGGGCGATGAATATTATATCTCAAAGCTCGGCAAGGGTCTTGCCGGCGGCATAAAAATTTTCTGGACGGGCAAAAACATCTGCTCTCAGGAGCTCACCGTGCGTGAAGCGGTTATTTTTGAAAACTCAACCAACCGCAAGCCGCTCTACTGGGACAACTTCCCCGTTAACGATGCCGAGATGTATAACGAAATGCACATCGGCTACATAAACGGCAGGGAGAAGGACTTATACCGTTATTCCGACGGTATAATTTCAAACACAATGGAGTATTGCCTTTCAAGCAGAATTCCTCTGCTTACCGTGTGCGATTATCTGTGGAATCCCGTGGCTTATAACGGCTTCGACTCGTGGCACAAGGCGTGCGAAATCATTTTCGGCGGGGAGAAAGAAACGCTCATGCCGTTTTTTGACAATCTTCTCACATCCTGCCTTAAGGTTGAGAATTCGCCGATGCTCAACGCCTGCCTCTATGATGCTCAGCAGAGCTTCTACGGCGGCGATATTGACGGCGCAAAGGCTGCACTTGCAGAATACATTTTAAAGCTCGAAAAATGCTGTCAATACCTTGAAAGCGTTGATAATCCTGCAATTCGGGAGCTTTCACCGTGGGCTGAGAAGCAGAAAATCGCACTTGATATGATAAAATCCGCAGCGGTGATTCTTGAAAATAACGGTGAGGAGAATAAATCGAAGCTCCGTGATTTGCTCCGCAAATACCTCAACCATTCAAAAACTCTCTGCGATTTTTCGCTGCAGAGCTTTGCCGAAAGGATGCTGACACTGTGAACAAAATAAAAAATCCCGCTCTGCGTGAAGCGTATGAGCGGTTATACCACAAAACGCCCCTCGGATTTTACAACTGCGGCAGGCTGTGTGACGGCCTTTGCTGCAGGGGCGATGAGCAGGGAATGTGGCTTTTCCCTTATGAAGAGGAGCTTTTCAGGGAGAAGGAGGGCTTCACGGTGTGTGAAACCGAGGGCAACCACGGTTATCCCATGGTAATCTGCTCGGGTGAGTGCAACAGAGCCGAGCGACCGCTTGCCTGCCGCATTTTTCCGCTTTTCCCCTTGATAATTGAGGATGAGGGCAAAATCCGCATCAAGGTTATCTATGACCCGAGGGCAGGTATGTGCCCGCTTGCAAGGCAGAATAAGGAGCTTGACACCTCGTTCATCAAGGAGGTCAGGAAGGCGACACGCTACCTTATCCGTGATGAAGAAATTCTGGAATATATGAAGGCGGTGAGCCTTGAGCTCATTGAAATCATCGAATTACAGCGCAGGCTTGGTGAAATATAATGAAAAGATTATTTAATATTTTATTTATAGTAACATTTATATTATGTACCTTCAGTTCGTGTATGCCGAAGCTCAGCGATGAGTATGCGCAGGAGCTGCAGGCTCAGGCTCAGGCATTTGATTATGCCGATGCGGCGCAGCGTATCAGTGACGGCACGGGTGTCGGCATGACCGCTGATTTTCTTGAAACCCTCGGCGAAGAAACTGCGCAGGCATTGCTCAATGAAATTGACAGCGGAGCATACACCGAGCTTTCCTGGTTGAGGCTGACGGGTTATTCCCGCCATGTTATCGCCGATATGATTTCGGGCAATATCAATGCCGATAATGTTGCCGATTTCGGCAATAACGGCAGTGACAGCTTCACGGTATCGTTTGTGGGGGATATTCTTTTTGACCCCGATTTCAGACCTATGGTGCACGCATCGCAGATGGGCGGAGTGCTCAACTGTATTGACAGCGCCGTTGTGGATTATCTTAAATCATCGGATGTTTTTCTTATAAACAACGAGTTTTCGCTCGGTGACAGAGGGGCGCCGCTGCCGGGCAAGACATGGACCTTTCAGGTTGACCCCGCAAGGCTTTCGCTTTATGAGGATATGGGTGTTGACATCGTGTCGCTTGCCAATAACCATGTGTATGACTACGGCATCGAGGGCTTTGAGGATACTTTAAAGTATCTTGATGAAGCGGGAATTCCCCGAGTGGGCGCAGGCATGGACCTTGGCGAGGCTGCTGAGGGATATTATTTCATCGTCAACGGCATAAAGGTCGGTATTGTTGCCGCAAGCTGTGCGGAGAAAAAATTCTTCACTCCCGTTGCAACCGAAACAGAGCCGGGCGTTATGGGCACCTATGACACAACTGAATTCATCAAGGCAATCAAGGCGGCGGATTCTCAGTGCGATGTGCTTGTTGCCTATGTGCATTGGGGCACTGAAAACACCACCGTGCTTGATGAGGAGCAGAAATCCTTTGCCCGTGAATATATTGATGCGGGCGTTGATGCCGTTATCGGCGGTCATACCCACTGCCTTCAGGGCATGGAATTCTACAACGGCAAGCCGATAGTTTACAGCGTGGGCAATTTCTGGTTTAACAGCAAGAGCCTTGATTCCTGCGTTATTACCCTCAGAATTGATAAAGAATTAAAAACAGAAGCCTTCATCGTACCCCTTGAGCAAAAGGGATGCGAAACAAGGCTTCTGACAGAGGACTCAGAGAGAAGGGCTTTGTTTGACAGGGTTGAGAGCTATGAGCCGCAGGGCGTAAGCATAGCCGATGACGGACTCATTACTCCTTAATCTCCGAGCCACGCATATTTTTTCATGTCGACGCTGCCGTCGGGCAGGAATTCAATTCCTTCCTCACTCAGCAGCAAACGCTGCATATTTTCGCCGCCGAAGGCGAATGCGGGTGAAACGCAGCCGTCTTTTGTCACCACTCTGTGGCAGGGGATTGCAACCGGCTCAGGGTTAACATGAAGTGCATACCCCACAACTCTTGCCCATCGGGGGTTGCCTGCCATAGCGGCAACGGTGCCGTAGCTTGCAACCTTCCCCTTGGGTATTCTTTTTACAACTGCATAGATTTTTTCAAATGTATTCATAATATCACCTACCCTGACAAATACAGACCCACGGTAGGGGCGGATATCATCCGCCCGCCGTAAGCTGAGATTCTTCGCATACGCTCAGAATGACAAAGTTTTAATAATTTACAGTCACAATTCGTAGGGGAGGCGTTTCGCCTCCCGCACATAATCAGTGTCGCAAACCCTTAATGCACGAAGTGCAAATCATGCAAACACGGTTTTCAATTCATGCCGCAAGGCAATTATATATAATATAATATCAAACTTTAAAGAGGATTTCAAATGGTAAAGTATACACATATTATCTGGGATTGGAACGGCACATTGCTCAACGATATATCAGCATCACTCGCAAGCGTCAACGATATGCTTGCAATGCGGGGCAAGCCGCCGATTGATGTTGATTTTTACAGGGAGTGCATCGGCGTGCCTATCAGAAAGTTTTATGAGAAAACATTTGATATGGAAAAAGAGGATTATTCCGTGCTCATAGAGCAGTATAACGAGGGTTATCTGCGCCATCTCAGCTCCTGCAGGCTGACTGATGGCGTGGTTGAGGTTGTTGATTATTTCAACAAAAACGGAGTGAAACAGGCGATAATTTCGTCGTCAAACAACGCTCAGCTTATACAAAATGTTACAAAATACGGAATATTTGACCGATTTGATGCAGTGCTCGGCGCAGAGGATTTTTTGGCGGGTTCGAAGATTGAACGGGCTGAAAATTACCTCAGACACAGCGGCGGAGAGAGCAGGGTTCTTGTTGTCGGTGATATTGAGCACGATGCCGAAATGGCGCATAAGCTCGGTGCGGATTGCGTGCTTCTGACGAGCGGTCATGAAAACCGTGAACGCCTTTATGCCGCAGATGCAAAAGTTATTTGCGATGTGAGGGAACTGATCACCTTGGCGGAGTGAGCAAAGTGACGCCGTCAACTTGCACAAACCAACCCCGCTGCTTGTCATCCCGAAAAATCAAAACCACTGCTTGTCATCCTGAACGAAGTGAAGGATCTCAGGTAAATTGAGACGCAGAAACCGTGTTGCATAGGGCAGAGATTCTTCGCATACGCTCAGAATGACAAAATTGGTTAGGATCAAAACAAAAGAGAGGTGCGCATGAAAAATAATTATTATGTCTACATAATGACCAACAAAAACAACCAGGTAATGTATGTTGGGGTAACCAACGATATATACAGACGAGTTGAAGAACATAAAGCCAAAAAGATAGACGGATTCACCAAAAAATACAATGTGACAAAATTGGTTTATTGCGAATCAACAGCGTATGTGGAAAATGCAATAGAATGGGAGAAAAAAATCAAAGGATGGACACGAGCAAAGAAAAACGCATTGGTCGAGAGTTTGAATCCTGAGTGGAAAGATTTGTCTGAAGAGTGGTGAAATATGCTTTTGATTCAAACACCAACCCCGCTGTTTGTCATCCCGAAAAATCAAAACCAACTGCTTGTCATCCTGAACGAAGTGAAGGATCTCAGGTAAATTGAAACGCAGAAACTGTGCTGCAGACAGCAGAGATTCTTCGCATACGCTCAGAATGACAAAATGGATAACAAGTCAACTCTGCCGTCATATTGCACAAAGCGGTTAAAAAATGTTTATTAAAACTGCACAAAAAACCGCTTTGTTAATAGTTTGTTCATAAATTATTTACGAAAAATTAATTTTGTCACACGGAGAATGCAACATCTTCCTTATAAATTAATTAATGTAAGTTAGGGGCATTGGTCTATGCCCCATTCAGAGACCTTATTTGCAGAGGTCTCGGCACGAAAGTGTTGTAATTTTTATGGAGGTGCAAAATATGAAAAAGGCAAAACGACTTTTGGCAGTTCTTCTTGCTTCGTTGATGCTTTTCACCGCCGCAAGTGTACCCTCTTATGCGTACATTTCAGGTGACAACTGGCATGTAGCGAACGATACAGGTGACCAGAAGTACTACTTCGACTACGCCCAGGGCGCATCGTGGGTTCTCGATTTCCTCGATGATATGCTTCTTGATTTGGGTGTATGTATCAACTGTGACGAGCTTAACGAACTCGTTGACATCGGCATTAACATCTTCACATCAAACGTCTTTTTGAACACTGATGCGAGATTGGAAGAAGCCGGCTGTGTAGATGAAACCGGTCAGGGTGCACTTGACCTCCGCTCCGTTGACAACCTCATCAAATCGCTCTACGGTCTTCTTGATAACCTCAACGACCGAATTGTAGACCTTATAGATAATGCGCTTGTTAAGAGCTTTTTCGACGTTCTCGGTGATCTTCTTGACACTGAAAAGGGTCTTCAGATGACTGGTCTTGACCCTAAAAAGCTCAGAGGCAACGGTGTTACTTCTGACAGGGAAGTTCTTGAGATGCTTGTTCTTTGGATTACTAATCAGAAGGGCTTGCTTCGTGCAATCCTTGGCAACGATTTCAACTGGGGTTCACTTCTCCCCGACCTTATAGGTGGTCTTATCAACGATTTGCTTGATCCCGTACAGGTTGAATTTGACGGTAACAATAAGCTCAACACCAACAAGCTTATCAAAGACCTTCTCTACAATTTGCTTATCGACTCAACGGCTGCTTCCGCTCCCGCAAACGATGCGAATACTCCCGAAGATGAGTCATCTATTGACAGTTGGGTTCAGCATCTTATCGATATGCTCGTTATCACCGGTACAGGCGACGGTTCACAGGAAGACGACAACCTCACACACCCCGTATACGGTGACGGCGCAAACTCAATACTCGGCGCAGACGCAAAACCCCTCATGTCCGCAGTAGGTCAGTTTGAAGGCGGCGCATCAATCACGGGCATCAGCGTTTACCAGTTTGTTAACAATATTATCAACGGTCTCTTCGGCGGCACTCTTAAGGACCTCCTTGCAGACCTTCTCTATGATCTTCTTGAGATTGAAATTACACCCGAGCATCCCTACGGTGACCCCGCAGTTCTTCAGGATCAGACCTTCACAATGATCGTAGGTATCGTTGAAGGCCTCTTCGTTGATAACGGTGCTCCCGCTCCCAGCTATACAGATGAAGAGAACTCCAAGCCCACCCTCAAGGTTGATGCTCTTCTTGACTGGCTCCTTGTAGGTGACCCCGCAAACGGTGTTGACTCAGCTCTCGATACCTTCCTTCTTATCGACTATTACGGCTTCCACATTCAGGATAACTTCATGTCACTCCTTAATGACGTTGCCCGTCTTCTTATCAACCTTCTTCCCTCACTCGGTCTCTTCGCAGATTCAGCTCACCTTGCATACACTCCCGATGAGCTCACAGTTTCATACTATATTGATGAAAACTTCAATCTCGTTGATTCAAACAGTGAGTCAAAGGTTACTCAGACTTATGTAACATACGAAACAAACGAAATTGTTTATCCCACAGAGTTTATTACTGACGCTAACAATGCTCTCGTTCCCGTTGCATATTGCTACCTTGATGACAAATCAGCTGTTAACACAACAGACGCAACGGCTGCTGATTACATGAACCCCTCGCTTATCAGACCCAACTATGTAATCACAACCAAGATGGTATTTGCAAACATCATCAAGCTTGCAATCAACGACTTCATCGACGGCTGCTACTTCCCCGAGTGGACTACCGATATTCCTTCGGTTCTTGCTTACGGCTTCGCAGCTATGGCAGCTCCCGTTGTTCCCGAAAACAACTACTATGCACGCCTTGATGCTTATTATCAGTATCTCCAGGGCGGAGTTGCTCCCCTTGACGGCACAGATACAATCCAGACTGCAAACGGTGATGAGCTTGATATTCTCCGTTATTCAATCTATAAGGTTATCACAGTCAAGGATATCAACGGCAATGTTGCAGGCACAGCCAATGTTGAAATCCCCAAGGCTGCTCTTGACATCATCGCTTCATTCGGCGCAAAGAGACTCAACGGTGTGTTCCACTTCGACACTGATGTTGAAAAGTTCACAACAGACACAACCTTTGAGCGCTTCCTCGGCGAATTCCTTCTCTGGGCCGTAACTCAGTACATGCCCGCATTCGTAGGTGAAGCAACCAAGAAATCTGACGGAAAAACTCAGTTCATTGGTAACAATGATAACACAGACAAGGCTCCTATCTTTGCTTCCACATTGGAAACCTATGTAAATACTATTTACAATAATTATGAAGACTATATAGCAAGAAAGCCCAAGGTAGAGGCAAACTGGGATGCTGTTTATGATCTTGTTGACGGCACACTCTTCAAGCTTCTTCCCACATCATGGCTGCCCCATATCAACGGTTCAGCTCAGTTCATTAATCAGTGGCTTCTTGAAAACCTCATCAACTTCAACCTTCAGGGTATTCTCAACCTCTTCCAGGTAAATGAAGATCCCAGTGCTGAACTTAATAACTCACTTGTTAAGGTTATCATCAATGTTCTTGACCGTGTTCTCGCTCTTGTATTCAACGACAACGGCGTTATGATCACAAGCGGTAAGACAACAAACAGAACAGGCGTTGTTATGAACAACGATGTAACAACACTTTCAACACTTGCAGGTCTTCTTGACTGCTCGAGCAAAGACGCATCTGTTCCTATGCTTGTCTATAACCTTCTCAACCTTCTCAATGTTTATAAGGCCCCTCTTCTCGGAACAATTCTTCCCCTCATCCTCGGCGGTGAGTACATTAAGCCCTATTCAAACGCTTACGGAACAAAGGATAATGTTACAACATTCTTCCCCAACGGCGCAGCAGACCTCAAGAAATACAAGATTGCTGACCTTGAAAACTATATGTCAGATCTTTATGACCACACCAACGCATATTGCATCAAGGAACTTGATTCTCTTGATGATGCAGAGGCTGCACTTGCTCAGGGTGAAGATAAGCCCATGGCTATCAAGAATGCTGACGGCGTTCGCACCGATATCCTTCTCAGCACAGGTAACACCTTCGGCACATACGCATCTCGTGACGAAGCAAACCAGGTTCTTGAGCTTCTTAAGAATTCCTATATCCACGAAGAGCTTGTAAATGAAGCAACAGGCACCTATAAGTATCATATCTATACAAATGAGAGCTATCTCACATCGGCGAACGGAACTCCCGCTTCCGATGATGCAGGTGATTATACTAAGTATTCAGACTTCAGCTTCTCACAGCTCACCTACAGAACAATAGCCGATCCTTTGGTAAGCTATGATGATGACTACAGATTCTTCCAATATGAAGACTTCGGCAAGTCAGGCTTCCTTTACAACAACCACAAGGATGCTGTTGACGGCGGTCATGAATTCGTTGACAGCTACTACAGCTTTGTTGAAAATGACCTTGTAAATGCCTATGGTGAATGGTACATGTACTTCATCGAGTCACAGCTTAAGTCACAGTCACTTCTTGACACCAACGGCGACGGTGTAGGTAATGCGGACGACGGCGAACCTTCAATCCCCACAGCAATGTATCCCTACGCAACAACAGCTGCAACTCAGTTAAAATACTATGATGTTGATGCCTACACACTCAGTGATTACGACTATGACACAAGAACAAAGGATGGCTTTATTGATTCTGATTCAGGCACAGTAATTACAGACCATACAATGGCTTCGTTCAATGCTGAGAACTTCGAGCAGCTTGCTCTTGCTCTTGAGTACGCAGCTGAAACAGATGCAGATGGCAAGCCCATCCATAATGTTGTTCTTTCAGATGAAGATGCAGAAAGTGTTGTAAGACTTGCTATCGGTTCACTTAATTTCGATATCACAAGAAACGGTGACGGTGAATTCAACGGTCCCATGCAGTGGGAACACCTTGTTGCTGACTCAACCAACATGGGCAAGCTCAACACATGGTGCGCAAACAACGGCTTTACCTTCACAACAACAACTGCTGAAGACGGCTCAACCGTTTATCAGCTTGCACGCCCTGCATTTGCACTCATTGGTGATACAACCTTCTCTTACTCAAACATTTCAACTATTCCCGAACTCGACTTTGAGCTGATCATGGAATATATTGATCATGCAATCGACAGCACTCAGACCTACGGCGAAGAGCTTGTAATTGCAATCCATCAGGGTTACTTTGAATACATCAAGGCACTTTACGCTAACCGTAATCAGCTCCTTGATGAAATCGACGAACTTTCATGGCGTGTTGAAAATGCTGAAAACGGCAGAAAGTCAACCGGCGATCCTACAGTTCTTAAGTGGGTTCTTGACCTTGTTGCTGATGATTATAAGAATCCTCAGACAAGAAAGCGCAACATCACTTATATCCAGGATGAAAACGGCAACAATGTTGAATCAAAGCAGTTCACAACATCCTCCTACACCAAATTCAGAAACGCATATGACTTTGCAAATGATCTCTATGATGCAGTATCGGATGCAAACATCCTCGCTTCCGGTATCACTCAGTCAATGATCACTGCTGCATATCAGGGCCTTCTTGAGGCTTGGATGGCACTCGTTGAGTTCACGGGCTTCGCAGACTGGACACAGATTCATTACTACATCACAATAGCTGAAGAAATCCTTAACGATCCCTATGTTCAGAGCAATGACCCCGATTTCGGTGTAGCATCAGGTCTTACAGAGCTTGAAGCAGCTCTCAAAGACGCATATGTTTATGCTGATAACCATGATAATCCTGAGACAGCATACGACCTCAATAAGAACAGCGAGAGCAAATACGATTCAGAAAACAACGATGATATCTATGCAGCAGCAGCTCTTCTTAATCAGGCTATCCAGAGCCTTGTTTACAACAAGATTCCTTCGATCCTTCCCGATCCCGACGGAACTAATGTAAAGATTCAGGATACAAAGTATGAGAACCAGATTCAGTATGCTCACATCTACGGTCTTACAGAAGGCGTAGGCTTCGGCGACGGTTCGCTTGAAATTGATGATGTTCTTGATATGCTCGGTCTTAAGGTTACCGGTATTACAATCGACGGTGATACAGGTACAGTTACAAGATCTAACTCATCTTTTGGTTCAGGTACTAACGCAAGAATCGACGGCCGTTATCAGAACTATCTGAGATTCAGATACTTCGCAGTTATTTACGGTGATATCAATGGTGATACCCGTATCGACAACACCGACGCATCAGCTCTCAGAATTTACATCTCCAAGAACGAAAACAAGGTAGCCGACATGGGCGAAGCCAGATTTGAGGCAGCCGATGTAACTCATGACGGCGGCGTTGACGTAGCGGATGTTCAGGCTATCGTTAACCACTATTCACTTGTTAAGGACGGCGAAATCAAACAGGATGAACACAGCCCCGTAGCAACAGTTGAGTAATTCAATCGCAAACGCTTAAAAATCGCCCCCGGCCATCACGGTCGGGGGCTTAATCTTTTATTTAACATTGTTTTAAAATTTGTTATTCTGAGCAAAGCGAAGAATCGCACCACACGGCAGTAAAATATTATAAATTTAAGGGGCTGTTTTCCACAGCCCCTATTTTTAATCTTCAAGTATCGCTCTTTTATATTTTTCAAGCATTTTGCGTGCAAGCTCAACGGTGTTTTCCTCGCTCGGTGCATCCGGATTTGCCGTTGAAAGCCATTTTTTCTCAAAATCCGCATAGTTCTTGTAGAACTGATTGCCTCTGTAAATGTTTCTTTCACAGTGTTGCTTTTTAGTGGTCGTTGAGAATAAACGGCGCTTAGGGAATTCATAGGCAAGCATTTCAAAGAAGCTCTGCCAGCGTTTGGAGTAATATGTTTTAATCATGCCGCCCCATTCCTTCCAAGCATAGTCATAGTTGACCGTTTCCGAAATGGGACCCCACACCGTAATCTGAGTGAGCAGGTTAAGCTCAAAATTCTCCTTGTCTTTATCGTTGAGAGCAAGCTCGCCCGCCTCTTTAAGATGCTCATGAAGGGTCAGCTCGGGTCTTGTCTGAAGCAGACCGTCAAGCTCTTCACAAATTTTCAGGAATGCGTTTGAGGAACGCTCAAAAATGCTGACATCCTTGTTTTCGTAGCCAAACATTACCTTGTCATAAAGGCTTGAAACATAGTTGCTCATTACCTGCCTCACAAGGTCGCAGGCATCAAAGGCGTAGCCGTCTTTGGTTGCGTTTTCAGCGCTAAGAAGCAGCTCGGCAGCTTTGAAAAGTGTTTTGTTATCATAGCGAAGCTCTCTGAAATCGTTGGGTGCGGTGTGGCGAAGCTCCGTTGCAGGCCTTGCGCAAATGACTGAGCCGGTTTCTCTGCCTGTGCAGTTTTCGCTGTAGCAGGAATCTTTGAGCAGCAGCATAGCATCATTAAGGCATTTCTCCTTACTGCCGTAGCGGCGGAAAGCATAGTCCCTGAGCCATTCGTCAAGGTCAATCGCCTTATCTTCGGTGAGCATCTGAAATGCAAGGTCATAATAGAGCGGATTCTGAAATATGCCCTCGGGGAAAAGACCTGTGCCGCTGCAATTATCGCATTCAAGGGTTGAATATTCATTGTCGGCAAGCGCTTTTATGCTGCCGTGAAGTGTGTTTCTGTCGCCGAAATTGTGAATGTTGCCGAGTACGAAATCATAGCCCCAGAAATTTTCGGTTTCTTTGTGCTTACTGCCGTCGATGTCAAGAATAAGCAGCCTTTCTTTGGGCACAGCCTTTACAATCTGTTCACGCAGAGACCAGCTCTGCATAACCCATACTGAATCCTTGTCAAATTCACGGTACATCGTGTCAATTGCTCTGCCGACCTTCCACAGATAATCCCTTGTTTTAACCGACGGAGCATTTTCATGGAAGGGGTCGCAGGCATAATAGTGATATGCGCCGAAGAGCTGACGCTGTTTTTCAAGCAAAGCCTTGCCGAATTTCTGAAAAATCGGGTCTGTGGGGTCAAGCTGATATGTAATGGGAAAATTGCACCATGATGGCACAAGCCTGAGGCGGATTTTTTTGAAAAGCTTTGATATTGTTGCGGGCACGGTGCCTGCAAAGCCCTGCTGAATGGGTGTCATGCCCAGCTCAACCTCACGCTCGATTATCTTTTTGCCAAGCTCAAGGCGGCTTTCAATATACTTCACATCGGTGAGGGCGAAATAGCCCGTGAGGTTGCCCATAAGCTGCCACGGCCAGAAGCCGGGGCCTGAGAGGAATGAGAGTGCACCCGTTTCGCTGTAGGTGAAGTCACGCATGGTGTAGTACCACACCGCTTCGCTGCCAACAACGCAAAGGGGCATATTTATACCGTTCATCGCCATGAAGTCAATCTCTTTTTCCCATCTGTCCCACTTCCAGAAGGCGAAGGAATAGCCGACTGTGCAATAATTCATGTATGCACGCCTTTTTTGCTTTATAACCTTTGTGATTCTGCCCTCAAAGAGGGGAGCGGAATCAACGGAAATCTCTCTGTTGCCGCAGTGTGAGAGGTTGACTCCGCAGTATTTTTTCAGATATGCGTAATATCCCATTGCCTGACTGATTTTGCAGTCACCGCAGATGACGATTTTTCCGTTTTCGCAAAACACCTCATAGGTGTTCAGCCCGTCTGCGCTTTCAATATCTCGAAGCTCAAATATATCCGCAATTTCGGGCGTGTTTCTTAAAATAAGATTTTTCATCTCATTCTCCTTAGAAAGAATTTATACCATACTATTATACTATAAATAAACCGTGCAGGCAAGTTTTTTGTGATATTTAATGATATTTTTACAAAATAATAATATTGATATTGTAAAATTTTTTATAATTTATGAAATAATGCTTTACACTTTGCTTTAAATAAAGTAAAATATATAATAACTATACTTATATTAAGGCGGTGTTTTTATGCAACCGGTTTATAAAAGAATCCTGCTCAAGCTCAGCGGCGAAGTGCTTGCGGGCGAAAAGGGGCACGGGTTTGATTTTGACACCATCAATTCCGTTTGTTCGGTTGTGGCTCAGGTCACAAAGCTCGGCGTTGAGGTTGGTCTTGTTGTCGGCGGCGGCAACTTCTGGAGAGGCCGTTCAGGCGGCAGTATGGACAGAACAAGGGCAGACCATATCGGAATGCTTGCAACCGTTATGAATTCACTTGCACTTGCCGATACTCTTGAGCAGCACGGCGTCGAAGCAAGAGTGCAGAGCGCAATTGAGATGACGCAGATTGCCGAAACCTATGTGAGAAACAAGGCGGTAAGCCAGCTTGAAAAGGGCAAGGTTGTTATTTTCGGATGCGGCACGGGCAATCCCTTCTTCTCAACGGATACCTGCGCTGCGCTCAGAGCGGCTGAAATCAAGGCGGATATCATCTTCAAGGCAACCAATGTTGACGGTGTCTATGATAAAGACCCCAACAAATTTGCAGACGCAGTGAAATACGATGTTGTAACTCACAGCGAGGTGCTTGAAAAGGACCTTAAGGTAATGGATTCAACGGCAGCATCGCTTTGCCGTGACAATAATATCCCGATTCTCGTTTTCAATCTTGAAAACCCCGAAAACATCTTAAAAGCCGTTCTCGGTGAAAATATCGGAACAATAGTTAAGGAGGGCTAAAATATGCAGACAGTATTTGCAACAGCAGAAGAAAAAATGGGTAAAACGGTGAGCGTTCTCAATGCGGATTATGCCGCTATCAGAGCAGGCAGAGCAAACGCAGCGGTTCTTGATAAAATCAGAGTTGACTATTACGGAACCCCCACACCCATCAACCAGATGGCAGCCATCTCGGTTGCAGAGGCAAGAATTCTTATCATCCAGCCTTGGGATTCATCAACACTTTCTCCCATCGAAAAGGCTATTCAGACCTCGGATATCGGCATCAATCCTCAGAATGACGGCAAGGTAATCCGTCTTACCTTCCCCCAGCTTACAGAGGAGCGCCGTAAGGAGCTCGGCAAAGAGGTTAAAAAGACCGCCGAGGATTCAAGAGTTGCAATCCGTTCAATCAGACGCGACTGCATTGATAAGGTCAAGAAGATGGAAAAGGCATCCGAAATCACAGAGGATGACCTTAAGATTGCAGAAAAGAAGCTTCAGGATATCACCGATAAGTATATCAAGGAGATTGATAAGCTTGCGGCTGCCAAAGAGAAGGAGATTATGGCAATCTGATTTTGCCGTGTGTTTTTGCAGAAGGTGGCTTTTGGCTGCCTTCTGCTGTCATGATTTTTTAGGAGTGGTTGAAAATGACTAAGGAAGAGCTTGCAAATATTTCGTTGCCCCGCCACATAGGTATTATTATGGACGGCAACGGCAGATGGGCAAAGCAGAGAGGTCTCGGGCGCAGCGAGGGTCACAAGGCAGGTGCCGAGGTTTTCAGAAGAATCTGTGAATACGCCCGTGATATAGGCATTGAATATCTCACCTTCTATGCTTTTTCAACCGAGAATTGGAAACGCCCCGCCGAAGAGGTTTCGGCAATTATGAATCTTTTCAGGGATTATCTTGATGAAGCGAAAGAAAGAGAAGAAGAAAACAACGAAAAAGGAATGTGTGTGCGCTATATCGGCGACAGAAGCGTGCTGCCCGACGATATAAGGCTGATGATGAATGAGCTTGAAAAACGCTCAGACGATAAAGATGTTATAACAATAAACCTTGCCGTGAATTACGGCGGCAGGGATGAAATTCTCCATGCCGTCAAGGCGATAGCCAAAAGGGTAGAGGCAGGGGAAATCAAAGCGGATGAAATTAATTTGAAAGATATAGACGGCAATCTTTACACTGCAGGTCAGCCCGACCCCGATCTTATTATCAGACCGAGCGGTGAATACCGTCTTTCCAATTTCCTTATCTGGCAGGCTGCTTATTCGGAATTCTGGTTTTCCGATATACTCTGGCCTGATTTCACATCGGAGCATCTGGATAAGGCGATTTTAGATTTTGCAAAAAGAAACAGACGCTTCGGCGGAGTATGAGAGGTGATTGACAAAAAGCAGGCACAAAATCAATAATCGGAACAGAGAGTGAAATTATGAAAGTAAGAATAATAACAGGTGTTATCTCGGCGTTGTTTGTAATAATGCTGCTCGCATTCACGGGTCTCGGCTACCCCGGAGCGGCAAGCATTCCCATGGGCATTGTTGCTGCAATTGCGGCTTATGAGATAATGCGTGTATCAAAATGTAAAAACAAGGTGCTCACGGGCGTTTCAATGGCAGTGAGTGCGGTCATCCCTGCATTCGTGGATTTTGAGCTGGAGAAGTTCGTTCCCGTTCCCGTTTCCGTAATTCTTGCGGTTTATATTATTGCGTTGCTGATTATTATGCTCAGATACTATGAAAAAACAAAGTTTGAGCATGTGGCGCTCGCACTTTTCGGCTCAATTGTCATACCCTCAGCGCTCGGCACGCTGTTTGAAATCAGAAACCTCAGCACCGAATACCCTGATTTGTTTCAGCGTTCGCATACGGTGTTCCTTATACTTTTTGCGATGTACGGCGCATGGATAAGCGATACCTGCGCATATTTTGCGGGCAGATTCCTCGGAAAACGCAAGCTTGCTCCCAAAATAAGCCCTAAGAAAACCGTTGAAGGCGCAATCGGCGGCGTTGCAGGCAATGTGATTATAAGCGCAATAACCTTCCTTGTGTGTGACAGATTTTTCTTTGTGCTCGATACGCTGAAGCTGTGGATGATAATTGTTGCAGCGGTTATCGTTTCAATTCTCGGCATGATAGGTGACCTTTCGGCATCGGTTATCAAGCGCAACTTCGGTGAAAAGGATTTCGGCAATATTTTCCCCGGTCACGGTGGCGTGCTTGACAGAATCGACAGCTTCCTTGTCACCATGCCCGCAACCTATGTGCTTGTGCAGCTTGCTCTTACAATTGCAGGCAAATAATTTTTAAGGACTGATATTATGACAAAAACTCTTGCCGTGCTCGGCTCAACGGGCTCAATAGGCGTTCAGGCGCTTGAGGTTGCGGAGCTTATGGGCTTTGAGGTTGTTGCGTTAACGGCGAATTCAAGAGTTGATATAATTGAGGAGCAGATAAGAAAGTTCAGCCCCCGTATTGCCGCTGTGGCAGACGAAAAGGCGGCATCGGAGCTTAAAATAAAGGTTGCGGACACCTCAACAAAGGTGCTTTCGGGTGCCCGGGGTGTTGAGGAATGTGCACGCTGCGGTGCTGATACCGTGCTCAACAGCATTGTGGGCATTGCGGGTCTTGCACCGACCCTTGCGGCTATAGAATGCGGCAGCAACATCGCCCTTGCCAACAAAGAAACCCTTGTTGCGGGCGGCAAAATCGTTATGAATGCCGCCGAAGAGAAGGGCGTTGCAATCCTGCCCGTTGACAGCGAGCATTCCGCAATTTTTCAGTCACTTCAGGGCTGTCGGGGTAAAAATCAGATAAAAAGGCTCATTTTAACCGCATCGGGCGGTCCCTTCTTCGGCAAAAGCAGGGATTATCTTGAAACGGTTACTCTTGAGCAGGCTTTGAAGCACCCCAACTGGAGCATGGGTGCAAAAATAACCATCGATTCAGCTACAATGATGAACAAGGGTCTGGAGCTTATCGAAGCGGCATGGCTTTTCGGCATGAAGGCGGCGGATATTGATATAGTTGTTCACAGGCAGAGCATAGTGCATTCGCTTGTTGAGTATGTTGATAATTCCGTGATAGCGCAGCTCGGCTTGCCCGATATGAGAATTCCCATTCAGTATGCGCTCACTTATCCTGACAGATTTGTAAGCCCCGTTTCTCAGCTTGACCTTGCCAAGGCGGCAACTCTTACCTTTGAAAAGCCCGATTACGAAACCTTTGCCTGCATCAATCATTGCAGAAGAGCGTTTGAAGAGGGCGGATTATACCCCGCAGCGGTAAACGCCGCAAACGAAAAGGCAAATGAGCTTTTCAGAAACGGCAAAATCAGATTTCTTGATATTCCCAAGGCGGTTGAAGCCGCCTTTGACTGCGTGAAGAGCGTTTCACACCACACACTTGAAGATGTGTTTGAAACGGATAAGCTTGTGCGCAAAGAAACAGAAAGGTTATTTGTATGAAATTTATTCCGTTAATCAGTGCAGCAGAAATATGGGGCAAGGCATGGCCTGTTCTTGTTGCCATTCTTTTCTTCGGCTTGCTTATATTTTTTCATGAGCTCGGTCATTTTACCTTTGCAAAGCTCTTCAAGGTCAAGGTGCATGAATTTGCAATGGGCATGGGCCCCACTCTTTTGAAATTCAAAAAGGGTGAAACAAAATATGCCCTGCGCCTTTTCCCCATCGGCGGCTTTGTGAGCATGGAGGGTGAGGATGAAGACAGCGACGACGAGGGCGCATTCTGCAACAAGCCTGCGTGGCAGAGATTTATTATCGTTGCGGCAGGCGGCACAATCAACCTTATTATGGGCGTTATCATCGTTGCAATCATGCTTTCACAGTCAAGCCTTATCGGTCTGCCCGAAATTCATTCGTTTGAGGAGAATGCGGTGAGCAGTCAGCATCTTCAGGCGGGAGATAAGATTGAAAAAATCAACGGCAAGCGTGTTTATTCCGAGTATGACCTCAGCTTCCTTATGATGAGGGATAAAGACGGAATTATCGATTTTACCGTTGAAAGAGAAGGCGAAAAGGTGGAGCTGCCTCAGGTGCCTTTTCAGACTTATGATAACAACGGCGTTAACACCATTGTTTATGATTTTATAATCAGGGGCGTTGAGCCGGGTGTATGGAGCGTTACCAAAAACTCCGTGCTGCAATCCGTTTCGATAGGGCGGATTGTGTGGATAAGCCTGCTTGACCTTGTGACGGGTCAGTACGGGCTGAGCGATTTGTCGGGGCCCATCGGCACGGTCACATATATCGCCGATGCCGCACAGACCGCAACTCAGAAGACGGATTACACCTATTTATTCAACCTCATGGCGATGATTGCAATTAACATCGGTCTGTTCAATCTTCTGCCCCTTCCCGCACTTGACGGCGGCAGGCTTCTTTTCATTGCAATTGAGGTTGTGTTCAGAAAGAAGGTGCCCGCAAAGTTTGAGGGCTGGGTTCATGCAGTGGGCATAGTTCTTCTTCTGGGGCTGATGGTTATAGTTTCCTTCAGCGATATTATGAAATTAATCAGAGGTTAGCGATATGGAAAGGCGAAACAGCAGAAAAGTCAGGGTCGGCAATATTTTTGTGGGCGGCGATTCAAAAATCACCGTTCAGTCAATGCTCAACAAGCCCGCATCGGATATCGAGGGCAGCGTGAAGCAGGCTCTTGAGCTTGAAAAGGCGGGCTGTGAGATTATCCGTGCGGCAGTGCCCGATATGGCGGCGGTGGAGCTTATAAGAGAGCTGAAAAAGGCTCTCACCGTGCCCGTTGTTGCGGATATTCATTTTGATTACCGCCTTGCCCTTGCAAGCCTTGATGCAGGCGTTGATAAAATCCGAATCAATCCCGGCAATATCGGCTCAATGGAGAGGGTGAAGGCTGTTGCCGATGCCTGCAAGGCGAAGAATGTGCCCATTCGCATCGGCGTGAATTCGGGCTCGCTTGAAAAGGAAATCCTTGCAAAATACGGCTCACCCTGCGCCGAGGCTCTTGCAGAGAGTGCGCTCGGTCATGTTTCGCTGCTTGAGCAGTGCGATTTCAACGATATTATAATTTCAATCAAATCTTCAAATGTAAATATTATGACCGAGGCATACAGACTCGTTGCCTCAAAGTGTGATTATCCCCTGCATCTCGGCGTTACCGAGGCGGGCACTCACAACATGGCGCTTATCAAATCGTCAATCGGCATCGGCTCGCTTTTGCTTGACGGAATAGGCGACACAATCCGTGTGTCAATGACCGATGACCCCGTTAAAGAGGTTGCGGCGGCAAACGGAATTCTCAAAGCAATCGGGCTCAAAACCGATTGTGCGGATATCGTATCCTGCCCCACCTGCGGCAGAACAAAAATTGACCTTATAGGCCTTGCCAATGAAGTTGAGGAGCGGCTTTCGGGCTGCAAAAAGAACATAAAGGTTGCTGTTATGGGCTGTGCGGTAAACGGTCCCGGTGAAGCAAGGGAAGCGGATATCGGCATTGCGGGCGGTGACGGCTGCGCCCTGATTTTCAAAAAGGGCGAAATCATCTGCAAGGTGCCCGAAAACGAAGCTGTTGACAGACTTATGGATGAAATAGATAAGATATGAGGATAAAATGCAGGAAAACAGTATTTTAAATTTTATAGGGGAGTTAATCAATGCAGGGCTGCGCGAAATGTTTTCGGGCGGCTTTGTTGAGAAGATTTTTCTCGATGAGGACACAATGAAACTGAGCATTACCGCTCGGTTTGACCGTTATATCGAGGATAATTTCATTATCTCCGCTCAGAATGAAATCAAAAATGCGCTTGAGATTAACAAGGTTGTTATTGAGCCCCGTTATCATCAGAGTGCGTTTTCTGATAAATGCGCCCCGCAGCTTGTGAGAGCGCTTAAGGAGAATATTGCCGCAGCAAACGGATTTTTGGAGAATGCAAAATTTTCTTTTGCAGAAAATTCGGTTGAAATAACCGTGTTTAACGGTGCGGATATTCTCAATGAAGCGGGCGCAAAGGAATTTTTGACAAAATATATTAAAGAAACCTTTGATATTCACGCTGCCGTTGCAATCAAAAGCGAGGGCGGCGCAGCGAAGCTTGATTCGCCAGAGTATAAGCAGATGCAGGCGGATAATATCAAAATCGAAATGCCTGTTATTGAGGATGAAAAGAAGCCCAAGGCACCAAAGCAGGAATATGACGATTTGCCGATTTCCCTCACAAATGCCAAGGTTATCTACGGCAGCAAAATCAAGTCAAAGCCCGTGCCCCTGAGCGGAATTTCAATTGAAGACGGCAATGTTACCGTGTGGGGCAGAATTTTTTCGCTCGATATGCGTGACACCCGTGACGGCAAGCGAAAGATTATAAACTTCAACATAACCGATAAAACCAATTCCTACACCGTCAAGATTTTTGAGGCGGTGCAGAATTGTGAGCAGCTTTGCGCAAACCTTGCAGACGGCAAGGTGGTTATGATGCGTGGTTATGTTGAGTATGACGACTATATAAAGACCTATTGCATCAAGGCGAATTCCATTATGCTCATTGAAGAAATCGGCATCAAGGATACCGCTGAGGAGAAGCGTGTTGAGCTGCATATGCACACCAATATGTCGGCAATGGACGGCATGACGGGTGCGGCGAAGCTTGTTGCAAGAGCGGCAAAATGGGGCCACAAGGCAGTTGCGATAACCGACCACGGCGTTGTGCAGGCATTCCCAGAGGCTGCTGCGGCGGCAAAGAAAAACGGCATCAAGGTTATCTACGGCATGGAGGGCTATCTTGTTGATGACTCCGCCAAAATCGTAACGGGCAATGCCGATATGCCCATGAGCGGCACATTCATCATTTTTGATGTTGAAACAACGGGTCTGCGCACGGACCGTGTGCGCCTTACCGAAATCGGCGCAGTCAAATTCGTTGACGGTGCGGAGAGGGCAAGATTTCAGACCTTTGTCAACCCCGAAATGCCCATTCCTTCAAAGATAACGGAGCTTACGGGCATCACAAATCAGATGGTTGCAAATGCACCCAAAGAGGCTGAGGCTGTGCGCAGATTTTTTGAATTCTGCGGCGACGGCGTGCTTGTTGCTCACAATGCGACCTTTGATACCAATGTTCTCAAGCATACCTGCCGCAGAAACGGCATTGATTATAATTTCACCCATATAGACACTCTCGTTATGGCGCAGAGCCTTATTGAGGGCATCAAGAATTATAGGCTTGATTCGATTTCAAACCACTTCAAGCTCCCGAAATTCGACCACCACAGAGCGGATGAGGATGCAGGCGCACTTGCACGCATTTTTGAAAAGCTCATGGAGCTTTGCGCCGAAAAGGGCGTTGAAAATGTTAACGAAATCAACGAAAAGGTTCCCGTTAATGTCAAGCGTCTGCCCACCTACCATATAATTCTTCTTGCGAAGAATAAAATCGGCTTAAAGCATCTTTATCAGCTCATTTCAAAATCAAATCTTGAATATTACTACCGCCATCCCCGCATTCCCAAAAGCGAGCTTATCGCTCACAAGGAGGGGCTTATCGTCGGCAGTGCGTGCGAGGCGGGTCAGCTTTATCAGGCAATTTACAAGGGTCTGCCCACCGAAGAGCTGCTTGAAATTGCAAGCCTTTATGACTACCTTGAAATCCAGCCCAACGGCAACAATGCCTTCATGATTCGTGAGGGAATGGTTGACGGCGAGGAGGACCTCAACGAAATCAACCGCCGCATCATCCACCTTGCGGACAAGCTCAATATCCCTGTTGTCGCAACGGGCGATGTCCATTTTATGGAGGAGAGCGACAGCATTTTCAGAGAGATTCTTATGGCGGGTCAGGGCTTCAAGGATGCCGCAGAGCAGGCTCCTCTCTACCTTCGCACAACTCAGAATATGCTTGAGGAATTCGCATATCTCGGCGAGGATACCGCCTATGAGGTGGTTGTTAAAAATCCCAACCTTATCGCCGATATGTGTGAGGAGATAAAGCCCATTCCCGACGGCACATATCCGCCCAAAATCGAGGGTGCGGATGAAGAGCTCAGGCAGATTTGCTATGACAGAATGCAGGATTACTACGGCAATCCCTTGCCCGAATATATCAAAGAAAGGCTCGATAAGGAGCTCGATTCAATCATCAAAAACGGCTTCGCCGTGCTTTATATCATCGCCCAGAAGCTCGTCTGGAATTCAATGGATAACGGCTACTATGTAGGCTCACGAGGCTCGGTAGGCTCGTCATTCGTTGCATTTGCGGCAGGTATTTCAGAGGTTAATCCGCTTGTGCCCCACTATATCTGTGAGGACTGCAAGCACAGCGAATTCTTCTATAAGGGCGAATACGGCTCGGGCTACGATATGCCGCCAAAGAATTGCCCCGTTTGCGGCAAGGATATGCACCGTGACGGCCATGATATCCCGTTTGAAACCTTCCTCGGCTTCTACGGCGACAAGCAGCCTGATATCGACCTTAACTTCTCTGGCGAATATCAGTTCTATGCCCACCGCTACACCGAAGAGCTCTTCGGCAAAACCCATGTTTTCAAGGCGGGCACAATCGGCACTCTTGCGGATAAAACTGCCTTCGGCTTCGTTAAAAAATGGGCTGAAGAAAAGGGCGTTTTCCTCTCAAGAGCAGAGGAAGAAAGGCTTGTTCAGGGCTGTGTCGGCGTTAAAAGAACAACGGGTCAGCACCCCGGCGGCATGGTTGTTGTGCCTGCCGATATGGATGCTGAGGATTTCACGCCCATTCAGCACCCCGCAGATGATGCGGATTCAATCCACAGAACAACCCACTTCGACTTCCACTCGCTTCACGATACAATTCTCAAGCTCGATAACCTCGGCCATGATGTGCCCACAATGTATAAGCACCTCGAGGATATGACGGGCACGAATGTTATGAAAATTGATGTCTGCGACCCCAAGCTTTATGAGCTGCTCACATCTCCCGAGCCCATGGGTGTTACCGCAGAGGATATTGACTGTGAAACGGGCACGCTTTCACTGCCCGAGCTCGGCACTCCGTTTGTGCGCCAGATGCTCATTGAATCGCAGCCCAAGAATTTCTCCGATATGCTTCAGATTTCGGGTCTTTCACACGGCACCGATGTTTGGATAGGCAATGCGCAGGACCTTATCAAAAACGGCACCTGCACCATTTCAGAGGTTATCGGTACCCGTGACAACATCATGGTTTACCTTATCAACAAGGGCGTTGAGAAGGGCATGGCGTTCAAAATTATGGAAATCGTAAGAAAGGGCAAGGCAACCTCGCTCCTTACCGATGAGCATAAAAAAGAGATGCTTGACCACGGTGTGCCGCAGTGGTATCTCGATTCGTGCATGAAGATTAAATATATGTTCCCCAAGGCTCACGCAGCGGCTTATGTCAGTGCGGCAATGCGCCTTGCGTGGTACAAGCTTTACCGCCCCGTTGAGTATTACGCAACCTATATGACGGTGCGCGGCGAAGATATCGACACCGCCGCCGTGCTTGCGGGCAGGGGAGCGGTTAAAAAGAAGATGGACGAAATCAAGCAGAAGATGCAGATGAAAACTGCCACCGCCAAGGAGGAAGGCACATTCACTTCTCTTCAGGTTATCAACGAGATGATGGCAAGGGGTGTTGAAATTCTGCCCATTGATATCTATAAATCCACCGCAAACCGCTATATTATCGAAGACGGCAAAATCCGTCTGCCTTTCTCGGCGATTGCAGGCTGCGGCGGCAGAGCTGCGGAAGGTCTTGAGGCAGCACGCAATGACGGCGGCGGTGAGTTCCTTTCAATCGAGGATTTTCAGCTCCGTTCGGGCGCATCAAAAACGATTATTGCCGCCCTTGAAGAGGGCGGAGCGTTCGAATCTCTGCCCAAAACAACACAGCTGAGCTTCTTTTAGGTGATTTTTATGAAGAAAAAACTACCCTTACGCCAACGGCAGTGGTACAAGCTCGATAATGCGGCGAAGGCATTTCCGGGTCAGAACAGCTCAACATGGTCAAATGTTTTCAGGCTTTCCGCAACGCTTACGGAAAAGGTTGACCCCGTGCTGCTTCAAAGGGCGTTGGAGAGAGTGATGCCACGCTTCCCGTGCTTTGATGTGAGAATCAGAGCGGGCTTGTTCTGGCATTATCTTGAGAAGAATCCTAACGGTGCACCGCCCGTTATGCCCGATATTGCAAACCCCTGCCTTCGTGTGAAGTTCAAGGAGAATAAGGGCTATCTTTTCAAGGTTTATTACTATGAAAACCGCATTTCGGTTGATTTTTACCATGTAATAACCGACGGCTACGGCGGCTCAAGATTCTTTATGACCCTTATTGCGGAGTATCTTCGTCAGACGGGCAAGAGCATCCCGAGCGGTGAGAGTGTTTTTGACCTTAACGAAAAGCCGCACCCGGGCGAAAGTGAGGATGCTTACCTCAAATATGCGCATTCAAAAGCCAAGGGTCAGCGTATTTTTAAAAATGCTTATCAATACAGAGGCAGGCGGCTGCCCAAGCACTGCTACTGTGTCACAACGGGTTATATGCCCGTTGATGCGATAAAAGAAAAGGCGCACGAGCTCGGCGTTACCGTCACGGAATACATCGCCGCAGTGCTTGTGTGGGTTATGTATAATATGCAGAAGCAGGAGGGCAGGCGCAGACAGAAGCCGGTTGGAGTGCAGATTCCCGTCAATGTGCGCAATTTCTGCCCGAGCGAAACTCTGCGCAATTTTATGCTTTGCTATTCATTCCAGATTGACCCCGATATGGGCGAATACACCTTCCCCGAAATTGCAAAGCAGCTCTCGCTCTACCTTCGCTACATCAATAATGAGAAGGAGCTGCAGGCGATGATGAACGGCAATGCAGGCATTGAATCCGCTGATGCGTGTTGTGCCCTCGTTCATCAAGGATTTTGCAATAAAAATGGTCTATGTTTTCGGCGGCGAAAAGTCAACAAGCGCCCTTATTTCAAATGTGGGCATAATAAAAACCCCCAAGGAAATGGAGCAGTATGTTGAAAAATTCGCATTGGTAATGGGCCCCGCAATGAGAATAAGCGCAAGGTGCGGTGCGTTCACATACAAAGGCACTCTTGCCCTGAGCCTTTCAAATATTTATGAGGACAATATAATTCAGAGGGAAGTTTTCACAACCTTTGTAAAATTCGGCATACCCGTTAAAATCGAAAGCAACAGAAACGCAATCATGGGAGGTGACGGCTGATGTCATACTGCGTAAACTGCGGCGTGGAGCTCGAAAAGGGCTGCGGCGAATGCCCTCTTTGTGACACTCAGGTTATAAATCCGAGAGAGAATGCAACAAATGAAAAGACGGCTTATCCCGAAAATGTGGATATCCCCAAGTCGCTGAGCAAAAAATACCTTGTTTTTGTGCTCACGCTGATATTGCTTATCCCGAATCTCGTTTTGCTTATTCTGAATATTTTTATTCTTGAAAGCAGCATAGTCAAATATGTAATCGGCGGCTGCGTGGTGGCGTGGATATGGTTTTTGTTCCCGCTTTTGTGGAAGAAGCAGATACCCGCCGTGTCGCTCGGCATTGATGCCATCGCTCTGCTTGTTTACCTTTATATGTTCAAATTTTACGGTGATGAAAGCGGCTGGTTTTCGTCAATTGTCATGCCTGTGGTCATTGCGCTGTGGGCGATATGCAATCTGTTCATTTTCTGGCTCAAAAAGCCGAGAACAAAGGGGCTTGTTGCAATTGCCCTGCTCGGCGCAGTGAGCGTGATGAGCTTTGTGATTGAAATTTGTATGAATATGTTTTATAACGGCAAGCTTGAAATCACCGTTTCGCTCATAATAGCCGCCTGCAGTGCGTCGCTTATGATATTTTTTGCTGTTATGGAAAAAAGCAGACGCCTTAAGGCGTGGATGCGAAGAAAATTCTTTATGTAATATTAAGTTGCTTCAGAAAGGAAGATAAGCTATGAAGAAAAAATATATTATCCCCGCTTTAATCGGTGCCGCTGCAGCTGCAACCGCAGTCAAGGCAGCACGCTTTGTGCCCGAAAAGAAGGATTTCGGCACACCGAGCGAAGAAAAGGTTGATGCCAAAAAAGCTCAGGCAAACCTTTCAAGGGCTATTTCAATCCCCACAATAAGCTATCCCGACAAGTCAAAAATTGATTTCACTCAGTTTGAAGAATTCCATAAATTCCTTGAAGAGGCGTATCCTCTTATCCACAAAAACCTCAAAAAAGAGGTTGTTCAGGAGGCGAGCCTTATCTATCATTGGAAGGGCACGAGGGATGACCTTGAGCCCATCGCTCTGCTTGCCCATCAGGATGTTGTGCCTGTTTCAGAGGGCACGGAGCAGGATTGGACCTATGAGCCCTTCAGCGGCTATAATGACGGCGAATTTATCTGGGGCAGAGGCGCTCTTGATATGAAAAACCACCTTGTTGCGGTTATGGATGCCGTTGAAACCCTGCTTGAAGAGGGCTTTGTGCCCGAGAGGGATGTTTACCTTCTCTTCGGTCAGGATGAAGAGGTTGTTGCTTCGGAAGACGGCGGCGCAAAGAATATTATGCGCACCCTCAAGGAGAGGGGAATTCACCTTGACTGCGTGCTTGATGAGGGCGGTGCAATCATCCCCATCAATGTCAAGGGAATTCTTGATAACAAGGAGCTTGTGGGCATCGGCATTGCCGAAAAGGGCTACACCGATTTTGAAATCACCGTAAACGCAAAGGGCGGCCATTCGTCACAGCCTCCCGTGCATTCGGGTCTCGGCGAGCTTGCAAATGTTATTAAGGACCTTGAAAATAATCAGTTCAAGGCGGAGCTTATGCCTTTTGTCAAGGAGCTTTTCTCAAACATCGGCAGAAGCTGCTCATACCCCGCTCGCCTTGTTATGTGCAACCTTAACTATCTTCATCCGCTGCTCAAATTCGGCATGACAAAGATTCCCTTTGCCGCCTGCCTTGTAAGGACAACAACCGCAGTCACAATGGCTCAGGGCAGCCCCGCAGCGAATGTGCTGCCTCAGAAGTCGAGCGTGACCGTCAATTTCAGGCAGATGCCCGGCGTAACCGTTGCAGATGTTGAAAAGCATATCCGCAAGGTTTGCAGGAATAAGGATATTGAGGTTAAGGTGCTCAAGGCTAAGGAAGCCTCAAAATTCTCACCCACGGATTCAAGAGCATTCAAGATTATCGAAGAAATCGTTATGCAGGATAACAATGATTCAATCGTTGCGCCCTATCTTGTTATGGGCGGCACGGATGCCTGCTACTATGAGCCTATATGTGAAAACATCTATCGCTATGCCCCTTACAGAGTGAGCATTGAGCTTCTGCGCTGCACTCACGGCACAAACGAGAGAATACCCGTTGATGTTGTTGCACAGGGCGTTGCATTCTTCAAGAGATATATCAGAAGGGCTTCGGCTGAATAATATGAATATTCTTATTGCGCCCGACAGCTTCAAAGGCACGCTCACCGCACAGCAGGTGTGCGACATAATCGGGCAGGCGTTTGCCGATACAATCATGAATACCGATATAATAAAGCTCCCCGCTGCCGACGGCGGCGAGGGGCTTTGTGCCTGTTTGAAGAAAGTTGCGGGCGGCGAAATGATTTCTGCCTCAGTCTGCGGAGTTTTCGGCGAAAAAACAGCGGCGGAATATCTGATTTTGCCCGATAAAACCGCCGTTATTGAAATGGCGGCGTGTGCAGGTCTGCCGCTTGCAGGCGAAAGCAAAAACCCCGAAAAGGCAACAACCTTCGGGGTCGGCGAGCTTATAAAGTCTGCCGTTTCAAACGGGGCAGAGCGCATTCTGCTCGGCCTCGGCGGCAGCGCAACCAATGACTGCGGCACGGGCATGGCGGCTGCACTCGGATGGAGTTTTTTGAATAAAAACGGCTCGGAATTTGTGCCCGCAGGCGGCACATTATGCGAAATCACAAAAATAATTCCGCCCGAAAAGGCGTTTGACATTCCCGTAACATCTGCCTGCGATGTTGAAAATCCGCTTTACGGCGAAAACGGAGCGGCGTTTGTGTTTGCGCCGCAAAAGGGTGCAGATGAAGCGATGGTCAGCCGCCTTGATGAGGGTCTGCGCCACACGGCTGAGATAATCCGCAGGGATTGCGGTGTTGATATCTCACAGGTCAAGGGTGCAGGTGCCGCAGGCGGAATGGGTGCGGGAGCGGTTGCGTTTCTCGATGCAGAGCTTAAAAAGGGCATAGATATTCTGCTCGGCATTGCCGATTTTGACAAAAAAGCAGCCGATGCCGATCTGATAATAACGGGCGAGGGCAGGCTTGATTTTCAAAGCGTAAACGGCAAGGTCATCTCAGGCATAGCAGAAAGAGCTGCAAGGCAGAGCAAAAGGGTTATCGCAATCTGCGGCAGCAGGGGAGAAGGTGCCGAAGAAATCAAAAAGCTCGGCGTTTCGGATTTATATTTTGCCTGCGAAGCAGATAAGCCCTTTGCCGAAATCCTCATAACCTGCAAGGATGATTTATACAACGCCGCCGTATCAGCGGCAAAAGATATAAAATTAAGCGGTGCCGTGTGACACCGCTTGTTGTCTACAGATAAACTTAAATGTTTATAAGAAAACGCAATTTGTTGTTAAGGCTCCCTCTGACGAGGGAGCTGGGTCATGGATCCTGAGGGAGAGACAAGATTTTGCGTAAAGCTGTTGTTTTATTATTTCTGCTTTTCTCGTCCTCCGTCTTTTGCTTCGCAAAATCCACCTCCCTCGTCAGAGGGAGGCAATTGAACCGTGAGAATATATATTTTGATATTTATTTAATCTCAACAACCGTGTATCCCTGCTCTTCAACAGCACTTTTCAGCGTTTCATTGCTCACATCTGCCGTGAGTGTAACAACGGCTGTGTCGGTTTCGTGGTTGACATCGGCAAAATCAACGCCGTCAATGCCCTCAAGAGTTTTCTTTACTCTTGCCTCGCAGTGGCCGCACATCATGCCTTCGATTTTCATTGTTTTTTCCATGTTGTTTATCTCCTTTGTTTTGAATTTTATTTTTTTATCATTTTTATCACTGTGAAGCTTGAAAAGGTTGAGCCTCAGAGCGTTCGATACCACGCAGAAGCTTGAAAGGCTCATTGCCGCCGCTCCGAACATCGGGTTGAGCTCCCAGCCGAAGAGCGGAATGAACAAGCCTGCCGCAAGCGGAATTCCGAGCGTGTTATACATAAACGCCCAGAAAAGATTCTCGTGAATGTTGCGAAGCGTTGCACGGCTCAGGCGGATTGCCGCAGCAACATCGGTAAGGCGGCTTTTCATCAGCACAATATCCGCCGCATCAATGGCAATATCCGTGCCGGCTCCGATTGCAATGCCCGTGTCAGCCCTTGTGAGTGCGGGTGCATCGTTGATGCCGTCGCCGACCATCGCAACCTTGCCCTTTTTCATCAGCCTGCGTATTACCGTTTCCTTGCCGTCGGGCAAAACGCCTGCTATAACCTCGTCAACGCCTGCAATTTTGCCGATTGCGTTGGCGGTTTTTTCGTTATCACCCGTGAGCATAACAACTCTGATGCCCATATTTTTGAGCTGCCTTATCGCCTCGGGGCTGTCCTCTTTTATTGTGTCCGCAACGGCGATAATTCCGAGCAGCCTGCCGTCTTTTGCAAACAGAAGGGGAGTTTTGCCTTTTTCCGCAAGGGAGAGGGCTTTTTCTTTTTCTTCACGTGAAATTTTTGCCTTGCTTTCAATATATTTCAGGCTGCCGCCGACAAGCGTGCTTTCGCCGCATTTTGCAGTGAGTCCGTTGCCGGGCAGAGCCTTGAAATTCTCAACCTCGTCAAATCCGATTCCCGTTTCCTCCGCTTTGGCAATAATTGCCTTTGCAAGCGGATGCTCGCTTTTTTTCTCAAGCGAAAAGGCTGCTTTTAACAGCTCATTTTCAGTTGTGCCGAAGGGAATAATATCTGTAACAGCGGGAGTTCCGTTTGTGATTGTGCCCGTTTTGTCAAGCGCAACAATGCTTACCTTGCCTGCATTTTCAAGGGATGACGCAGTTTTGAAAAGTATTCCGTTTCTTGCACCCTTGCCGCTGCCTGCCATAATTGCAACGGGCGTTGCAAGCCCGAGCGCACACGGGCAGCTTATCACAAGCACCGAAATTCCCCTTGCAAGCGCATAGCCGAAGCCCTCGCCTGCAATCAGCCATGCAGCGGTTGCGATAACGGCAATTGAGATTACCACGGGCACAAATATGCCCGATACCTTGTCAGCAGCCTTGGCAATGGGTGCCTTTGTTGCAGCGGCATCGCTCACCATTTTTATTATCTGCGAAAGTGCCGTATCCTCGCCGACCCTCGTTGCCTCGCATTTAAGATAACCCGACTGATTGATTGTTGCGGCGGAAACGGCATCTCCCCGAGCTTTGTCAACGGGGATGCTCTCACCCGTGAGTGCCGATTCATCAACGGCACTTGCGCCTTCGATAACCGCACCGTCAACGGGGATGCTTTCGCCCGGCTTTACGGCGAAAATATCGCCCTTTTTCACCTGCGGCACGGGCACGGATATCTCCTTGCCGTCTTTTATGAGCGTTGCCGTTTTGGGTGCAAGCTTCATAAGCCCCTTGAGTGCATCCGTGGTTTTGCCCTTTGAGCGTGCCTCAAGCATCTTGCCGACGGTGATAAGCGTTAAAATCATCGCCGCCGATTCAAAATAGAAGCTGTGCATATATTCCATTGCTTCGGCGTGGGTCTGAGCGGCAGTCATTTCAAAAAGAATATATACGCTCCACACAAACGATGCTCCCGAGCCGAGTGCCACGAGTGTATCCATGTTGGGCGCACCGTGCAGCAGGCTTTTGAAACCGCTTATGAAGAATTTTTGGTTGATTACCATAACAATAACGGTCAGCAGAAGCTGCAGAAGCCCGATTGCAAGGTGATTTGATGCAAGAATATCGGGCAGCGGAAAATTCCACATCGTGTGACCCATTGATATATACATTAATATAATAAGGAAGCCGAGCGATGCAAAAAGCCTCTTTTTGAGAAGCGGTGTTTCGGTGTCCTTCAGTATATCGTCGGCATCTGCCTGAGCTTTTTGTGTGCCGGCGGATTTTTTTGATGCGCCGTAGCCCGCGTTTTTAACAGCCTCAATGATTTGCGCCTCGGCGGCGGTGCCCTCAACTCCCATTGAGTTTGTCAGCAGGCTCACCGAGCACGCCGTAACGCCGTCAAGCTTTGAAACTGCCTTTTCAACTCTTGCGCTGCAGGCTGCACAGCTCATTCCGGTAATATTGTATTGCTCCATAGTGTCACCTCATTTCATCAGCTTTTGCATGGTGGCAAGAAGCTCGTCGATTATTTCGTCGTTGCCCTCACGGATATCGTCGGCAACGCAGGTTTTGATGTGGCTTGCAAGAAGCTCTCTGTTAAACGCATTCATCGCCGCACTGACCGCAGAGGACTGAACAAGAATATCGGGGCAGTAGGCGTCTTTTTCTATCATGCCCTTAATTCCTCTGATTTGCCCCTCGATTCTGTTAAGGCGGTGAATGAGCTTTTTATATTCCTCCTCAGAGCGCTGCTTGGTTTTGTGACAAGCGCATTTTTTTGCCATAAAAAGCACCTCGCTTTCATATATATTATATACCCTATAGGGGTATATGTCAATAGGATGCAGCAACAAATGAATAATTAAGGGTTGCGACGCTTATTATATTCGGTCATATGCGGAGCCTATCCGAAATTTTTCACTTTTCATTATTCACTGTTCATTTGTCGTTAATCAAAGTATACTTTAAATTTATCATACACTCTTATTTGTTTTTGTTTACTTTTGCAAATTGCATAATTTCGGCTGCTCAATATGTAAGAAATGAATTAAAAAAATCGGTTAAAATGACGAAAAATAATTAGTGACAAATCAGAATATATATGATATAATATCATTGTAAAAACATTATATTTTGACATTCAGCATTAATTCGGATATAAAGCCAAAGACAAAGAACTCTTCAGACAAACGAAGGGTTCTTTGTCTTTTATAGCAAAAAAACTGAAAAAATATTACGGCGGAATTATCCGCGGATTAATAACGCCGATGCTGAGCAAATTATTAGTGCTCCGAAAAACGGAGCAAATCAAAACACGGAGGTGAAAAATGAAGCGTTTTTTTAAAGCCGTGGCGGCTGCGGCAATGATTTTGAGCATTTTTATTTTCAGTGCGGTTGCGTACGGCATATCGACATTGCCCGACGATATAGCCGTTACCGAAAGCGGAGACACAGCTCTCGGCACGGTGTTTTCGGTCAAGGATAACGGCGATGCACAGCCTGCTCTTAAAGGTGAAGGAAAAAGCAGGTATGAATCGAAGATAACTGCGTTGAAAATCTTCCCTGTCAAGGATATAACCGTTACTGTGACAAAGCGAAGATTTGTTGCGCCCGGCGGTGATGCGTTCGGTATAAAGCTTTATACCAAAGGAGTTATCGTTGTGGGCGTGGACAGCGTAACAACGCCCGACGGCTCAGCTGACCCTGCCCTGCAGGCGGGTATAAAATGCGGCGATATCATCACGCATATCGGCGGCAAAGCGGCTCTCAGCTCTCAGCAGTTAACCGATGCGGTGGAGCAAAGTGAAGGCAAAAAGCTGAAACTGAAGGTTGAGAGAAACGGCGAAACGCTTGAGCTTGAGCTCAGACCCGTGCGCTCTGTCAACGGCGGCTACAAAGCGGGCATATGGGTGCGTGACAGCTCTGCGGGCATCGGAACAATAACCTTTTATGACGACTCTGCCTCAATGTTTGCGGGGCTCGGTCACGGTGTGTGCGATGTTGACACGGGCAAAATAATGCCGCTCAATAACGGCGAAGCGGTCAGGGCAAGAGTTAACGGCTTCTACAAAAGCAGTGCAGGCAATCCGGGTGAGCTTTGCGGCGTGTTTTCGGATTCCGTAATCGGCGGCCTTCGTGTTAATCACGATATGGGAGTTTACGGCACGCTTTTGCAGCCCTCCGGTGCAAAAACCGTTCCCGTTGCTCTTGAAAGTGAGGTTCAGCTCGGCAAGGCGCAGATGATAACAACGATTGATGAAAGCGGCCCTCAGTATTATGATATTGAAATTGTTAAGATTTATCCGTCGTCGGATTTATCTGCCAGAAATATGATAATAAAAGTGACCGACCCCGAGCTGCTTGAAAAAACCGGAGGAATAGTGCAGGGGATGAGCGGCAGCCCGATAATTCAGAACTCAATGCTTGTGGGTGCAGTGACCCATGTGTTTATCTCCGAACCCGAGCAGGGGTATGCGGTTTTTGCACAGCGGATGATTGAAACCATGGATTCTGTTGCGGCTGAGGAATTGCCGCTTGCCTCTTAATTTGTCGAAACGGGAAGAAAAGAAATTGCCAAAAACTAGCAAATATTCATTGACAAAATTGGCAAAATATGGTAATATCTTCGTGAACTAAATCAAGCGGAGGTAAAACCATGAGAAAAATGTTGAAGGCAATGATAACAGAGGACGGCAGCGAAACCTCGCATGAGCTTGCGGGCGTGCTTCGTTCAAACGGCTTTGAGGTGTCAACGGTAATCAAGGACGGCAGCAGGATTGTTGAGAGAATGAGGGATGGAGAAATACCCGATATTCTTTTGATGGACGGCTTTATGCCCCGCCTTGATGCGCTCGGCGTGCTCAGGGAGATTGATAAAATGCACCTTGAAAAAAGGCCCGTTGTGATGGTGCTTTCAAGCACGGATAATCAGCGCTTTGAGAGTGAAATTCTCGGCGGCGGAGCCGATTATTATTTCCTCAAGCCCTATGACCCTGCAATGCTTGCCGAGAGGATAATTCAATTCACCGATATCCACAACGCCAATATTGCCGGCACGGGAGTAAAGGATTTGGAGGTTGTTGTGTCGCAGATAATGCACCAGATCGGAGTGCCTGCCCATATCAGGGGTTATCAGTATCTGAGAGAAGCAATCATTCTTTCGGTCAACAACAGCGAAATGATAAGCTCGGTCACAAAAATCCTTTACCCCACGGTTGCAAAAACCTTCAAAACAACTCCGTCGAGAGTTGAGAGGGCGATAAGGCACGCAATAGAGGTTGCGTGGGACAGAGGCGATGTTGATATCCTCAGCTCTTATTTCGGCTACACGATTCAGAATGAGAGGGGCAAGCCCACAAACAGCGAATTTATCGCAATGATAAGCGATAACCTTAAGCTCAGAATGAAAACTGTATAAAAAAGCGGGGGCAGGTTGTTAAAACCTGCTCCCGTGTGTTTAATCAAACAAGTTCATTATGAACTCAAGAATCGGAGTGATATCAAGCGAGAAGAACGGCAAATTGAAAACGCTGTCGTCAAGCTTGGTTGAAAGTATTTCTGCTTTTGTGGCTGAGAAATTGTCAAAATCTTCATTTGAAGTATCTATGATTTTCAATTCATCGCCGATATAATAGTATCTTACAACCTCATTATTTTCGGTGAAATATTCATCAACCTTATAGGTCACTCCGTTAACGGTATCCTGATATGTGCGTGAAAACTCTTCCTCGGGAAATTCCAAATTTTTAAACTCTGACAAAAAGTCGGGAAGCTCAAGACCTTCCTGTTTGATATGGAAGAAAGGCAATTTGAGCAAATATAAATAAGCGGTGTCGTTTTTGCAGATTAATTTTAAATCAATGCCTTCAACGCTTGCTTCCATTGCCATTTTTCCGTCTTTATAGTATATGGTGGATTCGGAAGAATAGCCTTCTCCTCTTGTAGTGATGCGCATGGAAATCCCGTCTTTAAGCATTTGCTCAGCCTTGAGCTCGTCAAAGCCCGAGGCACATACCGAAAAGGCAGATAAAATGAGAATTAACGAAAGAATTACAGATAAAAATTTTTTCATAATTCAAAACCTCGTTTCATCGTAAGGTGCGGATTACGCCGTTAATGCTGAGCCGAGAAGTGCCACGAAAAGCCACTGAAGGACGGGTGTCACATCGAATGCAAGAGCGGGCACTTCAAAGAATGCTTCGTCGGTATCGAATGTGATTTCGTCAAAATATGTGTACTGAACGGATTTTGTTGAGGCATTTTCAACCTTGAGAATCTTGAGGTCGTCGCCTTTGTAATAGAATTTGCTTGTTACAACCTCTCTGTCGTTATATTCTTCAACAACATATTCAACGCCGTCAACCGTTTCGTTGTAGGTGTCAATATACTGAATGAAGCCCTGAGTGAGGTTAGCAGCTTTGGCAACAAGTGAAAGGATATCAGCCTTTTCGGGGATTTTGATATCAAGCTTAACATAAATAAAGGGTAAAACGGGTGTGAAAGCATAAACGCCGTCGTCATTTGCAACAACTCTCACGGGGATGAAGCCGTTGTCAACCTGATAAGCAATTTCGTTATCCTTAACGGCAACCGTGTTTGAGGGGTTTTTGCCCAGGAAGCTGAAAATGGTTGACTGACCCGAGGTGAAGGTTACGCTGAACTCTTCCTTTGACTCAAGGCCGCCGAGCAGAGCGTCTGTTTTGGGGGTGTCTGCAGCGAATGCGCTGACCGAGAAAAGCGACACTGCAAGGATGACTGCAGCGAGGATGATGCTTAATGTTTTTTTCATAGCGATTGCCTCCTTTTTCTTTCATTTTACCATATATTTGTCTATAATTCAATAAAAATAAATCATTTGATTTGAAAAAATGATTTGTATTACGCATATTATATAAGGCTTGCAAGGTCTGATGTTCAGATAAAAGATAATATTGAACAGATAATAAATAATAATTAAAGAAGTAGCGGCGACCCTGTGCGGTCGCCCGAAAAAATGCAAAAATCAAGGGCAGCCACATAGGGCTGCCCGCAGAGTAAAATATTCACAAAACTCCGTTATATAATATGGCTTATTACCGAATTTGAAACAAGAAAACCGTTAACCGTGAGTGAAATACCGTTGCTGTCAACGGTCACAAGCCCGTGCTTTTCAAGCTCTTTTGCATTGCGGATTGTTTTTTCGGGCAGAGGATGACCGAATCTTTCTTTGAATCTTTCAAAATTCAGCCCTTCGCAAAGACGCAGCGCAAGCATGATATATTCCTCTTCATCGCCGCCGAAGCCGTCATCAACGGGCGGCTTTCCGCTTATGAAGCCGTCAATGCTGCGCTCGTAATAAAATCTTTTGCCGTCTTTGAATGAGTGCGCCGCCGCACCGATGCCGAGGTATTCCTCACACCTCCAATATTTCAGATTATGGCGGCTTTCAAAGCCCTTTTTTGAGAAATTGGAAATCTCATACTGATAAAATCCCGCTTTCTCAAGAAGCGAAACCGCCGATAAATACAAATCGCAGGTTGCATCCTCATCGGGAAGCGTGAGGGTGTTTTTTATTTTGTAAAACGGAGTGCCTTCCTCAATTTTAAGGATGTATGCGCTCACATGGCTTGCACCCGAGCTTTTGCAAAATTCCACAGATTTTTCAAGGTTTTCCGCCGTCTGAAAGGGAATTCCGAGCATCAAATCAAGCGAAATATTCTCAATTCCCGCTTTCTTTGCCCGTTCAATCGCCCTTTTAACATCGTCACAGCCGCTGCGCCTGCCGAGAATTTTTCTTTCGGCATCATCGGCGCTCTGCAGCCCCATTGAAATCCTGTTTACGCCGCTTTTTGCGATAACAGAAAAATCAAATGTCGAATTCACACCGCCTGTGTCCGACGGATTGCATTCGAGAGTCACTTCGCAGCAGGGAGTGCGGTTTATATGCGAGAGGATTTTTGCAATGTTCTCCGAACCGATGAGCGAGGGCGTGCCGCCGCCGAAATAGACTGTGTCATAAACTCCGCCTGCTCTGTCGATTTCTCTGCAAAGCGCATCAACATAGCGGTCAACGGTGCCGCTTTGAGGCGATACGGAGTAAAAATCGCAATAGGGGCATTTGCCGTTGCAAAAGGGAATGTGAAGATATAAGCCGATCGGATTAGTCATTGTCATCAAGCTTGAGGACTGCCATAAATGCCTCCTGAGGCACCTCAACCGTGCCGAAGTGGCGCATCCTCTTTTTACCTTCCTTCTGCTTTTCAAGCAGCTTTTTCTTACGGGTAATGTCACCGCCGTAGCACTTTGCAAGCACATCCTTGCGCATCGCCTTAACGGTTTCGCGGGCAATAATCTTGCCGCCTATGCCTATCTGAATGGGGATTTCAAACATCTGACGGGGGATATGCTCCTTGAGCTTTTCGGCAATCTTTCTTGCTTTTGAATAAGCCTTTTCGGCGTGGATTATGAACGAAAGAGCATCAACAATATCGCCGTTGAGAAGCACATCAAGCTTGACAAGATTGGATTTTCTGTAGTCCGAGATTTCGTAGTCAAATGAAGCATAGCCCCTTGTTCTTGATTTGAGAGAATCAAAGAAGTCATAGATGATTTCGTTGAGGGGCAGCTCATAGTGAATGTCAACACGGTCGGGAGTGATGTAGTCCATGTTTTTGAAAACGCCTCGTCTGTCCTGGCACAAATCCATAATTGTGCCCACATATTCCGTGGGGGCATAGATATGAGCGTTTGTGAAGGGCTCCTCGCAGCTTGCGATTGTTGCGGGGTCGGGGTAATGCGTGGGGTTGTCAATCTCAATCATCGTACCGTCGGTGAGGTTGATTTTATAGATAACGCTGGGGATTGTTGTTACAAGGTCAAGGTCATATTCTCTTTCAAGACGCTCCTGAATGATTTCAAGGTGGAGCAGACCGAGGAAGCCGCAGCGGAAGCCGAAGCCGAGTGCGCCCGAGGTTTCGGGCTCATAGGTGAGGGCGGCATCGTTGAGCTGAAGCTTTTCAAGCGCATCACGAAGGTTTTCATAATCCGCACCGTCTGCGGGGTAAACGCCGCAGTAAACCATGGGGTTAACCTTTCTGTAGCCGGGCAGAGGCTCTGAAGCGGGGTTCTCGGCGGTTGTTACCGTGTCACCCACACGGGCATCGGCAACGGTTTTGATTGACGCCGTGATGTATCCTACCTCGCCTGCGGTAAGCTCGCTGCAGGGCTCGGGCAGAGTAGCTCTCATGTATCCCGTTTCAACAACGGTGAATTCTGCGCCCGTTGCCATCATTCTCATTGTGTCGCCGGGCTTGATTTTGCCCTCTTTGATTCTCACATATACAATAACGCCCTTGTAGCTGTCATAAACCGAGTCAAAGATAAGCGCACGCAGCGGCAAATTATCGTCTGCCACGGGGGCGGGGATATCCTTAACGATTTTTTCAAGCACCTGCTCAACATTAAGGCCCGTTTTTGCCGATACTCTCGGAGCCTCGGAGCAGTCAAGGCCTATAACATCCTCAACCTCTGCGGCGACTCTGTCGGGGTCTGCCGAGGGGAGGTCGATTTTGTTTATTACGGGCACAAGCTCAAGGTCGTGGTCAAGAGCAAGGTAGGTGTTTGCAAGGGTCTGCGCTTCAACGCCCTGAGAGGCATCAATAATCAGCACCGCACCCTCACACGCCGCAAGCGAGCGTGAAACCTCATAGTTGAAGTCAACATGGCCCGGGGTGTCAATGAGATTGAGCACATATTCCTCGCCGTCATTTGCAACATAGTTGAGCTTAACGGCGTGAGCCTTGATTGTGATTCCTCTTTCTCTTTCAAGGTCCATTTTGTCAAGAAGCTGAGCGGTCATGTCACGCAGCGCAACGGACTTCGTTTTTTCAAGCAGCCTGTCGGCAAGGGTTGACTTGCCGTGGTCAATATGCGCTATAATTGAAAAATTTCTGATTTTATCCTTTGAAACAGCCAATTTATTTTTCTCCTTGGTTATAATTAGAATATTACATACATAATTAATATACCAAATAATAAAAAGAAGGTCAAGAAGTTTTTATTTCGGAATTGATAAGTGATGTAAGTGAATAATGAAGAGTGAATAATGAATAATTATGGGTCTGCGACGCTTATTATATTCGGGCAAGGGCAGAGCCCTTCCGAAATTTTTCATTCTTCATTATTAATTTTTCATTTAAAATGGTCATAGGCGAAGCCTGTCCGAAACTTTGCACTTAACAACTTCCTGCGGCAGTTGACAAAACTATATAATTGAATTATACTAAAACCATCTATGGATATTATCAGGCGGTGAATTATGCAGAAATCATTAAAATTTCACAGAAGCTTTGCAAGGATTGATTTGTCGGCGGTCAAAAACAACTTTGATGCGCTCGCAAATCTTCTTCAGCCGGGGGTCAAGACAATGGCGATTGTCAAAGCCAATGCCTACGGTCACGGTGCAGTGCGTGTTGCGAAGGCTCTTGAAAACCGGGCGGATTATTTTGCCGTTGCCGATATTCAGGAGGCTCTTGAACTGCGTGAAAACGGCATAAACAACCCCATTCTGATTCTGTCTTACACAAGCACCTATCACTACGAGGAGCTTATCGAAAACTCGATTATTCCCACCGTATACAATTATGCGGATGCCGTCAAGCTCTCGCAGACCGCCGTTGAGATGTCAAAAAAAGCGGTTATCCATATCGCCGTTGACACGGGCATGAATCGCATCGGCTTTAAAGATAATGAAGAAAGTGCGGATATCGTCAAAAAGATATCGGAGCTTCCGAACATTGAAATTGAGGGGATTTTCACCCACTTTGCCTGTGCCGATTGCATGGATAAATCCTTTGTTGCCGTGCAGAAGCAGAGATTTGATGATTTTATTTCTTCTCTTGAAGAAAGAGGACTTTGTATTCCCGTGAAGCATTGCTGCAATTCAGCCGCAACCATTGACTGCGACAGCCATTACGATATGGTCAGAATGGGCATTGCGCTCTACGGGCTTTACCCCTCGGATGAGGTTATGCGTGATAAGGTTGAGCTTGAGCCTGCAATGGAGGTTGTCAGCCGTATTATTCACATCAAGGATGTTGAGGCGGGCGAGGGCATCGGCTACGGTCACGCCTATGTCACCCCCGAAAAACGCAAAATCGCAACCGTGTGCATCGGCTATGCCGACGGCTACAACAGAGCCTTTTCAAACAAGGGCGTTGTGCTTGTCAGCGGCAAGCGTGCGAAGGTGGTCGGCAGAGTGTGCATGGACCAGATAATGATTGACATAACGGGCATCGACGGCGCAAATGTGGGTGACCAGGTTATCATCATGGGCAGGCAGAAGGGCGAAAGGCTCACCGCAGAGGAGCTTGGCGAGATGTGCGGCAGCTTCAATTATGAGATGATTTGCACCTTTATGCCGAGAGTCAACAAAATCTATTACGAAAACGGAAAAATGGTTTAAAAAAGGCGGGATTTCCCGCCTTTTTTCAGTGTAAAGTGCAAAGTTCAAAGTGCAAAGTGCAAAGTTGAGGATAGGCTTCGTCTATGACCTTTTTTGAGTGCAAAGTTCAAAGTGCAGAGTGCAAAGTTTCGGATAGGCTTCGCCCATGACCGAATATAATAAGTTTTGCAGACCCATAATTATTCATTATTCACTATTCATTTTTCACTATTCACTTTGAAACGCCGTTCACAGAAAATTCTTACATTTTAACAAAGTGTTTACAATTGAAATATTGACAAAAGCGATTTGTTGGAGTATATTATTGACAGTGGTTAGCACTCAAAAGCAAAGAGTGCTAAAATTAGCACTCGGCAAAGAAGGTGTGGCAGGTGTCAGAGCTCAGCGAGAGAAAAAAGCAGATTTTGGCGGCGGTTGTTGAGCAGTATATCAAAACGGGCGAGCCGATAGGCTCAAAGGAGCTGATTGCCCTCACGGGCATGACGGTTTCATCCGCAACCGTGCGTAATGAGATGAGCGACCTTGCCGCTATGGGCTACCTTGAGCAGCCCCACACCTCGGCGGGCAGAGTTCCTTCTCAGGCGGGCTACAGATATTATGTTGATAATCTTATGAAGCCCCGTGAGATTGACGAGCTTAACCGCAGGATGCTCGAAGCGGGCATTTCCTCAGCGGTGGGTGACCCCGAAAGGCTTATTGCTCAGGCGGGCGAGGTGCTTGCGGATTTGACGAAGTGTGCGTGCATATCAACCGCACCCGGCGGCGAAGCGATGCTTATACGCAGAATTGAGCTTGTGCCTGTCGGCGTTCACTCGGCAATGCTTGTGCTGCTCACATCGAACGGCATTCTCAAAAGCAGGCTTTGCAGGCTTGACTGTGAGCTTACGGCGAGAGTCTGCGAGCAGTTTTATAACATCGTTCAGTCCTGCATAATCGGTAAACCCGCATCGGATATCAGCGTTGCGTCAATGCAGACGGTTGCCGCTTCGGTTGACGGCGATGTTTTTGCAATGCTTCCGCTTATGGCGGCTGTGTGTGAGCTTGCAAAGAGCACATCCACCTCACGCATAATGGTCGGCGGCAGCTCAAATCTCTTCTCAAGCTACGGCAGGGATGCTCTTGAATTGCTTGAATTTCTTAACAAAAGAGAGCCGATATCGGCTGTTCTCGGCGGCGCAACGGAGCCGATTAATGTTAAAATCGGCAAAGAAAATATTTACCGTCAGCTTGAAAATTCAAGCGTAATCGTGGCAAAATATTCCGTGGGCGGCAGCGATTCGGGCACAATCGGCTTAATCGGCCCCACCCGTATGGATTATGAAAACATAATTCCCAGTGTAAAATATCTTACAAATCTTGTCGGCACGCTTATAACGCAGGCGATAGAGGAGTAGAAAGGATAGAATAATGAAGAAAGAAAAGAAAAAGCCCGAAGCGGTTGAAGAGGAAGCGGTTGAAACTGCCGAATCAAAGCTGCAGAAGGAGCTTGACGAAAAGAACGAGCAGTTTTTGAGGCTCTGCGCAGAGTATGATAACTTCCGCAAGCGTTCAACCAAAGAAAAGCAGGATATTTATTCATCGTCGCAGGCGGAGGTAATCAAGGAATTGCTTCCCGTGCTTGATAATTTTGACAGAGCGGCAAGCAATAAGGATTGCAGCTTTGAGGATTATCAGAAGGGCATCGACCTTATTTTCAATCAGTTTGGCGAAATTCTCAAAAAGCTTAAGGTTGAAAGCTTCGGCGAGAGGGGCGATGAATTTGACCCCAACATCCACAATGCGGTCATGACCGTTGAGGATGACGAGCTGGGCGAGAATGTTATCGCAACCGTGTTCTCAAAAGGCTATAAAATGGGCGACAGAATTATCAGAGAAGCTGTTGTTCAGGTTGCAAATTCATAAATAATTTTGTATTCATTATAGGAGGATATTTATTATGGCAAAGGTAATCGGTATTGACTTAGGTACAACAAACTCATGCGTAGCAGTTATCGAAGGCGGCGAGCCCGTAGTTATCGCTAACGCAGAAGGCGCAAGAACAACTCCCTCTGTTGTTGCTTTCGGCAAAACAGGCGAGAGAATGGTTGGTCAGGTTGCAAAGAGACAGGCTATCACCAACCCCGACAGAACAATCGCATCAATCAAAAGACAGATGGGCTCGGATTACAAGGTAACCGTTGACGACAAGAAGTATACCCCGCAGGAAATCTCGGCTATGATTCTTCAGAAGCTCAAGACAGATGCAGAGGCATATCTCGGCGACAAGGTAACAGAGGCTGTTATCACCGTTCCCGCTTATTTCACAGACGCTCAGCGTCAGGCAACCAAGGATGCAGGCAAGATTGCAGGCCTTGAAGTAAAGAGAATCATCAATGAGCCCACAGCAGCGGCTCTTGCATACGGCATTGATAAGGAAACCGACCAGAAGGTTATGGTTTATGACCTTGGCGGCGGCACCTTTGATGTTTCAATCATCGAAATGGGCGACGGCGTTCAGGAGGTTCTTGCAACCGCAGGTAACAACCGTCTCGGCGGTGACGACTTTGACCAGAGAGTTATCAACTGGCTTGCAGACAGCTTCAAGGCTGAGCAGGGTGTTGACCTCAGAGGCGACAAAATGGCTATGCAGCGCCTTAAGGAAGCTGCAGAAAAGGCTAAGATTGAGCTTTCGGGTGTTACAACCTCAAACATCAGCCTTCCCTTCATCACTGCTGATGCAACAGGCCCCAAGCATCTTGAAATGACTCTCACAAGAGCAAAGTTCAACGAGCTCACTGCAGACCTTGTTGATGCAACAATGACTCCCGTTCGTCAGGCAATGAAGGATTCGGGTCTGAGCACGGGCGAAATTGATAAGGTGCTCATGGTCGGCGGTTCATCAAGAATTCCCGCCGTTCAGGAAGCTGTCAAGAAGTTCATGGGCGCAGAGCCCTTCAAGGGCATTAACCCCGACGAATGCGTTGCAATGGGTGCAGCTCTTCAGGCAGGCGTTCTCGGCGGCGAGGTTAAGGGCCTTCTTCTTCTCGATGTTACTCCGCTTTCACTCGGCATTGAAACCATGGGCGGCATCAGCACAAAGATTATTGACAGAAACACAACAATCCCCGTTAAGAAGAGCCAGATCTTCTCAACTGCAGCCGACAATCAGCCCTCAGTTGAGGTTCATGTTCTTCAGGGTGAAAGAGAATTCGCAAGGGATAACAAAACTCTCGGCGTGTTCCATCTTGACGGCATCATGCCCGCACCCAGAGGAATTCCTCAGATTGAAGTTACATTTGATATAGACGCAAACGGCATCGTTCATGTTTCGGCAAAGGATCTCGGCACTCAGAAGGAGCAGTCAATCAATATCACCTCATCAACAAATATGAGCAAGGAGGATATCGAAAAGGCTGTTGCAGATGCAGAGAAGTTTGCTCAGGAGGATAAGGAACGCCGTGAAAGCGTTGACACACGCAACGCTGCTGACCAGATGGTTTATCAGTGTGAAAAGCTCATGAGCGAAAACGGCGACAAGTTCAGCGATGACGAAAAGGCAGGCGTTAACGAAAAGATTGATGCTCTCAAGGAAGCTCTTAAGGGCGAGGACATCAACCTTATCAAGTCCCGTCAGGATGAGCTCACCGCAAAGTTCCACGAGGTATCAGAGAAGCTCTACAAGGCAGCCGCTGAGGCAGCTCAGGCTCAGCAGGGCGCAGCCGACGGCACAGAGGGCTACACAGAAGCAAACTACACGGATTTTGATGAAAACAATCAGTAAGGGGTAAATTCTCTTGGCGGATAAAAGAGATTATTATGAAGTCCTCGGCGTATCAAAGGGTGCGAGCGATGACGAAATAAAAAAAGCATACAGAAAAAAAGCCAAGCAGTATCATCCGGACCTTAATCCGGGTGATGCTGAGGCTGAGGCTAAATTCAAAGAAGCCAACGAAGCTTATGAGGTGCTCTCCGATGCGCAGAAGAAGGCACGCTATGACCAGTTCGGTCACGCAGGCGTTGACCCCAACTACGGCGCAGGCGGCGGCGGAGCATACGGCGGCGGCTTCGGCGGTGCGGGCTTTGATTTCGGCGATCTCGGCGATATCTTCGGCTCATTTTTCGGCGGCGGCTTCGGCGGCGGCAGGCAGGCAAATCCCAATGCACCTCAAAAGGGCGAAACCGTGCAGACGAGAGTTACCGTTTCGTTTGAAGAGGCTGCAAAGGGCTGCACAAGAACCGTTGATATCAACCGTGTTGAAAGCTGCCACGAATGCCACGGCTCGGGCGCAAAGGCGGGCTCATCGCCCAAAACCTGCCCCGACTGTCAGGGCAGGGGCTATGTGAATGTTCAGCAGAGAACGCCCTTCGGCGTGATTTCAAGCCAGAAATCCTGCCAGAGATGTCAGGGCAAGGGCAAAGTTGTTGATAATCCCTGCCAGAATTGCCGCGGCACTGGCAGAGTGAACAAAAAGGTCTCGGTCAATGTAAACATACCCGCAGGCATTGATGACAGGCAGGTTTTCACCGTCAGCGGTGCGGGCAACTCAGGCGTGAACGGCGGCCCTCAGGGCGATTTGAAGGTTGCCGTGTTTGTCAGACCTCATGCCTATTTTGAGCGTGACGGCTACAATGTGTGGCTTGAGCAGAGGGTCAGCTTCACTCAGGCTGCGCTCGGCGATACGCTCAGAATTCCCACTCTTGACGGCGATGTCAAATTTGATCTTCCCGCAGGCACACAGTCAGAGGCTGTGTTCAACATGAAGGGCAAGGGCATTCAGATTCTCGGCGGCAGAGGCAGGGGCGACCAGCTTGTGCGTATTATCGTTGATGTGCCCAAAAGCCTCACGCCAAAGCAGCGTGAGCTTCTTATGGAGCTTGAAAAGGAAATGGGCATCAAACGAGGTGCGGCAGTCAACACCAAAGAGAGCTTCTTTGATAAGTTCAAGAATAAAAAATAATTCAGCGGGCGACCTTTTGCGGTTGCCCGTTTTCGGTATTCATCGTTTATTTGAAATTCGGAGGCAAAAATGAAAAAATTCAATACAATTGTTTTTGACCTTGACGGCACACTCACCGACACGCTTGATGATTTGCGCAGCAGCGTGAATTTTGCGCTCTCCCAATTCGGCTTCCCCGAAAGGAGCCGTGATGAAATCCGCAGCTTTGTGGGCAACGGAGTGCGCAGGCTGATTTATCGCAGCGTGCCTGAAAACACAGACACCGCAACGGCTGAAAAATGCCTTGAGGTTTTCAGAGAGCATTACAAGGCTAATTCCTGCGTTGAAACAAGGCCCTATGACGGCATTGCGGATTTGCTTGAAACGCTGAAAAAAAGGGGAATAAAAACCGCCGTCGTGACAAATAAAATGCACGAAGCGGCGGCAGATATTGTTGAATATTTTTTTGGCGGTCTTATTGATATCACAATCGGGCAGTCCGAGAAAATTGCTCCGAAGCCTGCACCCGACAGCGTGTTTCTCGCCCTTGAAAAGCTCGGGGTGTCAAAAGAGGATGCGGTTTATGTGGGCGATTCCGAGGTGGACTGCATGACGGCGCATAATGCGGGCATCCCCTGCATCGGCGTAACATGGGGCTTCCGTGACCGTGAGGTGCTTGAAGCAAACGGTGCGGATTATATCGCCGAAAATTCGCAGGACATAATTCAATTCGCAGTTTAAAGCTTCTCAGCCGATAATTCCCAATAATAAATTCATTATTTGTTTACCTGCGGGTGTTGACAAAATCCGCACGGCATTATATAATAAGTTATCAACAGAATATGTCCTTATTGAGAGCGGCTGAGGGACAGGCCCTGTGAAGCCCGGCAACCTGTGTTATGCAAGGTGCTAAATCCTGCGGCGTAATGCCGAGAAATAAGGTGATTTAACCCGCCTTATTGTGGCGGGTCTTTTTTTGGGACAGTTCTTGATAATTTTAAAAAAGAGGTAGAAGGATATGGCAAACTATTTATTCACATCGGAATCCGTAACAGGCGGTCATCCCGATAAAATCTGTGACCAGATTTCGGACGCAGTGCTTGATGCAATTATGGAGAAAGACCCCATGGGCAGAGTTGCCTGCGAAACCTGCTGCACAACAGGCATGGTGCTCGTTATGGGTGAAATCACAACCACCGCAGAGCTTGATATCCCCAAAATCGTAAGGGATGTTGTTAACGATATCGGTTATAATAATGCAGAGTACGGCTTCGACTGCAACACCTGCGCCGTTATGACGGCTCTTGACAAGCAGTCGGGCGATATCGCAATGGGCGTTGACAGGCTCGGTGCAGGCGATCAGGGCATGATGTTCGGCTTTGCCTGCGATGAAACTCCAGAGCTTATGCCGCTCCCCATTTCGCTTGCACACAAGCTCTGTGCAAAGCTCACAGAGGTCCGCAAAGACGGCACACTCGGCTATCTGCGCCCCGACGGCAAGAGCCAGGTTACCGTTGAATACGACGAAAACCACAATCCCGTGAGAATTGACACGGTTGTTATCTCTTCTCAGCACGCAGCAGATGTTGAGCTTGAGCAGATAAGAGCGGATATCATCGAGAAGGTTATCAAAACAACCCTTCCCGCAGATATGCTTGATGAAAACACAAAGTATCACATCAACCCCACGGGCAGATTCGTAACAGGCGGCCCTCAGGGTGACAGCGGTCTTACCGGCAGAAAGATTATTGTTGATACATACGGCGGCTATGCACGCCACGGCGGCGGCGCATTCAGCGGCAAAGACCCCACAAAGGTTGACCGCTCGGCAGCCTATGCGGCACGTTATGTTGCAAAGAATATTGTTGCTGCGGGCCTTGCAAAGAAATGTGAGGTTGAGCTTGCATACGCAATCGGCGTTGAGCAGCCCGTTTCTGTTTTTGTTGACACCTTCGGCACGGGCAAAATTGCCGATACCGATATTTCGGCTATTGTCAATGAGCTTTTCGACCTCAGCCCCGCAGGTATCATCAAGACTCTTGATTTGAGAAGACCCATCTACAGGCAGGTTGCGGCTCTCGGTCACGTCGGCAGAACGGATATCGACCTTCCCTGGGAAAAGACAGACAGAGTTGAGGATATCAAAAAGGCGGCAAATATCTGATTAAGGTGATTTTATGAAGCTTTCGCTTGTTGTTCCTTGTTATAATGAGGAGAAGAATGTGTCGCTCTTTTATGAAGCGGTCAAAAAGGATTTTTCAGGCGTTGATTTTGAATATGAGCTGGTTTTTGTCAATGACGGAAGCCGTGACGGCACCTTCAAGGAGCTGCAGAAGCTCTGCGGCGGCGATCTGCCCGTTAAAATAGTCAATTTTTCAAGGAATTTCGGCAAGGAATCCGCAATGTATGCGGGTCTCAAAGAGTCCGAAGGCGACTATGTGACGGTTATTGATGCGGATTTGCAGCAGAGGCCGTCAATTGCCCTTGACATGGTGAATATGCTCGATGCCGAGCCGGATTATGACTGCATTGCGGCGTATCAGGATGAGAGAAAAGAGAGCGAGCTGCTCGTTTTCTTCAAAAAGAGATTTTACAATCTGATAAATAAGTTTTCGGACACGGAATTTGTTCAGGGTGCAAGCGATTTTCGCACTTTCCGCCGCCCTATGGTTGAAGCAATCCTTCAGATGGATGAATACTTCCGCTTTTCAAAGGGACTTTTCTCGTGGGTGGGCTACAACACTAAATTCATACCCTACGAGGTTGAAGAGAGGGCAACGGGCACCTCAAAATGGTCATTCTGGAAGCTTTTCAAATATGCGATGGAAGGAATTTTTGCCTTCACCACCGCACCGCTCAGGATTTCAACGGTGATGGGCTTTGTCACAGCCCTGATTTCGGTTATTTATCTTATCGTGGTGGTTGTGCAGAAGCTCGCCTTCGGCATTGATGTGCCGGGCTACGCAACAACGGTTGTGCTTATTCTGCTGCTCGGCGGAATTCAGCTTTGCTGCATCGGCATTATCGGCGAATATATCGCCCGCACCTATATCCAGACCAAGGGCAGACCGATATACATCGCCAAAAATGTTATCAAAAATCATAAATATGAGAAATAAAATAAATGGCTGTAAATTTATTTTACAGCCATTTTTTAATAATAATGAATAGTGAAAAATGAAAAGTGAAGAATTAAGGGTCTGCGACGCTTATTATATTTGGTCATAGGCGGAGCCTATCCGAAACACGCCGCAGGCGTATATCACTTTCGGCTCTGCCGAAAATATCACATTGCAAAGCAATATATCACACGGCATCGCCGTATATCACTGAAAAAAGGAGGGGCAACCCCTCCTTTTTTAACATTAAAACTCCCTCACCGTGCCCATAAACAGCGGTGTGCCCGAGTCCGTTTCATAGATAACATAGATAAACGGGCGGTTGAATTCCATGGTTGTCAGCCCGAAGGGCTCCTCTGCAATTCCGGTAGCGGCAGCCTCAACCGCCGTTGCGGCGCCCGCCTTTGTGCCGAGCTCATCAAGCTTTATGTATGTGTTGTGGTACACCTCACCGATGAAAATGTTGCCGATGTGTGATTTGCCGATGCCCGAGAAGTCGGCTTCCTTTGCCGAGAATGCCGTTGGCATACCCATGCCTATAAGAGTGTCGGACAGCCTGAATTTGCACTCGGTTTCAAATTTCGGCAAAGAAACATCAACGGGGTAAAGCCCTGTGCCGCAGGTGGGGTCAATGGCAGTCGGCGTTACCGCTTTCACAAAATCGTTGCCCGTGAAGCTTGCAAGGGCGGCGTTGATGCTCACACCCTCGAGCGGCAGAATGGCTGCAAGCGAATAGCCGTTTTTGTAGCGCTTCACAATGCCCTGAGCCTTGCCCAGCCCGAATTTCATCCAGGTGTTTGTGCGGTGGGTGAGCATCGTCACCTTTTGCTCCTTGCCGTTTTCGGCTGTGAAAACACGGTTTTCGTGCACATCGCTTGTGCTGTAGGGGTATTCCCACTCGGCATCAAACATCACGGTGTTGATAAGATAAATCACGGCTTCGGGCGGTATCTCGCTGAGCATATTGTTAATCATGCCATCCGTATGCTGACTTACCCAGCGGTTGATATCGCCGACGGTTGATTTATCAAATTTTTTGCCGTACCACTCCGCACCGTAGGCATCCTGCACGGTGTTTACGAAGGTGTCGTTGAGCGTGAGGTCATTTTTGGCGGCGTTTTTGAACCAGATTGAATTTGCCGTGTTCACACCGTCGCCGCTGAATCTGTCGGCGTGAAAATTCTTGTTGAGCGTTTCAACGCTTGTGCCGAGCACGCTCTCCATTTCTTCAAGAGTTTTGCCCTTTGCGCCGTTTGCCGTCATTCCGAGAGCGGAGATGATTGAAACGGGGGAGATAAGGGCATTCGTCTGCTGATTCAATGTGTTTCTCAGCATTTTAAAGCCGAAATCCGCCGCAGTCACGGCAGCCACTGTCGGAGTGCCCGAAAGACCCTCGTGATTATGGTTTTGGGTTGCATAAATATTTGAAGTGTCGTTTGGTTCTGTTTGGCAAAAGCCTGTATAAAATGATTGATCTTCATCGGTTGTGTTTTCAAGAGTTGAAGAAACCGTTTGAGCGAGCTTTTCGGTAAGCTCGGTTGTGAAACCGTTATTGCCGTCTGCCGAGCAGGAGAAAAGGCAGAAAACGAGCGAAAAGACGAGCAATAATGCAGCTGCTTTTTTCATTTTTATTCCCCCTTTTTATATTGCAGGGATTTCAATGGCGTTGACCTTTGTTATCTGTTTGCTTGTTTTGATGCATATTGAATCATAGCATATTACACAGCATCCTATATCTGCAACATCTTTGGTGTAATATTGAAGATTAAGCGTATCGCCGTTTTCCGTTACGGAAGAAACAAAGGCTTTTTCTGCCGTGTCGGAGAGGGTAACATCAACAATAATAAGGTTGTTTTCTTCAAAAAAATCTTCGCCGAGGCTTTCTGCATATTCTCTCATTTCGTTTGATTGGTTTATGGTGAGATAATAAACTCCGAACCCCGCAGAATTGTCAAAAACATATTTACCGCTTGTGTTTATGCCGTAATTGTTGCTGATTATCTCTATGTTTTCTGTTTCAACATTAACGGGATTTTTTTCAACGGGGTCAAAGTTCGAGGGTATACCGAAAATCATAATAAGTACCGAAACTATAAAAGCCGTTATCCTTTCAATAATATCAACCATAATATCACTCCTCGTCAGGGTTGTATGCAGGTGCAATCTGAGTTGTGCCGCCTGCGTTGTCCTTTTCCGTAATCTCAATCAGCTTAAGGCTGTCGCTGAGCTTTACGGTAATCTTTTTCTCTGCCGTGTAAAAATACACGGTGTAGGTGGTCGTGCCGTCTGATTTTCTTGAAACAACGGCGTTTGTTTTATCGCTTATGATATTTTCTGCATCGCTTGCAGAAAGACAGCTTTCAGCCGCCGCAGTGATTTCTTCCGTTGTGTATGTCTTTTTCGAGGAAGTAGCGGGCTCAATGCTGTCGGGGGCTAAGGTATCCTGAGTGGAATCGTAGCCGAAATTTTTGCCGCTGCCTGCAGGGTATTCCGCCGCATCGTTTTCGGCAAAAAACTCCGTTTCAAGCGCAATTTCAGTTTCGGGTATGCGGTAAATTTCGCTTGTCATTGTCAGATATTCAACATCCTGCGCATTCTGCACAGCTCCCTGTGCAGGCGCATTTTCGCTTGAAGCTGCGGGATAATTTGACTGTGCTTTTGTAACATCAAAATCTGCAAGGAGTGTTTTCGCTTCGTCAAACACGGCTTTGGTTTCTTCGATTTTATTTTCTTTAATTCCGTTGCCGCTTGCGGCTTTTGTGACAGAGGATGCCTGAGCTTCCTCGGCTTTATTCATCAGCTTCGGCATTGCAAGCACAGCCGCACCGAGGCAGAGCATAACGCTCAGCGCAGTGACGGTCATGCGGATATTCTTTTTTCTCTTTGCAAGCAGGGCATCTCTTTTTTTATAGATGCTTGCTTCATATTCTTCTCTGCTTTTCATCAAAGGCTCACCTCATTTTCAAGAATTTTTCGCAGGGCTTGTCTTGCCCTGTAGACGAGGTTTTCAATCTGCTTTTTGTTTTTCTTCATAACCGCCGCAGCCTGCTCATAGCTCATGTCCTCAAAATAAATCAGGTGCAGCACCGTGCGGTAATCCTCGTTAAGGGTGTTTATGGCTGCGTGAAGCTGCTTGTCACGCTCCCTTTTGAGAAATTCATCCTCAATGCAGAGCCTGTCCGCCTCATTTTCTATGTATTCATAGGCGCATTCGGGTCTGCGTGCACAGCGGCGCAGATAGCTCACCGCTTTGTTGCGCCCGATGGTGAAGATATAGGTTTTCAGGGATGTTTTGAAATTGTATCTTCTTTTGTGGATAAGAAGGTCAACAAAAACATCCTCCGAAAGCTCCTGAGCAATCGCAATGTTGCCCACATAGCGGTTGATGAAGAATATTAAGTTTTCGCTGTGCATATCGAGAATTTCCCCGAATGCACTTTCGTCTCCGTCAAGGAAACGGCGGTAGCTACTTTCACCGTTATCCATGCGAACACCTCCGTGTTAACACTTTCACCTGTTATTCGCCGAAAATCAAAAAAACACTCAGTTAATTCAATTCGGAATTCGGAATTGAGGACAGGTTCCCGTGATTTCAGATTAAAAAAAGGAGGGGCAAGCCCTCCTTTCAATCAATCCTTATTATATGCTTCCTTAACAGCGTAATACGAGGGCTTGGGATTACCCTTGCCGTCAACAAGGCCCCAGCCTGTTTCAACGGGGCAGTCTGCCTGACCGCACACATAGCAGCTGTCGCTGTCGCCCCAGCAGTAAACGAACATTCCTATAACATAGTCAACATTGCGCACCTTGGGGATGATATATTCAAAGAATTCCGCCTGACCCTCGGGCGTGTGGGGGAAATTATAAAGCCCGAAGCCCTCTGCAAGCTCGCAGTAAAGGTGGTTTGAATATTCGCCGTTGAAGATGAGGTCGGCACGCTCCTCGGGGGTGCGGTCGCTGTAGTCCTCAATGATTTCTTCCTTCATATCCTCGGGGAGCCTGCTGATGAAATTGTCAATGTCAGCCCTTGCTTCCTCTTCACTGTTGTAGCCGTATTTCTGAAGGATTGCTTTCTTTTCCTCTGCGGTTTTGGGCTCACCGTAGCCGATGTAGCCGAATTCACACATAACAACGGGCTTGCCCGTAACCCTTCTTACAAAGTTGAGGATTGTTATGTATTGGTCGGGGTTCTTGAGCACATTTTCAAAGCAACCGAGATACATATCAAGGCCCACATAGTCGCAATACTCGTGGTATTTCATCATCTTGAAGGGAAGCTGAAGAATTGAAAGACCGCCCACATTGTAGCCGATGAGAATATCACCTCTCACGGGGTACATCGCTTCAAGCTGCATCCCGATGAATTCGGCTGCTTCGTCAAGCGTGAGGGGGAGAGTGAAGCGGTCAATGCCCATTTCGTTTGTAATCTGGAATGCGCCCACAATGCCCTTTAAATCCTCAACATAAAACCTTGCGATGTCCTGAATTCCCTTGCGGCTTTCGGGGTTGCGGGGGTCAAGACCGTATTCAATATAGTCATCGGGGTAGGGGGTAACGCCGAAAATCCTGACGCCGTTGTTCACATATTCCTGACTCTCAGCTTTCCAGTTGAGGTAGTGCTGAGAAATCGAGCCGTCTTTGTTGTAGGGGAAGGGGATGTCGTCACGGAACCACTCAATGCCCGCTTCGTTGAGAAGGTCATACTGAGGGTCTGCATGGCAAACGCCCTTCATAAATCCGCCGACCTTTTCTTGCGCAACGGTAACATTCTTGTCAAAGTACGCCGTGGGATCCCACACAATCATTGATGCAAACGGGGTGATGACGGCGAGAATAAAGCCGACGATTCTCATTAAAATTGCCATAGTTGTTTTCTCCTTTTTTTTTTATAAACAAATTCTAACACAGCAAATCCGCCATTTCAATCAAAAATGAAAGGCGGATTTATTTTTGTTATATCGCACAATAATTGTTGCGGCTTTTTGTCGGTTATTCACAGTGAGCGGCGGTGATTACCTTATCTGCAACGGCACGGAGCTGCTCCATATTCTCAAGAGCGCCGATTTCCTGCCTGAGTGCCGCCGCACCTCTCACGCCCTTGATATACCAGCCCGAGTGCTTGCGTGCTTCACGCATACCCACATAATCGCCCTTGTATTCGCACAGCTTTTCAATGTGACGAATCATTGTTTCCATTCTCTCTTCAATCGGCGGGTCGGGCAGGATGATTCCGCTTTTGAAATATTCGTTTATCTGAGTGAATACCCACGGTGCGCCGAGTGCGCCTCTGCCGACCATAATGAAATCGCAGCCCGTGGCTTTATACATATTTTCAGCCGAAAGGGCATCGACTATATCGCCGTTGCCGATAACGGGCACGGATACCGCCTGCTTTACACGCCTTATGATATCAAGGTCAACGGGGGGCGCATACATCTGCTTTCTTGTTCTGCCGTGAACGGTTATTGCCGCCGCACCCGCATTCTCCTGCAGCTTTGCCATGTGAACGGCATTGATGCTGTTTTCATCCCACCCTGCACGGATTTTGACCGTGACGGGCAGCTCAACCGCCTTTGCGCACGCTTCGGTTACCCTTGCGGCAAGCTCGGGGTCTTTCATGAGTGCGGAGCCGCCGCCGTTGCCTGCAATCTTGGGGGCGGGGCAGCCCATATTGATGTCAATTGCATCGCAGCCCGTTGCCGCCGCTTTTTTTGCGGCTTCCGCCATTGTTGCGGGGTCGCAGCCGAAAATCTGCACAGCCGCCGGCTTTTCCTTTTCGCCGAGCAGCATCAGTTTATCGGATTTTCTGTCGTGCATGGTCAAACCCTTGGAGCTTACCATTTCAGTCACAACATAGGCTGCGCCGAATTCAATGCAAAGCTCCCTGCACGCTCTGTCCGCAACTCCTGCCATGGGAGCAAGCGCCGCATAGCCTTTTATTTCAAAATTGCCTATTTTCATAAATACTCACCGCAGATATTCTATCATTTCATCATAATTATTTCAACATTTTTCTGTGTTTTGTTGACTTTTTATATTTGAGTGTGCTATATTAAAATAAACAAATAATGAAATGTGAGGTAGATTGTATGTATTGTCCGAATTGCGGCACCGAAAATGAGAACGGCGCATTATTCTGCACAGCCTGCGGCACCCGTCTTGCAGCACCCGCTGCTCCCGTAGCTGAAGCACCCGCTGCACCCGTAGTTGAAGCTCCTGCAGCTCCCGTAGCTGAAGCACCTGCAGCACCCGTAGTTGAAGCACCTGCAGCACCTGTAGTTGAAGCACCCGCAGCACCCGTTGCTCCTGTGGTTGAAACACCCGTTGCTCCTGTGGCAGATATTCCCTTAGCAGAAGTGCCTGCAGCACCCGTGGTTGAAGCACCTGCAGCACCCGTGGTTGAAGCACCTGCAGCACAGGCACCCGTTGCTCCTCAGCCCAACGCATTTCCCAATAATAACGCATATGCCAACACCGGCTACACACCCAATAACACATATCCCAACAATAATGTGAATAACAACGGAACATACCCCGTTAACAACACTTATTCCGCTAACAATATGTATCCCAACAACGGAATGTATCAGCAGCCCGTAACACAGCAGCAGTCAAGCGGTCTTGGAATCGGCTCGATTGCGGTTGCTGCCATAGGCTTCTTTGCAAACCTTCTTCTTGCTCTTCTCGGCTGGGGCTGCGGTATCGCAGGTCTGGTTATGGCTCTCTCCGCCAAAAAGAAGAATCCTCAGGATAAAAACGCAAAAATCGGTCTTATTTTATCAATCGTAACCCTCGCAGCATCTGCAATCAACTCTGTTGCAGGCATAATCATTTCGCTGTCAGGTGCATTTTAAAATCTGATATATCGTGGCAGGCAGTCTTACGGCTGCCTGCTTTTTTTGTGAACAGAGAAAATTTATAAGTGTAAGGATGATTTGTTAAGTGAAAAAAGCAAAGTAAACCCGCAAAAACATTGTAGGGGAGGGGTTACCCCTCCCGAAAACGAAATTATATTTTGCGGGAGGCGAAACGCCTCCCCTGCGACGATGCCGAAGCAAACATATATAATCGGTCATAGGCGAAGCCTATCCGAAATTTTTCATTCTTCATTATTAATTATTCATTCAAATTTGTCATTCTGAGCGAATGCGAAGAATCTCCGCCCACGGCGAAACCGTGCAGCGCTCGGCGATAAATCCACGCAATAAATTTTTATAAAAATGGTGAAATTTACAAAATATGTGATATAATGTAATTTGAGGTGAATTGGAATGAAACTTTTGGCACTCGACGGCAACAGCATTCTCAACCGTGCATTTTACGGAATAAAGCTTCTCACAACCAAAGACGGCAGTAAATTCACCAACGGAATTTACGGCTTTTTGAATATTCTTCTGCGCTTGCGGGAGGAGGTGTCGCCCGATGCCGTGGCGATTGCCTTTGATGTTAAAGCCCCCACCTTCCGCCACGAAATGTATTCGGGCTACAAGGCAAACAGAAAGGGGATGCCCCCCGAGCTTGCTCAGCAGATGCCCGTTCTCAAGGAATTGCTTGCGGCAATGGGCTACAAAATTCTCGAAGCACCCGGCTGGGAGGCGGATGATATTCTCGGCACTCTTGCGGCAGGGGCAGGCGACGGCTTCTGCTACATCGCAACGGGTGACCGTGATTCCCTTCAGCTTGTGCGTGACAATGTCAATGTTCTGCTCGCATCAACCAAAATGGGCAGACCGCAGAGCGTGAAGTATGACAGAGAAAAGATTAAAGAAGAATACCTCGTCAGCCCCGAGCAGATGATTGATATAAAAGCGCTCATGGGCGATGCGTCGGACTGTATACCCGGTGTTGCGGGCATCGGTCAGAAGACCGCTCAGGATTTAATCAGCCGCTTCGGCTCGATTGATGAAATCTATGCAAATCTTGACACGATTGATATAAAAAAGGGCGTTCACGATAAGCTTGAAGCCGATAAGGATATGGCTTATCTGAGCCGTGAGCTCGGCACAATCAAAACCGATGCTCCCGTTGAAACGGATTATGCGGCTTATGTGCCCTCACAGCCCGATGCGTTCAGGGTTACGAGCATCCTTGCCGAGCTTGAAATGTATAAAATGATTGAACGCCTTGACCTCAAAGCTCCCGAAAAGCCTGCCGAAGAAAAGGCGGAGAGCATCTGCACCGATTGTTATGAGCAGGAGGATTTGAAGCTCTTTTATAATCTGCTCAGAAAAGCTGGCGAGGCATATTTTACCTTTGACAACGGCGAATTCCTTTTCAAAACCGATAACGGAGCTGCTCTCATAAGCCCCGAAAACGGCGGATATGCGGCTTTCTGCTCCGATTTTCTTTTTGATAAGGAAATCAAAAAATACACCTATAATTCAAAGCAGCTTTATGCTTTCTTTTATGACTACAGAGAGGATATTGAGGTCAACAATATCTGCGGCGATGCAATGCTTTCGGCATATCTTATCAACCCCTCATCCGGTGCGTATGACCTTAAGCGCATCATTGCCGAATATGCGAATGCTGAAATTCCCGAGGAGAACGAAGCCGCATTTTTTGCCGCATATCTTCCTCTTGCATTCGATAAAATGAACGCTCTCATCGAGGAGCATAATCAGAAAAGACTGCTTGATGAAATTGAGCTTCCGCTTGCAAGAGTGCTTGCGTCAATGGAGAGAGAGGGCTTCCTTGTTGATGCCGACGGCATTGAAAAATTCGGCACCGACCTTCAGGGCAGGATTTCAACTCTGGTTGAAGAAATCTATGCCGAGGTCGGTTGTGAATTCAACCTCAATTCGCCTAAACAGCTCGGCGAAGCGCTTTTTGTAAAAATGGGTCTGCCCGCAAAAAAGAAAACAAAGAGCGGATATTCAACCAATGCCGAGGTGCTTGAGGGCCTTGCGGCGGATTATCCCGTTGTTGCAAAAATTCTTGAATACAGAACTCTCGCAAAGCTCAAATCAACCTATTGCGACGGGCTTTTGAAGGTTATCGGCACTGACGGCAGGATTCATTCGAGCCTCAATCAGACCGAAACAAGAACGGGCAGGATTTCATCAACCGAGCCAAATCTGCAGAATATTCCCGTGCGCTCCGAGCTTGGCAGAGAGATGAGAAAATTCTTCAAAGCCAAAGACGGCTGCGTGCTCATTGATGCCGACTATTCACAGATTGAGCTTCGTGTGCTTGCCCATATGGCTAACGATAAAAATATGATAAACGCCTTCAATGACGGCGACGATATCCACGCAATCACCGCTTCGCAGGTGTTCAATATGCCGCTGATGATGGTCACTCCGCTCATGCGAAGCAGGGCAAAGGCTGTTAACTTCGGCATTGTTTACGGCATCGGCGCATTCTCGCTTGCAAAGGATATCGGCGTTACCCGTGCCGAGGCGGACAGCTACATCAAGGGCTACCTTGAGCATTTCAGCGGCGTGCGTGAATATATGAAAACGGTTGTTGAAAACGCCAAGGAGAAGGGCTATGTTGAAACGGTGTTTGCCCGCCGCAGGTATCTGCCCGAGCTCACATCGTCAAATGCAATGATGCGGGCCTTCGGTGAAAGGGTTGCGCTCAATATGCCCATTCAGGGCACGGCGGCGGATATCATCAAAATTGCGATGATAAGGGTTTATAATTCGCTTAAAGAACAATGCCTGAACGCAAGGCTTATTATGCAGGTGCACGATGAGCTTATCGTTGAAGCCCCCGAGAGCGAGGCAAAAATCGTTGCGGGCATCGTTAAAAAAGAAATGGAAAACGCCGTTAAAATGCGTGTCGCCATGCAGGCGGATGTCGGAATCGGAAAAACTTGGTATGAATCGAAGTAATTCGGAATTCGAAATGCGGAATTCGGAATTACGGATGGGTTACACCTGTACCCGTTATATCTGCTGTTGGTCACAAACCGTAGGGGCGGCGTTTCGCCGCCCGCCAAAATCACAGCTGCTTTCGGGCGTTCAAAGAACGCCCCTACGATGATGACAAAAAAATATATATATATAATCGGTCATAGGCGAAGCCTATCCTTAATTATTCATTATTCACTAAAAACAAAGGAATACTGCGATGAACATTTTATTTGTCTGTACGGGTAACACCTGCCGCAGCCCCATGGCGGAGGGGTTATTCAAAAAAATACTTGCCGACAAGGGCGCAAAAAATATCTCCTGCTCAAGTGCAGGGCTTTTTGCCATGACGGGTGACGAGGTGACGGCGAATTCCGTCAAGGCTTGTGAGAGGTTTGCCGTTGATATCTCCGCCCACAGGGCAAGACGCATAACCTCATATATCCTTGATGAAACGGATAAATTCGTCTGCATGACCCGTGACCATGCGGCGAGCCTTTCGATGTATGTGCCGAGCGATAAGGTGCTTGTGCTTGGCGACGGAGTGCCCGACCCCTACGGCGGCGACCTTGAAACATATATCCGCTGTGCAAATTCAATCCGTACCGCATTGCTTGACCAATTTGACGAAATAACAGGGGAGCAAGCATGAATTTCACAATCGAAAAAATGAATATAACTCATATTCCGCAAATCGCAAAGCTTGAAAAAGAATGTTTTTCGCAGCCGTGGAGCGAAAATGCGCTCTCTGACGAGCTGAAAAACGAAAATTCGCATTTTCTTGTTGCGGTTTGCGATGAAGCTGCGGGCTACATCGGCGTGCAGGAAATCTGCGGCGAGGCATACATAACAAATGTTGCCGTGTTTGAAAAATACCGCAAGCTCGGCATCGGCAGGGCGCTTATCAGAGCCGCCTGCGACGGCGCACAGAGCAGAAGCTGCGAATTCATCACCCTTGAGGTGAGAGAGAGCAACGCCCCCGCAATTGCCCTCTATGAATCCGAGGGCTTTGAAAAAGCGGGAATAAGAAAAAATTTTTATTCATCTCCGATTGAAAACGGAGTTATTTACACAAAATACTTTGGTAAGTGAACGGTGAAAATGAAAAGTGAACAGGTAAAGGCGGGCAGATTCCTTCCGAAACTCTGCACTTTGCACTTTGCACTTGAAATGAGGTAATCCTATGAAAATCCTTGCAATTGAATCCTCGTGTGACGAAACTGCGGCAGCCGTTGTTGAAGACGGCAGAAGGGTGCTTTCAAGCGTCATTGCTTCGCAGGTCAGCGAGCATATAGTTTACGGCGGCGTTGTGCCTGAAATTGCGTCAAGAATGCACGCTCAGGCAATCAGCGGCGTTGTGTCAAAGGCAATGAGCGATGCGGGGGTCGGCTATTCCGATATTGATGCAATCGCCGTCACCTATGCGCCCGGGCTTATCGGTGCGCTGCTTGTGGGCGTTAACTTTGCAAAGGGTCTTGCCTATTCAACGGGTCTGCCCCTTGTTCCCGTGCATCATCTGCGCTCACATATCGCTGCAAACTACATATCACATTCAAATCTTGAGCCGCCGTTTCTCTGCCTTGTTGTGTCGGGCGGTCACAGCCATATTGTTGCTGTCAGGGATTACACCGATTTCTCAATCATCGGCAGAACCCGTGACGATGCTGCGGGCGAGTGCATGGATAAAGCGGCAAGGGCAATGGGTCTGCCTTACCCCGGCGGCGTAAACCTTGACAAAATCAGCGTTAACGGCGATGCTTCTCTTTATAAACTGCCCCATCCCCGTGTTGACGGCAGCGAATACGATTTCAGCTTCTCGGGGCTCAAAACCGCTGTTGTTAACATAATTCACAATTCGAAGCAGAAGGGGATTGAGGTGAGCGTGCCCGATTTGGGCGCAAGCTGCATCGAAACCGTTGCCGACTGCCTTGTGAATAACACCGTAAAGGCGGCAGAGAATTACGGCTTTGACAAAATCGTGCTTGCGGGCGGTGTGTCGGCAAATTCACGCCTGAGAAAGCGCATGGATGCCGTGTGCAAAGAAAAGGGCTGGAAGCTTTATATGCCCGAGCTTTCGCTCTGCGGCGATAATGCGGCAATGGTCGGCGCACAGGCTTATTACGAATATAAAAACGGCAATGTTGCAGACCTTTCGCTCAACGCCTTTGCAACCATGCCGATTGATTTTTGTGAATGATGTGCGCTTTGTCTGTGACCTTTTTTGAGTGCAAAGTTCAAAGTGCAGAGTGCAAAGTTTCGGATAGGCTTCGCCTATGACCGATTATATATGTTTGCTTCGGCATCGTCGTAGGGGAGGCGTTTCGCCTCCCGCAAAATATAATTTCGTTTTCGGGAGGGGTAACCCCTCCCCTACAA
>JAFQON010000020.1 GCA_017403185.1 Clostridia bacterium
ACGTGCAGGCAGAGGTATGCGTGCCGGCTTTGAAGGCGGTCAGATGCCCCTTCAGAGAAGAATCCCCAAGAGAGGATTCAACAACATCTTTGCAACAGAGATGGCAATAACAAATATTGCTACTCTTGATAAGTATTTCGATGACGGTGCAACCGTTACCATCGACGCTCTTATTGAGAAAGGCATTATCAAAAAGACTTTGGACGGCGTTAAGATTTTGGGTAATGGCGAAATTTCGAAGAAGCTCACCGTTCAGGCAAATGCTTTTTCAGATAGCGCTAAAGCCAAGATTGAAGCTGCCGGAGGAAAGGCAGAGGTGATCTAACATGCTTCAGACTTTCGTTAACGCATGGAAAATCGCTGAGCTTCGTAAGAAGCTGCTTTACACAGCTCTTATCGTTCTGATTTTCAGAATCGGTTCGGCAATTCCCGTTCCTTTCACAGAGATTGCCAAGGAAGGTATCATCGGCGCAGATGCTGCAGCAGGCAATACATTCCTCAACTATCTCAACATGATGACAGGTGATGCGTTCAACTACGGTACTATTTTCGCAATGTCCATCACCCCCTATATCAACAGCTCAATTATCATGCAGCTGCTCGCAGTTGCTATCCCCGCTCTTGAAAGACTTCAGAAGGAAGGCGAAGAGGGCCGCAAGAAGATTGCAGCCATCACAAGATTCGTTACAATCGGTCTCGGTCTCCTTCAGAGTACAGCTTACTACTTCTATATCAGAAGTCAGGATTATCTTTCGGATGTTACCGGCAAAGGCTGGGAAGTTTTCCAGGCTATCGTTATCATCCTTTGCTTCACAGCAGGTACAGCCCTTATCATGTGGATGGGCGAAAGGATTAACGAAAAGGGTATCGGCAACGGTATTTCAATCATCCTTTTCGCAGGTATCGTTTCAAGAATTCCCACCCTCATTGCTCAGCTTGTTGGCGGTCAGGGCAGCTACCTCTTCATGGGTGGCGCTTATATCCCCATCACAATCATCGTATGTATCGCTCTCATTCTTATGATTGCGTTCATCGTATGGATGGATAACGCTGAGAGAAGAATTCCCGTTCAGTATGCCAAGAGAGTTGTAGGCAGAAAGATGTACGGCGGTCAGAGCACACATATTCCCATCAAGGTTAATATGTCAGGCGTTATGCCCGTTATCTTTGCATCGTCAATTCTTTCACTTCCCCCTACAATTCAGATGTTTGTTTCAAACAAGATTAAAGAAGGCTCATTCTTTGACGGCTTCTTCAAAATCTTCCAGATGGATAATCCGGTATATGTTATCATTTACTTTGTATTCATCATCGCTTTTGCATACTTCTATGCAAGCATTCAGTACAACCCCATTGAAATGTCAAAGAATATCCGTGACAACGGCGGTTCAATCCCCGGTATCCGTCCCGGCGAGCCTACCTCAAGATACATCGGCAACATTCTTCACAGAATCACCCTTCTCGGTGCTCTTCTTCTGAGTATTGTAGCTCTTTTCCCGATTATCTATTCACAGGTATGCACATTTATTCTTCAGCATTGGACCGCACAGGGTGCAGACGCAACATTCACCGTTTCACTCGGCGGTACATCAATCATCATTCTTGTCGGTGTAGCTCTTGAAACAGTTAAGCAGCTTGAAAGCCAGATGATGATGAGACACTACAAGGGCTTCCTTGATTAAGCCCTGAGTAAATTCAGCTGAATTTACATTTTACGGAGGATTAGCATGATAGTGCTCAAAACAACCAGAGAGCTCAGCCTTATGAAAGAGGCCTGCGTTATTTCTGCAGGAGCATTAAAGGCGGCGGGTGCTGCAGTTGAGCCCGGTGTTTCAACCGAGGAAATCAACCGAATCGCCCATGACTTTATAGTTAAAAACGGTGCAATTCCGACCTTCAAGGGTTATAACGGATATCCCGCTGCTTCATGCATTTCCATAAACGATGAGGTCATTCACGGCATTCCGAGCAAGAAGCGCATCATCAAGGCAGGCGATATAGTCAGCATTGATGTGGGCGCAACCTTCAACGGCTATGTCGGCGATAATGCCGCCACTTTTGCGGCGGGTGAGATCTCACCCGAAGCACAGCGGCTGTGCGACACCACAAGAGAGAGCCTTTACGAAGGCATCAAAGCGGCTGTCGCAGGCGGCAGAATCGGCGATATCGGCTCAACAATCCAAAGGTATTGCGAGGAAAGAGGCTTTTCGGTGGTTCGTGAATTCACGGGTCACGGTGTAGGAAAGCAGATGCACGAGGACCCCAGCGTACCGAATTTCGGCACACCCGGACGAGGTGTGCGCCTGCTCCCCGGCATGACGATTGCCATTGAGCCCATGATAAATATGGGCGGTGCAGGCATCAGGCAGTTGCCTGACGGTTGGACTATCAAAACCAAAGACGGTTCGCTTTCTGCTCATTTTGAGCATACCGTTGCAATAACAGCAGACGGACCCGTTATTCTTACAAAGATTTAAGGTGACGGGAATGCTTGAAAAAGGAGCGGCGGTTAAATCGCTGGCGGGCAGAGACAAAGGTAAGCTTCTTGCCGTTGTGCAGAGAAGTGATAACCTTGTTCTTGTCTGCGACGGAAAGGAACGGCCCGTTGATAGACCAAAAAGCAAGAATATTCGCCATGTTGAGTCTGTCGGAGCTTCTTTTACCGAGGCTGAAATGGCAACCAACAGAGCCTTGAAAAAGGCGATAGCGCGATTAAATGCAGAAATAAACGGCAACACTTAGGAGGTTAATATGTCTAAGCAGGACATGATCGAGATTGAAGGTACGGTAGTAGAGTCATTACCCAACGCAACCTTTCAGGTTGAGCTGGAAAACGGACACAGAATATTGGCTCACATTTCCGGTAAGCTGAGAATGAATTACATCAAGATTCTTCCCGGAGACAAAGTGACGGTCGAAATGTCGCCATACGACCTCACAAAGGGCCGCATAACATGGCGTTCTAAGTAAGTTCAAGGAGGTATTCTAATATGAAAGTCAGACCTTCTGTCAAGAAAATTTGCGAAAAGTGCAAAATAATCAAGCGCAAGGGAAAAGTAATGGTTATCTGTGAAAATCCCAAGCACAAGCAGCGTCAGGGTTAATCCCGACGAAAACCAATGTTAATTTGGAGGTGCAACTGACAAATGGCGCGTATATCAGGTGTTGACCTGCCCAGAGAGAAGAGAGTAGAAATCGCTCTTACTTACATCTACGGTATAGGTCGTAAAACTGCAAGCGACATTATCGCAGCAACCGGCGTAGATCCCGACCTCAGAGTTAAGGATATGACCGAGGACGATGTTTCAAAGCTTCGTGAATATATCGATCACAACATCAAGGTTGAAGGTGATCTTCGCAGAGAAACCGCATTCGACATCAAGAGACTTATCGAAATCGGATGCTACCGTGGCGTTCGTCACAGAAAGAATCTCCCCGTAAGAGGCCAGAGATCAAAGACAAACGCTCGTACACGCAAGGGTCCCAAGAAGACCATTGCAAACAAGAAGAAGTAAGATTAGGAGGGATATTATGGCTAAAGCAGCAAAAAAGACAACAGGTACCCGCAGACGCCGTGAGCGTAAGAATATCGAGCGCGGTGCAGCCCATATCCAATCCACCTTTAACAACACTATTGTTACAATCACTGACACTCAGGGCAACGCAGTTTCATGGGCAAGCGCAGGCGAAATGGGCTTCAGAGGTTCAAAGAAGTCAACTCCCTTCGCAGCACAGACCGCAGCTGAAACAGCAGCTAAGGCAGCTATCGAGCACGGCATGAAGACTGTTGAAGTTTATGTTAAGGGCCCCGGTCAGGGTCGTGAAGCGGCAATCAGAGCTTTACAGACTGCAGGTTTGGAAGTTAACATGATTAAGGATGTTACTCCCATTCCTCACAACGGCTGCCGCCCGCCTAAGAGAAGGCGCGTGTAACCAGAATATTTTGGAGGTGTAACACAATATGGCAAGATATACAGGTGCTGTATGCAAACTGTGCCGCCGTGAAGGCAAGAAGCTCTACCTCAAGGGTGAGAGATGCTACACAGGCAAGTGCGCAGTTGAACGCAGAGCATATGCTCCCGGTCAGCACGGCCAGAGCCGCAAGAAGGCAACTGAATACGGTCTTCAGCTTCGTGCAAAGCAGCAGGCTAAGCGTTACTACGGTATTCAGGAAGGCCAGTTCTACAAGTATTTCCTTATGGCTGAGCGCAAGCAGGGCGTAACAGGTGAAAACCTGCTCCGTATCTGCGAAAGCAGACTTGACAATGTTGTTTATCTTCTCGGCTGGGCTAACTCCAGAGCAGAAGCAAGACAGCTTGTAACACACGGCCATTACAAAGTAAACGGCAAGAAGGTCAACATTCCTTCATATCTTATCAAGGCAGGCGACGAGATTGCCATCAAGGATAAGAGCAAGGAAAGCGACAAGATCAAGGCTACAGTTGAAGCAAACGCTTCACGCCCTGTTCCCCAGTGGCTTGACCTCAATGCAGAAGCTCTCACAGCAAAGATTCTTGCTCTGCCCACCCGTGAGCAGATCATGGTTCCCGTTGAGGAGCATCTCATTGTCGAACTTTATTCAAAATAATGCTTTGCCTGATTTGCCTTTTAAGGCATTTCAGCCACGCATTACGGCGACGATCGTTTTTGAATGCATTTTGAGCAGGATATTCCTGCCTGTTTTAAAGGAGGGTTTTGAATGATTGGTATCGAAAAGCCCAGAATTGATACAGCCGAAATTTCCGAGGACGGAAAGTACGGTAGATTTGTTGTTGAACCTCTTGAAAGAGGCTACGGCACAACATTGGGCAACAGCCTGAGAAGAGTTCTTCTTTCTTCTCTTCCCGGCTATGCGATAACCTCCGTTAAGATTGACGGAATTCTTCACGAATTCAGCACCATCCCCGGAGTTAAGGAAGATGTTACCGAGATTGTTCTTAATCTCAAGAATGTTATTCTTAAAATCCACGGCGACGGTCCCAAAACAATCTATATTGATGCAAACGGCGATGACGAGATCACCGCAGGCAGCATCAAGACCGATTCAGAGGTTGAAATTCTCAACCCCGAGCTTCACATCGCAACCCTCAATTCCGATGCACATGTAAGCATGGAGCTTACCTGCGACAAGGGCAGAGGTTATGTTTCTGCAGACAGAAACAAGCAGATGATGCAGCCCATTATCGGTGTTATTGCAATTGATTCAATTTACACACCCGTATTAAAAGTTAACTACACAGTTGAAAACACCCGTGTAGGCCAGATTACCGACTACGATAAGCTGACCCTCGAGGTGTGGACAGACGGAACCATAAATGCTATGGAAGCCGTTTCTCTCGGCGCCAAGATCCTCAACGAGCACCTCAACCTCTTCGGTGACCTCTCAGGTGAGGCATACGATACAGAGGTTATGGTCGTTAAGAGCGACAGCGGCAAAGAAAAGGTCCTGGAGATGACCATTGAGGAACTTGACCTCTCTGTGCGTTCGTTTAACTGCTTGAAGAGAGCTCAGATTAATACGGTTGAAGATTTGACTAACAGAACCGAGGAAGACATGATGAAGGTTCGTAACCTCGGCAGAAAATCCCTTGATGAAGTTGTTGCAAAGCTCAATTCACTTGGCTTTGACCTTCGCAGGGATGAGGACTAAAGGAGTGTGAACTTATGCCCGGTACCAGAAAGCTTGGCCGCGCAAGTGACCATCGCAAGTCGATGCTCAGAGGCCTTGTTACCTATCTTTTGGAAAACGGCAGAATAGAGACCACCGTTACAAGAGCTCAGGAGGTTCGTGCAATGGCTGAAAAAATGATCACCATTGCCAAGGACGACTCTCTTCACTCAAAGCGTAAGGTTCTTGCTTATGTTACAAAGGAAGATGTTGTTAAGAAACTCTTTGACGAAATTGCTCCCAAGTATAAGGAAGTAAACGGCGGTTATTGCCGTATCATCAAGACCGGTCCCCGCAGAGGCGACGCAGCAGAGATGTGCATCATCGAGCTTGTATAAGTCTTGATAAGATAGTTTATAAAATAAAAACTCCCTTGCTCGTCTGAGCAGGGGAGCTTTTGTTTTTGTTTATTTATCCTTCATCAGGCATTTCATAATATGCAGCAATTTCATCCCAGGTGAAGCTGATTTTAAATGTGCCGTTGAGATTTTCGTGAACCAGACTTTTATCGAAATATACCCCCAAGCCTTTTTCGTTGAGATAGAAGCAGTCGGGAGAAACAATTTCGTCAAGCCTTGCGAGCACTTCGTCGTTTATATATGACGGGTTGGTAAATTTCATGGGTAAAACGGGAGCAACCACATCGTTGAGAAAGTCTTTAAAGCAGCCTTCGGCATCATCAGGCGCAGTTGAAAAATCCTGCAAAGAGCATTCGGCGCCCGTTTTCACATCAACACAGAAGGTGCTCCATACCGGTTTGACCTCAGAGTCAAAATATGAAAGAGAGTCTTTCATAATAAAGCAGGCATAACGGTTGCTGAGATGGGTTGTTTCAAAGGTTACCGTTTTTGCCCACGGCTTTTCACTTTTCATTGACTTCATAAAGCTTGATGCGTTTTCAATGTTGCTTTCACCGAAGTCACACGCATTGTTATAAATATCAAGAGCAATTTTATTGATGTAGTTTTTCACCTTTTCGTCGCAGTTTTTGGTAATCTGCGGCAGTGTGACCTTTACCTTTATAACCGTTTTGCCGCTTTCATCCTTGAAATCCTTGGAATGCACGGTTTCCATAATTTCAGGCGGCAGTGCCGCAGTTGTTTCATCGCCGTCTTTGCCTGAGCAGGCGGCAAGGGAGAAAACTGCAGCTAAAATGAGCAGAAGGCTTATAATCCGTTTCATAAAAATCATCCTTAAATGTTTATAATGCTATTCTATCAGCATTCAGGGCATCAATCAAGATTATAATTATAAATTTTTATTGATTTTTGAACGACGGTGGTATAGAATGAAATCACAAATCCCCAAGGGAGGTTTCGAAATGAAGAATATACTTAATGCACAGTGGATTAAAAGCCCGAAGGTAGCGGTTGACCGTGAGGTTGTTTTTTCAAAGGAATTCAAGGTTGAAAAAGAGGTTGTTTCGGCAAGCCTTGAGGCAACGGCTCTCGGCGTTTACCTTGCCCGAATCAACGGTGAAAGGGTAGGCGATTTTATTTTTTCGCCCGGCTGGACATCTTACAAACACCGTCTGCAGGTTGACACTTATGATGTCACAGAGATGATTAAGGATAAAAATACAATAACACTCGGTGTTGCACCCGGCTGGAAGGCAAGCAACTATTTCGGCAGGCATTGGGGCGACAGGCAGCTCGGCTTTAACGAGCTTGCGGCAATTTGTGCTCTCACGCTTGAATATGCCGACGGTGAAACCGAGATTATAACAAGCGGCGGCGACTGGAAATGCGAAAACGGAAAAAATGTTTATTCAAATATTTACAACGGTTATATTTACAGCTCCGCTTATAAGGATATCTCTCCCTCTCAGGCTCTTGTTTTTGAGAAGGACAGGAATATTCTGATTGACAGGCAGGGCGAGAAGGTTGTTGAGCAGGAAAGGCTCAGCCCCAAGGAAATCATAATCACTCCCAAGGGAGAAACTGTGCTTGATTTCGGTCAGAATCTGACGGGTTATGTTGAGTTTAAAATCAAGGGAAGCAAAGGCGAAAGAGCTGTTATCAGCCATGCCGAGGTGCTTGATGCCGAGGGGAATTTCTACACAGCCAACCTCAGAGGCGCAAAGGCTCAGGCAGTTTTTGTGTGCGACGGCAAGGAGCATATACACAAGGCGGAGTATAACTTCTACGGCTTCCGTTATATCAGGCTTGAAAACTGGAGCGATGAGGTTAAAAAAGAGAACTTCACCGCAATCGTAGTCCATTCGGATTTGAAGAGAACGGGCAGCTTTGAGTGCTCGGATGAAAGGGTTAATAAGCTTTTCTCAAATATTATCTGGGGTCAGAAGGGCAACTTCCTTGATGTGCCCACAGACTGCCCGCAGCGTGATGAGCGTCTCGGCTGGACAGGCGATGCCCAGGTGTTTGTGAAAGCCGCTTCATACAACTATGATGTTGAGAGGTTTTTCATAAAGTGGCTTGCGGACCTGCGTGCCGACCAGACGGGATGGGGCACAATTCCCCATGTAATTCCCGCCGTATTCGGACCTGATGATGATTCATCGGCGGCATGGGCCGATGCTGTAACAATCTGTCCGTGGCAGATTTATCTGACATATGCAAACAAGGCTTTGATTGAAGAATCGCTTGAGTCGATGAAGAAATATCTTGAGTTTATCGAAACTCACAGCCGCAACGGAATCTGGAGCAACAGCTGGCACTTCGGCGACTGGCTCAATCTTGACGGCAGCAGCCCTGAGGATTGCTCAAAGGGCACCGAAAAGAATCTGATTGCAACGGCATATTATATTTATTCAAGCGAAATTTATGCAAAGGCACTTGCTCTTTGCGGCGAGGATAATGCCGAAGTGCTTGAAAAGAGAGAAAAATCAATTCTCGCATTCAGGCGTGAATATATGGCTGACGGAAGAATCAAGCCTGAGTACACAACACAGACAGCCTGTGTGCTTGCGGTGCATTTCGGAATTTCGGATGATATTGCCGAAACCGCAAAGCAGCTCAACGAGCTTGTAACGGAGTGCGGTCACCTCAAAACGGGCTTTGTGGGAACACCTTATCTTCTTCACGCTCTGAGCGATAACGGCTACGCAAAAACCGCATATGACCTTCTTCTCAGAGAGGAATATCCTTCATGGCTCTTCTCCGTAAAGATGGGAGCGACAACCATCTGGGAGCATTGGGACAGCATGAGAGAGGACGGCTCAATGTGGGATACATCAATGAATTCGTTCAACCATTACGCATACGGCTCGGTTGCAGACTGGCTTTACGGCGATGCGGCAGGCATTAAGATTGACGAGAGCAAGCCTGCTTTTGAGCATATCGTTTTTGCTCCGCTGACCGATGGCAGACTTACCTATGTTAAGGCATCAATTGAAACACGCAAGGGTCTTGTGAAATCGGAATGGAAAACCGAAAACAGCAATACCGAGTATGAATTCACAGTGCCCGAGGGTGCAACGGCAACCGTTATTCTTGACGGAAAATCAACCGAAATCGGCGCAGGCGTGCATAAATTCTAAAAAATATGGGGCAGTTCATTTGAACTGCCCCTCGGCTTGCTGAAAAACTTGTTTTTCGGCAAGGTGTGGATGTTGAGAAAGGAAGCTGAATGCCGTTTTCTTCGACCGAAGGTGTACAAAAGTACTCCGATGGGAGAAAAAACGGCAAATAAACGAAAAAACATAAAATGGTTGGACAACACTTTCTTTTAAGGGTAGCCGCAAGGACTGTTCCTACAAAAAATTATTATCCACATATTGTTTCGTTTATGTTTCAGCGACTTTATCGACAGTCAAGGGGCAGTTCATTTGAACTGCCCCTTAATTATGTTTTATCAGCCTTTTGCGTTGTAGTCGGCGTTAAGAAGATTAACTGCCTTGATGAGTGAGTATGTGCCGATAATGGGACCGATACCGATGATTGTGCCGAGCACACACCAGCCCCAGAAGGTGCCTGCGCCGATATTGTAGGCAATGCCTCTGCGGTTAAGCTCTGCACCGACTCTTTTGTAAAGACCGTGACCCCAGATGAAGTAATAGATACCGAAGGTGATGACGGTAACAATGGCGGAAAGAATATAGTGCATTGTCTTTTTGCCGTCGTGAGGTGAGCAGGTGGTGTTCACATCGTTAACCATTCTTACCCACTGAACGATGCCGTAAATACCGAAGGTGATAAGTGAGAGAAGAATCATCTTGATAAGGCTGTAATTTGTTCTGAGGTTTGCAACGGGTGCCGAGGGAATGGGGGGAGTGGTGCCGTTTGAGTTTACATTGATGTTAATGTTGGGATTGCCGTTCATTTGAATAACCTCCTCAAAATATTGTAATTTCATTATATTTTAAAAGAAAGAAAAGTCAACAAAATTTGACAAAACAGTTTATTTATGAATGATTTTCGGCGAACTGACAAGAAAAATCCTCCCCGTTTTGTTGAGTTTAACAACAAAAAAGCGAGGAGGATTCAACTTTTTATCAATCGAGCTCAAACTGTCCCGTATAGAGCTGATAGTATTTGCCCTTCTGGGCGATGAGGTCGTCGTGGTCGCCTCTTTCAATTATTTCGCCGTTTTCAAGCACCATAATGGCGTTTGAATTGCGCACGGTTGAAAGTCTGTGGGCAATAACAAATACCGTTCTGCCCTCCATGAGCTTATCCATACCCTTTTCGATAAGGCGTTCGGTTCGTGTGTCAATGGAGCTGGTTGCTTCATCAAGAATAAGCACGGGCGGGTCTGCTACGGCGGCTCTTGCGATTGCAAGAAGCTGCCTCTGACCCTGCGAAAGGTTTGCACCGTCACCCGTGATCATGGTGTTGTAGCCTTCAGGCAGGCGGGTAATGAAGGAATCGGCATTTGCAAGCTTTGCTGCGGCAAGGATTTCTTCATCCGTTGCATCAAGCTTGCCGTATGCAATGTTATCACGCACTGTGCCCGTGAAAAGGTGGGTATCCTGCAGAACCATCGCCATAGAACGCCTCAAAGCGTCTTTTTTAATCTTTTTGACATTGATGCCGTCATAGGTTATCTTACCCTCGTCAACATCGTAAAAACGGTTTATAAGGTTCGTAATCGTGGTTTTGCCTGCACCCGTTGAGCCTACGAAAGCGATTTTTTCGCCCGGGCGGGCATAAAGTGACACATTTTTGAGCACGGTCTTTTTGCCGTCATAGCTGAAGGTGACATCGTGGAAGCGCACATCGCCCTTCCATTCGGTGTAGGTGAGGGTGCCGTCGCCGTGGGGATGCTTCCATGCCCACATTCCTGTTCTTTCACTGCATTCTTCAATTTCGCCTTTTGCATTTTTTCTTGCATTCACAAGGGTAACATAGCCGTCATCCTCTTCGGCGGGAGTGTCGATAACTTCAAAAATTCGCTCGGCACCCGCAAGGGCTGCTATGATGTTGTTGAACTGCTGAGAAATCTGTGTTATCGGCTGGAAGAACTGCTTGGTATAGATAAGGAAGGTGAAAAGTGCACCGACGGTGAGAGAGAAAAACGATCCCTGAGGCACGGTCATAATGATAAGCGAGCCGAGAGTTGCAACTGCCGCATAAGAAATATATGAGATGTTGCCCATAATAGGCATAAGAATGCTTGCATAGGTGTTTGCGTTTGTTGCGGCATGGCGGAGTCTGCCGTTGATAACCGCAAAATCCTTCTTTGCGTTATCCTCATGGCAAAAAACCTTGACAACCTTAAGACCTTCGATATACTCCTCAATGTAGCCGTTGACATCACCAACGCACTGCTGCTGCATCCTGAAATACTTTGCGCTCTGCTTGCCGAGAGCCTTGATAATAAAGAAGGCAAGGAAAAGCACTGCAATAACAAACAGCGTAAGCACGGGGCTGAAATAAATCATCATCGCAAGTGTGCCGATAACCGTTACAACCGACGAAACAAGCTGCACAATGCTCTGGCTGATACATTCACGCAGCACATCGGCATCGTTGGTGTAGCGGCTCATAAGCTCGCCGTGATTGTGGGCATCGAAGAATCTGATGGGTAAATCCATCATATGGTCAAAGAGATCTTTTCGTATGATGTTGAGGGTTCTCTGAGCAACCTGAAGCATAATTCTTGAATATGCGTATGAGGAGATTGCGCCGAGCACATAAATAACTGCAAGGGAAATAAGAATTTTAACGAGGGGAGCAAGCAGCTCGCTTGTTATACCCTGACCGATAACGGGCATAAGAATTTCATCCGTTATTTTTTTGATGAATGAGGTGCCTATAATACCCGCAAGAGCACTGAAGGCAACAAAAACAAAGACAAGAAGGAGCAGGAATTTTGACCTGCCGAGATAGCCGAGAAGCCTTGAAAATGTGGCCTTTGTGTTGCGTGGCTTCTGAAACTTGTTGCCGTCGCCCTGAGGCGGTTTTTTTGCTTTTTTAGCCATTATTCAATACCTCCCGTCTGCTGTGATTTGTAAACCTCGCCGTAGATTTCGTTTGTTGCGAGCAGCTCGTCGTGAGTGCCGATTGCGTTTATCTTGCCGTCGTCAAGCACGATGATTTTATCTGCGTGCTGCACAGAGCTTATTCGCTGAGCAACAATGAGGGTTGTAACATCGCCGTGATTTGACTTGAAGCCCTCACGGATTTTTGCATCCGTTGCGGTGTCAACGGCACTTGTGCTGTCATCAAGAATAAGCACCTTCGGGGATTTGAGAAGTGCTCTTGCGATACAAAGACGCTGCTTCTGACCGCCCGAAAGGTTAACGCCGCCCTGACCGAGGTCTGTCTGATAGCCGTCGGGGAAAGATGTGATGAAATCGTGAGCCTGTGCGATTTTGCAGGCATTTTCGATTTCCTCCTGCGTTGCCTTTTCGTTACCCCAGCGGAGATTGTCTTCAATCGTGCCGCTGAAAAGAAGATTCACCTGAAGCACCATTGCAACGCTGTCACGCAGATTTTTGAGGGTGTAATCCGCAACGGGTCTGCCGCCGACTTTTACAACGCCTTCGGTTACATCATAAAGGCGGGGAATCATCTGCACAAGCGTTGTTTTTGCCGAGCCCGTGCCGCCGATGATGCCTACGGTCTCGCCCGATTTTATGTGAAGATTTATATTGTCGATAACATTCTTTTTGCCGTTTTTCTTATATTTGAAGCAGACATCCTCCATGTCAATATCGCCGTTTTCAACAAGCAGCGAAGGGTCAGCGTGGCTGTCGTTGATATCGGGGATTTCGTTGAGAACCTCGCCCACACGGTTGAGAGAGGTTCTTGCCATTGTGGACATAACAAGAATCATTGATATCATCATCAGCGACATGAGGATATTGTTGATGTAGGTGATAAAAGCGGTCAGGTTTGCAAGCTCCATTTTTTCTGAAATTACAAGCTGACTGCCGAACCACAGAATGGCGATTGTGCAGCCGTAAACCGTCATCTGCATGAAGGGACCCGAGAGAATAACGAATTTTTCTGCGGCAATTGAAGCATCCTTGAGTTCGTCGTTTGAAATGCGGAATTTATCCTTTTCGTGAATTGCTCTTACGAATGCTTTGACAACCCTTGCACCGATAAGCGTTTCCTGAATGGATGCGTTGAGACCGTCATATTTTTTCATCAGCTTTTTGAAGCGGGGCATTGCGAAGCTGAAGATGCCTGCAAGAAGCAGAAGCAGGAAGGGGGCTGCAATCGCAAAAACCGTTGCAAGCTCGCTGTTGATTTTGTAGGCATAATAGAAAGCCATGCCGAACATCAGCGGCGAACGCACCACGATGCGGATAACCATTGTGTAGCCCATCTGAATGGTGTTGATATCCGTTGTCATTCGGGTGATAAGCGAAGGTGTGCTGAAGCGGTCAATGTTTGCAAATGAGAAATCCTGTATTTTGGAGAACACGGCATTTCTCAGGTTTGCACCGAATCCCATGCCCGCCATTGCGGCGAAGCGTGCCGCACCTGCACCTGCGGCGAGTGAAATGAGAGCCATTATCACCATTTTAAGACCCGTATTGACGATGTAGTTTATTCCCGCACCGCCGAGAATGCCTTTGTTGACCATATCAGCCATGATAAACGGAATGTTTACTTCCATTATGACCTCAACGAGAATGAGCAGGGGCGACAGCAGGGAATAAAGGCGGTAGCCCTTGGTCTGAGCGAGTAATTTTTTAAGCATTTTTATCATCTCCGTTTCCGTTATCGGTTTTTTTGATATATTCTATAATATCCTTTTCGCTTATGCCGTCTGCCGAGAGGTTATCTGCAATTCTTGACAGCATATCCGAAAACAAAGCGATTTCGTCATCGCTGAAATCCGAAAACATAATTTTATCCACCGCATCGCATCTCTTTCTGCCTTCAAGGCGGGTGCTTTCGCCTTTTTGGGTGATTTTAAGGCGGTTTATGCGGCGGTCATTTTCATCGGGCGTTCTTTCTATGAACTCCTCTTTACTCATGCGCTTAAGGCTTGTTGCGATTGAAGCGGGGGATACACCGAGGGAGTCCGCAAGCTCCTTTTGCGAGCAGTCGCCGTGCTTTGAAAGGTATTCAAGAATTTCGGGCTGCCCTCTGTAAATCCTGAGGCTTGAAATGGCAACTGAAATTCTGTAGCGGTGCAACAAAGATACCTTGCACATTTTATGCACCGTTTCACGGTATAAATTATCCATAAAGGGCTCCTTCCGACAGATTATTAACCGCCTAACAGTTAATCGGTTAACAGTTTGATATTGTAAAACCCCTCGGCTCAAATGTCAAGGGGTTTTTATGTTTTTACAGATTGTTTACATTGACTCAGGCACGGTGATGCTGAACATCGTGAGAATGTTGCAAAGAACATTCTTTACGCAAAGGCACAGATTGAGCCTTGCCTGCATAAGAGCCTCATCCTCGCAGTTAACACGGCAGGCGTTGTAGAATTTGTGGAAGAGGGTGGCAAGGTCAACGGCATAGCGTGTAATCTTTGCGGGGTCATAATTCTTTGCGGAGCTTATGATCTCATCGGTGAGTGATGCAAGGTGCTTTATGAGTGCTTTTTCTTCGGGAGCGCTCAGAAGCACAAGCTCGGGGATGGTGCATTCTCTTGCAGCCTTGCCTTCATCTGCAAGCTTTTTGATGATGCTGCAGATTCGTGCGTGAGCATACTGGCAGTAATAAACGGGGTTCTGTGAGCTCTGCTCAACGGCAAGGTCAAGGTCAAATTCCATCTGTGAGCCGGGCTCTCTCATGTTGAAGAGGAAGCGGACTGCGTCGATGGGAATTTCTTCAAGAAGGTCAACAAGAGTGATTGCCTTGCCTGAACGCTTGCTCATACGAACAACCTCGCCGTCGCGGGTGAGGCGTACAAGCTGCATAAGAATGATATCAAGGTCATCGCCGTTGCAGCCGATGGCATCAAGTGCGCCCTTCATTCGTGCAACATGGCCGTGATGGTCTGCGCCCCAGATGTTGATTGCCCTGTCAAAGCCTCTTATCTGAAGCTTGTTGCGGTGATATGCGATATCTGCGGCAAAATAGGTGGGATTGCCGTTTGTTCTGATAAGAACTTCATCCTTAAGCTCAAGCTTTTCAATTTCCTCGGGGGTCTTGCCTTCCTTTGCAAGCCTTGCGCCGAGGATTTCTTTGTTCTTATACCAGAGAGCACCGTCTTTTTCATATGTAAGACCCTTGCTCTTCATAATGTCAAGAGTTTCAGCAAGCTCGCCGCCGTTGTGGAGAGTGCTCTCAAGGAACCAGGTATCATATTCGATGCGGTATTTTGTAAGATTTTCTTTCATCGCCGCAATGTTCTTGGGCAGTGCATAGTCAACAAGAGCTTTTCTGCGGTCTGCCTCTGAAGCGTCAATATATTTATCGCCGTGAATGTCGGCGAATTCCTTCGCTCTGACGATGATATCCTCGCCGTGGTAGCTGTCCTCAGGCAGCTCAACGGCATCCTCGCCCTTGAAAAGCTGCTGATATCTGATGTCGAGCGAAAGGCCGAATTTTTCAATCTGATTGCCGGCATCGTTAACATAGAATTCACGGCTTACATCATAGCCTGCAAAATCCATAACTGCAGCAAGGCAGTCGCCGAGCGCACCGCCTCTTGCGTTGCCCATGTGCATCGGGCCCGTAGGATTTGCGGAAACAAATTCAATGTTTATCTTTTTGCCCTGACCGTAATCGGAGCGGCCGTAGTCTGCGCCTTTTTCAAGGATATCCTGAATAATGCAGGCGTTGAAGCTCTCTTTGAGATAAAAATTCATGAAGCCGGGGCCTGCAATTTCGCATCTGTCAAAGAAGGTGTCTTCAAGGAAAAGTCTGTCTGCGATTGCCTGAGCAATTTTGCGGGGGGCGGAGCGAAGGTCCCTTGCCCATGCCATGGCGGCATTTGAAGAATAATCGCCGTTATCTCTGTTTGCAGGCACTTCGATAATGAAGTCACTCAGGGGTACTTCGGGGAATTCGCCGTCAGCAACGGCTCTGCCTGCAGCGTCCATAATGGCTGTGCGGATTTCTTTGACAGCCTGCTTTACTAAAACTGACATTTTTTATTCCTCCCGTATTTTTTCGGCAACGGTTATTTCAAGTTCGTTTTCCGATGCCGGAGTATTGTTGAAATCAATGGTGTATGAGAATTTAAGGGTGCCGCCGTTTTCGCCTATTTCGTTTGAAATCAGGTTGGCATAAATGCCCATCATCAGCTCACCGTAGGGTGTGGTGTAGCAGCAGAGATGGCGGCGCTCCTTTTCAATCACCATTTCGGTGTTGTATTTGCCCGTGCGGGTCATTGTGATTTTTTTTGAGCCTTCAACGGTAAGCTTTGTGCGGCAATCGGTCATTTCTTCGTCTGTTTCGATGTAATTTACCACACAGCCGTTTTCGCTCACTTCAAAGCTGCCCGAGGTGGTCAGCTCGCAGGAATATTCTTCGCCGTCCTGAAAATGGCGGTCAACAATTGTTATTATAGCGTTTTTCATATTCTGTCCTTATTTAAGTGAATAGTGAATAATGAAAAGTGAATAGTTAAGGGTGGGCAAAGCCCACACCCAATTATATAATCGGTCATAGGCGGAGCCTATCCGAAATTTTTCACTCTTCACTTTTAATTTTTCACTGAAAATTATCTTTCTGTCGCAAAAGTGAGGAGCTTATCAAGCAGCTCGGGGTAGGGGATGCCCGATGCCGCAAAAAGCTTGGGGTACATACTGATTGAGGTGAATCCGGGGATTGTGTTTGGCTCGTTGAGCATGATTTCGCCGTCGCTTTCACGCACAAAGAAATCAACTCTTGTGAAGCCCGAGCAGCCGAGTGCTCTGTAAGCATTCACCGCAGCCTGCCGGACAGCCTTAAGCTTTTCTTCAGGCAGCCTTGCGGGAATGTGAAGCTCGCTTTCGTTTGCGAGATACTTTGCATCATAATCATAGAATTCGTTGCAGGGCACTACCTCGCCTACAACCGAGGCAACGGGCTCGTCGTTGCCCATAACGGCAACCTCAACCTCCATGCCGATAACGCCTTCCTCAAGCACAAGCTTTTTGTCATGAACAAAAGCCTTTTCACAGGCAGCTTCAAGCTCCGCAGGATTTTTTGCCTTGCTGATGCCTACGGATGAGCCTGCGTTTGCGGGTTTAACAAAAATCGGAAAGCCGAGCTTCTCTGCCGCATTTGCAAGCAAAGCCTCTTTATTGCCCGAATAAGCGTATTTATCAAAGGCAACCCATTTTGCCTGAGGGATGCCGCAGAAGTCCGCCATGGCGTTTGTGGCCGCCTTATCCATGCAGATTGCGCTTGCCGCAGTGTTGCAGCCCACATAGGGAATGCCTGCGATTTCAAGCAGACCCTGCATTGTGCCGTCTTCGCCGTTTTTGCCGTGAAGCACGGGGAAAACAACATCGATTCTTTCGATTTTTGCGCCGTCTGCAAGGCGGATTATGCCGTGATGTGAGCGGTCGCTGGAGATAACGGCGTTTTCAAGGTTTGCCGTATCCTCAAGCCACTTGCCTTCGGGCAGCATATCGGGGTCGCCGTTGTAGATGTAGCAGGCACCGTCTTTGGTGATACCCATTTTGACCACATCGTATTTGTCGGCGGGGATGTTTTTAATAACGGATGAAGCGGAGTTCAGTGAAACATCGTGTTCGCTTGAAACACCGCCGAAAAGAACGAGAACCTTTTTCTTCATACGGAATCCGTCTCCTTAAACGGGCGTTCTGACCCATTATAATAATTTTATTAATCACATTATATTAGCACAACACTGCAGAATAGTCAATATTACAAAAACAGTTTTTAATGCCGATACACTTATATTATATAAAATATTTTATAATATATAATGGTATAGTTCTAAAATGGAATTATTAATTATTATAAATATGTTATACTAAGCTATATTATAATTTAAAGATATATAAAGGAGTAAATTATGGCTGATATTTATGCAGCACTTGCCGAAATCACAAACGGCCTGAGTGCAACTCTTAACGAATGCGGCTTCACACCCGTTATCCCTGACGGCGTTGCCAAGGGTGAGCTTCCGGCTGTTACGGACTCGGGCAGAATCATCATCAGATACAGGGGTGAAAACAAGGCGCTCAAAATTGAGCATTTTAACGACAAGCTCACTCTTTTCGGTGCAAACAAAGAGGGCGAAATTCTTGACAGCGATTATTCAAGGCTCACTGCTTCGCTTCTTGACGATGAAAGCTGCGATACAAAGGGAATCAAATACATCGTCAACGAATTCAGCGAAACTCTTGTTGAAACCTTCGGCACAAAAACTGTTAAGCCCGTGAAGTCCAAGCTGCCGACTCCCGTTTCAAAAGCGGCGGCAAAGAGCGGCGCCGTTTCATATGACCCCAACACACTCGCTAACCGCTTCACTGCGGTTTATCCCGAGCTTCGTGATGAATACAAAGCAAACTGTGAGAAATACGGTCAGTTCCTCCCCGAGGATTTCTTTGTTAACCACGGCACCCCTGCGGTTCTTGCCACAATAAAAGAAAACAATCCCCAGAAGATGAAGAGACTTTTCAATCTTCTCAACGATATTTATGAGGACGGCACAAACGAAACACAGAGCCTTATCGTTGTAACCATTCTCGGTCAGATGGATAATGACCAGGAGATGCTTGCGGCTTGCATTGATTACATGAGCGATGATCTTATGAGCCCTGTTATCAATGTCAACAAATACCTTGCATCAAGCAAGAGTGCAAGAATGCGTCTTGAAAATCCGCCTAAATATAAACCCGCTAAGAACAAAAAGAACAGAGGTGCAGCGGAGCGCCTCGGAATGTGATTGGGAGGCAAAGCAAGTGGATATTGAAAACAATAATGAGCTTCAGACAACCCCCGAAGAAGAAACAGTGACTCTTGATGCTGACTCTGAAGAGATGGATACAGCCGTTACCGAGGAATACGGAGCGGGGCAGATTCAGGTTCTTGAGGGTCTTGAAGCGGTTCGTAAAAGACCCGGTATGTATATCGGTTCAACGGGTCCGAGAGGACTTCATCATCTTGTTTATGAAATTGTGGATAACTCTATCGACGAAGCACTTGCGGGCTACTGCACCCATATCGAGGTTGAAATCGAAGAGGGCGATATAATCTCCGTTCGTGATAACGGCCGAGGAATTCCCGTCGGAATCAATGAGAAAATGGGCTTGCCTTCGGTTACGGTTGTTCTCACAGTGCTGCACGCAGGCGGCAAATTCGGCGGCGGCGGATACAAAGTATCGGGCGGTCTGCACGGTGTAGGTTCGTCGGTTGTTAATGCTCTTTCGGAGTGGTTTGAGGTTGAGGTTTCTCAGGCGGGTCATGTTCACCGCCAGCGTTTTGTCAACGGCGGTAATATTGAAACAAACCTTGAAATCGTGGGCGATACCGAAGAAACGGGCACATTCATCCGCTTCAAGGCTGACCCCGAAATATTTCAGGAAACAACAGTTTATGATTTTGAGACTCTTGAGAGAAGGCTCAGGGAATCCGCTTTCCTCAACGCAGGTCTTTCTATCACTCTTAAGGACAGCAGAGACCCCGAAAATATCATTGAGCGTGAATATTGCTATGAAGGCGGTCTTTCGTCTTTTGCAGAGTATCTCACAGGTGTAAGAGGTCTTACTCCTCTTCACGAAAAGCCCGTTCATTTTTCGGGCGCAAAGGGCGACAGATACGCAGAGGTAGCTCTTTTCTATAATGACAGCTACAACGAGCTTATTCTTTCATTTGCGAATAATGTGCGCACCATAGACGGCGGTACACATGAAACAGGCTTCAAGAATGCCCTCACAAGAGTATTCAATGACTACGGCAAAAAATATAAGATTCTCAAAGACGGCGACAAAAAGCTTTCGGGTGATGATGTAAGAGAAGGTCTTACTGCGATTATCTCCGTCAAGCTTACCGAAGCTCAGTTTGAGGGTCAGACCAAGGGCAAGCTCGGCAATACGGATATTCAGGCAATCGTAAATTCGCTTGTTTATGACAAGCTGATGACATATTTTGAAGAAAATCCCGCTGTGGCAAAGGCTATTTTCTCAAAGGCACTTGATGCCGCAAGGGCACGAGAGGCTGCGAGAAAGGCCCGTGAGCAGGCGAGAAGAAAATCGGGTCTTGAGAGCAATTCGCTCCCCGGCAAGCTTGCGGATTGCACCGAAAAGCAGGCTGAAGGCACCGAAATCTACATCGTAGAGGGTGACTCTGCGGGCGGCTCTGCGAAGGAAGGCAGAGACAGAACCTATCAGGCAATTCTTCCCCTCTGGGGTAAAATGCTCAATGTTGAGAAGGCAAGGCTTGACAGAGTTATCGGCAACGATAAGCTTCAGCCCGTTGTTACCGCTCTCGGCACGGGTATAGGTGACGAGTTCGATATCAGCAAAATCCGCTATGAAAAAATCGTTATCATGGCCGATGCCGATGTTGACGGTGCTCATATCAGAACCCTTCTTCTCACCTTCTTCTTCCGCTATATGAGACCTCTCATTGAAGAAGGTCATATATACCTTGCTCAGCCTCCTCTTTATAAGGTCAGCAAGGGCAAGAAGTTTGCCTACGCTTTCTCTGATCAGGAGAGAGATGAAAAAATCGCAGAGCTTGGCGGAAGCTGTGACATTCAGCGTTACAAAGGTCTCGGTGAAATGGACCCCGAGCAGCTTTGGGAAACAACTATGGACCCTGCAACAAGAATTATGCTCCGTGTAACCCTTGCAGATGCCATGGAGGCGGACGAAACCTTCTCAATCCTTATGGGTGACAAGGTTGAGCCCAGGCGTGAATTCATTGAAACAAATGCAAAATTTGTTGCAAATCTTGATATTTAAGGAAAGGAATGACAAATTATGAGTTTCGGCGACGCAAGAGATACCCAAAAAATTATCAATGTTGACCTGAACAAAGAAGTGCGTCAGGCTTTCCTTGATTACTCGATGTCGGTTATAACATCCCGTGCTCTTCCCGATGTAAGAGACGGTCTTAAACCCGTTCACAGAAGAATTCTTTACACAATGCACGAAAACGGCCTTACCCCCGACAAGGCATACAGAAAGTGTGCCGATACCGTCGGCTCCGTTCTCGGCCGATATCATCCTCACGGTGACGCATCGGTTTATGATGCAATGGTCCGCCTTGCTCAGACCTTCTCAATGAGATATATTCTCGTTGACGGTCACGGCAACTTCGGCTCGGTTGACGGCGACCCCCCTGCTGCTTACCGTTACACAGAGTCAAGAATGAGCAAAATGGCGCTCAGAATGCTCACCGATATTGATAAGGATACCGTTGATTTTACCACCAACTACGATGACCGTCTTAAGGAGCCCACCGTGCTGCCTTCAAGATTCCCCAACCTGCTTGTTAACGGCTCGGTCGGTATCGCCGTCGGCATGGCGACCAACATTCCGCCCCACAATCTCGGGGAGGTCATTGACGGTATGTGCGCAATGATTGACAACCCCGATATTGACCTTGACGGTCTTATGGAGTATATCAAAGGCCCCGATTTCCCCACCAAGGGACTTATCATGGGCAGAGCAGGCATCAGGTCAGCCTATGCTACCGGCAGAGGCAAAATCACAATGCGTGCAAAAACAGAAATTGTCGAGAAGAAGAACGGCAGATTTGAAATTCAGGTAACTGAAATTCCCTATATGGTCAACAAGGCAAGGCTTATTGAGAGCATTGCAAATCTTGTTAAAGAAAAAAGAGTTGAAGGCATCGCAGATGTAAATGACTATTCTTCAAAGAAGGGTATGCTCATCTCGATTGACCTTAAGAGAGAAGCCAACCCGCAGGTTGTGCTCAATCAGCTCTTCTCATACACTCAGCTTCAGGATACCTTCGGCGCAATCATGATTGCGCTTGTAAACGGTGAGCCCAAGCAGCTTTCGCTCAAAGAAATCCTCAGCCACTATATCAAGTTCCAGGAAGAGGTTATTGTTCGCAGAACAAGATATGACCTCAAAAAAGCTCAGGACAGAGCACATATTCTGGAAGGACTTGCAAAGGCTATTGATATTGTTGACGATATCATTGCCACAATCAGGGCTTGTAAGGGCGGTCAGGCGGAAGCCAAGGTTGCCATTATGGAGAAATTTGATTTTGACGAGCCTCAGGCGGCGGCAATCGTTGCATTCCGCCTCGGTCAGCTCGCAGGTCTTGAAATTCTCAAGATTACAAATGAACTCGATGAACTCAAAGAGAAGATTGCGGATTTCAACGATATTCTTGCCAACGAATCAAGAGTTCTCGATATCGTTAAAACGGAAGCTCTCAACATCCGTGACAGATTTGCGGATGAGAGAAGAACGGAAATCGTCAATGTTTCGGGCGAGGTTGATATTGAGGACCTTATCCCCGAAGAAACCTGCGTATTCACTCTCACCGATATGGGTTATATCAAACGCATTCCCATGGATGAATACAAGATGCAGAACAGAGGCGGCAGAGGCGTTAAGGGTCTTACACGCCGTGAAGAGGATGTTGTCAAGACAATGTTCACCTGCTCAACCCACGATTATATTATGTTCTTCACAACGAAGGGCAAGACATACAGGCTCAAGGGCTATGAGATTCCCGAGGGCTCACGCCAGAGCAAGGGCATGAATATAGTCAACCTTCTTCCCGTTGAAGAGGGTGAAAGAGTATCCGCAATGATAAGGGTTCCCGAATTCGGCGAGGATAACTATTATCTTTGTATGCTCACAAGAAACGGCATTATCAAGCGCACCGAGCTTGATGCTTATAAAAATGTGCGCAAGAACGGCGTTATTGCCATCAATCTTGATGATGATGACGAGCTTGTATGGGTTAAGCTCACCGAAGGCGGCGAAAATCTGATTATCGCCACCAAGAAGGGCATGAGCATTGCATTCAGAGAGGATGACGCAAGAGTTATCGGCAGAACGGCAAGAGGCGTTCGTGCTCTCAAGCTCAAAGAGGGCGACTGTGTTGTGGGCATGGATATCCTCACCGAGGGCAAAAAGGTGCTCACGGTCAGCGAAACGGGCTACGGCAGGCTCAGCGAAATCACCGATTACCGCATTCAGAACAGGGGCGGCTCGGGTCTTACCAACTACCATGTTGCAAAATACGGCGATGTTGCTGCAATCGAGGTTGTTGACCCCGCTGATGACCTTATGCTTATTTCTTCCGACGGCATAATCATACGAATTGCTATGGAAACAATCCGCCTTTGCGCAAGACCCTCAAAGGGTGTTCGTGTTATGAAGGTGACAGAGGGCGAAAAGCTTATCACCGCTGTTTCCGTTGCGCACGAGGAGCATGAAGAAACAACTGCGCTTCCCGCTGATGATGCGGCAGATGAAGGCGTTGAAATCGAGGCTCCCGCAGAGGAATAAGGCTTTAAATTTCCTTAACAAAAAAATAGCCGCAAAATATCAAAAAATTATCTGAAAAATTTTTTGTAGGGTCTTGTCAGATAAAAAAAGATTTGATATTATATTAACCATAATGGAGTACAAGGAGGTTCAATATATGAATATTGCTTTAATTGCCCATGATGCCAAAAAAGAGCTTATGATACAGTTTTGCATAGCTTATTGCGGAGTTTTAAGCCGTCATAATCTTTATGCAACGGGCACCACCGGCAAAATGGTTGCCGAGGCGACGGGTCTTGATATCACAAGATTCCTCAGCGGCACTCAGGGCGGCGATGAGCAGATTGCTTCAAGAATTGCCTGCAATGAAATTGACCTTCTGCTTCTTTTCCGTGACCCGCTTACGGCAAAACCCAATGAGCCCAACGAAGCAACGCTTCTAAGGCTGTGCGATGTTCATAACATTCCTGTTGCAACCAACATTGCAACGGCTGAGGCTCTTATACACTCACTTGCCAGAGGTGATCTGGATTGGCGTGAAATCGTCAATCCGAGGAACAATTAAGCTTCCTCATCCGACCCTCATTCCGGCATAAAAGCAAGCTTTTTCAGGGTCGTCTTAACGGGGCGACCCTGTCGTTTTATATAAAAAATAATCCTAAAAAGGAAGAATAAATTATGGCACTCGTAACCAAAGCCATCAAGGGCACTCAGGATATACTGCCCGATGTGGTCTATAAAAATCAATTTATTGAGCAGACTTTTCTTGATATTGCGGGCAAATTCGGTTTCAGAGAAATCAGAACGCCCGTTTTTGAACATACCGAGCTTTTTCAGAGAGGTGTGGGCGAAACCACCGATGTTGTGCAGAAGGAGATGTATACCTTCGACGATAAGGGCGGCAGGTCAATCACCCTTCGCCCCGAGGGCACGGCAGGTGCGGCAAGAGCCTTCCTCGAGCAGGGTCTTTTTAACGAAGCTCTGCCCCAGAAGCTCTGCTACATCCTCAACTGCTACAGATATGAGAAGCCTCAGGCAGGCAGATGGCGTGAATTCCAGCAGTTCGGCGTTGAAATGCTTGGCGCAGCACATCCTGCGGCAGATGCCGAGGTAATCTCTCTTGCCAACGAAATCTTTGCTTTTCTCGGCATTGAGGGCATCAATCTGGAGCTTAATTCAATCGGCTGCCCCGAATGCCGCAAGAATTACCATGCAGCCCTCAAAGAGTATTTTGAAGCAAGAAAAGACGAGCTCTGCCCCACTTGCCTTGGCAGACTTGAGAAGAATCCCATGCGAATTCTCGATTGCAAAAGCCCGATTTGCAAGGAGATTGCCGAGGGTGCTCCCGCAATAATCGACTATATCTGCGAGGATTGCACAAATCACTTTGAGAGCGTCAAGAAATACCTTGACAAAATGAATATCGAATATACCGTCAATCCCCGAATTGTAAGAGGGCTTGACTATTATACAAGAACCGTTTTTGAATTTGTTTCAACCGATATCGGCGCTCAGGGCACGGTATGCGGCGGCGGCCGCTATGACGGGCTTATTGAAGAGCTCGGCGGTCCTCATGTGCCCTCTCTCGGCTTCGGTCTCGGCACCGGCAGACTTCTTATGCTCCTTGAGGCTCAGGGAATCGAGCTTCCCAAGCCCTCGGGCTGTGAGCTTTACATCGCCCCAATGGGCGAAAACGCATCATATGAGGCGGCTGCAATAGTTGCCGACCTGCGTGCAGGCGGAATCAGCGCTCAGACGGATGTTGTGGGCCGTTCGCTCAAGGCTCAGATGAAATTTGCCGATAAAATAGGAGCTAAATATACCATGGTGCTCGGCGATGATGAAATCGCATCGGGCAAGGCGAAAATCAAAAATATGGACAGCGGCGAAGCAACTGAGATGGAGCTTGCCGATATTGCCGAAAACTTTATGGAGTTTATGGTGCGTCAGGAAACTGCGGCTCTGGGCGAGACCCTCGGCGGCGACCTTGACGGCGTGGACCTTTCGGCACTGCTTAATTTTTAAGTGAAGGATGATATAAAATGGATTTTATGACAGGACTCAAAAGAACCCATTACTGCGGCGATCTCCGCCTTGCCGATGCAGGCAAAACCGTAACCGTTGCAGGCTGGGTGCAGCGTCAGAGAGACCTTGGCGCACTTATCTTTATTGACCTTCGTGACAGAGAAGGCATTGTTCAGCTTGCTTTTGACGAAGCAACCGCAAAGGATGTTTTTGAAAAGGCGGCTTCGGCAAGAAGCGAATATGTGCTTATGGCTCAGGGCGTTGTAAGAGAGCGCTCGGCTAAGAATACGGAAATCCCCACAGGCGAAATTGAAATCGAGGTCAAGGACCTTCGCATTCTTGCAAAGAGCGAAACTCCTCCCTTCGAAATCGTTGACGATTGCCAGACAGCCGAGCTTACAAGGCTCAAATACCGCTATCTTGACCTTCGCAGACCCGACCTTCAGAAGAATATTCTTCTTCGCCACAAGATTACAAAAATTACAAGAGACTATTTTGATGAAAACGGCTTTGTTGAAATTGAAACACCTATTCTCATCAAGTCAACTCCCGAGGGTGCAAGGGACTATCTTGTTCCCAGCCGTATTCACAAGGGCAAATTCTATGCTCTTCCCCAGTCACCTCAGCTTTACAAGCAGCTTTCAATGGTTGCGGGCTTTGACAGATATATGCAGATTGCCCGCTGCTTCCGTGACGAGGATTTAAGAGCTGACCGTCAGCCCGAATTCACTCAGATTGACCTTGAAATGTCCTTTGTTGATATGGAAGATGTGCTTGCAATCGGCGAAGGCTACATGGCAAGAGTTTTCAAGGAAGCAATCGGTGCGGATATTCAGCTTCCCCTTCCCAGACTTACTTATAAAGAGGCTATGGAGCGCTACGGCAGCGATAAGCCCGACACCCGCTACGGCATGGAAATCTATGACCTGAGCGAAACCGTCAGGGGCTGCGGCTTCGGTGTTTTCACGGGTGCTCTTGAAGCAGGCGGCAGCGTAAGAGGCATCACTGCCAAGGGTGCTGTAAATACTCTCACGAGAAAAGAAATTGACAAGCTCACCGAAATGGTAAGAGGCATCGGCGCAAAGGGTCTTGCATGGGTAAGGCTCCTTGATGACGGCTCAATTGCATCATCATTTGCAAAATTCCTCACAGAGGATGAAATGAATGCTCTGCTTGCCAAGGCAGACGCAAAAGCAGGCGATGTTGTTCTCATTATCGGCGACGGCAAGAATTCAACGGTGCTTTCAGTGCTCGGCGCACTTCGTCAGGCTGTTGCAAAAAAGCTTGACATTATTCCCGAAAATCAATATAATCTTCTTTGGATAACCGAATTCCCCTTCTTTGATTGGGATGAGGATGCTCAGCAGTTTGTTGCAATGCACCATCCGTTCACATCACCCATGGATGAATGCCTTGATTATCTTGAAACGGATAAGGGCTCGGTAAGAGCAAAGGCATATGACCTTGTTCTCAACGGTGTTGAGCTTTGCTCGGGTTCAATCAGAATCACAAATCCCGACCTTCAGGCAAGAATTTTCTCGCTTCTCGGTCTTTCAGACGAAGAGGCACACAACAAATTCGGCTATCTTCTCGATGCGTTCAAATACGGTGCACCCCCTCACGGCGGCATGGGTATCGGCCTTGACCGTCTTGTAATGCAGATGCTCGGCTGCGAATCGCTCAGGGATGTTATCGCATATCCGAAGGTGCAGAATGCGAGCGAGCCCATGACGGAATGTCCCGCAGCGGTTGACGGCGTTCAGCTTGATGACCTCGGCATCGGCATCACGGTGAATGAAGAGTAATCATATAATATAATGCAAATTTTTCCTTGGAAGGATATGATAATAATGGCAAGAGTTTATAATTTTTCAGCGGGTCCTTCAATGCTCCCCGAAAGCGTGCTCAACAGAGCAGCTGCAGAGATGCTTGATTACAAGGGCAGCGGTCAGTCTGTGCTTGAAATGAGCCACCGTTCAAAGGTTTATGAAGAGATTATCTTCGGCGCCCGTGACCTTTTCAAAGAGGTTATGAACATTCCCGATAACTACAAGGTTATCTTCTGCCAGGGCGGTGCATCAACGCAGTTTGCGGCAATTCCCCTCAACTTCCTCAACGGCAGCGGCAAGGCTGACTATGTTCTTTCAGGTCAGTTCTCAACCAAGGCATATAAGGAAGCAACAAAATACGGCGAAATCAAGGTTGTAGGCTCGTCAAAGGAGCAGAATTTCTCCTGCATCCCCGAGCTTAACAAGGCTGATTTTACCCCCGATGCAGACTATTTCTATATCTGCCAGAACAACACAATCTACGGCACTCGTTTTGCTGAGCTTCCCGACACGGGCAATGTTCCTCTTGTTGCGGATGTTTCATCCTGCTTCCTTTCAGAGCCCATGGATGTTTCAAAATACGGCGTAATGTATGGCGGTGCGCAGAAGAATGTTGCTCCCGCAGGTCTTACGGTTGTTATCGTTCGTGAGGATCTTCTCGGCAATGCAAGGGATTACACCCCCACAATGCTCGACTACAAAACACTCGCTGATAACGATTCAATGTATAACACACCTCCCTGCTATTCAATCTATATGTGCAAGCTTGTGCTTGAATGGATTAAGAATCTCGGCGGTCTTGAGGCAATGAAGCTTCACAACGAGAAGAAGTGTTCAATCCTCTATGATTTCATTGATAACAGCAAGATGTTCCACAACCCCGTCAAGAAGAGCGACCGTTCATTGATGAATGTCACCTTCGTAACAGAGAGCGACGAGCTCAATGCAAAGTTTGTTAAGGAAGCAACCGAAGCAGGCTTTGTTAACCTTAAGGGTCACCGCTCGGTAGGCGGCATGAGAGCTTCAATTTACAACGCAATGCCTATTGAAGGCGTTGAAAAGCTTGTGGACTTCATGACAGAGTTTGAGAAGAGAAACTGATAGGGGGCTTTTACAATGTTCAATATTTTAACCTTAAATAAAATCTCCAAAAACGGTCTTGACAGGCTTGATGCGGCAAAGTTTGCCTGCTCAGACAGCGTTGAAAACCCCGATGCAATTCTTGTGCGCTCGGCTTCAATGCACGAAATGGAGCTTTCAGAGAATACCGTTGCAATTGCAAGAGCAGGCGCAGGTGTTAACAATATTCCCATTCCTGCCTGCAGCGATAAGGGCGTTGTTGTTTTCAACACACCCGGTGCAAACGCAAACGCTGTTAAGGAGCTTGTGCTCTGTGCACTCTTTATGGCTTCAAGAAAGGTTGCCGCTTCGCTTGATTGGTGCAAAACTCTCAAGGGTGAGGGTGACAATGTGGGCAAGCTCGTTGAAAAAGGCAAGAGCAGCTTTGCAGGCCCCGAAATCCTCGGCAAAACCCTCGGTATAGTTGGCCTCGGTGCAATCGGTGCACTTGTTGCAAGGGATGCAAAGCTTCTCGGCATGAATATCGTAGCTTATGACCCCTTTGCAGCGGGCAAAACAGATATCGAGCTCGTAGAGCTTGATGAGCTTTTCGCAAAGAGCGATTACATCACCCTTCACGCTCCTCTCAACGATGGCACCAGAGGTATGATTAATGCTGAGTCACTTGCAAAAATGAAGGACGGCGTAAGAATCCTCAACTTTGCAAGAGGCGAGCTTGTTGCTTCAAAGGATATCGTTGATGCTCTTGCAAGCGGCAAGGCGGGAGCTTATATCACAGACTTCCCCACCGATGAGCAGCTTGGCGCAGAGGGCGTAACAGCTCTTCCCCACCTTGGCGCATCAACTCCCGAGAGCGAAGAAAACTGTGCAATGATGGCGGCAGACGAGGTTTCGGCTTATCTTCTTAAGGGCGAAATCAAGAATTCCGTCAACCTTCCCAACACCTGCCTTGCAGAGAGCTTTGCAGTGCGCACCTGCTTCATCCACAAGGAGAATGCAGATGATTTTGCAGCAAAGGCTGAGGCAGCGGCAAAGGCGGCGGGCGCAAGCGTAACTTCAATTTTCACTGCCAACAAGAAGGATATGGGTTACACCGTAATCGATACCGATAAGGCATTTGATGCAAATGTTGAAGGCGCAATCAGAGTAAGAGTTATCTGAAGATAAAAAATTACCGCAGAGATTTTCTCTCTGCGGTCTTTTTTATTTGTGATTGATATTCTGCCACACAAAGGCAACATCGGGTCCGACCTGCACAAAGGTATCGGGCTCATTATTATTGAGCTTTGAAACCCTTCTGAAGCCGTTTGCCTCAAATGCCTCACAAAAGGCGTTTGCCATTTCGGTATCCTTGAAGGTGATGTGGGTTACAAGGCGGAATTCCTTGAGGGTCTGGCGCAGGCTGCCGTTGGGGAAGCCCACAACAAAGCCGGTTGCCCACCAATATTTTTCATAATTACGGTTGAAAACGGCTCTGTATTCGCCCGTTTCGTATTCGTCCCACATAAACGCCATTTCCATATTGAGCCAATCGGATTTATCAGCGCATACATAGTGACTGCCGATGCTGCCGAGGCTTCTTGTATAAACACCTACCTCGCCGCCTACAAACGCCATGCCATACTGACCCTTCCAGGTCTGAATCAGCCATTCTTTGCCGCCGTATTCAAAGGTTGTGCGCACTGTGTCGTAATACATCATGGTGACGGGCGCAAAGGCATCATACACTTCATTGAAGCCGAAGTTTTTTTGCCAGCATTCCTTATCGTCGGTGTAATAGTAGTTGCCGTCGGGGTTGTATTTATATGAAACGAGGTTTACCTTTGCAAAGTCAATATCAACATCGGGCGGCACATATTGGGGTGCTCTCGGCAGAGTGAAAACCTCTTTGAAGGCTTTGTTTGAAACCGTGGTTGAGGGCTTTGTTGCTGCCCGGGTTGACGGTGCGGCGGTCTGCTCGGTGCTTGCCTGCACGGTTGAAGCCTGAGCTGTTGTTGATTCAGCAACGGTTGTGCCTGTTGATTCAGGCACCGATTCTTCGGTTAAATCGGTAATCGGGGCAGAGCTTTCCTGTGTTTCGTGATAAACACTGCCATCTGCCGGCACGGATGACGGACTGCCGTTTGACATTTTAACGCCGAGCACCGCAACCACGCAGATAAGTGCAACTGCAACGGCGGCAACGGCAATCGTGAGTGCTTTGTTTTTCATTTTATTTCCTCCGTAAGCGTTTATTGCATATCATATTCACGCACAAAGGCGTTAATGAAAAGCGGACCCATATCCATTGCAATTATAACGGGTTTGCCGTTTTTGACCATAAAGGTCATGCCCTCGCCCTCGCTGCCTGAGGTGAGGTTGCGGTCAAGATATTTTTCAACCGCACCCGTTGCAGGGTCTATTTTATAAATTGCCTGAGTTTCGTCATTTGTTGCGGCATAGAGCGTGCCGTCAAGGAATTCCGCACCCTGAATCGAGGGCACAACCTGCGAAAGAGGCACCTCTTCAACAAAAGACATTTCATTTGCGGTGTCATAAACAAGAATTTTTGTGGGCTGCTTTGAGTGGTCCATGCAGTAAAGATATCCGTTTTCGGGGTTTACACAAACCCAGGGCATACCTCTTGTTATAACCTCATCGTCCATAATGTAATAATCAACAAGCTCGAGGGTTTCGGCATCGTAAACACCGATTATCGGGTAATCCCACACCTTGCTGTCCTCAAGACCTGCATAGATATATCCGTTGTAAAAGCTCATTCCGCCAATGTGAGCAATGCCGATTTCCTTAAGCTGCTCGGGAATTGCAAAATAATTGGCGTTGATAAGAGTTTTTGCATCCGCTTCGGTGCGGATAAGCGTTGTTTTTGAAGAAAAATACAGGGTTTCGCCGTCTGTCGCCATTCCCTGAGAGCGGAAGTATGCTCCGATTCCTACGACATTGGTTTTTTCGCTGTCTGTGCGGTCTGCTTCGGAAATGAGGTCAATTCCGTGCGTCAGAATTGAAAACGGAATAAGTATGACAGCAAAAACAAGAGACAGTATTTTGCTGATTGCAAGTGAAAATGAGCTCATTTTTATTTCTCCTTTATAAAATATAAGTAAAGTATAGCAAATTTGTAAAATATAGTCAATGTTGAATATTGACAAGTCATTGACAATAGAATAAAAAACGGATATTATATATAATGGATAAAAATTAAAAGGAGATACGGCTGATGAATGATGTAAACAAGCTCTACGACCTTTGGCTGGAGAATACGGCGGATAACCCCGAAATTCACGAGGAATTGCTTGCAGTCAAGGGCAATGATGAAGAAATTCTTGACCGCTTTTACCGCAATCTTGAATTCGGCACCGCAGGCCTCAGAGGAGTGCTCGGTGCGGGCACAAACAGAATGAACACCTATACCGTCTGCCAGGCAACACAGGGTCTTGCGGATTATCTCAACAGCAAGGGTGAGAATCCGAGCGTTGCGATAGGCTACGATTCAAGAATCAATTCAGATGTGTTTTCAAAGCAGTGCGCAGAGGTGCTTGCCGCAAACGGCATCAAAACCTATATTTTCCCCACTCTTATGCCTACTCCGCTGCTTTCGTTTGCCGTCATGCGTCTTAAGTGTGACAGCGGCATAGTTATCACCGCAAGCCATAACCCCTCAAAATATAACGGCTACAAGTGCTATGACCCCTCGGGCTATCAGATGACCGATGAAGCTGCGCTTGCCACATATGAATTTATTCAGAAGGTTGATATGTTCAAAGATATCAAGCGCATTCCGTTTGATGAGGCTATGGAGAAGGGGCTTATCGAGTATATCTCGGATGAGCTTGTTGAGGAATTCTATTCGCTCGTTATGCAGCGACCGATTAACCCCGAAATCAGCAAAGCAAGTGACCTTAAGGTTATTTACACACCGCTTAACGGCACGGGAAATATTCCCGTAAGAACCGTTCTTGAAAGAGCGGGCTTTAAGAATGTTTCTGTTGTCAAAGAGCAGGAAATGCCTGACGGAAAATTCCCCACCTGCCCCTATCCCAACCCCGAAATCAGGCAGGTTTTTGAATGCGCTCTCGAAATGACAAAGAGCGAAAAGGCGGATTTGCTTCTTGCAACCGACCCGGACTGCGACAGAGTGGGCATTGCGGTGCTCACAGGTGACGAATATGTGCTCCTTTCGGGCAATGATGTGGGTGTTCTTCTTGCGGAATATATGCTTTCTGCAAGAAAAGAAAAAGGAATTCTGCCTGAGAATACTCTCATGACAAAATCCTTCGTTTCAACTCCGCTCATTGACAGAGTTGCCGCAAAATACGGCTGCAGGGTTGTGGATGTGCTCACGGGCTTCAAGTATGTGGGTGAATTCATTGCAAATCTTGAAAAAACAAACGATGATTACCGTTTTGTTATGGGCTTTGAAGAGAGCTACGGCTATCTTATCGGCACCCACGCAAGGGATAAGGACGCCGTTGCAGCATCGCTTATGATATGTGAAATGGCTGCTTACTATAAGAGCAAGGGCAAAACCCTTGTTGATGTGCTCGACGGAATATATGAGGAATTCGGCATTTATGTTAACCGCCTTTATAATTTTGCTTTTGAAGGCGCAAGCGGTATGGTTAAGATGGCTGAAATCATGAGCGAAACAAGAGAAAACCCGCCCAAGGAGCTGGCAGGGCTTAAAGTGCTTGAGGTGCATGATTTTGAAGCAAGCACAATCACAAACACCGAAACGGGTGAGGAGAGAGCCATTGAGCTGCCCAAGTCGAATGTGCTTGCATATACTCTGCCCGACGGCAATTTTGCCATAGTCCGTCCTTCCGGCACGGAGCCCAAAATCAAGGTATATATTACCGGCTGCGGCAAAACCAAAGACGGAGCGGTTAAGCTTGCCGAGGATTTGGGAGAGGCGATGAAAGCTCTTCTCAGAATAGGATGATAATATGAAAAGGAATTTAATAGTAAGAATTGTTGCAATTTTTCTTTGTGCACTCATGGTGCTCAGCGTTATAACCGCGGCGCTCTATGCGTTTGCAGCCGATGCTGCGGCAGTGCCTTCTCCGGATACGGGGAGCGGATCGGTGATATGGGTAATTGCCGCAGTTGCGGTAGCCGTTATTGCCATAGCGATTTGCCTGATAATGCCGAAGATGAAAAAGGATAAGTAACAAAAAGAAATCCCTCAGGATTAAATCCTGAGGGATTTTTTTATGCCGAGATATTGTAGCAGCGAACAATGCCTACCGCATTGTCTGCTGTGGGTGCGGGGCTCATGCCCTTGAAGTCGCCGTCAGTTGAGTTGGTTGAGCCGCAAACATAAAGCTTTGAGCCGTTTGCATAAACGGTTCTTGCGTTATCTGAGCTTGAGCCGCCGAAGTGATAAAGCTTTTCGGCTTTGCCGCCCTTTGACAGGGTGTAGATATATGAGTCAAAGTTGCCCTTGCCCATGCCCTGGAAATCTCTGTTGTTTGATGCAGAATAGCCTGAAACAGCATAGCCGTTTTCGATTCTTGTGATGTCGGTGATGAGGTCTGTCTCAAAGCCGATAAGAGGAGTTATCCATGCTGTTGAGCCGTCTGCCTTGAATTTGACAATGATACCGTCAAAGGTGCCTGCGGTGCCGCCGTTATAAATGCTCTTGAAGCTGCCTTTGTTGCCTTCCTTGGCGGAAACTGAGTATTGACCTGCAGCAACGCAGCCGCCGTCATCCGTGAATGTGATTGCAGACATATTTACAAGTCCGCTTTCATAAAGACTCTTTGCCCATACGGTTTTGCCGTCGGAGCTGATTTTTGTTATAACACCTGTTCTCTTGCCGTTGTTGGTGCCTTCAAGAGATGCAAAGTCACCGTCGGAATTGTTGTTTTCCATAACAGCAAAGATATCGCCCTTTGTGTTAACCGTGACATCCTTGACAGCGCAGTGGATTTTGCCGCCGAGGCTGTTTTTCCAGGAAATGTTGCCGTTTGAGTTGAACTTGTAAACAAAAGCCTTTGTTTTGTTTTCGTTAAGGCCTGAAAAGCTGCCGTCTACCGAGTTTGTTTTGCCGCCTGCAACAAAGCCGCCGTCAGAGGTTGCTTCAACTGCATAGAGCATATCCTGACCGCTGCCGCCGAGGATTTTTGTCCATTCCTGATCGCCGTTTTTGGAGTATTTTACGATAAGACCTTCAACCGTGTTTTCGCAAAGATACTGGTCAGGAGTTGCAACATCGCTTGCCATTGTGCTGCCGACAACAATCAGGCTGCCGTCTGTGAGCTCTGTAACAGCGTCATATGAAACAAGGGCGTTGCCGTTGAGGGTTTTTGACCATTTCTGCTTGCCGTCCTCGTCGAATTTAACAATAACGCCGCAGCTTCCGGTCTGGGAGGAGGTGATGCCTACTGCAACAGTGCCGCCATCGGATGTGCCGCAGTTATCAACAAGAACGGTGTGAGTGCCGTCGCTGAAGTTTGTAATCCAACCGTTTGAAAGAGCTGAAGGTGTTGAGTTGATGATAGTGCCAATGGGGGCGGCTGTCATGTGATCAGGCTTATAAACGGAAGTGGTTGAGGGAGTGCGGTTTTTGGTTGTTGTGGGCTTCTTTGTGGGCTCCGTCTGAGGAGCCTGAGTGATTATCCTGGTGGTTGTTACGGGTTTAACAACAACAACCTCGCCGTCAGGCTTGGTCTGAACGATAAGCCCTTCATCGCCGGCAACCTTTGAAAGCTCTTCGATTTCTTCGTCCGAAAGATTGCTCGGGTCCTTGATTGAAAGCTTGTTGAAGAGATCTTTGACTTCATCGTCTGATGCCTGCTGAGTGGGAATTTCTTCTTTTTTAATAACGGTATCGCCGTTTTCATCCTTTTCAACGGTGAGACCCTCGTCTTTGGCAAGATTCTCAACCTTGTTAAGCTGCTCGGGAGTGAGAGTGCTCAGGTCGCCGTTGAAATTCTCGGGCATATCGTCACCGAGAGCCTGCTCAACAAGGTCAACAAGCTCTGCCTGGCTGATGGTTACCTTTTCATAACCCGTGCCCGATTGCCATGAATCCTCTGGTGCAAGAGTGGTTGTTATATTGTCGTCTTTTCCGCCGCAGGCGGCAAGGCATGAAATAACTAAAACAAGACACATGAACAAGCTCAGTCTTGCAGTGAATTTGTTTTTCATACAGGTAGTCCCCCTATAATATCAATTAAGATTATATTATCATATTCTTTGTTTAAAATCAACAGTTTTTGCCCCTGCACGGTAAAAATTCATATTTAATTTAAAATAAATCTTTAATTATGTCGGATTTTATAATATAATGTAGCTGAAGAGGTGATGCACATGACCGAAAAAGAAAGAGCATTGCTTGCAGTAGATGCGCTCAAGAAAAAATATCCCGATTCGTTATGCTCCCTGAACGCAGAAAATCCCCTGCAGCTGATTATCGCAACACGCCTTTCGGCACAATGCACAGATGCAAGGGTTAATCTTGTTACGCCCGAATTGTTTGAAAAATATAAAACTGTTGAGGACTTTGCCTGTGCCGAGGTTGAGGATATCGAAAAAATCGTTCATTCCTGTGGCTTTTTCAGGGCAAAGGCAAGAGATATAATAGGTATGTGTCAAAAGATGCTCAGCGACTTCGGCGGCAAGGTGCCCGATAATATTGAAGACCTGACAAGCCTGCCTGGAGTCGGCAGAAAAACGGCAAACCTTATTATGGGCGATGTTTATGGCAAGCCTGCCGTTGTTGCGGATACGCACCTTATCAGAATTTCAAATTTGCTCGGTCTTGTTGCAACCAAGGACCCGCTGAAGGTTGAATTGAAGCTGCGTGAACTGCTGCCGCCCGAAGAAAGCAACGATTTTTGCCACCGCTGTGTGCTTCACGGCAGAGACACCTGTGTTTCGGGCAGGCCTAAATGCACCGAATGTGAAATGAGAGGCTTTTGCAGCCACGCCGCAGAATCAGAAAAATGATGTGAGCAAAAAAATTGCTCCGCTTATCACAGCTCCGCCGCAGGCAGCCGCACTCATGCTCAGAGCAAGGCGTATTCTGTTTTTGCGAAGCCTTGCTGCGGGCGGCATACCCGCACTTTGTGCAATGATTGTTGCCCTTTCTCTCAGGTCGCCCTCGCTGACGGCGGAATATTCCGGCTTTATAAAAAACAGGACTCTTTCGAAGTATTCGCATTGAGTCTGCGTTATTTCCACTACCTGTCTGTTGACACCCTTTATCAAGACGCTTTTCCCCTTTAACAATGAATTTCTATGTTATTTTTGGCAAAGAAGCAGGCTTTTATTCTTGAAAGAGCCGAAAGATAAATATACAATCTGTATAGCTGACTTTTCAACCAAAAAAGTGGAAAACCGTGTGGAAAAGGTGCATAACTCACCGTAAAACCCCTTGTTTTTATTGGATTTCGGGCGTGGAAAACTTTATTATTCCAAAAAGGAATATACAAAAGGTTGTGCAATCTTTACATTTTGTCACAAAAAGTCGCTGCAATTATGGCAAGTTTTTTGCCGTGCAGATTAAGATATTACAGCTTGGAGAATTTTATGAAAACAGAAAAATCAAATAAAAAAAGCATTATATCGGTAAAAAAATCCTGCTTTGATTTGGCTCTCACGCTTGATTGCGGGCAGGCATTCCGATGGGCGCCGACGGGCGAAAACGAGTGGCACGGCGTTGCTTATTCAAGACCGCTGACCCTCAGACAGACTGAGGATGAAATTATTTTTATCGGCACAAATGATGAGGATTTTGAAAACATATGGAAGCCTTATTTTGACCTTGAAAGAGATTATGAGATTCTCTGCAGGCGTTTTGAGGCTGACGGAAATCTGAAAAAAGCGGTTTCGGAGTGCTGCGGAATACGCCTTCTCAGGCAAGAGCCGTGGGAGGCACTTTGTTCATTCATCATATCCGCAAACAACAATATTCCCCGCATAAAAGGCATAATTGACCGCCTTTGCCGCCTTCTCGGCGAGCATCTCGGCGGTGATGATTACGCTTTCCCGTCACCTGAAAAAATAATTGAGGCAGGCGTTGAAGGGCTTGCGCCCATAAGAGCGGGCTTCAGGGCGAAATACATAGTCGATGCCGCCTGCAAGGTTGCAAGCGGCGAGGTTGATTTGAACAGTATTTTCAACATGACTCTTGATGAAGGCAGGGATGAACTTATAAAAATCAAGGGTGTCGGCGAAAAGGTGGCACAGTGTGCCTTGCTTTACGGCTTCGGCAAGGTTGATGCCTTCCCCGTGGATGTATGGGTGAAACGCATTATGAGCGAGCTGTATCCCGAAGGCCTTCCCGAATGCACAAACGGTGTGCGGGGCATCGCTCAACAGTATCTTTTCCATTGGAGAAGAACCCGGTAATAAAATCAAGGCAGGAACGGCATAAAGCGTTCCTGCCTTGTATATTATTTTCTTTTTTTGATAAATATTATTACAAGAAGGATTATTAAAATCAGAAGAAGAGCAAGTATGCCGCACAGGGCAAAGGCGGTAATCCTGTTATAATCAACTGAATTGTCAAAAGATGTGCTGTTCTGTGTAACGCTTTCTTCGCCGCCGCTGTCATAATCCTGTATTTCGTTATTCACAGGCTCGCAGGTTGTGGTCGGCTCGGGTTTCTCAATTACATAGTTGAAGTGAATGACAGCATTATCAAGGCTTTCATTTCCGCCGCCTATTACAACTCTGCTCCATTCCTCCTCACTGCCTGCATAGTAAACATCCGAAAGAGATTCGTTGTAATAGAAAGCGCCCGATTTGATTTCGCTTATGCTCGAGGGGAGGATAACGGATTTAAGGTTATAACATCCGCCGAATGCCATTTCATCTATAATTCCTACGCCGTCGCAAATCGTAACCCGTGATAAGCCTGACAACTGACTGAAAGCGCCGGCCGAAACGGTTGAAACGCTTCCGGGTATGGTTATTTCGTCTATGTTAGATGTGAAATAAAAGGCACTGCTGCCGATGTATGTTACGGTCTCGGGAATGCTCACAGGGGAAAGACCTGTGCAAAAGTAGAAGGAATTGTCACCGATATATTCCAGACCATGGGGCAGATTTATTTGTGAAATGCTGTTACAGCAATAAAATGCGCCGGAGCCTATTTTCGTCAGGGTAGTTGGAAGTACGACTTCCTTGAGGCTGTCAGCAACATCGCCGTCGAAAAGGTCGTTGTTAGGGTCCTCAACATAGTTGGAAAACGCCCAGTCGCCTATACTTGTGACACCTTCGGAAATAACAACCTTTTTGATTTGGTCTCTGACATCGTTCCATGGTGAGAATGTCTGATACTCCGCACCCCATTTATCCATTTCGCCCGTGCCGCTGACGGTCAGCGTGCCTGTGTAGCTGTCAAATTCCCATGTCAGATTCTGACCGCAGGTGCCGTTTGTTGCCGCCTGAGCATTGAGAGCAGGGGTAAGAACGGACAGCGATACTGCGAACACCATAATCGCCGGGAAGATTGCGGTTAACTTTTCAAATAATCTTTTCATGATTAAAACCTCCTGAATTTTGCGAAAGTATTTTTATACTTCGCCTATAATAATAGATATGAAAAATCAAGAGACGGTTCACGAAAATTGTAATTTCAGTGCAATGTGCCGTGATTTGGTTAAAGTTATAATTATAAAGAAAAAGGTGTGTCTTTTGAACAGGTCCAGTAAAAACGGACAATGAAAAAAAAGAGCCTCCTATGGTAGAATTAAAGAAACTACCATAGGAGGTTTTGTTATGCCCCGAAGCTATCGGCACATAAAAGATTATGAGAAAGAAATTCTTGAATTAAGA
>JAFQON010000021.1 GCA_017403185.1 Clostridia bacterium
AAAGCGGGATAAGTTTCTTTTCGTTGCAGGCAATCACGAATATGCAAAATACGACGGCATAAAAGAGGATATGGCTTACCGTCTTAACAGTTTGGAAGAAATCGGCGGATATCCTGTTAATATATTCTTTAATTCTCATATCATCGGCGGTGTTAACTTTGTCGGAATAGACGACGCTTATCATCAGGTGGAATATGAACAGCTTGAAATGCTTAAAGAGGAAGTAAAGAAAGGGTATCCCATCATTCTTTTTATTCATGCTCCTCTATATGAAAATGAGCTTTATAAGAAGAGTTATGAATTCTGGAACGGTGAAATATGCCTGCTTGGCTCTGACACAGAGGTTCACCCCGAGGTCAAAGGTGATATAGCAGAGCCCACAGAAGCTTCAAAGGCATTTTACGAATATGTTACCGGTGAACCTGTGATTAAGGCTGTGCTTGCAGGGCATCTGCATTTTGCTTTTGAAAGCATTCTGCCCGGCGGTACGATGCAATATGTAACAAACCGCGGTGACAGAGGAAACGCAAGAGAGATAACAATATCATAAAAAGAATCACAAACCACCGGTTCAACCGGTGGTTTGTGATTTTCTTCAAAAATTCTCAAATGGTCCTTGTTTGGTCCTTGTCCTTGGAAAAACAGGCTTTTTCGCCTTGTTTCAATCAGTTTTGCGAACAAAAACAGGACATTACTCAGCGCAGTTTTCGCTGCCGGGTAATGTCCTTGTTTAATATTTGTGTGATTGAAAATAATTGTGCCTGACAAATTGGAATCTGCCTATCTCTTTTTTTAAACAATCAATTCCGGGTTTGCACCGTTTTCTTCATAAGTACAGACAAGCAAAAAGTCCATATTGGCGGCAATGCCGAAACAACGGTCGCGGCCAAACTCACATTCCAATTGGTTTCCGAGATATGTTGCATTGTCATCAAGGAATTTTACGGCCTTTCCGTTAGGAAGGCGGTATTCGAGGTTTATGTAACCGCCCACGAGAGCATTAAGTTTTTCAACCTTCGGCATTCCTTCGATATGTAAATCATTAAATTCGCTGATGAGCTGTTGCTTAAATTCTTCAAACTTTTCCGCACCGTCAAGATTTTTATATTTCTTCCAGTAATCGAGCTTTGGAAGCATATCCTTCATATATGCACGGGCTTGTTCTGAAGTAAAATGTTCACTTGCCATATGCGTTACGCAAACATCTATCAGCTCATCCATATCATGATACATATATTCACCGTCGGCATAGCACCATTTGCAGTATTCCTCGTTGAAAACACCGTCGGTTTCTTTGCTGATATTGCTGTCTTCAAGCGGCATACCGCAGCATTGGCATATAAGCTGTCTTGGGGAGCCCAAAAGAGTGTTGATTGAAACATCAAAGAGCTTTGATAAAAGCTTCAGAGTTTCCGTATTAGGCGTTGTTTCACCGTTCTCCCAGCGGCTGACCGCCTGGCGGGTAACAAAAACCTTTTCGGCAAGTTCATCCTGTGATAAACCTTTTTTAGTTCTCAGTTCAAGTATAATATCTTTCGTTTCCATAAATTTATCACCTCAGTATTATTCTAACACCGAATGTTTTAATGAACAAGCAACTCGTTGTTGCTTTTGAAGTTTCAGTTTAACAAATCGAATTTTGTTGTTCTGTACAAAGCGGGAATCTTACTTAACAAACGCTCAAAGAACTGATGAAATTGCATACAGAGGTTTTGTAAAAAAGATAAGACACGATGCCAAAACGAGGCAAGTGAGTCGCGCATATCTTTTATTAAACGCTCAAACTCGGTGAGTCTGTTGCTCTCGTCATAACCGTTTTTATCTTTATAGACACGGACATAATCAATCAGCCATTCTATGGGATAGTTATTTTCGGGCTCATCCCAACCGCTGAAATCAGAATTTATATACATAGACAAAATCATACACATTCTGTATTGCGGTGATTCCTTCGTATGTGCCACTTCTTTTCCGTCAACATAAAATGTTATTCCTTCGGGTCTCCAGTCCATAGCATAGGTGTGAAATTCATTAACATAGTCACTCGGGTAGCCATCCAATTCAACTCTGCTTGCCCATTCGTCAAGATCGGGATCATCCCAAGCATGGACCTTCGGTTCAAATACCCCCGGAGATTTAAAAAAGGTTTCAAAGATATCTATTTCGCCATTCTGAACGGAATCTGTTCCGTCGGTATCATCCTGAGCACCGATAAGCCACCAGGAAGCGTATCCGCCGCCACTTGTGTCAGGCATTTTCATCCGTATTTCAAAGTAACCGTACTGTGTAGCATATCCTTCATAAGGCTCAACTTCTCTCTGCTGAGCACCGCCCGGATGCAGATGATTCTTTTCCCAAGTCTGAATGCCGTTTGCTATCCATAAAAGGTTGTCGGGATCTTCCGAGCCGGGCTGACCTCCGAAATAATCGGGAGAATCTTTTGTGATATACAGGTTCAGATAACCGTTCTCGATTTTATATCTTGCAGTGGATCCTGCTGTATTGGCAGTGCAGTGAGGCAAATATTGCGGCAGCCAATACTCTGTGTTTAAATTGCCGTCATTAAATTCGGTGCTGAAATCAAGCACATAGCCTTCCTTTTCGGGAACACATTCTTCGGCATATGCGACTGACGGCAAGCCGAGCAATATAGCTAAAACGAGCAAAAATACAATGCTTTTTCTGAACATGATTTTTTATCCTTTCGTACAAGTTCTTATTTGGTCGATCTGATTATATCACTCATACCAATAAAAAAGCAACAGTTTTCAGGCTGTTGCTTTTAAAGTTTCAGTTTAACAAATCAGAATTTATAAAAACCGAAAATAAGGACAAATATTGTTTTTAGGTGTTTAATTAGCTGTTTATTTGTTTTATTGTTTTGTCTGTTGTATTCTTCAATTGTCATCTTGTTCGAACTTTTAACATTGGATTATACATCCCAATTTCAAAAATACTTTCTGACAATAAAAATGTCCTATCGATTCGAAAGAGTAAATATAAATTTTTTCTTGATTTTTTTAAAAAAAGTTGTATAATATGATTACAATTTAACAGACGGGAGCTTGTGTTACAGGCTGAGAGGAAGGTAAAACCTTCGACCGATAACCTGATTTGGATAATGCCAACGTAGGGATGCCTGGATATAAAAGTGTTTCGATGTGGCGGAATCAATCTGAAGCTGTTTCAGATTTTTCGCCACTTTTTTATTTGAAAACACTGCTTCTCAACGGTGAGTTGCCAAATCGGCAGCTTACCGTTTTTGTTGTTTCAGGAGGTGTTTTTTATGGTAAAAATCAACGGCGAAGAGTTAAATGTTGCAGGAAAAACAATCGCAGAATATCTTGCAACCACAAATTATGACCCTAAAAGAATCGCAGTTGAGCGTAACGGTGACATTGTTTTTAAATCTCAATACGGTGAAACTTTACTGCAGGACGGTGACAGTATAGAGATTGTAAGCTTTGTGGGAGGTGGTTAAGCTGATACCGACAAAAGAAGAATGGTATGCAGCCTTATCCGAAAGACATGGTGAAAAGATACAAAACAGTTTTGGAGCCGCAACCGTTGCAATATGCGGTCTCGGCGGTCTTGGCTCTAATATAGCTTTTGCTCTTGCTCGTGCAGGTATCGGCAAACTGATTCTTATTGATTTTGACAGCGTTGATATCACAAATCTGCACCGTCAGCAATATAAAGCCAATCAGATTGGTGTTAGCAAAACGCAGGCTTTGAAGGAAAACCTTTTTGAAATTGCACCGTATACGGCAATCGAAACTCATAATGTTCGTATTTCTGAAGATAATGCCGAAGAGCTTCTTGAAAAAGCAGACATTATCTGCGAGGCTTTCGACGATGCAGAGTGCAAAGCAATGCTTGTGAATCTTGTGCTTGAAAGAATGCCTGAAAAGTATCTGGTCGCCGCATCAGGTATGGCTGGATTCGGCAGCGCCAACACCATTCAGACACGAAGAATATCAAAGCGGTTTTATCTCTGTGGTGACGGAACGAGCGACGTGCAATCAGAAGGCAGTCTTGTTGCATCCCGTGTGATGCTCTGTGCGGCTCATCAGGCACATACCGTGCTCCGAATTCTGACTGAACAATTTGAAGCTTAAAGAAAGAAGGAAAAAACAAATGAACAATGATAAACTCATAATCGGCGGACACGAATTCAACTCACGTTTTATTCTCGGCTCGGGTAAATACTCAATGAAACTCATTGAAGCGGCTGTAAAGGATGCGGGTGCAGAAATTATTACTCTTGCAGTCCGCCGTGCAAACACAAAAGAGCAGGAAAGCATCCTTGATTATATCCCTGACGGAATTACTCTGCTCCCAAACACAAGCGGTGCAAGAAATGCAGAAGAAGCTGTGCGTATTGCCCGCCTTGCAAGAGAACTCGGTTGCGGTGATTTTGTGAAAATCGAGATTATGCGTGATTCCAAGTATCTGCTTCCCGACAATCAGGAAACCATTAAAGCAACTGAAATATTAGCAAATGAAGGCTTCGCTGTTATGCCGTATATGTATCCCGACCTGAACGTTGCCCGTGACCTTGTGAATGCAGGCGCAGCTTCGGTAATGCCTCTTGCTTCTCCTATCGGTTCAAACAAAGGTCTTGCAACCAAAGAATTTATACAGATTCTTATTGATGAAATCGATTTACCAATCATTGTAGACGCAGGTATCGGCAGACCGTCTCAGGCTTGTGAAGCAATGGAAATGGGTGCTGCTGCTATTATGGCAAACACCGCTCTTGCTACTGCAGGCGACCTGCCCATGATGGCTTCTGCATTTAAAAATGCAATTGAAGCAGGGCGAAACGCTTACCTTGCAGGGCTTGGCAGAGTATTAACACGCGGAGCATCTGCTTCTGACCCGTTGACTGGTTTCCTTCGTGATTAAGAGGTAAAGTTATGGAAAATCAATTTTTTGTAGATTCGGAGCATCTGTCACCCGAAGCACTTGAGAAAAAGCACAGACTCGAAAGCGAGCCGTCATTCCGTAAAAACCATATGGAATATATGAGCGGTATGGAGAGAATTGAGTCTGATGTTTGTGCAAGCGTTATGTCACAAATGAACTCTTATGATTATTCAAAATATACTGCCGAGGATGTTAAAGCGGCATTGGAACATAATAATTGTTCTATAGAAGATTTCAAAGCACTTCTTTCGCCTGCGGCAGAACCGTTTCTTGAACAAATGGCAGAGCGTGCAAGGCTTGAAACAAGCAAGCACTTCGGGAATACCGTTTATCTGTTTACACCTCTTTACATAGCAAACTATTGTGAAAACTACTGTGTCTATTGCGGTTTTAACTGCTACAACCATATCAAGCGTATGAAGCTTTCTATGGAACAGATTGAAAAAGAGATGAAAGTTATTGCTGACAGTGGCATGGAAGAGATTCTGATTCTCACGGGTGAAAGCAGAGGTCAGAGCAATGTGGAATATATCGGTGAAGCGTGTAAACTGGCAAGAAAATATTTCCGTATGGTCGGACTTGAAATTTATCCCGTAAACACCGATGAATACAGGTTTCTTCACGAATGCGGTGCTGACTATGTAACTGTATTTCAGGAAACCTATGATGCAGATAAATATGAAAAACTGCATCTGCTTGGGCACAAACGTGTGTGGCCTTATCGCTTTGATGCGCAGGAAAGAGCACTTCGAGGCGGCATGAGAGGTGTTGCATTCTCGGCTCTGCTCGGACTTTCCGACTTCCGCAAAGACGCTCTTGCAAGTGCTTTGCACGTCTATTATTTGCAGAGAAAATATCCTCACGCAGAGATGTCACTTTCCTGCCCGAGACTCCGACCAATTATCAATAACGATAAAATCAATCCTTTGGATGTGCACGAAAAGCAGTTGTGTCAGGTGCTTTGCGCATACCGCATCTTCTTGCCATTCGTCGGAATTACGGTATCATCCCGTGAAAGTGCCGAATTCAGAAACGGTATTGTAAAAATTGCCGCAACAAAGGTTTCGGCAGGTGTTTCAACGGGAATCGGTGATCACGAAAGCAAATATACGGGCAAAGAAACCGACGATGTTCAGGGTGATGAACAGTTTGAAATCGACGACAACCGCAGTCTTGATAAGATGTATAAAGATATTGCAGACGAAGGATTACAACCCGTTCTGAATGACTATCTGTATGTGTGAGGTAAAGAAAATGAAAAAGTTTGATTCAAGTTTATATTTTATAACGGACAGCACGAATTACACTCAGGAAGAATTCCTGTTTCGTGTTGAACAGGCAATCAAAGGCGGAGCAACACTTCTTCAGCTTCGTGAGAAAGAAAAATCCACCCGTGAATATATCGAACTTGCAGAAAAAGTACACGCAATTGCACAGAGATACAATGTGCCTTTGATTATTGATGACAGAGTTGATGTTGCTCTTGCAATTGATGCAGAGGGGGTTCATGTAGGTGCAAGTGATATGCCTGTTGCTACCGCAAGAAAGCTTATGGGTGATGACAAGATTGTCGGAGCTACAGCCAAAACCGTGCCTTGGGCAAAGGAAGCCTGTGAACAAGGTGCGGATTATCTCGGCGTGGGAGCAATATATCCTACAACCACCAAAGTTGTAACAGTTCTCACTTCAACTGAAACTCTTGATGCAATAACCAAGGCTGTGCCCATTCCCGTCAATGCAATCGGCGGTCTCAATAAAGACAATATTGATATTCTTAAAGGTATCGGTATTTCAGGCATCTGTGCCGTTTCGGCCATAATGAAGGCTGATGATCCGGAAAAGGCGGCAAGAGAACTGAAAGAGAGAGCTCGGGAGCTTGGTTTATGCTAAAGGGAGCAATTTTTGATTTTGACGGAACATTGTTTGATTCCATGTTTATCTGGGATACTGCAGGTGAAATGTATCTCCGTTCTATCGGCACAGAGCCAATGGAAGATTTGCAAAAGGTATTAAAGCCAATGAGCCTTCTGCAATCCGCAACATATATCCGAGAAAAATATGCTGTTGAATTATCGGTCGAAGAAATAATGAACGGCATCAACCGCACAGTAGAGGACTTTTATTTTCGCACGGTTCAACCAAAGAAAGGCGTGGCAGCATTCCTTGAACAAATGAAAAAACAAGGGGTCAAAATGTGCATTGCCACTGCAACGGACCGTTATCAAGTTGAAGCGGCATTGAAGCGGTGCGGTATGGAATCTTTCTTTTCTGAAATTTTCACTTGTACCGATGTGGGGCACGGCAAAGATGAACCTGTTATTTTTCAAAAGGCTATAGAGCATCTCGGAACAACCAAAGCGAACACCGTTGTTTTTGAGGATGCTTATCACGCTGCCAAAACAGCAAAGGCTGATGGTTTTTTAACCGTTGCCGTGTATGATTCTCACGAGAAGAAGCAAGCAGAACTGCATTCTGTTTCGGATTGCTTTATTGAGAGCTTTACACAAACAGAACATTTTCGGAAGTTTGCTTACGGTTTATAACCGCAGGCTTCAAGCGGCAGATTGGGGGCACCACCTTATGCCGCTATATAAAACGATGCTGAAAAACGAAAGGAGTATTTTTATGAAAATGAAAACAGCATTGACCATTGCAGGAAGTGACTGCAGCGGAGGCGCCGGTATTCAGGCAGATCTGAAAACAATGACGATGAATGGTGTTTATGCTATGAGTGCTATAACGGCACTGACGGCACAGAACACAACCGGCGTAAGAGCAATTCAGGAATCATCGCCCGATTTCCTGAAGCAACAATTGGATGCGGTGTTTGAGGACATTTATCCCGATGCCGTAAAAATCGGTATGGTAGCTTCTTCGGAGCTGATTTGCGTGATTGCAGACAGGCTCAGCTGCCATAAGGCAAAAAATGTGGTAGTAGATCCCGTTATGGTGGCAACCAGCGGATCTTCTTTGATGAAGACCGATGCGGTGCAGACTTTAGCAGAGAAACTTCTGCCCGTTGCAACCCTCGTTACGCCGAACATCCCCGAAGCACAGGTGCTTTCGGGAATGGCTTTAGAGAGCAAAGAAGATATGCTTTCTGCCGCAAAATTCATTGGCGATACATATGGGTGTGCCGTTCTGCTCAAAGGCGGTCACAGCATCAACGATGCCAACGACCTTTTGTATGCAAACGGTGAAATCAAATGGTTTGAAGGCAAGCGCATCAATAATCCCAACACCCACGGCACGGGCTGCACGCTTTCCTCAGCCATTGCTTCCAACCTCGCAAAAGGCTTTGACCTTGCTTTATCTGTTAAGAGAGCCAAAGACTATATCTCCGATGCACTTGCTGCACAGCTCAGTTTAGGACAAGGTTCGGGTCCGCTTATGCACAATTTTGACCTGCAAGGGGAATATGCAAAGGAGGCATAGTGAAATGGAAGAAAAACGCACATCCGTCTTTGAAAACGGGCTGATATGGTTCGGAGCTGCTGTTTCCATTGCGGAAATATTAACAGGAACCTATTTTGCACCTCTGGGCTTTACCAAAGGCTTACTTGCCATTTTGATTGGTCATGTCATAGGCTGCGCAATGCTGTTCTTTGCAGGGATTATCGGCGGTAAGGTTCGCAAGAGTGCTATGGAAAGCTCCAAGATGAGCTTCGGCAGTAAAGGCGCTTTGCTTTTCTCGGTGCTGAACATCATTCAGCTTGTCGGCTGGACTGCAATTATGATATATGACGGTGCACTTGCGGTGAACGGTATTTTTGATATCGGCAACCGGATTTGGTGTATTGTTATCGGCGCCTTGATTGTGTTGTGGATTATGATTGGCATTAAGAATCTCGGCAAAGTAAATACTGTTGCTATGACAGCTTTGTTTGTTCTGACAATTGTGCTCAGCTTCGTTATTTTCGGAAAGGGGACAATGAAGAACATCGGCGGTGAAGGAATGACATTCGGTGCTGCCGTAGAGTTATCGGTTGCGATGCCGCTGTCCTGGTTGCCTCTTATCAGCGACTATACGAGAGAAGCAAAGAAGCCGGTCAAAGCTACTGCCGTCAGTGCGATTACATACGGCATCGTAAGCACATGGATGTATGTGATCGGTATGGGAGCGGCTATTTTCACCGGCGAGTCGGATATTGCTCGGATTATGGTAAAAGCGGGCCTTGGCATTGCAGGACTTCTGATTATCATATTTTCTACCGTTACCACAACCTTCCTTGATGCTTATTCTGCCGGAGTTTCAAGCGAATCGCTGACATCGAAAATCAGCGGTAAATGGTTTGCTGTAGCGGTAACCGTAATCGGTACAGCAGGTGCAATTTTTCTGCCGCTTACAGATATTACCGATTTTCTTTACTTTATCGGCTCGGTATTCGCACCGATGATTGCTATACAAATTGCGGATTTCTTCATCTTGAAACAGAACAAAGAAACAAGTGCATTCAGTATTCAAAATCTGATTATATGGCTTATCGGATTTGTTGTTTACAGGTTGCTGATGCAAGTCGATATTGTCATAGGAAATACGCTGCCTGATATGATTATCACAATTGTATTATGTGTGGCAGTGAATAAAATAAGAAAATTGATTCCGTCAAAAAGCATATTCGTACCTCCGACGGATTAATTGTGATGCTGTTATCCACAGGGCACATTGCTCTTGTAACCTCGTTCCGAATAAACCGTCGGGGGTATCTGACTGATTAACAATACTGCAAAGGTTCTGCGGTTAACGAAAGTGCCGATTATGTTGTTGTGCTTGTACCTCTTGACGGATCCGGAGATGAAATCGGCAAAATGCTTGCAGACGGTATCAGCGATTTGATGAACACAAGGCAAAAGGGTCGAATTGCAACAAGAGAGGGTAACAACGGTGATTATTACGGGATGCCCGAGCCGGGTAATCAGCCCGATAAAGGCACCTTATACCGTGTGCAGACAGGTGCTTACAAAGTGAAATCAAATGCCGAAAGACAGCTTGCAAAGCTGTGCACGGCAGGATTTGATGCGTTTATCAGTCGATAATTAAAACGGAAGCCCCCGTAAAGATTTCAGGTCTTTACGGGAGCTTTTGCGCTTTTCTGCTGCACAGAAAGTCGTTATGATTTCTGACGGAAAAGCATTGATTTCTTATCACTCAAAAATATCAACAATTAATTTGCGGATTTCTTCAATCGCTATATTAAATGCCTGGCGGATAATTCTTATTGCTTTTTCAATGAAGTTTTCCGTTTCAAGCTCGGCATTCTCTCCGTCGCCGGAATAACAGCCGATGTTGTTGCTTGTTATTTCGTTGCCGAAGAAATCCGTCATACAGCCGTCTTTAACCTCAAAGCCGGCACCGATCAGCGGTGAGCCCTCTGCAAGCTGATAGGCTTTTATCGGGTCATCGCCGCCCGCAAAGCCGGGAAGAGTGTTCAAAGCATCCTTATCAAATGACGGATTGAAGGTGTTGTAATAGCAGTTGTTGGCAAACACATTGTTCCAGGTTTCCGCTTCGTTGTTCATGTGATAAAATTTATGTCCGTCTTTGAAAACTATAATATTGTTTGCAAAAAACGAATCATAAATCTGAGTCATCTGAAATTCGGGTGAATTGATTATGGTATTGTTATAAAAGCTGAAATTCCATTCACCGTCTGATACGCCGATTTTGTTTCTGCCCTGATTGTCGTTAACAGACAGGCAGTATCTTACCGTGTTACCTCTGTTACCGCCTTTAGCGGGATTGTTGCACATAAAGCGCATATTATCGTGGGAATAAATGTATTCGTATGTGCAGTTGTATGAACCGTGGTCAAAATCCACCGTCATTCCGTCACCGTAGTTTTTCTGCCCCGCTATTTCGCAGTAGCTGAAGGTGCAGTTTGATGAATAATGAGTCCACATTGCGGCTGTAAAATACAGAATTTCTCCGTTTTCATCAAGACCTACTCCCTGACAGCAGTCTATCGCACGGCAATGCGTTACCAAAGCACCGTCGCAGCCTTCAAGAACGACCGCTTCACCGTCCATATTATAGAATTCACAGTTCTTTACAAGTGCGTTTTTGTTCAGGTCCTGCGAGCCTGTGAAAAATATACCGTTGCCTACATCATATATTTTGCAGTTTATTGCCTGAAAATCGTTGACGGGATAGGGTGAGCCGCCGTAACGCTTTATAACTATTGCGGCTCTGCCCGAAATCGGGCCTTCGGTGTAGTTATCACGGCAAGTTACCTTATAATTCTGCATATCGTGAAATTCGCAGTTTTCTATTCTGACACCTTTTGACTCCTTCGTAACTCCGTCAACCCAGATACCGCCGCCGTTGTGTGCAGTTATTTCAAAGCCCGAAACGGTTACATAGGAGCAGTCAAAAAGCTTCATAACCGCATCTCTTGCATCGGTATTGAGATGCGGCTTTTTGCCTTCACCGTAGGATGAAATTACAATGGGATTATCTTCGGTTCCGGAGCAGGTGAGTGTTATGGCGCAGTCATAGTCGCCATCTGCCCTGAACAGAATTTTATCACCCGATTCGAGTGTTAATGAGGCAATGTTATCAACGGTCTTCCATGCAGAAGCTTCGGATAAGCCCGTGTTTTCGTCATTACCCGATATACTGTCGATATAGTAAGTCGTTCCTGCAGCAAACACAAACGGTGTTACACTCAGGGTAATTATAACGGTAAGAATTAACGATAAAAGCTTTTTCATACAATACCTCCACAAATCTGAACAGAATATATATTTGCCGGTTGACTGTTAATATAATATCACAAAAAACAGATTTGTTCAACCGTGCCTGTTTCAACAGAATTGTAATTGCAAAAACCGGCGATAACAAGTGGGCAGAAAGGCTTGAAATGCTTGCGTTCAATGCTCTTCCCGCAACACTCAGTGAGGATATGTGGACTCACCAATATGTTCAGCAGGTCAATCAGACCGCCTGCCAAAAAACAATGATTATGGCACCTTGGAGCACAAACGGTCCTTATGCACACACTTTCGGGCTTGAGCCGAATTTTGAAATAACACATAATAAAATCAGTGATATTCCGTTTTCACAGGATAATCCGCCTTTAACAGTAAAAGCAAATATGCAGCTGATTGACTGGGGGCTTAAATTCCCGTACAGAAGCATTGCAAGAAAAATTCCGAAATCAATAAAACCGATTTCCGAAGTGCGGAAAATCGAGCTCTGCCCTTACGGCTGTGCAAGGCTCCGCATGACTGAAATGCCGCTGATTGATTAAGCATTGCATAAAGCTTTAATCTGAACAACATATGTGTGAATGAAAGAACGAATGAGTATCCGGCATTCACGGCTGCTGATTCTTTATAAATAACAGCATGGGAGCTGTCTCACGAATGAGGTGAGGCAGCTCCCTGTGTGTTTTATTATAACTCTTTTTTGTTTAGTGATCTTAAATTTTCTGTTATTCTCTGTTAATTATCTTTTCTTTGATTTCATTAATAAAGCTATCGAGCAGCATAACTTCTGTTTTTCCGTCATCACGATTTCTGACGGAAATAACTCCGTCATCAGCTTCTTTTTCGCCGATGACAAGCATATACGGAACACGCTCTACATACTGTGCCTCGCAAATCATATATCCGATTTTTTCGTTTCGGTTATCAAACTCACAGCGTATTCCTGCTTCACATAAAGCGGAATATATCTTTCTTGCATATTCCTCGCTCTTTTGAGAAACAACAAGCACCTTCGCCTGAACAGGTGCAAGCCAAACGGGGAATTTACCTGCATAATGCTCTGTGAGAATGCCTATAAATCGTTCGATTGAGCCGAGGCATACACGATGAATCATTACAGTGCGCTGTTTCTGATTGTTCTCGTCAATATAGCTTAAATCAAAATTCTGCGGAAGCTGGAAGTCAAGCTGAATTGTTCCGCACTGCCAAGTACGTCCGATACTGTCTTTAAGATGAAAGTCAATTTTCGGGCCGTAAAAAGCACCGTCACCCTCATTGATTTCGTAAGGCAAGCCGAGCTGTTCAAGCGCAGCTTTAAGAGCGTCTGTTGCTGTCTCCCAATCCTCATCGCTTCCCATACTGTTTTCGGGACGTGTCGAAAGTTCAAGTGAGTATTTAAAACCAAATTTTGAATACACCTCGTCAATAAGATGTACTACGCCTGCAATTTCGTCTGCAATCTGGTCTTTTCTCATAAAGATATGAGCGTCATCCTGTGTAAAACACCTTACACGGAACAAACCGTGCAGTGTACCACGCAATTCATTACGATGCACCACACCAAGCTCTCCCATTCTTATGGGGAGTTCACGGTAGCTGTGGGACTTGTTTTTATAAACAAGCACACCGCCGGGACAGTTCATCGGTTTTATGCAGTATTGTCCCTCATCATTTTCGAACGAATACATAATATCCGAATAATGCTCCCAGTGACCGCTTGTTTTCCATAACTCGCGGCTCATAATAACAGGTGTTGCTATTTCGGAGTAACCGTTTCTGTAATGAATCTGTCGCCAATATTCAATAAGCGAATTCTTGAGTGTTAATCCTTTAGGCAGGAAAAACGGAAATCCCACACCCTCATCGGCAAACATAAACAGACCCATTTCTCTGCCGATTTTTCTGTGGTCACGCTTTGCAGCTTCTTCCTGCATTTTGAGAAAATCATCAAGCTCCTGCCGGCTGAAAAAAGCTGTTCCGTAAATTCTTGTAAGCATTTTGTTGCTGCTGTCATTTTTCCAGTATGCACCTGAAACGCCTGTCAGTTTGAATGCTTTGAGTGCTTTTGTGTGAGTAATATGCGGACCTCGGCACATATCAATGTATTCGCCCTGACGGTAAAAACTGACAGGTTCGTTATCGGCAAGGTCGGCAATGTGCTGTACCTTATAATCTTCGCCGCGTTCCTCCATCAGCTTTACAGCTTCTTCGTGAGACAAAACAAACGGCTTGAGTGACAGATTTTCTTTTACAATATTACGCATTTCTGCTTCAATTTTTGGCAGGTCATCGTCCGAAAGTTTCACTTCACCCAAATCAATATCATAGTAGAAGCCTTTTTCTGTTGCGGGACCGTATCCGAATTTCGCTTCGGGATAAAGCCTTTTTACCGATTGTGCCATAATGTGTGCGGCGCTGTGTCTGAGCACCTCAAGTTCATCTGCGCCTTCGCAGATACCGATACTTCCGTTGTTGTAAATAACCTTCATAATTTACAACCTCCTTATTCATAATTTTTATTGAATAAGAAAAGCACCCAAGACAAGTCACAGCATAGCTGTAACTGTCAAGGGTGCATACTAATCACGAAAAATGCACGGTTCCACCTTGATTTTTAACTCTTCGGATTCAAACAAATCCTATTCTTTAACGCAGAAATACGGTAACGCTTACTCTGCTTTGGGCGTTACAGCTCAGGAGCGGTCTTCACCTCTGCTTCCCACAAGAAGCTTCCACCAAACGCTTCTCTCTCTGGTTGTTCCGCAACGGCTACTCTTTCCTTCATAGCTTTTCTTATTCAATTTATTCTATTTTAGCATATACATTTGAGCTTGTCAAGGGAAAATATTTTTTAAACAGTCTGTTTTGACGTCTTGCTTTGTCTGACCGTAAGACAAATATTTTATCAATAATTTTTCGGTTTATCCGATATTCAATCACGCTGAAACAGGGGGTCAATATCGTTCTGTTTATTGCCGAGCTGATAGAATGCTACTGCGGAAGCAGCTGCGACATTAAGAGAATCAACACCGTGATACATTGGTATTTTCACTGTATAATCGCAGTCGGATATGGTTTGGTCTGAAAGACCGTCGCCCTCTGTTCCCATAATGACGGCAAGCTTTTTTTCGTTTAAAAGCCTTGGGTCGTTGACGGAAACGGAATTATCCTTAAGCGCCATAGCCGCAGTTTTGAACCCGAGAGCCTTTATTTCATCAAGAAAGCTGTCGCTTGAAAAAGTCCATTCAATCTGAAATACGGTGCCCATGCTGACTCTTGCGGCCCGTCTGTAAAGAGGGTCGGAGCATCCGGGGGTTAGGATTACCGCATCCATTCCGAGTGCCGCAGCCGAACGGATTACGGCGCCCACATTGGTCGGGTTCATAACCTTATCAAGTATAACTACTCTTCTTTTGTTTTCGCATATTTCTTTTACATCGGGCAGGGGCTTGCGTTTCATGGCACACAGCATACCTCTTGTGAGCTTGAAGCCTGTCAGCTGCGTCAGAATATCAAATTCCGCACAAAAAACAGGAATGTCTTTAATTTTGTTAAGAATTTGCCTGCCTTCGCCCTCAATATGCTTTTTTTCCATAAGACACGAAACCGGTTCATATCCCGCATCAAGAGCCCGTTCAATAACCTTCGGGCTTTCTGCTATAAATAAACCTTTTTCGGGGAACTCTCTGTTCAACAGCTGAACCTCGCTCAGCCGTGCGTATACATCAAGCTCCGGTGCAAGAAAATCTGTTATTTCTGTGATTTTATTCATATTATTCTCCATCGGGGTTGTTTATCGTCTTATTAAGAATTGTTCTCTTTAATATTCAAATCGATTATACCATTCGCAAAACGAAAAAACAACACCTGTCAAAAGATTAGTTTATCTGAGGCAAAAATAAAGCAGCGGGGGAGTAACTTACGATTTATTTGTAAGGGTACAGGCGTGCCGAAAAATATTTGAATGCTGAATATTGCCGAATATGTATATATGCTGATAAAAAGTTTTTAAAGAGTTATGATTTGATTTTCTGTTTTTCTTTTCCGATATTTTTGCTTTTTTCCGATATAATTTATGTGTTGTTATATTGCTAAAAATAAATATTGTGATAGAATAATAATATGCACAGACCAAACAGCGATTTGATTCGTCTTATAAGTGAAGGCGATGTTACATATAAATTTCTGTATCGGAGTGAGATTATGAAAGGTAAGCTTTTAGCCGACAATATAAAATATATGCTCAGAAACTGGATTGAGTGGGATAAAAAGAGTCTGATTTACTTTTTTATCAATGTACCTGCTCTTGTTCTGCAGCCGATAATAATTTCGTTTATACCAAAAGCGATGATTGACTGCATTCAAAACGGGGTTACGATTGAGCGGCTTATAATCATTGTCGCTCTTCTGAGTGCGCTTGTAACCGTTACAACATGGCTTGCTCCGTTTATGAATGAGCTTCTCTACGGCAGCGGCAGAATTATAAGAATGCGCTATGCAGTTATGGCGTTCCGTAAAAATCTGAATACGGACTACATAAACATCGAAAGCCTCAAAGGCAGAGAAAAAAACAAAAGAGCTGCTGATTTTTATTATTACTATAACTCTGCTCCGCAAATGTTTATCAGCATTTGCAGTCAGATTTGCGTGAGCGTTATAGGCCTCGCCGCCTCGCTTGCGCTTATCAGCAGAATAAACATATGGATGATTTTGCTTATATGCTTTACTTGTGTCGGAGAATTCTTCATTGCTAAATATTTAAACAACATAGACAAGAATTCCAAAGATAAAACCTCAAGCGTTGTTGTTAAATTCAATTATTACTATGAGCTGAGTAAGGATAACTCGGCGGCAAAGGATATCAGCATCTACGGCTTCGGCGACCACTTCCTCATGATGATTGCAAAGCTTTTGCACGAAGTTGAAAAAATTCTTTACCGTTATATGAATATCAGCATGAAGGTCAACGGTGTAAGAGCCCTTCTTAACCTGCTGCGTGAGCTTGTTGCTTATGCTTATCTTGTGTATCTTGTGATGAATGAGGGGATGAGCGTTTCTGATTTTATTTTCTGCTTCGGAATCATAACGGGCTTCTCCAATTGGATGCTCAGCCTTGTTTCCTGCTACTCTCAGCTTGAAAGATGCTGCCAGGACTGTGCGGAATTCCGCAGCTTTCTTGATGAGAATACGGCAGAGAAATCAGATGAAAACGGTTTTTGTGCGGATACAATCGAATCAATTGAATTCAGGGATGTTTTCTTCCGTTACCCTGAGGCAGAAACAGATACAATAAAAGGAATGTCGTTCAAGGTCGGCAAGGGCGAAAATATCGCAATTGTAGGCGAAAACGGTGCGGGTAAAACAACTGCGGTAAAGCTTCTCTGCGGTCTTTATGATGTAACAAAAGGCGATGTGCTTATAAACGGCAAAAGCAGCAGGGAAATACCGAAAAGTGATTATTTTGATTTCTTCTCACCTGTATTTCAGGATTACACCTTCCTGCCCATGACGGTTGCGGAGAATGTGTGTGCCTGCTCCGAATACGATAAAGAAAGGCTGTATGAGGCATTTGAAAAAGCAGGAATAGCCGAAAAAATAAACAGCCTTGCCGAAAAAGAAAACACATTGATGGTAAGGGATATTTACAAGGATGCGGTTGATTTTTCGGGCGGTGAAAAGCAGAAGCTTCTGCTTGCCAAGGCGATTTATAAGAATGCAAAAATACTTATCCTTGATGAGCCTACCGCCGCACTTGACCCCATTGCCGAAAATGAGCTTTACCTCAAATATAACGAGCTTACAAAAGACAAAATTTCATTCTTTATTTCTCACAGGCTTTCATCAACAAGATTCTGTGACAGGATTATGTTCATTTCTGACGGAAAAATCGCCGAATACGGCACTCACGAGGAGCTTATGGAGCTTAAAGGCGCATATTTCAGAATGTATCAGATGCAAAGCTACTATTACAAAGAGGCGGGAGGTGAGCAGTGTGAATAATTTTAAGGCAATACTCTCTGCGTACAGAGAAGCACACCGTATTGAAAAAAGGCTGCTCCCCGTATCGGTTATAATTGCGGTGGTTTCTGCGGTGATGCCGTTTGTGAACATATGGTTTTCTTCAAAAATAATAGATTTGCTTGATATGAAGGCTGACGGCAAAACACTTGCTGTTTATATTGCTGTTGCCTTGTCAATCAATCTTGTCATGTTTTTTCTCAACGGTTACCTTGCAGATGTAAACGGAAATCTGCTGAGTGTGCTTTATTACAGAGAGCACAAAATAATCGCATCAAAGCTTTACTCAACTGAATTCCGCACACTGGATGACAGCGGATTCAAAGAGCTTATTCATAAACACGCAGAGGCACAAAAAAGGAGCGGTTCCGCTTTTATGCAGCTTTCGTGGATGCTCAGGGATTTTATATCGGGTCTGCTGACGGTTGCAAATTCGTTTGTTATGGTGTTTCCTCTGCTCAGAATCGGTTTGCAGGCTACGGGTAATTCCTTTTTCGAAAAGCCCGTGTTTCTTCTCAGCATTTTCGCCGCAATTGCGGTGATGGTGGTCATAATTCTTATTGTTGCTACAAGGATGAACAAGGCGTGGTTTGCTTCGGCTGAGGAATACTCAAGGCTTGACAGAATATTTTATTATTTTATTGAGCTTTTTAACGATTATAAATCGGGCAAGGAAATTCGACTTTATAAAGAGCAGGATTTGATTGAAAAAACGGCAACCCGTAAGCTTCTCAATGAGGGCGAAACGGTAATGAAAAAAGCGGCAATGCACACTGCGAAATCAAGCTCATTCATTGCAATTCTCGGTGCTGTTGTAGGATTCGGTATTTATCTTTTCATCGGCATCAAGGGATGGTACGGGCTTTTCGGCATCGGCTCTCTTGTGCTTTACTGCGGTTCGTTTATGCAGATTATCAACGGCATAATGAAAATGGCAACAACCTTCGGCAAAACCGCTGAAATGATTCCGCTTATTAACTATTATTTTGAGATTGTGAACACCGAGGATGAAATCGAATACGGCGACAAGGAGTTGGAGCCCTCGCAGCCGTTTGAGTTTGAATTCAGAAATGTCAGCTTCAAATACCCCGGCAGTGATAATTATGCTCTTGAAAACATCAATGTAAAAATACATAACGGTGAGCATCTTGCGGTTGTGGGCAGAAACGGCAGCGGCAAAACAACCTTTATTAAGCTTCTTTGCCGTTTTTACGATGTAACTGAGGGCGAAATACTGATTAACGGAATTAACATCAAGGAATACAGCAAGGAAAGCCTGATGAAGCTTTATTCGGTAATCTTTCAGGATTTTAAAACCTTCTCGATTCCTGTTTGCGAAAATGTAACCGCAAGCGAAAGCTGCGATAAAGACAGGCTTTATAAAGCGTTTGATGAAGCAAATGTCAAAGAGCGTGTTCTTAAAATGAAGAATAAAGAGAATACTTATATTTATAAAACGCTCAGCAGTGACGGTGTTGAAATATCGGGCGGTGAGGCGCAGAAGCTTGCGCTTGCAAGAGCACTTTATAAGGATGCTCCCGTTGTTATTCTTGATGAGCCTACGGCAGCACTTGACCCCGTTGCGGAGAATGAGATTTACAGCAGATTCAATTCGTTTGTAAACAATAAAACCGCTGTTTATATTTCTCACAGACTTTCAAGCTGTTCATTCTGTGACAGAATTGTTGTGTTTGACGGCGGTGCCGTTCTTCAGACGGGCACCCATGATGAGCTGCTGAAAAACAAAAACGGCAAATATTATGAGCTGTGGTCTGCTCAGGCACAATATTATCTGAACTGAATATAAAGCCTGCAGAATTTTTTTCTGCGGGCTTTGTAATATTTTGGGCATAATTCCGTACTTATTGATGAAAAGACCTGTGGAAAGGAGAAATATAATGGATGATACATCAATCATAAAGCTTTATTGGGAGCGGGATGAAAACGCTGTGCGTGAAACAGCAGCAAAGTACGGCAAACTGTGTATAAAGCTGTCTGAGAACATTCTGAACAATAAATCGGATGCCGAAGAATGCGTTAACGATTCATACCTGACCGTGTGGAACAGGATACCTGATGAAAGACCCGATTATTTTTCAGCCTTCCTGTGCAGAATTGTAAAGAATCTTTCGCTCAAACGCCTTGAACATAACACTGCTCAAAAGCGTAATCCCGAAATGCTTGTTTCTCTTGATGAGCTGCAGGAATGCCTGCCATCCGATAATTTGCCTGAAAAATCATTTGATGCAAGGCTGCTGGGTAAATCAATAAGCGATTTTCTCAGAAAGCAAAAAGAAGTCGATCGCTGCATTTTTATAAGACGCTATTGGTATTCGGATTCCGTGAAAGCTATAGCAGAGGATTTGGGTGTTAAGGAAGATCGCATATCCGTAACTCTGTTCAGAATGAGAAAAAAGCTTAAAATCCATCTTGAAAAGGAGGGTTTTTGTTTATGACTTCAGATATTCTTGCCGAAGCAATGGATTATATTGACGATGATTTGATTTCTCAGGCGTATTCATACAGCAGAGGCAGACCAAAATTTTCAAAGCCGCTTGCCGTTGCTGCCTTGGTTGCGGTTGTTGTGGTTGCAGCGGTTGCAGCAATCAAATACAGCGATGCTTTTATTACTGCCCCCGATTCGGGTGATTCATCAACTACGGCTGAATATTTCGGCGGATTTATGCCCGATAAAATAAGCGACGGTGAGCTTGAATATGAGGGCACTCCTTTCACCGAAAAAGAAATAAGCACCTTTGTTGAAAAAAACAAGTATGATTTAATCGGTGCTATTGCTGCGGAATACGGCGATTTTGAGTCCGTATATAAAATTTCAACATCAGGCTACAGCCATGTTAATCTTGGCGAAACAAACACACTCAAGTATGATTATGTTGACCTGCCTGTTTGCAGAGATGATGAAATAATTGCTAAAATCACGCTTTTCAGAAGTGACGGCGGATTGAGTTACACTATATCCGTGCGTGGCAAAGCATTTGATAAATATAACAGTATATATCAGGGCAATTTGTCGGCAGAGCTTGCTTTTTTCTATTACGGGTTTGAAGAGCTTATTATAACCCCTACGAATCATATTTACAGGGTGCACGGCACTGAAGAAACTCTTGAAATTGACCGTAGCATGAATTATTATGAAAAATACGCAACCGAATATAATACATTTTCATATAATGAGCTTACCGATGAAAAAAAGTATATCACAGTCAAGCCGCTGCCTGAGGAGCAGATAAACGACGGCAGTGCATACACATCTTCCGATATTGAAGAAGAAACCGCAGAAGCCCCCGAAACTTCAACAGTCAGAACGGTTAACATTTATGTTGAAGATCTGATGTCAGAGGAGATTGCTTCGGTTGAATGGGGGAGCGGCTACGACCTTATGCTTGACAGACCGTTCAGGGTATGCACCGAAGCGCAGAAAAGTGAGATGCTGCGGTTTATAGAGAATATGAAGCCTACTGAAGCTGCAGAGCCCGTTCAATATTACGGCGGCGGATATATAGTGAGGTTGGTTTATGCCGATGGCACCCGTGCGAGCGTTGTGCTTATGGGCGGTGATCAGGTGTATTTTGAAACTTCTGAGGGCGAGAGCCCGATATATGTTGACACAAACGGCAATGCCTCTGCTCTTGCAGAATATATTGTCAGCCTGATATGAAAAAATCCCCGAACAGCTTTTGTTCGGGGATTTGATGTTTTATTTAAGTCTTTCAGCAATCATTTCCTTAACGGTGTCGATTACCTTTTCAACCTCAACCTTGATGCTTACGCTCTTATCTCTCGTAACGATTTCGCACACGCCTTCCTTGAGGTTTCTGGGGCTTACGATAACTCTTACAGGCACGCCGAGAAGGTCAGCGTCAGAGAACATTGCGCCGGGTCTGATGTTTCTGTCATCATAGATAACTTCCATTCTGTCATCAAGCATCTTCTGATAAAGATCGTCGGAAACGCCTCTGCATTCTTCGTCATCTGCTCTCAGGCAGCAAATCTGAACATGCCAGGGTGCGATGCTCATGGGCCAGATGGGGCCGTATTCGTCGTGATGTGCTTCGCATACCGAAGCTGCAAGCCTGCCTACGCCGATGCCGTAGCAGCCCATGATGGGATACTGAAGGTTGCCCTCGCTGTCAAGATACTGCATTCCCATTGACTTTGTGTATTTTGTGCCGAGCTGGAAGATGTTGCCAACCTCGATGCCTCTTGAAATGCTTATTGAGTGCTTGCCGCACTTGGGGCAGATGCCGCCTTCCTTAATCTTGGCAAGGTCAATGTATTCAACATCGCCGATATCTCTGCTGATTTTGAGACCCTTGTAGTGGTGGTCAAGCTGATTTGCACCGCAGGAGAGATTGTGGGTGTTCTCAAGTGATTTGTCAAAAAGAACGGTGAATTTTTCTTTGTCAAGATTGTAGGGACCGATGAAGCCTGCGAAAAGGCCGCAATCCTCGGTGATTACTGCGGGGTGAACCGCTTCGCCGAGATAGTTGGTGAGCTTGGTTTCGTTGATATCAAGGTCGCCTCTTACGAAGATTACAACATATTCATCCGTCATGTTCTTCTGGTAAACAACCGCTTTGCAGGATTCCTCAAGAGGAGTCTTAAGGAAGTTGCAGATATCTTCAATTGTGTGTATATCAGGGGTGTAAACAAGCTCAAGCTCGTTTGATTCGCCCTCAATCTTATTTTCAATAATGCTTTCGGCAGCTTCCATGTTTGCTCTGTAATCGCATTCCGAGCATACTGCTATTGAATCCTCACCAACGGGGGAGAGAAGCATATATTCGTGTGAAATGCTGCCGCCCATCATGCCTGAATCCGATGCAACGGTGATAACCTCGGGAATGCCTGCTCTTGCGAAGATGCGCTCATATGCCTTGTAGCAGATATCATAGTATCTCTCAAGGTCTTCCTGTGAGGTGTGGAATGAATAGGCATCCTTCATTGTGAATTCACGAACACGGATAAGACCGCCTCTGGGGCGTGCTTCGTCACGGAATTTGGTCTGCACCTGATAAATCATGAAGGGGTACTTTGTGTAGCTGTTTGCATATTCTCTTACAAGCTGAACAGCAGCCTCTTCGTGGGTCATGCCGAGCACCATGGGAGTGTCGTTTCTGTCTTTGATACGCATGAGCTCACTGCCGATGCTTTCGTATCTGCCCGATTCCGACCAGAGTGATGCAGGCATAACAACGGGGAACTGAACCTCCTGACCGTCGATTGCATCCATCTCTTCACGGATGATATTTTCAATTTTTCTTGTGATTCTTCTGAGGGGCATGAAGGATGAATAAATTCCGTTTGCAACGCCCTTCATATAACCGCCTCTGAGCATGAGTGCGTGGCTGTCTATGACGCAGTCCGAGGGCTTTTCTTTAAAGCGTTCGCCTGCAAGTTTATCGATTTTCATTAATAACTACCTCCAATAAAAAACAAATAATATTTTACAACAAACCTTATAAATTGTCAATTATAATTATTTGTTCCGTTTGATTGTAGCTCGTTTTGCGACAAAAGTAAACAATTGTTGAGGAAAATGTCGGTTTTGTGTTACATAAAAGGTTGATTTGTTTTGTGAAAATATGTTAATATAGAATAAAAGGAAGTATATAAGAAAGGATTGGTGTGAATGAGCGGCATTAATGTGATAACGGGCGGTAAGGGCTATGTCGGCTTTGCACTCGTGAAGGAGCTTGAGGCGAGAGGCGAAAAAATGCGTCTGCTTCTTCGCACGGACAGCCCGTATTTTGATGATATAGAATGTGAAAAATTTATGGGTGACATTACCGACCTTGAGCAGCTTGAAAAGGCGTTTGAGGGTGCGGAAACCGTCTATCATGTTGCGGGTATTGTTGATATAAGCGGCACAAAAGACAAACAGGTGTGGAATGTTAACTATGAAGGAACAAAGAATGTTGTTGCTGCCTGCAAAAAATGCGGCGTAAAAACACTTGTTTACTGTTCATCCGTTGATGCCATTGCTGTCAGGGCTGATATGAATATTATCAGGGAAGCGAAGTCTTTTGACCCTGATTTGCTTGAGGGTGCATATGCAAAGTCAAAAGCTGCCGCAACACAGTATGTGCTTGACAATGCAAGCGATGACCTTAAGGTTTGCGTTGTTCATCCGAGCTGCTGCATAGGTCCTTATGACAATAATAACACCTCAAGCGTAGGCACAATGCTTAACCTTTATCTGAAGGGTCTTTTCCCTGTTACAATGAATTTCGGCGGATACAACTTTGTTGATGTAAGAGATGTTGCCAAGGGCATGGTAGCCGCTGCCGAAAAGGGTAAAAACGGCAATTGCTACATACTCAGCGGCTATGCACACACGCTTGATGAATTTATACGCACGCTTGCTTATGTGTGTGACAAAAAGCCGCCCAAAATCAAGCTTAAGAAAAGCATGATTATGTCGCTTTTACCTCAGATTGAAAAGGTGTTTGATGCGCTGAAGCTTCCGCCGCTTCTCAATGAATATTCAATCAGAAAGCTTTGCGAAAACTGCAATTTCTCCTGCTTTAAAGCAAAGACCGAGCTTGGTTACAACCCCATGACTCTTGAAGAGTCGCTCAAAGGCACGGTTGAATGGATGCAGGCGAGGGAGCTTGACGAGAAAGAAAGAGAAGCTGAGGAAGAGCTTTACAAAGAATTTGAAAAAGACCTTGAAAAGCTTGATAAAGAGCGTGAGAAGCTCCAAAAAGAGCAGGAAAAGCTCGAACAGAAATATAACAAAAAGCTTGAAGAGATTGAAGAAAAAGCCAAAAGAGAATATGAAAAGCTGAAAAAGAGCTGATAAATCAAAACCCCCGGCTGAGCCGGGGGTTTGCACTGCCCCTTCAAGGGGCGATTACTGGCTTTGCCCCTGAAAGGGGCTTTGAAGGTTTAGCAGCGCATTACATTCACTGGCAGCCACTCCCGAGCGGCTGTTTTATT
>JAFQON010000001.1 GCA_017403185.1 Clostridia bacterium
AAACAAACGACGGGGGATAAAATGAAATGGTTTCCGATGCAAAAATTCGATTAGGCGAAATAATTTTGAAGCTCAGAGAAGAAAACAAATACACACAGGAAAAGTTGGGCAATATAATCGGTGTAAACAGACAAACCATAAGTGCGTATGAGAGAGGTCTGCGTGCTCCAACTATTGAGCAGTTAATTGTTTTGGCGAAAGAATTTCACGTAACAACCGATTATCTTTTAGGTTTATCGGATAACATTACAAATGAAATGGATTTGCAAGTTGCAGATTATACGGGATTGGATATATGTTCTGTAAAAAAACTCAATAAGGCTTATTCTGCCTACAAGCAAGCAAAAAACGAAACTTTTTATAACACAAGCAAAATTCTTAATGAAAATTATTTTCTGTTTTGCAATCATTTTATTTGTAACAATGTGTGCGACCCGAACTATATAGTTGAATATTCAAAAAATTTATATGAACGTAATCTGACTTTTGAAAATCTGTGTTATAGTTTTAAGGAACTGTCTGAATATGATTTTTCCCAAAAGGCTATCGTTTGTCAGAATTTAGAAGATTTTAAAAATAAATGTTTTAGTCTTCATCAAGAGCATCAGGAGATGATTAAAAAAATTGGTCATAATTTGTTTAGTATATTTAGCCGTTTTGAAAAAAGAGCCAACGAACGATCTTTTTTCGAATTGGCAATCATGTCTGAAAGAATGCTCGGAAGAATAGATGAAATAGAAAAAGATCGAGAAAGACAAAAAAGGAAGTATCGAAAATGGCATGGGGAACAAATTCCATATCCTGAAAAGAAAAAATGAATAGTACCCTTAAATAAAAAAGACACCGAATAAACGGTGTCTTTTTGCATGCAAAATACCCGATATTTATGACAGCTAAAACCTGATTTATATGCAAGCATCAGCGGTATGCCTGCAATCGGATTAATTATTTTGTGTTTTTGTTCTACCTTGCAAATAATTAGACTGTATAAAAATATCCTTCATCTGATTCTAAAACGCATATTCCTGAATAAGTCCACTTGCCCAAAAGAATTTTTTTGTGAGTTTCTGAGGATAACCAGAGACTTAACGCATATGACGGCGAGAAGTTCTTTTGAGAACGTATGATGACGATATTCTCGCCGTAAGCATCATAAACCATACCGTTTTCTTCAAAGACAGTATAGAATCTTGAAGAATCGGGTCTCAGGTGACCTTGGGCAACAAGCTGTTCACAGGCCCGTATATAAGTAAGCTGCGAGATTTCACTGCTGTATACAAGCTTGTCCAATCCTACGTCCTCTCTCGCCCTATTACAGAGCTCGAAGAGTTCGACGGCATCTTTGCTGTGAACATTGCCGGAAGAGCTCACAGAGCATTCTGTTGAAGAACAGACGGGCTCTGTGGTTGTGATTTCGTCAAAAGGTATTGAGATAACATCTTTCTTTTCCGAAACAAAGGACATAAGCGTTAAGATTATTGAAATAAGAATTGATAAAATCTTATTGATATCTATTCCTCCTCAGCATAATCAAAATCAAAAATAAGTTTGCCGTCATAATCAATATACACGTGAGCTAAAATCTTGGTTTCACATGATTGATCGATAAAGAGCAGAAGGGCATCTGTAATGATACCTTCCCCATATTCTGGGTTTTGCAGAATCAGCATTCTGTTGTCGGATCCGCAGAAGACTTCAAGATGAGTATCATCGTTTGACAAACTGCCGTTGAACTTTCTTTCAGGGTCTTTGATGAGCCTTGCAACAATTTCGCTCTGACCGTCCGTTTCGCAAAACAACAATCCCGATTGTTCTGTATACGTGATTGATGCGACTACGGATTTCACACCGCCTTTAAATCTGAAGAAGTGTATTTTGCCTTCGCTCAAAGCGTGAGCGAAGTAACAAGCCGTGTGGTTCATCATAAACATATTTTTCAACATTCCGGATCCTCCTTATGCGAAATCAATCATCATCATGCCATCCTTGACATAGCAGCGAATGAAAAGTCGGGTTGATTTTCCGTCAAAAAATCCGACCGTAACACCGTCAGATTTGATATCCTGATAATAGTCGTTTCTAAATATGAAGATTTTGTTGTTAGGCATCCGAATTTCCGATTGATCATCGAACGATCCGGGTTTGATGATGTATCTCCCACCGTCATAGGTCCATTTTTCTTCCGGCGGATATTCTTTCTTCTTCAGTTCAAAACCGTCTTCGGTTCGCTTGAAAAAAAGAAAACAGTTTTCGGAAGAATCAAGGATGGAAGCCATAGGCTTTTCTGAATGGCAGGTGTCACAGAAAAAGTCCAACGAATTATGACCTTTGTCGGATAACTTGATTGAAAATGTGGCTTTTTCACCTTTGGTTGAAACAGTTATTATTTTGTTGGTTGACATTTGTAATTCCTCCTGATGATTTAAATTTTTACAAATCGTAACTACGACAAATTCTATAGCAGTACAAGTTACGAAAACTTCCCTGTCTTGCCCCGCTGAAAAACAAGACGGGGAATTGCTGTTGTTCCCGATGCAGATATCCAAAATGATATAAAAGACGATTTAATGTTAGAGATTGAATATCTGCTTCCGAATCGTTACGTTTAATCTTAAACAGTCAATAGGAGGTCGACATTTTAGAAAAAACATAAGGACAACAGCTATTACATCTCAACGGGTCAAGGGCTCCGTTGTTACGCTGAATTTTTTTGATAAACAAAATACAGCACTGCGTGGTGAATTATAAGGACGTATTGGTATGCTGCTCGCTTTTACAGGTTTGAGCGGTCGCTCAGGGCGGTGTTATAATATAAACCACCGTCCTTCGCAACAAGGTCTTCAACTCATAAATATTCCTCCTCTTACATTCAGTTTGTAGATGATACAATTCGATAAAAAGGCAAGGTTATTACTTATTATCCAAGAAATCTCCCTTGACGATTTCTCAGATAAAACTCCTTTTGCCTCGTCGGTATCATACAAAGTATGTAAGATTGGAAAGCACAATATATTTGAAAGTAATTAATTACATAATATATTTCAAAAAATCTCCTCCGAAACGGTCTCACAACCATTTCGGAGGAGATTAGTAAAAGAGGATATTTCGGCAATGAAGATAAGTCTGTAAAAAACTAAAATGACAATCCCCGAAGGAGACAGATTGCGAACTGCCATTCTTCGGGGATGCGTGTTTCGCAAGTGATTCAGACTGCATATTTTTAAATTTTATTATATTAATACTTGCTGTTATTTGAAATGTTTGATATAATTATTATGTATTATTGTATGTAATTGGTTGAACGGAGGAACGATTATGGTTAATTTCTTTCAAAAACTTATTGCTTTGATAACATCGGTTATGGTCACTCTTTTCGGTGTTCCTATGTCCGAAGTGCCGGAGATTCCTGATGTAAATACCGCTGTTGTTGAAAGTGAAACTCTCGAAGTGACTGATAGTACTTCGACGAGAACTGAAGAATCGGTCGAAGTTATTCAGCAGCAACAGCCTGTTGCAAACGGCTCATCGGGCGAGGATGCTGGCACAACAGAAGAAACAACTTCTGTTGAAGAATCATCACAGTCGGTTGAGACTTTCAGCGAAATGCCCGAAGAATCCGAAACTGAAACTAATACAGATTTTACAATCTCAGAAGCAGGTGTGCTGACTGCATATACAGGTGCAGGCGGTGATGTTGTTATACCCGAAGGTGTTGTTGAGATTGCAGACTATGCATTCAGTTATATGACAACCATTACAGGCATTTCTTTCCCTGAAACATTAAAGATTATCGGTGAATTTTCATTCCGAAACTGTACCAATATGCGTTTCGTTAATTTCGGCGGTAATGAAACAACTATCGGATACGGTGCATTTTCAGAGTGTACAGCTCTCGGTGCTGTTAGTATTCCTGATAGTGTTATTGAAATTTCAGAAAATATCTCTTATAGCAGTTATGGCATTTTTTACGGTTGTACAAGTCTTAAATCTGTCAGCATTGGAAAAAATGTCAAAAAAATCGGAAGAGGAGCTTTCTGTGGTTGCACCGCGCTTGTGTCTGTAACTTTTGCTGATGACGCAAGCTTAGAAATAATCGGTTATGAAGCTTTTCGCAACTGCTCAGCTTTATCAGATATTACTTTGCCGGACAGCCTCGTGACGATAGATAGTTATGCATTTATAAACTGCAGTTCGTGGAAAACTTTGAACTTGCCCGACTCTGTAACATATTTGGGTGACTCTGTTTTTGCTGGTTGCGGTTTTAAAACGATTGAGCTTGGCACAGGAATTTCCGCTATACCCACAGATGCATTTTCTAATTGTCAATCATTACATACCGTTTCAATGAGCAACAATGTTAATACAATTGGCTCAAGTGCATTTTCAAATTGTAATTCATTATCAAGCATAGAGTTTTCAAACAGCTTGATTAAAATCGGTTCTTATGCGTTTTATAATTGTTATTCACTTCTGAACATTACACTTCCTGATTCACTTGTAACATTAGAAAACAATGTGTTTGCGCACTGCTCTAATCTCAAAGGAATTGATTTAGGCAATGGGCTGCAGACGATTGGATACCGAGCTTTTGCTGAATGCGTTGCTTTGGATTCGATTGTAATTCCTGACAGTGTAATAGAAATTTACGGATATAATAACAATGATTACTATGGAGCTTTTAAAAATTGTACGGCTTTAAGAGAAGTTACTTTTGGTTCAGGCATAAACAAAATAGGATGTGCAGCCTTTTATGGTTGTACAGCTTTAACAACGGTCGATTTTTCAGCAAATTCAACCCTTGTTACAATAGCAGACGTAGCATTTTGTGAGTGCAATATGCTGTCAAATATTGAGTTGCCGGATGGTCTTGTAAATATCGGATCTTCTGCGTTTTATAATTGCACAGCATGGAAGAATATGACCTTGCCTGATACGCTGACTTCTCTCGGTACTTATGCTTTTGCTGGTTGCGGATTCAATACTGTTGATACCGGAAATAATATTTCAACTATTTCTGAAGGTGTATTTAATAACTGCGCAAGCCTTCATACCGTTACTATGCATAGCGGATTAAAAACAATCGGAAACTCAGCATTTAGCGGTTGCACCGCTCTCAATACAATTGAATTTTCTGACGACTTAACAACCATAGGTTCAAATGCTTTTTATGGTTGTAAAGCATTAACAAATGTTGAATTGCCAGATTCGCTTATCACATTAAATAGCTTTGCCTTCGGATATTGTACAAGTCTTCGTGAGATTGATTTAGCTAAAGTTCAGACTATCGGATATGCGGCATTCAAAGGTTGTACAGCTCTTAGTTCAATTACAATTCCTGATAGTGTTACAGAAATTTATGGAAACAATAATGATACATATTACGGTGTTTTTAATGGATGCTCAAGCCTCAGAGAGGTTAATATCGGGCAAAACATTCTCAGGATCGGTTACGGAGCTTTCACTGACTGCACTGCTTTGACAACAGTAAATTTTGCACCTAACTGCAAACTTGACACAATTAACGGAAGAGCTTTCTATAATTGCACCGCTCTTTCAAATATGGTTTTGCCAAATGGACTTGCAACCATAGGTGAATATGCTTTTTATAACTGCAAAGCATGGAAAAACCTGTTTTTACCTGCTTCGGTAATAACATTAGGTGTAAATGTATTTGAAAATTGCGGCTTTACAAGTGTTGAACTTGGTGCAGGAATTTCAAGTGTTCCTAACAATGCGTTTTATAACTGTCAGTCGCTCAGAACGGTTATTATGCATGAAGGCGTAAAAACAATCGGCAGCTCTGCATTCAGTGATTGTGTTTCTCTTACAGCTGTTGTTTTGCCGAATGGCGTAACAGCAATATACAGTCATGCATTCAACTGTTGTTCATCTGTCAGTGAAATTTCATTGCCCGAAACTTTAACGGTAATCAACAATTCTGCTTTTGCCGGTTGCACATCGCTTTCTTTGATAGAGTTACCGGATAGCCTAATAACTTTAGGAGATTATGCTTTCGATTATTGCACTAATCTGAAAGAAATTGACTTCGGAACCGGTATAACAACAATCGGACAAGGTGCTTTTTTGAACTGTAAATCAATAGAAACAGTATTGATTCCCGACAGTGTTACAACTATTGGTGGTGACACAGGTAGTTGGGGCACTTTTGAAAAATGCACGGGATTAATTAGCGTTAAAATAGGCAGCGGTGTGCAGTCGTTGGGATATTATACATTCAAGGATTGTTCCTTACTTGAACAGGTTACCTTTGAAAACAATTCGTCTCTTCAAAAGATATGCGGTTACGCATTCCAAAACTGTACGGCACTTTCTTCAATTGTTTTGCCTAAAAGCTTGCTTACTATTGATAAATCCGCTTTTGAAGGATGCAGTTCTATTCAGTCAATAGTTATTCCAGAAGGAGTAACTTCGATTTACAGCTATGCTTTCGGCGGTTGTAAAAAACTTGAGGGTATCGTTATTCCCCCATCGGTTATTTCCATTTCAAGCTATGTGTTCTCAGACATTCCTGATTTAACAATCTACGGATACGCAAATACTTATGCTCAGACTTATGCAAATAACAACTCAATTCCGTTTGTTGAAATCGGCGTTTCGGTTGAAAGTGTTGAGCTTAACCGTAACAATGTTTCAATAACTCTGGATGAAACCCTTGCTCTTATCGCAACGGTTACTCCTTACGATGCAACTTCAACCGAAATTTCCTGGGTATCAACCAATCCTGAGGTTGCAACGGTTGATGAAAACGGTGTTGTGACTCCGCTTTCACAAGGTCAGACAACGATTATTGCAACAACAGTTCTCGGTGCTCTCCAAGATGTCTGCTATGTCAGAGTTGAAAATTCAGAGGTTGCAAGCCTTGAAATTGAAGCAGAGCCTTCAAAACTTGTTTATAAGCTTGGTTCTGAACTTGATTTAACGGGTCTGCTTGTGCTTGCGGTATATAACAACGGTTCAAGTGAAAATGTTATAGGATACACAGTCAGCGGTTATTCACCCGATACACTCGGTGAACAGACAATAGCCGTTACATATAAGCAGAAAACAGCAACATTTACCGTTACTGTTGTTGAATCATATGTTCTTGTTTTCGGTGATGTCAGCGGAGACGGACTTGTTGATGCTGCCGATGCAATTCTTATTCAAAAATATGATGGCGGACTTGCCGAATTCAACTCCGAGCAGCTTAAAGCGGCGGATGTAAACGCAGACGGTGTTGTTGATTCGGCAGATGCAATAAAGATTCTGCAATATGATGCGGGGATAATCCCATCTCTCAAATAAAAATAACAAATATTCAAGGGAAAGAAACTCTGTTTTTCTTTCCCTTATGTTGCTGTATATAGAAGGAGTCAGATAAATGAGAAAAACAGTTAAAAATAGCATTGCTCTGCTGATTACAATAGCGATTATACTCTCGCTGATACCGGTTTCCTTGATAGCACTTGCGGCACAGGAGGAACCGACAGTCAGGGTTTCAAATGTATATGGCCGTGCAGGTGAAACTGTTACGGTCAGTGTCACTATGTCCGAAAACTCCTATGCCTGCGGCGGTAACTTTAATCTTGTGTATGATAACAATATGCTTCAGGCGGTAAGTGCATCTTGCGGAGACCTTGCGGCAGGTATGACTCCGATTGCCAATCCGCAGTATGATGCAAACAAAGTGCGTTTTACATTTGCAGGTATTACACCGATAACAGAATACGGAACTCTTGTTACTGTTTCATTTAAAATTCTTGATAATGCTGAGGGAACAATTCCTTTGACTCTTGAAAAAGTTAATCTTTATAACAGCAACTCCGAGCATCTGACGAAAACGGTTGAACACGGCTCGATAATCGTTGACGGTTCATTTAAAGTTCCTACTCTTTCAGTTGGCAGCTACAACATTGAGTCCGACGAAGAATTGACCGTTAATGTTAGTATTACTGAGCTTTCACAGGTTTGCGGCGGTAATTTCAATTTTGTTTATGATAATACAAAGCTTGAAATAATTGAAGCCACACAAGGCTCATTGCTTAACGGTTTTGCAAACTATATAAATACTGAATACTCAGAAAATGCAATAAGAATATCTTTTGCGGGTGTTAATCCAATTACAGAAGCAGGTTCTGTTCTGAATATAAAATTCAGAATAATAAGCGAAGAATCGGGAACCGCTGCCATTGCACTTGAAAATTCAAGACTTTATGACGGCGACGGCAAATTTATCTCTCATTCCTACGAATCGGGAGAAGTTAACATCAAATATATTCCTCCGCACACAGCAAAGCTTTCTGTTCAGAAAGTAACCGGCTACACTTGCGGTAATGTTTCTGTTGCGGTTCAGCTTGCTAAGAATTCGGGCGTATGCGGCGGTAATTTTACATTAAAGTATGATAATAGCAAAATGACTCTGAAATCAGCAGTCATAGGTGAAGTCATTAATGACAGAAGTGCTTATGTCAATCCTGATTATGCCGACAATAAAATAAGAGTGTCATTTGCAGGTACAGAACCGATAACAGATGCAGGCGATGTTGTTATTCTTACATTTACACTTTCCGATGATTCGGAAGGCGTAAATTCACTTACCCTTTCCGATGCCAGAATGTATGACGAAAACGGTGAAGCCGTTTTGCTTAATTGCTATGACGGTTTTGTTGATGTTGTAAACAACGGTGCAACATCAGGTGATTATAATTATATCGTTAAAGACGGAAAAGCAACAATTATCGCATATCTTGGTGCAGATGAAAACGTTTCTGTTCCACAGTCGATAAACGGTAAGCCTGTTGTTGCAATCGGTGACAGTGCATTCAGAAACTGTGCAGGCATAAAGAGTGTTTCAATTCCCGAAGGTATTGTTTCAATTGAAAGCAACGCATTTTCAAACTGCGTTAATCTTGAAAAAATCAGTCTTGCTGAAAGTGTTACAACAATCGGCGAGAAGGCATTTTTCGGCTGTAATGTTCTTAACAGAGTTGAGCTTACAAGAAGTGTGACATCAATTGGCGACTATGCATTCGGCTATCTTTACGGCACAACAAAGAATGAAAATTTTGCAATTCTTGGTTATGAATATACGGTTGCTCACGATTATGCAAACGTAAATGGAATAAGATTTATTTTCCTTGATGAATACTACAGACCGACGTTTGATGTTACTGCAACAGCAGATGGCGAAAGCTATACATTTGGCGAGTGGACAAAAGGAACGGTTGCAATTACTTTGACAAACACATCGGAATATGACGGTGAGGTCGAGTATTTCTATTCTATTGACGGTGGAGAATTCACATCGTTCAACGGGACATTAGAAATTATAGATAGCGGTAATTATGAGTATTCCTTTATGTCAAGAAATGATATCGGAAGAGAATCGGAAATCAGTGAAATTTTTGAAGTAAAAATTGATAATGATGTTCCGACAATAACCTCGATATCGCAGAATCCATCGGGTTGGACAAATGCAGAAATAACAATTTCTGTAAATGCACATGATGATGAATCAGAAGTGTCAAGTTATAGCTTCGATTTTGGTGAGACATGGCAAAGTGCAAATCAAAAATCATATTCAGAAAACTGTGTTGTTGCTGAAAATACAGTTTGTGTAAAAGATGCGGCAGGAAATATTTTTGAGTACGATAAAACTATAACGATAAATCATATTGACAAAATTGCACCCACAGTAACAGAAGTAATCGCAGAAAGGGAGTGTCATCAAACAACAATCAGGGTTGTTGGTGCCAAAGATGAAGCTTCAGGGGTTGCATATTACAGCTTTGATTTCGGTGAAACATGGCAGAGTAATAATTATAAGAGTTTTGAAGAAAAATGCACAGTTGAAGCAGGGCAAATTCTTGTTAAAGACTATGCAGGAAACATATATACATCAACTCAAAGTTTTGAAATAACAACTGAATTTCACAATTATTCCTCTTGGGAAACTGTAAGAGACGCAACTTGTGCCAATAATGGCCTGAAAACACGGATTTGTTCCAAATGTGGATTCGTTGATTCAAAGGAGATAGAATCAACAGGTCATTCTTATGGTAGTTGGGAAATAATAAAAGAATCAACTATTCTTGAAATAGGATTGAAAGAAAGAAAATGTAAAGATTGTACAAGTGTTGAAAGTCTTGAGATAGAAAAAGTAGAGGTTGATCTTGATAAAACTCAAGAATATGGTCTTGCAGTTTTTACTGTAGTTAATGCTCAAACAAAAGAGCCTATTGAGAATGCTAATATTTTTATTTCAACAGAAAAAGACGGCGAAGCAACTTTGGTCACGGATAAAGACGGTAAGGCAAGTACGGTATTACCTGTTGGCAAACAAACAATATCGGCTTACTGTGACGGTTGCATTACAAGAAATCTTTCCGTTAATATTAATCTTGGTGAAAATCTTATTCCGTTGATAGGTTTAAGTGAAAAGTCTGTCTACGATGTAAAATTAACATCGAGAGAGATGACTTTGGAAGAAATAATAGCTGCTGGAATTGATACTTCCTCGCCTGATAACCATCATGTATTCGAGTATGAATTAAAGTTGAAGTTTAAACCGGAAATCGATTGGCAAAGTATACTTGCCTATTTTAATGCCAATGGTGATCTTTTGTTTATAACACCTCCATATAAACCTGATCCTGATCATAATACCGGAGAGTCTGGTGAACCCAAAACATTTCTGCACTATCATATCTTGAATCAAGGTTATCAGCATGGTTTTTGTAATTGGGTTGAAATTAAAAATTCTAATCGTGATGTATCTTTGAACTGGCGTCCTGAATATGCTCCGGGTGGAGATAATGATAATTATGTGTTTGACGGATGGTACGAAGATTATAATCTAACAAAGAGAATAAGCAGTGTTTATGTTCCACAACAAGGAGCGACGGTTTATGGCAGGTGGATTTATACCGGTGAAGACGGCGGTGGTGATGGTGATGGTACTGGAGGAAGCATAACCTTACCTACTGGTGATGGCGATTATGTAACAATTCATCCGGTGTCTGAATACTGTTATCTTATAATTAGTGGTGAAATAACATGGCTTAAAGAAATGTTTGATGTTCAAATGCTGGTTATTAACAATTCGCAGACAGATACTCTTGAAAATCTTGAATGCACGATAGAGCTTCCCGGAGGATTATCTTTGGCGACGATGATAGGAGAGCAGCAGTCCAAGACACAGGTTATACCACATATACCTGAAGGAGAATCTGATTCTGTTCACTGGTATGTTAGAGGCGATATAGCAGGAAGTTATGATTTAAGAGCCACATTAAAAGGGCTTATTATGCCGTTCGAAGAAGAGATAAATGAGGTTTTTGTTACTGAAAATGCCATTCAGGTTTGGGCAGGTAATGCATTGCACTTAAATTTCACTTTTCCCAATGCGGCGTATCATGGCGATGACTATCCTATAACAATTACTCTTACCAATGTTTCGGATAAAACGCTATACAATGTTAGTCATTGCATAACCGGTCTTAAACAATCCAAAATAGTGCATTACTCGGACAACACAGTTAAAAATGTGTTGTATGTTGATACGGGTGGAGTAGATTACAAATTTGCCAAAGAGTTTAAACCAGGCGATAAAATAGTTATGGAGCTTACAACCAACATTCTTTTTGAATCAGAATTGATTGAATATAAGTTGGAAAAATATTGTAGTTACATTGATGGTTTTGAACAGTTGTATAATACTTATAAGGCTGTAAAAATAATAGAAAGTGTTTCTACATCCTTAGTTAAATGTATTTCCAATTGTTCAACTGCACTTGATAATTTCATGAAAGATGCTACAAGTTCAGCAGGCATTTTATATGACAAGATTGAACTTTCAAAAACTCTTTACTCAGAAATAAGCAATTTATATTCACAAGTCACAACAAGTGGCAGTGCTATTTTTGATAGTGCAGCTTATATGACATACACAGGGCTGCTCGGTATTCTTAATGCTGTTACCATGGAACCTGCAGAATGGCTTATCACCAAGTCAAAGGATGATATTATGGGGCTTTTGAATGCAGTAAAAAAACTCAACACAAGCATACATATGACATTTGCGGAGAAACCAAGAAAATTTAACATTTTTGATTCTCTCAGAACCGCAATTATGTCTATTCCTGTTCGATTTGTACTTGAAGATGCTTTGTTAACTGTAGGGCCAAACAGCACAACGGTAATTCCATGGTCTGTTACAAAAACGGAAGCAGGCGTAAGTTATTTCGGAGTTTCAGATTATGGTAATTACATATCAAACCTGATTAAGGCGTGCTTTTCAGAGTACTATAATGAAGTCAAAGAATGGTATTACAGCCTTATTCCAGGAATGGATGATCCATTTAATTATGAACAGGTTAAACAGGAAATTTGGGCTGTTGAAGATGAGATTGCCGCCTTTAAGGCAAAAGACGCAACAGGTAATGTAACTTTTAATGCTTGGGTTGAAGAATCAGATAATGCAAATGTTTTTTCGCTTTTAAAATCGGCAATCCTTAATGAAAATACCGATTTTGAAATTTACTCAAACAATGAAAATGCAACCATAAAAAATGGTGTACTTACATTTACAGGTGAAGGTGATATATTCATAATTCCTCAAAACCTTAGAGGAGGAACGCTTGTTGTTGAAGACAGCAACGGAAATCGCTACGAATATGATATTTTTGTTGTTGAAAAGCATGAATGTACTCCCGGTGATAAAGAAATGATTTTATCGCCCACAAAAGAGTATGATGGTGTTTCGGTACGAACTTGTACTGTCTGTAATGATATATTAGAAGTTAATATTCATTCGATAAACGACTGTGATGAACATTCATATGGAGAGTGGAATGAGGTTGTTGCTGCAACATGCACATATTCCGGAACAAAAACAAGAAGTTGTGTGAATTGTGGAACGGAAGAGTTTGAAACAGTAGATAAACTTGAACATGTTCCGGGAGAATGGATTTTTGTTGAAGCAACCGAAAATGAAGGCGCAAAAAATATCAAGAGATGCATAAGCTGTGAAGAAATAGTTGAAACCGAATACATAGATTTCGTTCCTCTTGATTCGATTGGCATCAATTTTGATGAAATTGAGCTTGAACCGGGCAAAACAATGCTCCTTCTGCCGGTTTTCAATCCTGAAAATGCTTCTAACAGAAATCACTATTGGTATAGTTCGGATGCAAATATCGCTTCAATAGATGAGAGCGGAAATGTAACAGCAAAATCTCCGGGCGTTGCGATTATTACACTTTATTGTGAAGGAACAGATGCAACTGTAAGCTGTACTGTAACTGTTGTTCCGAAATCTCATACAGTTAAATGGGTGATAGATGGTGTTGGAAGCACGCAAGTTATCAAAGAGGGAGAATCTATTGTCAAGCCTTCAAATCCTATTAAAGAAGGATATAAGTTTATGGGCTGGACTCCTGATGTTCCCGAAACAATGCCTGAATATGACTTGACATTTACTGCGGTATTTGAAAAATCTTACACTTGTCCTGATTGCGGTGATGAAATTCTTGGAGAAGATGCAATTAACGAACATATTGCTGCCGAAGCGAGAATGAAAGCAACAATTAAAATCCAGAACAACTCCGGTTCGAAAACAATCAACTATGGAGAGACTCTCAGACTTACTGCAATAACAACCAATATGCCTGCAGACGCAAAGATTTACTGGTACATTGACGGTGAAAAGAAGGGCGAAGGTGAAATCTTCAACGTAAGATTTGAAAGCGGAACAAAGACCGTCGAAGTCAAGCTCGTTGATACAAACGGAAATGCAATCAAGAATGCGAGCGGAAATGAAATCTTCGATTCTGAAAGCGTAACAGTAAAGGGCGGTTTCTTCCAGAAGATTATTTCTTTCTTCAAGAACCTCTTCGGTATGAACAGAACTGTTGTGCAGGCACTCTTTAAAGGCGCACTCTGAAATAACAAAGAGCTCATCTTCGGATGGGCTCTTTTGTATGTGTAGTATTAATTTTGTGCGCTATAGCCGTCCGTAAATACAATTTTAGCCAAAAATTCATGCGCTATAGAACGTGACGTGACTTTTGCTTTCTGTTAAAATAGATATACAGAAAACAAAGTAACGAAAAGAGGATTTATGTCTTTTATAGAAGATTTTTATTACGGAAATTTAGAACCTCAAAAATATTGTGAAGAAAATCAGGCCAAATTAAAGAAAACGCATACCAAACTTACCGAACTCGAAAAACAGCTTAGCGAAAAGCTTGTCAGTGAGGATAAAGATACATTTATGAAATACTCAGACCTGTATCTTAAATTTCTTTCGGACAGCATTTTGGACAGCTTCACGTCAGGGTTCAGATATGGCGCTCGTTTCACATACGATACTTTTATCACTCGATAGCTCCGAAGTCCTTTCGTTAGGAAAAGTTCATGACATAACAAGCTCTGCAGAACAATCTCTGCGGAGCTTGTGTGTTTGTTAGGAGAAAAACAAGATTTCCAAAAGGCAATAAAAAGAGCTCATCCGATGGTCGGATGAGCTCTTTAGTCATCATATCAAGGCTGTTTTTGTTTCAATTGGTGTAAATTTGGTGTAAATTCGTGATTTTTAAATTTCAAATCGTTGTATATCAACGGTTTCAGGGCTTTGGGCATATATTGCCGTGGCATACGAACATTATTTTTTTCATTGACACATCACCTTTTCTTTCAATGAATTTATTATATCACATGTGTCAATAAATAACTTTTTATTGAAGTGACGGCAGTTTTATGATATATTATTCAGGGTGAGATTATGCAGACTGTCAGCGAGGCTCTTGAAAAGCTCGGAAAATCAAAATTCCGCTCGGGTTTTCACCTTAGCGAAAAAGATAAAGAATATGTGAAAGAAAAGGGCTTGGAAACAGTCAGGGCTCACGCGGCGGATATAATCCGCAAGCGGCTTGCACCTGCCGTTATTCCGAATGACGGGCGGCAGACTCCGATGAAAGGTCATCCCGTGTTCATTGCTCAGCATGCGTGTGCCTGCTGCTGCAGAGGTTGCCTCGAAAAGTGGTATAAGGTGCCGCAGGGCAGAGCACTCACCGAGGCTCAGCAAAATAAAATCGTCAATCTGCTTATGAAGTGGATAGAAAATGAAACGGAGGAATAAAAATGAAAGCTTTTTTTGCATCGTTTGTTGCAGCGATAGTTGCATTTTTCGGAACGATATCAAGCGGTATAATTGATGCAGTCAACAACTATGAATTTACCGTTGATGCGAGCGAAACGGGCAGGGTGCTTGCAAATCCCGCAAGCAATATCAATATCTGGTCGATAGACGGAAATCCGTTTGTCAATGCTGAAATAAACGAAGAAAACAATATTTTTGATTTCGTCAATTATGTTCAGTTCATGCAGTGCACGGGCGGAAGTGTGGAAAGGGATTTGTTTGTTGACCCCTACAACAGAGAAGTGCTTGACGACTATGATTTCACCGTGCTTATCGAAAACTGCAGAGGAGTTCTGAGACTCGGTGCAAAACCCTTCCTCAAGCTCGGAAGCGTCCCTCTAAAATATTCTGAAAAAGCAAATACAGATGCCATGTTCGGAACTAATATCTATCCGCCCGATGATTATAACGTATACTATAATTATATAGCGGCAATCGCTCAGGCTCTTGTAGATGAATTCGGCAAAGAAGAGGTTCTCACATGGCGTTTCGGCGTTATGACGGAATATGAGAATTCCGCATGGTTTATGGCAAACAGCGAAACTCCGGAGGATTCGGCGGTTGAATACTGCAAGCTTTATGACTATACCGTTGCGGCACTTGAGGATGTTATCGGCGATGTTTTTGTGGGTGCACATTCAATGACCGTTACCGAAGGCCTTTGGGATGAAGCGGAATTCATCAGACACTGTGCAAACGGCACAAACTATAAGACTGGCGAAAAAGGCTCAAGACTCTGTTACCTTTCGGCCTCGTTTTATGATTCCGAGCCCGGAAAATATACAAGTGGCTACAATCTTCCCGAAACGATAGATTATATCAGAGGTGTTGCTGAATCCGTCGGCTTCAACGACCTTATTTACGGCATAGATGAAGGCAGAATTCTTTGCGGAAACACAGGCGGAAAGGACAGCGACGAGCTTCTTTCAAGAACCTGCGGCTATACCTATCAGGCAGGCTATGATGCAAGAATATATAAGCAGATGTTTGAAAATGACATCAATTATTTTTCGTCATGGGATTATCTTTCAAACGGACTTTTTGAAGGAAATCCTACCGTCAGCTATCATGTTGCGAAAAATGCCGCAAAATTCGGCGGTGCAAAGCTTGCAAAAACCGAAAGAACCGGAAAAGGTCTTATTTTCAAAGCGGAGGTTGATGCGGTTTCTGCCTTTGACGAAAACATAAATACCCTGCGCATCATGGCTTATAATTTCAAAAACAAGGTTGACTACAAAACAGATGCAGATCTGAAATTCACAGTGAAAGCACCTCAGTTTGACGGAAAACAGGTTAAAATAATTTCGTATATGATTGATGATGACTGCAACTGGTTTGACGAATGGGTTGAGGACAGAGAAAAATACGGAATCGGTGATGACTGCTTCTCATGGTCACCCGATGATCCGACTGTTGATAGTCCCGTCACTCTTTCAGACCCTGCGGCAAGAGAAGTCTATAAAACACAGCTTTATGATAAATATACCGAATGCTCGAAGCTTGTTCCGACGGAACAGACTGCAACGGTCACAGACGGCGAAATAATTCTTGAGACAACGCTTGACCCTAACGCCGTTATTTTTTATGAAATTGTGGAAATATGAAAAAACTATTGAAAAATTGACAAATATTTTGTAATATAAAAAGACTGACGCAAAATAAATCCAAAGGAGAAACATATGCAGGATAATAATCAGTTCAAACCCTATGTTCCCGCAAGCAAGGTAACTCCCGAATTAACCGTAACCTCTGTTATCATGGGTGTCCTTCTTTCGGTGGTTTTCGGTGCGGCGAATGCATATCTCGGTCTGCGTGTCGGCATGACGGTTTCGGCATCAATCCCTGCCGCCGTTATTGCGATGGGCGTAATCCGTGTTATTATGCGTAAAAATTCAATTCTTGAAAGCAATATGGTTCAGACCATGGGCTCTGCAGGCGAATCGCTTGCTGCAGGTGCAATTTTTACCATCCCCGCTCTTTATCTCTGGGCATCTGAAGGAAAAATGGAGAAGCCCGGTCTTCTTGAGATAACTCTCATTGCTCTTCTCGGCGGTCTGCTCGGCGTTTTCTTTATGGTGCCTCTGCGTAACGCCCTCATCGTTAAAGAGCATGCAACCCTTCCTTATCCCGAAGGCACGGCATGTGCCGAGGTTCTTCTTGCAGGTGAAGACGGCGGCTCAAATGCCTCAACCGTTTTTGCAGGTATGGGTTTTGCAGCATTTTTCAAGCTTGTCATTGACGGTCTGAAGGCTGTGCCCGGTGAAATCTCATTCAGAATCAAGGGCTTTGCGGGCGAAATCGGAACGCAGATTTATCCTGCCGTTCTGAGCGTAGGCTATATCTGCGGACCCAAGATTTCATCCTACATGTTCTCGGGCGGCGTTCTCAGCTGGCTCGTGCTTATTCCCATGATTGTTCTTTTCGGCGAAACCCTTACTCTTTATCCCGGAACAGCTCCCATCGGTGAAATGTTTGCCGAGGGCGGAGCGAGTGCAATCTGGAGCTCATATATCCGCTATATCGGTGCAGGTGCACTTGCTGCAGGCGGTATCATCAGCCTCATCAAGTCACTTCCTCTTATTGTCCGCACCTTCAGGGATGCAATCAAGGGAATGAAGGGCGGCAGCAACGTAGGCTCCGAGCGTACAAATCAGAGCCTCAGCATGAAGCTTGTGCTTATTGCAATAGCAGTTCTTACAATTCTTGTGTGGCTTGTTCCCGCAATTCCCGTTTCACTTATCGGTGCGGCGGTAGTTGTTATTTTCGGCTTCTTCTTTGCAACCGTTTCTTCAAGAATGGTCGGTCTTGTAGGAAGCAGCAATAATCCCGTTTCGGGCATGGCTATCGCAACACTTCTTATTGCAACCGTTATTCTTAAAATCACGGGCGATACGGGTGCTCACGGCATGAGAGCGGCAATCGCTATCGGCTCTATCATCTGTATTGTTGCGGCAATCGCAGGCGACACCTCTCAGGACCTCAAAACGGGATTTCTTCTCGGTGCAACACCCAAAAAGCAGCAGATCGGCGAAGTTTTCGGCGTTGTTGCAGCGGCACTTGCAATCGGCGGCACTCTCAATCTTCTTGACTCCGCATGGGGCTTCGGCGGCGATCAGCTTGCAGCTCCTCAGGCAACTCTTATGAAGATGATTATTGAAGGCGTTATGGACGGCAATCTTCCCTGGGGACTTGTTTTCATCGGTGTATTCATTGCGATTGTTGTTGAAATCATCGGTATTCCCGTGCTTCCCTTTGCAATCGGCGTTTATCTTCCCGTTCAGCTCAATGCATGCATTATGGTCGGCGGTCTTGTCCGTCTTTTCGTTGACAAGATGAAGAAGCCTGAAGAAGAGAAGAAGAGAATTACAAACGATGGCATCCTTTTCTGCTCGGGCATGATTGCAGGCGAAGGACTTGTCGGCATTCTTCTTGCATTGCTTGCGGTATTCGGAATTGATAAATTCATTGATATTTCGGGCTTCCTCAATCTTCCCGAGGGAGTTGCGAAAGCGGCGGGACTTATAGTTTTCGGCCTCGTAATCCTTTCGCTTCTCAAATTCTCCGTATGGAAAAAGCAGAAGAGCAAATAAGCCATGAAAAAGAAAAACGATACAAATTATCTCGACAAAATCCCCGTTCATCCCGACATCCGCTGGAATGCGGATGAAAACGGAATCGTGACCCTTGAAATTGACAACAAAGGCGTGATGAACAGAATTGCACAGAAGCTTCTGAAAAAGCCGAAGGTCAGTTATATTCATCTTGATAAAACGGGCAGCTTCGTGTGGCCGCTTATTGACGGCAAAAGAAGCATTGCAGACCTTGCAAAGGATGTTGATGCACATTTCGGCGAAGAAGCACATCCGCTTTATGAAAGACTTGCTCAGTTTTTCAGGGTTCTCGACAGCTATAATTTCATAAACTGGGTTGAATAAGAAAGAACCGTTCCTGCACGGATTGTGTGCGGGAACGGTTTTTATCATCTTACCGCAAAAAGATATAATATCATACAGTAAGATTTCTTTTTTCAAAAAGGGCGAAGCCGCAGTCGGTTAAGACTGCGGCTTCTTTGAGGAGTTGTATATAAGAGGGTGAGAAGTGGTCATAATTAAATCTGACACAAATCAAGGAGATATTTTTGAAAAATTTATTCATCAATTCCGAGAAGCTCGTTTACTGTCATGCCGAGCACTTCGGAGAGGGCTTTAAGTTCAAAATCCGTAACGTAGCGAAGCTGTCCTTCAAGCTTTGAGAGACCTGATGCATTAAGGTCAACGCCCTTGATCTGGAGCTGAGTGAGAAGGTCCTTCTGCTTCATGTTGATTTCTTTGCGTCTTGCTTCAATTTTGGCACCAACGATGTTTCTGTCACCGAGGGCCTGCTTTCTGATTCTCATGGCTGTGTGTCCTCCTAAGATGTTTGCGTCGGGCTGCTGTCTGAATTATACAATCTGTATAACGCCTCTTTCGTCAAGCACCCGAAACGACACTGTTTTTGTCTACGGGTGGTATTTTACCACACAAAAAATAAAAAAGCAACAGTTTTTTTAAATAAAACGACTGCTTTATCAAAAATTTAACAATTCTGTAAAAAACATTTTTATAATGCGGTTGACTCAACGGCGTTTTTGCATCGGTCCGTGAGAATAAATTTTGAAACAAATTTTTGATATTATATTGTAAAATTCTGTTTTTTAATGCATAATAGCAGTTGACGGCGTATTTGCCGAATATATAAAAAAGAGGCGGACATTTATGGAATACACAAAACCGCAGAGAAACCTGACCATGCTGACCGACTTTTATGAAATCACCATGGCAAACGGTTATTTCAAAAATAATTTCAGAGATACAATCGGCTATTTTGATATGTTTTTCCGTAAGGTGCCTGACGGCGGCGGATTTGTTGTTATGGCTGGTCTTGAGCAGCTTGTGGATTATCTTGCAAACCTGACCTTCGATGCCGAAGATATTGAATTTCTCAGAAGCAAAGGCTTCGGAGAGGATTTTCTTGATTACCTTGCAAATTTCAGATTCTGCTGTGATGTGTGGGCTGTTCCCGAGGGAACTCCCGTTTTTCCGGGTGAACCGATAGTCAAGGTCAAGGGTCCCGTTATTCAGGCTCAGTTTATCGAAACAATGGTTTTGCTCTGCATCAATCATCAGAGCCTTATTGCCACCAAGGCAAACCGTATCTGCCGTGCCGCAGGCGATAAATCCGTTATGGAATTCGGCTCAAGAAGAGCTCAGGGTGCTGACGGTGCAATCTACGGTGCAAGAGCGGCATATATAGGCGGCTGTGTGGGTACCGCATGCACGATTTCGGATGAGATGTTCGGAGTTCCCGTTCTCGGCACCATGGCACACAGCTGGGTTCAGCTTTTTGACAGTGAATACGAAGCTTTTGCCGCATACGCAAAGGAATATCCCGACGGCTGCACCCTTCTTGTTGATACCTATAACACTCTTAAATCGGGTATTCCCAACGCAATCAAGGTTTTTGATGAGGTGCTTAAGCCTCTCGGAAAGCGTCCCAGAGGAATACGCATTGACAGCGGCGACATCGCATATCTTTCACGCAAGGCAAGGAAGATGCTTGATGAAGCAGGCTATCCCGACTGCTCGATTGTTGCATCGAATTCTCTTGATGAATACATTATAAGAGATATGCTTGCACAGGGTGCAAAGGTTGACTCCTTCGGCGTTGGCGAAAGACTCATAACCTCATCGTCAAGTCCCATGCTCGGCGGCGTTTATAAGCTTTGCGGTGTTCAGAAGGACGGAAAGATTATCCCGAAAATCAAGCTCAGCGAAAATGTTGCAAAAATCACAACTCCCGGTAACAAGAGAGTTTACCGCCTTTACGATAAAGAAACGGGCAAGGCTATTGCCGATCTGATTACCCTTGCCGACGAAACGGTTGACGATACAAAGCCCTACGAGCTTTTTGACCCCGATTTCACATGGAAACGCAAAACGGTAACGGATTATGTTGCAAGAGAGCTTCTTGAACCCGTTTTCGATAAAGGAAAATGTGTTTTCAACAGAAAGAGCACAAAGGAAATCCGTGACTACTGCAAAAAGCAGGTTGATACTCTCTGGGATGAGGTTACGAGATTTGAAAACCCTCATAACTATTATGTTGACCTTTCGCAGCCGCTCTGGGATTTAAAGCATGAGCTTCTCAGAAAAAACGGCAAATAATAAATTTTTCGGACAGGTGAGAATATGAAAGCTAAAATAACTCTTGCAAAAGAATTCAGAATAGGCGATATAGATAAGCGTATCTACGGCTCATTTATTGAGCATCTCGGCAGGGCGGTATACGGCGGTATTTATGAGCCCGGTCATCCCACGGCGGATGAAAACGGTTTCCGTCAGGATGTTATTGACCTTGTAAAGAAGCTCAATGTTCCCGTTGTGCGTTATCCCGGCGGCAATTTCGTTTCGGGATATAACTGGGAGGACGGAGTTGGACCCGTTGAAAACAGACCCGGAAGGCTTGACCTTGCGTGGGGCACAACCGAGCCCAATACTTTTGGCACCAATGAATTTATGAAATGGTGCAAAAAAGCGGATGCGGAATGCATGATGGCTGTCAATCTCGGCACAAGAGGTGCGGACGAAGCAAGAAATCTTGTTGAATACTGCAACCACAAGGGCGGCTCTTACTGGTCAGACCTCAGACGCTCCCATGGCGTTGAAGAGCCCCACAATATAAAGCTCTGGTGTCTCGGCAACGAGATGGACGGCGGCTGGCAGATGGGTGCAAAAACCGCTGTTGAATACGGCAGAGCGGCTCTCGAGGCGTCAAAGCTTATGAAGTGGACGAGCCCCGGAATTGAAACCGTGCTCTGCGGCTCATCAAGCAGAAACATGGCTACCTTTGCAAAGTGGGAAGCTGAAAGCCTTGAAATTGCATATGACAGCATTGATTATGTTTCGCTTCATCAGTATTACGGCAACCATGACGATGATGTTATGAGCTTCCTCGCAAGAAGCCTTGAGGTTGACGATTTTATTTATTCAATCATCTGCACCTGCGACTATGTCAAAGCAAGAAAGAGATCAAAGAAAACAATCAATCTTTCTTTTGATGAGTGGAATGTGTGGTATCACTCCAACAATGCACCCTTTGAAAAGTGGAGCATGGCACCCGCACTTCTTGAGGATATTTATAATTTCGAGGATGCACTTCTTGTCGGCTCGCTTCTCATAACCCTTCTCCGTCATTGCGACAGAGTCAGGATTGCCTGCCTTGCACAGCTTGTCAACGTTATTGCTCCCATCTTCACTAAGACGGGCGGCGGAGTTTTTGAGCAGACAACATATTTCCCCTTCATGCATCTTTCAAACTACGGCAGAGGCAGTGCCCTTCTTCCTCTTGTTGACTGCCCGAAATATGACTGCAAGGCATTCACCGATGTTCCCTATATTGAAACAATCGCAACCTATGATGAAGAAAATGAAGAAATGGCAATTTTCTGCGTCAACAAGAGTCAGGACGAAAGCGTTGTTCTTGACATTAATCTCATGGATTTCGACGGCTATAAGCCCTGCGAATTTATTTCAATGGACGGTTATCACAGAAAAGACGAAAACACATTTGACAGCATAAAAGTAAAGCCCCATAACAATTCCGTGCCTTCGCTTGACGGCAAAAAGCTTGAGGTTGAACTCAAGCCCTTCAGCTGGAATGTTATAAGACTCAAGAAATAAAAAAAACCGTGCATAAACATTTTCGTTTATGCACGGTTTTTGATTATCTGCAATTTTTAACTGCTTCGTAAACCATCTGGGGATAATCGGACATGATGCAGTCTGCTCCGTTTTTTATAAGAAGCTCCGCTTTTTCCGCGTCATTGATTGTCCAGTACTGAACGGCGATATCGTATTTGTGGGCATAATTTATCATTTCCCGTGTGCCGAGGTTGACAAGTCCTTTGGCACCGCTTTTTCCGTAGGGAATCTGCAATGCGATGTAAGAAACATCAATGTCGTTCAGATCCCAGTTCATTCTTGAATAGATATAGAACAGGATGACTTCGGTTGTTCTTGCGGAGCGGGGCATATCGGGATATTTATGCTCCATATAAACCGAAACGAGCTCTTTTGACGAAGCCCAGATAACTCTGTCCTGAAGCTTTCTTTCGGTTATGATTGAATAAAGCTTGTCGGCAGCCTTCATTCCGTTTATGCCGGTGCTTTTTATTTCAATTATGTAACAGAAATCCTTGTTGCCGCTGTTTTTCTCGATGAAGTCAATAACGGTTTCACACTTGACAACACGGAGGTTTTCGGGGATATCCTTGCCTCTGAGGCCTCTGTAGGGATAATTCTCGCCGTCAACGGTGAAGTTTTCTCCGAGATTAAGGGTATCATAGGCTTCTTTATAAGTAAGCTCCGAAACCTTTACATCCTTGCGGCCGAAGGCTTCAACCGCATTTGAGGTTGCATCGTATGTTGTGTTGTGCAGAAGAACAAGCTCGCCGTCTGCCGTAATATGAACATCAAATTCAAAAACATCAACCCCGAGCGATTTGTTCTCTTTAAGAACATATTCAAAAGCCATGAGGGTATTCTGCGGAGCAATTCCCGCACCCGAGCGGTGAGCGGAAACGTCTGTATCAAGATACTCCCTGATATAAGGATTTTCTGCGTTTTCATTGACGTAGATGGGAGTGTCGGGGTTGCCGGGATGTGGCATGGTTAAAATCATCGGGATTATTGCAACCGCAAGAACGATGGTTTTACATATGCTTTTTATAAACGGAAAAATTATATACATAGTTATCTACCTTATTTAATTCTTAAAAGTTTGAGCACGGCATTATAAAGAAGCTCGAAAATTCCGAAAAAGCCGTCAACATAAACAAGACTTGTTGAATCGTTGATGCCGACATTGCCCGAGCCTTCACCCTTTGCACCGTCATAATCGGAGGTGTGGCTGCAGAGCCATGAAATCATTCCGTCGGGATAAGAAAGCTCAACATTTTCACCGAGACCGTTAACTGTTGTCATGTAGGGATATGCTCCGTTTTCTGCAGAGAACATGTCGTGATTTACGGCGAACCATGCGTGATGACTGCTCGAGGTTGCACTTCCGTCTTCATAGCATACCTTTGTCATTGTTGAAAATCTGCAGTCTTCGGCAACGTTTGAAATTGCGGTAAGCCTGTCCCATGTGGGTGAAACGCAGAGATAATAGTTAACAAGAGGGTCGCGTCTGCTCGAGGTGAGCCAGATGGGCATATCCGCGATTTTTTCGAGTTTTTCATCGGAGGGAGCCCATGCGGGGCAGATGGGGAATGCAGCAGCGAAAAGCTCGGGATAAGCAATTGCCATTTTATAGGTCATCTTGCCGCCCATTGAGTAGCCGCCGACATAGATTCTGCTAAGGTCGATGTTGTCTTTGTTTTTTGCAATGAAATCGTCGATTGCCGCACGGAGCGGTTCAACGAGCTCGTTGGGCCAGTACATACCGTCTTCTTCTTTTGAGCGTGCCGCAAGAATGAAAGCACCGCCTGCGGGCTCGAAGCGAGTCTGGAATTCGTCGCTTGCCCAGTAGGCAATGTTGCTCTTTGCAACCTGAACTCCGTCGGAAGCACCGTCACCCATGCCGTGAAGCCACACAACGAGAGGATATTTTGTTGTGTCATTTTCGCCTGCGGGTGAAAAATAACGGTAGTCGATTGAGTAGCCGCCTGCTTCGGGTCCTTCACCGAAAACAAACTGCTCTTTGATCGGGTCAAGTCCGCCTTCAACGGAAAGTGCACCTGCACCGAGAGGGTAAGCGGCAAGAAGAATAAATGCGAGAAGAATTGCTGTGAGTTTTCTTATGTTTTTCATTTTTTGCACCTCATTCCTTACATTATAAGTTAACATAAATTTAACATTATTTCAACAAAAAATTACTATTAATTATTAATAAATAAAATTCTGTTACAGTGCGTAACGGAGTTTTTTAATTTTTGCTTGCAAATCCGCCGATATATGATAAAATTAAAACGTATTATTATATCCGGGAGGTATGTCCGATGATAAAAGAATTTATGGGCAAGGATTTCTTGCTGAACAGCGAACCTGCAATAAAGATGTTTGAGGCGGCGGATAAAATGCCGATTTTTGACTGGCATTGCCACCTTTCGCCCAAAGAAATATATGAAAACAAGCAGCCCGAAGATATTGCGTGGCTCTGGCTTGCGGGTGATCATTATAAATGGCGTGCCATGCGTTCATGCGGCGTTGACGAAAAATATATAACGGGCGATGCAAGCGGCTATGAAAAATTCAGGGCGTTTGCGGAAATCATGCCCAATCTTATCGGAAATCCCATGTATCATTGGTGTCACCTTGAGTTGAGAAGATATTTCGGCATAAACGATATCCTCAATGCGGAAAATGCAGACAGCATATGGGAAAGAGCGAATGCCGCAATCAAAGCAGGCGGCTTTACTCCGAGAGAGCTTATCGAAAAATCCAATGTTTCGCATCTGTGCACAACAGATGATCCTGCGGACAGCCTTGAGTATCACAAGCTTATTGCAGAAACCGATTTCAGATGCAAGGTTCTTCCTGCGTTCAGACCCGACAAAGCTCTGAGCATCGACCTTCCCTCATGGAGACCCTGGCTTGCCGATATGGAAAAGGCAGTCGGCAGAGAAATCGGCGGTTTTGCAGAGCTTTGCAAGGCTCTTGAAGAAAGAATAGAATTCTTTGCATCAATGGGCTGCCGTGCAAGCGACCATGCATTCTCATATGTTCCTTATGAAGAAGCAACCGCAGAGGAGCTTGAAGCAATATTTGCAAAGGTGAAGAATGGCGGAGAAGCAGACACGCTTGAAACCGATAAATTCAAAACTGCACTTCTGTCATTCCTTGCAGCGGAATATGCAAAACGCAACTGGGGCATGGAGCTTCATATCGGTCCTCTTCGCAACAACAACACCCTTATGTTCAGGAAAATCGGACCCGATGCAGGCTTCGATTCGATAGATGACAGAGAAATTGCAGGTAAGCTTTCAAAATTCCTTGACAGCCTTGCAGTTAAGGAACAGCTTCCCAGAACGGTTCTCTTCACCCTCAATCCCAAGGATAATTATGTTCTCGGAACAATGCTCGGCAACTTCCAGAGCAGCGAAGCGGAAAGCAAGATTCAGTTCGGCTCGGCATGGTGGTTCAATGATAATATCGACGGAATGAGAGAGCAGATGAAGGCTCTTGCAAATCTCGGTGCAATCGGAAAATTCGTGGGAATGGTAACGGATTCCCGTTCGTTCCTTTCATATCCCCGTCACGAGTATTTCCGCAGAATCATGTGCGGGCTTCTCGGCGACATGGTTGCAGACGGTCTTTATCCCTATGATGAAAAAACAATCTGCAAAATAGCAGAGGATATTTCATATAACAATGCAATCAGATATTTCGGTGTAAACTAAAGGAGGAAAAATCATGGCAAAATATGTTCTTGCATTAGACCAGGGCACTACCAGTTCAAGAGCGATTATTTTTGATAAAAAAGGTAATATTGTCGGCAAGGCTCAGAATGAGTTTGAGCAGATTTATCCTCAGGCAGGCTGGGTTGAGCATGACCCTCTTTCAATTCTTTACAGCCAGTTTCAGGCGGTTTCGTCCTGCCTCATCAGCAGCGGAATCGCTCCGTCGGAAATTGCCGGCATTGGTATAACAAACCAGAGAGAAACAACAATTCTCTGGGACAGACAGACCGGTAAGCCCGTTTATAATGCAATTGTGTGGCAGTGCCGCAGAACGGCGGAAATCTGTGAGGAGCTCAAGGCTCAGGGGCTTGAAGAATATATCAAGGATAAAACGGGTCTTCTTATAGATGCATATTTTTCGGGCACAAAAATCAAGTGGATTCTTGATAATGTCCCTCAGGCAAGAAAGCTTGCCGATGAGGGCAGACTTCTTTTCGGCACGGTTGAAACATGGATTATCTGGAATCTTACAGGCGGCAGCGTTCATGTTACGGACTATTCAAACGCATCAAGAACAATGCTGTTTGATGTTGATAACCTTTGCTGGGATAAATATCTCTGTGAAAAGCTCGGCATCCCCATGTCGATTCTTCCCGAGCCTGTTCCTTCGAGTAAGGTTTACGGCAGGGTTTCAAAGGGCATTCTCGGTCTTGAGTCACTTGAAGGAATTCCTATCTGCGGAGCAATAGGTGACCAGCCTGCGGCACTCTTCGGTCAGGGCTGCTTCAAACCCGGTCAGGCAAAGAATACTTACGGCACGGGCTGCTTCCTGCTGATGAACACAGGCGAAAAGAGAGTCAGATCAAAGAATAATCTTCTTACCGGTGTTGCGTGGGGTATCGGAGATAAGGTTGAATACGCAATTGAAGGCTCGGCTTTCAATGCAGGCTCGGTTATAAAGTGGCTCCGTGACGAGCTTCACATGATTGATACTGCAAAAAGATGCGACGAGCTTGCAGAGAGCGTTCCCGATGCAAACGGAATCTATTTTGTGCCCGCATTCACGGGTCTTGGTGCACCCTATTGGGATATGTATGCAAGAGGAACTCTTGTGGGCATAACAAGAGGCGTCAACAGAGCACATATCGCAAGAAGCGTTCTTGAAGCGATTACATATCAGATGACCGACCTTCTTGAGGCGATGAAATCCGACTCGGGCATTGATTTTACCGAGCTCCGTGTTGACGGCGGTGCAAGCGTGAGCAACATCATGCTTCAGATTCAGGCTGATATGATAAGATGCAGCGTCAACCGTCCGAAGAATGTTGAAACAACCGCTCTCGGTGCCGCATATCTTGCGGGTCTTGCCGTCGGTCTGTGGGAAAATACCGATGAAATCCAGCACAACCGCGAGGTTGAAAGAGTTTTTGTTCCCGAAATGGACGAAGCAAAACGCAACGAGCTTTATGCGGGCTGGAAAAAGGCTGTTGTCTGCTCAATGGGCTGGGCAAAGTGAAGCTTTGCTTCACAATGAAGAATGAAAAATGAATAATGAATAATTAAGGAAGGGCTTCGCCCTTACCCGATTTTATATGTTTGCATGTAGGGCGGGGGCTTGCTCCCGCCGGATTGTATTGATAACGGAGATGTAAAAAATGGACTATTTGCAGGAGTCGCTCAGACTCCATTATGAATGGAAAGGCAAGCTTGAAACAAAGGCAAGAGCAAGTGCGGGCAGCAAGCAGGATTTGTCGCTTGCTTATACTCCCGGAGTTGCCGCACCGTGCCTTGAAATTCAGAAGGATGTAAACAAAAGCTATGAGCTCACAAGAAGATGGAATACTGTTGCGGTCATTACCGACGGAACGGCTGTGCTCGGTCTCGGCGATATAGGTCCCGAGGCAGGTATGCCCGTTATGGAGGGAAAATGCCTGCTTTTCAAATCCTTTGCGGATATAGATGCAATTCCTCTCTGCATCCGATCAAAGGATACGGATGAAATTGTTAATGCCGTTTCGCTTTTTGCGGGCAGCTTCGGAGGCATCAATCTTGAAGATATTGCCGCTCCGAGATGCTTTGAAATTGAAAGAAAGCTCAAGGAAAAATGCGATATCCCCGTTTTTCATGATGATCAGCACGGAACGGCGGTTGTTGTGCTTGCGGCGGTGCTCAACGCACTCAGGTGCGTGGGCAAAAAGCTTGAGGATTGCACGGTTGCAATGAGCGGAGCAGGCTCGGCAGGCTCGGCAATTGCAAGGCTTCTCAACGCATGCGGAGCAGGCAACATCATTATGAGTGACAGACAAGGTATAATCTGTAAGGGCGATGACCTGACCCCTGCTTTTGCAGAGCTTGCAGAGTTCACAAATAAAAATCATATCAGAGGCAGCCTCGCAGATGCAATGAAGGGTGCCGATGTTTTTGTCGGCGTTTCCGCAGGGGGCATTGTCAGCAGAGAGATGGTTGAATCCATGGCAGATAATGCCGTTGTTATGGCAATGGCAAACCCCACTCCCGAAATAATGCCCGATGAGGCGAAGGCGGCAGGTGCGGCAGTTGTCGGCACGGGCAGAAGCGATTATCCCAATCAGATAAATAATGTGCTTGCATTTCCCGGTATATTCAGGGGTGCACTTGATGTGAGAGCCTCCGATATAAATGAGGAAATGAAGCTTGCGGCAGCACATGCCATTGCGGACCTTGTTACGGAGGAAAAACTCTGTGCGGAATACATTCTTCCCGAGGCCTTTGACGAAAGGGTAGGGACTGCAGTTGCAAAAGCAGTTGCAAAAGCAGCGCGTGATTGTGGAATTGCACGAATTTAATACGGCTTGTTTAGCGAATATTCACAAAATATTAAAATAAATTTTTAATTCTGTCAACTTTCTATTGCTTTATTTTAATAATTGTGTCATAATTGCTATGCATATTGGAGCAGAAGGCGGTTCTGCGTCTGCTCATAATGGGGAAATCCCCGGGACTTAAGAATCTATTTTAAGGAGGAAAAATCTATGTCCACATTCAAAAAGGTCATCAGCCTTGTGCTTTGTGCGGCAATTCTTGTCGGTTCATTTGCACTTGTCGGCGGCCTCGTTGCTCCCGTGGCTTCAGCAGAAGAAGTCAAAGTCGGAACAACAACCAGAGTAAAGAAATCCACAGATGCAAACGGTGCAGAAAAAATACTCACCGATGTTACCGGCATCATGTCATATGATGACCTTGTAGCAGCATACGGCTCAGCAACCGGCACAGACGGTCTTACAGACGGTTTTGTTTACATCGGTGCTGAATTCTATGAGCCCGACGGTACTCTTACCGACTATTACATCAATGCAGGCGATATGCTCACAGCAAGAGTATACCTCAAGAGTAACATGTATGTCGGTGAATCAACCCTCATGCAGTTCTTCAACAATTCGGTATGGGATGTTAAAGAAGCAGTTAAGGGCACAACAACAGTTAATGCACAGGGCTATGCATCAGGTGCTCAGGCAGAAAGCAACAAGAGCCATCCCGCATGGACCAGCAACGGCTACAAGTGCATGGTTACCAGCCTTAACATCAACTCAGGCTGGATCAAGTCCACTTGCGGATTTGATGCTGCATACCTTACCGGCACAGACTTCATTCAGGTACAGACAAAGTGTGACTCAGCTGTCAGCTCATATCCTTATGATATGACATCAGATGAATGGCTTCTTACCTATAATGTAACTGCTAAGGCAGGTCTTGCAGACGGTACAGAGCTTTCAATTGAATCACCCGACGTTATCTGGGGTACATGGGTTAACGGAACAAAGCACGATACAAGAAAGCGTAACTATGTTCCCACAGCACACAAGACAACAACAGTATCAGTTGTTGGTGACTGTAAAGCATTTGCTCCCGCATTTGACGCAGGCACTCTTGACTATGTTATCTACGGCTTCGAACACACATTTGTTATCGGTAAGCCCGAAGCTGCTGTTACATATGATGTTAACTTCTTTGAAAATGACGGCACAACTCCCGCTGCAGAAACTGCTGCATACGAAGTTGATACAGCAGTTAAATTCCCCGAAGCAGCTGAAAATCAGATTGCATGGGCAGTTATCAAGGAAGGCCTTGATGCTCCCGGTACTCTTCTTACTCCCGATGCAGACGGCAACTACAGCTACACAGTAACCAAGCCCGTATCATTCATGCGTGTTCTTGCAGACGATAAGTTTGATGTAGAACTTTCACTCGGTGCAGATTCATCAGTTGATGAAGCACTTCTTCCCGAAGGCGTTTCATACGATGCAGCAAAGAATGCTCTCGTAATCGCTCTTCCCGTAGGCGGTACATTCGACCTCAGCACTATTCCCGCAGAGGCACTTTCAAAGAAGGATAACACCTTCGTTGACTGGAATGTTGCAGGCGTAACAGGTGCATCAAGCGTTGAAGGTACAGTTCTTACCCTCGGTTCGGTTAACGGTAAGGGCGGCACAGCAGTTACTGCTGAAATCGCAGCAAACTGGAAAACAGCTGAATACACAGCAAGATACTTCCTCAACAAGGAAGCATATGAAAACGGCGAAGATCCCATCGGCGAAGAAATCGTTGTTGCAAACGCAGCAGCTAAGTTCACTTCTGATAACCTTGTTGCAGACAAGAAGTTCGCAGGTTGGTACAGAGCTGATACAAACGAATTTGTAAACGACAAGAAAAAGACTGTCGGTCAGTATACTTACTCACAGGATCTTGACTTCTATGCAGATTGGACAGATTATGCTAACCTTGCAACCTTCATGATCAGAGATTATGAAAACGGCGAAGGCTGGGCTGTAGCATATGTTGATAAGGGCGACGCTGCAGAAGGTAAGACAATTCCCAAAGCAACCCTTAAGACAATCAAGGATAACGCAGTAAATGCACTCGGTGCAAACTTTGTTCAGATTCTTGATATGGATCCCGACCTTATTCCCGAAGGCGAAACAATGAAGGATCACATCGCTGTTCAGGCATACGGTGACGGTTCATTCGTAAATGACCTCGTTTACAGCGGTAACAAGGTTTACTACATCGCAACAACAATGAGCTATTCCGTAACATGGAAGGTTCCCGTATACGATGCAGAAGCAGGCGAATTCACAGAAGAATACACAGAATTCAACACAAGCACTTCAACAGCATATACTCCCACAAACGGTATTGATGCTTACTTTGCAACAGCTAAGTTCACAGAAAAGGTTGAAACACCCACAGGTTGGGAAATCAGCAGCTGGATTGACGAAGCAACAGGCGAAGCTGCCGTATTCAACGAAAACGGCATGTATGAGCTCAGAGGTACAGAAAATAAGGCTGTAACTCTCAAGGCAGTTTATACCCTCATTGAATACACAGTATCATTCAACCTTAACAACATCGGTAATCCCGATATCGTTATGCTTGACGGTACATTTACTCTCGGCGAAGAAATCGTAATCGACGGCGCTTCCTTCACACTCAACGGTGAACCCACAGTTCTTCCCGTAGTAGGCAAGGACAGCACAGAGCAGCCTGACGGCGGCTACATCGTTCCCGAAGGCTATAAGTTTGCCGGCTGGACATACAGCACAGGCGCAGAAAATGTTGATGCAGCATTCCCCGTAAAACTTACTGCAGAGCTTATCGGTGCTAACCTCATCAAGGGTTCGGTTTGCTTCAGTGCTAAGTGGGATGCTAAGGAATACAGCCTTAAGTTCTACATCATCAACGCAAACGGCGAAGAAGAGCTTTACGGTACCGAATATAAGGTTAAGGTTGGCGAAAACCTTACAACTTATAAGGATGTTTCCAACGAAGCAATTGCAGAAATCAATGCAAAGGCTCCCGAAGGAAAGAGCTTCGTCAAGATCTGGCTTGATAAGAGCACAGGTGCTCCCGACTCACTCACAAAGATGCCTGCAAGAGATATGGTTTATGTAGCTTCCTATGTAAATTCAACAATTGAAGTTTACATTGACTACAACAACCTTGATACACCCGACCTCAACACAACTCTTCAGAAGTTCAAGGATGTTTCACTCACCTACGGTCAGGATATCACAACAGTTATCAGCGAAGCTCCCTATTATGAGCGTTCATTCAAGACATGCGTTGAGCGTGCAAACATCTCAGATTCAAACAAACCCGCAAATGCTTCTGAAATCGTTGGCTGGAATGTTTACTATGTAGAAGCAAACGCTGATCCTTACACTGCAGAGTGGAAGTCCGGTGTAAACGCTCAGGGCACAAATGTTGCAGCAACAACCCTTATCTTCCAGCCCGTATGGAAGGCACATAAGGATATGTTCTTCAGAGCATACGACACAGATGATAAGATCTATCTTGCTCTCGGTAAGGACTTCAAGCTCCATTACTGGAACAACGGTGCTATCGTTGAAAAGTATAAGGATACACAGTATAACACCAATCCCGAAACCAATGTTGTTCTCTTCTTCACAATCGGCATTGAGTGGGATAACCTTTCAATGACATTCTCGGCATTCCCGATTCCCAAGTCAGTATTTACTCTTGAAGGTATGCTTGGCCTCTTTGAAATGCTCGGCAACCTTATCGGAAGCCTCCTTTAATTAAAAATCCCGGATAAAACAAACCCTCTGTGCAGAAATGCACAGGGGGTTTTGACTGTCGATAAAGTCGCTGAAACATAAACGAAAAGACAGAGTTTCAATTTTCGTTAGCCTCCTTTGAAAAGGAAGAGGCATTTTCACAAGAAAATGACGGAGGATTGATAAGAAACAATACATTAACAATACCCTGCAAGAGTAGGGCGGGATGCCTTCATCCCGCCGCATATCCTTTCGTTTATTTGGTATTTTTTCTCCCATCGGAGAACCCCCTGTGCAGAGATGCACAGGGGGTTCATTCTATTATAATCATTTAAAACATCATAAGTACTGTTGAAACAAAGGCAACTGCGGTTGAAACAAGAGTTTTTGCCGAGGGCTTTTCTTTTCTGATGAGACTGATTATTGTTGAGAAAACCATAACGCCGCCTGTTGTTATCGGAAACTGAACGGAGGCAGGGAGTGAAACAAGAGCAATGAGGCAGAAAAGATTTCCGATTCCGTTGCAGAAAGCGTGTCCCGAAATACTTCCGAGCGATTTGAGGGATATCTTTGCGATTTTTTTGTTTTTGATGAGCTGATATGCGAGACAGAGAATGAAAACGCAGGCGTTGACGGTTGCCATAAAGCTTTTGCTGTCAACGGCAAGAGCTTCGTTTGACTGGTGGATTTTAGAAAGTACGCCGACCATGCCGTTGAGAATAAATACTCCGAGATAATATTTCAAATTGTTGCCTTTTGTTGTGCTTTTCTCAAAACTCAGCGAGGTTGCAATTCCGATAAGTATAATGCAGAATATTTTGAAAATGCTCAGCTCTTCGTCGCAGAAGATAACGCCGTAAGCAAGCGGCAGAAGCATTCCGCCGAGCATTGCATAGATTGAAAAAACCGAAAGATTTGCGGTGGCGAAGGATTTGAGGCTTGCGTAGTTATAGCCGAGAACAACTATTGCGTAAATTGCGGCAACAAGCACGGAAAACCATGTGAATTCAAGTCTGAAGCCGCTCAGAAGCAGCATTATCAGAAAGCTTATTCCGTGAGTATAGCCTGCGAAAATAACGGTTGAATCATCGCCGTCACCGTTTTCCTTGCGGAATTGTTGATTGAATAAAAATTGCATTGCAAACAAAAGTGCCGCAACGGTAAGAAGTGCATACATCATTTTGCTTTACCTCCGTTTTGCCTTATCGGCAAAGATATATATACGGGTTTATGTGGTGCTGTCCGTTATCCTTTGCGTGTGCTTGAAAACCGGAATTATATCATACAACTAATAAATGCAATCGTCAAGGCTTTATCCGGTTTCTGATGTAATAAATGATGCGGAAATCATGCGGTAAAGTTCGATAAAGCAATCGTTGATTTATAAACAACAGATTGATTATTGATTTATCCTCCGCTGCCCGTTATAATCAAATTGTACCAAACGAACGGAGGAATACGCCATGAATATTAAAATAGGAAATATAATCCGCGAATTGCGTCGCAGGGACTCAAGAAAGCAGGAGGACCTTGCAAACGCTCTCGGCGTTACTTGTCAGGCGGTTTCACGTTGGGAAGCAAACAAGGGTTATCCCGACATAGAAATGATACCGGCAATCGCAAACTTTTTTCATGTTTCGATTGATGAGCTTTTCGGCTATGACGGAGACCGTGAAAGAAAAATCAGCGATATACTTGAAGAATCGCAGAGAGCGATAAATTCAAACGAAGACCTGACAAACTGCGTTGAAATGCTCCGTGAAGCTGTTGAGGAGTTCCCGGCGGATTATCGCCTTATGATTAATCTGGGTTTTGCTCTTCATGTTCACGGCTGGAGGATGCACGGTCTTAAGGGCAGAATCGGTGCAGGTTCGGATTACGGAACAGTTGACACCGATCATGCATCACGGAATTCTTACTGGCAGGAGGCTATGAAGGTTTTTGAAAAGCTGCTTAAAATCAAGGATTCCTTCCCCGAAAAGGATGCGGTAATTCTTATCATGGTTGCCGATTATTCCAAAATGGGTCAGTTTGACAAGGCAAAGGAGCTCGCAGAAAAGCAGAATTCGGTTTATGTAAGCCGAGAATGCCTTATGATTCATGCAACAGAGAATGAAGAACGTGACCGCTATCTCGGCGAAGCGATAATTTCTGTTATGAACGAGCTGAAAAATCTAATTGAAACAGCCGTTACAACAAAAAAATCACTTGTTAAAGACGGTGTGAGCGTTCAAAAGTTGATTACACTTGCGGAGTTTTATGAGAGCTTGTTTGATGACGGCAGGCTCGGAATTGCACACACAAACGTGCGTGACCTTTATGTTTGCAGTTCGATTTTTGAAGCAAGCTGCGGTGATATTGAAAAGGCTATGGAATATTTCGACAGAGGTTTTGAACATCACATCACATATAAAAGCATACTTCAGTCGGAGGAATACAGCTATTCCTCACCGCTGTTTTCAAAAGTAATAAACCGCGGAGGATTCCCGAAAACGGCAACGGAAGGCATGAAGGATTATCTTACCGCAGCCGCACCCGAAAATCTCAGAAAAGAAATATTAAAAAACGAAAAATATTCGGAATGTTTTGATTATTTGAAAGAGGAGGTCTGAATATGAAATATTCAAAGAATGCGGCACACGCTTATGAAGCAAACGGTATAAGCAGGGAAAACGGCTGGATAAAATGGTATGAAAAGGAAAAAACTTCAAAAAAGCTTCGTGTTACGGGCACATGGGCACAGTGCATACTGATTATTGCGATGATTAACATTTCAAGAAATTATTCTGAGGAAATCAGAGCTTTCGGTATTATGAAGATAATCGGGCTTCTTGCGGCAAACGCACTTATCCTTTTGGCTGTTGTTGCACCGCTGCGTGAAATTCTTCACCTCATTCCGCTTTCAAAAGGAAGGCTTGACGGAAAATGCGTTATGAGCTTCAGAAGGCATTTTTCGGTTTATAACGGCACCGTCAGCCGCACGCAGATTCTTCTCAGCCTTGCGCTTCCGGTTCTGGTTTTTGCCTTGGCTTTCGGAATAGCCGTTGCTTTTACAAGCGGCATAACAAGATTTCTTGCCGGCTTTTTACTTGCGGAAGCATGCTTTGTTTGTTACTCCGATATTTATATGATTGTTTTTTGTCTCAGAAATATCGGCAGGGATGAAAGTGTTTTTGGTGAATTCAAACGCTGAAAATCCGAAAAACATGAAAAAAATCAGCTTTTTAAAAAAATTCAGGGAAATTACAGACCAAATCAGAAAAACTTACGTCTTATTTATGAAAAACCTTAAACGGAGGGTTCGTTGTGAAAGATAATAACAAAATAATTGACGAGCTTGCAAAAAAAGTAAAAAAAGGCGATAAGAATGCTTTTGAGGAGCTTTACAGACTGACGAGCTCAAGGGCGTATTTTGTTGCACTTCAGATATGCAACGATAAGCAGGAGGCTGAGGATATTCTTCAGGAGAGCTATATTACGGCTCTTAACAAAATCTCCTCGCTCGAAAGGACAGAAAGTTTTATGAGTTGGTTTAATCGGATTGTTGTAAACAAGAGCAAGGACTTTTTGAGAAAGAAAAATCCGAAGCTGCTTTCAGAGGACGAAGAATGGCTTCTTGAAGGACAGGCGGATGAGCATGATAAGTTTTCGCCCGAAAGCAATATTGATAAAGAAGAGCTGAAATCGGTTGTCATGGATGCTGTTCAGGAGCTTTCGGTTGAAAAACGCACCTGCGTTATGATGAGATATTTCAATGATATGAGTGTCAATGAAATCGCGCAGACAATGGAGGTTCCTGTCAGCACGGTCAAAAACAGGCTTTTCAATGCCAGAAAGGAATTGAAATCGCTTTTTGAACGCAAGGGAATTACCGCTGCATACAGCGTTGCACCCTTCGGAGTTGTGGGCTGGGCCTACAGTGCCGCTTTTGAAAGTGTTGCACAGTCTTTTGAAGGAAGTGCGGCAGCAGCGAAAATCTTTTCGGGAATTGCGGTTGCCGGCACTGCGGCTGCAACTGCTGCAACTGCGGGCACTGCCACGGCGGGAAGCACAGCAGCGGCGGGAAGCGGAATTTTTGCAAAGCTTGCGGCAGCATCGACGATGCAGAAGGTGGTTTCGGGTCTGGTTGTTGCAGGTGTTGTAACGGGTTCGACCGTCGGCATTACATCTGTTGTGAAAAATAATAAAAAAGATGATTTTCCGACTGCAGCATATTCGGAAACGGTTGATTATACTTCTATCAACGAGGATGAAGATTCTGTTATTAATGTTGTTAAACCCGCTACGCCGCAGGAAGAAAAAGAGCATGAAGACAAGGTGCTGGATTATGACCTTATCGGCACAATGCCGCTGAAAATCAATTACAAAGGAAGACTTGAGCCCGGCAGAAATCATATTACATTTGAAGACGATGCTTTTATTTATTATGTGAATTTTTATGCAGATAAGCCGGGATATTACCGCTTTGTGTGCGATAACGAAAGCAGGCTGGCATACTGCCGTGTCAATGTGCCTGTTCAAAACCCGTCAAACGGCAACATAAAGGATTTTATGGACGGCGAAGGAAATTACAAGGACGGATGGGTCTATTATCTTGATAAAGGTGAAAATACTCTTGTTGTGGAAAAGGGTATCAGGTATCAGGGCAACGACACCGGTGTTGATGTTGAGTATCTCGGCGAAGAAATAGCCGAAATTGTTTTTGACGAAGAAAAAGTAAACAATGTTGTTCTCGGATATGATGAATATGTGGATGATGATGTTTTGCTTTGGCAGAAGCAGGAGGGCATCGACGACGGTCTGTACGGAAATATTTTTCCTTTAAAAATAATTTTCACTGACGGAACGGAGCATGATCTGGGCGAATGTGAGCTGACCTACCGTGTTAAGGAAGGCGAACTGAAAGAAGGAAAGAATACCGCAATATTCACTCTCTGGGGAGAAACTTACGAAAAAGAATTGACCCTGCATCCCGTTACGGATTATGTCAAAGAGATTGAAGTGGATAATCTTGATGATTTCATTTATGCCGAAATCGGAGAAGACGGCTATGTGTATGATAAGCCCGACATAATTTATTTTACGGTTACATATGCCGACGGAAGCAAGGAAACATTCAACAGCAAAGACTGGGACGGATTTATCAGATTGGACAACGGAGTTGAACTCAGGGTTACGGCATATCAGACAGATGTTAACCGCACTATGGATCAGCAGCTCCGCAGCAGAGGACCGCTGAAATTTGTGGTTGCGATAGGTGAGAGCAACATTTATGTTGACCGTGTTTATATAATCAAAGATTTTGATATTATAGGTTTCAGGAAGGCTCTTGACAAGAATAATCTTGCAACCGCAAAAGAGTATATGAAGATATTGAATGGATTCTACGAGCGGACCGAAAATGAAGTTTCCGATGCTGAAGATTACCTTCTTTATTCTTACAGCCTTGCAGAAAACACTGTATATTATTCCTTCAAGCTTGCAAAGAGAATAGCCGGCTTTGAGCTTGACTATGCAATAACAACCTATAAAATTTTAACCGAAAATGAGTTTGACATATTTTAATATCAGACTATAATATTAAATAAGAATATACCCGAAGCTGAATAATATTATTTATTGTGAGGTCGCTATGGACAGAATAAATGTTGACGGAAAACGATTTGTTGATGAATACGGCAGACACAGAATTTTCAACGGCATAAATTTTACCGACAAGAATGCAAAGATTTGCTGCGTTATTGATGACAAGGATTTCACGGAGCTGCATGTAAGAAAGCTCAGCGAGTGTGGCTTCAACATAATCCGTCTCGGTGTTACCTGGGAGGCAATTGAGCCTGAACCGGGAAAATACAACGAAGACTACATAGATAAAATCGTTTATTTTATGGATATGTGCAACAAATACGGCATGCATGTTTTTATTGACATGCATCAGGATTTATATGGGCCTGCAGGCGGTGGTTCGGACGGTGCACCCGAATGGGCATCCCTGACCGACGGAGCAAAGCTTAAAAAGAACAAGCTTGTGTGGGCAACGGGTTATTTCTGGGGCAAGGTTGTGCATAATTGCTTTGATAATTTCTGGGCAGATAAAGAGGTTAACGGCATCGGTCTTCAGACATATTTCATCAACATGTGGAAGCATGTTGCCGAAAGGGTCAAGGATCACCCTGCATTTTTCGGCTTCGACCTTTTCAACGAGCCTTTTCCCGGAAGTGACGGCGGAAAGATTTTCAGAACTCTTATTATGAGTCTTGCCAGAACGATAATCACCGATAAACGCTGTCCTAAAATGAAGATGCTCGGAAAACTGCTGAAAAAAGATATGGCGGGTGTTCTTGAGCCGTTTGATGACCCCGAGCTTTTCAGAAAGGTCACAAGGGCAGGGCTTCCGCTTGTTAAAAAATTTGATGAGGGAGTTTATGCGGATTTTGTCAACAGACTTTCAAAGGGTCTGAGAGAGGTTACCGATAACGGAATCATAATTGTTGAAAGCTGCTATTACACCAATATCAGCATTCCCTTCAGCACTCCTGCCGTTAATTATGACGGCAAGCGTGAGGAAAAGCTTTGCTATTCGCCTCATGGATATGACCTGACGGTTGATACTCCGCCTTATAAGGATGCAAGCAATTCCAGGGTGTGGGCGATTTTTGAAGAAAAGAAAAATACTCAGGAGGCGTGGAATTCTCCGATTCTTGTCGGTGAATGGGGTGCGTTCGCTTTTCCGCATACCGAAAATTTCAGCAATCACATTGATTTTCTTCTTGATAAGTTTGATGAAAACCAATGGAGTCAGGCTTTTTATACATATTATCTTGATATGATACAGGCGGGATACCCGATTGTGAAAAATCTTGTCAGACCGTTTCCCGTTGCTGTCTGCGGCGATATTGTGAAATACCGTCACGACAGAGAAAACAACTACTTTACCCTTGAATTCATACAGGACAGGGAATTTGATGTTCCCACCGTTGTATTTGCCCACAAGGAAATTGAAAGCATCGAAACCGACGGGGAATATAAAATAATACCTCTCGGCGATACCGGCAGAAGCCATATTGAGTTCAGAACGGGCATCGGAAGCCATAAAATCAGAGTGAATTTCAAATAAAATATTTATCAGGGAGCTGTTTCGTTATGACGGCTCCCCGGTTTTTATATAAAAGAATAATCTGAGCAAAAATCTTAAAAAAATATTTTTAAAAATTTTCCAACCTTTTTTCAAACGGTGTCACTATATATTCGAAAACGCTCAGAGAGGATGCAGAAAATGGAAAAATCAAGAGCCGACAAAATCATTACCGGATACTACAAAAAGCTTTACGGCTTTGCTCTTTCAAAAATGACGGATATCGACAAGGCGGAGGAGCTTGCTTCGAGAATAACCCTTGAAGTTTATTCTTCTTTGCTGAAGGCGGATGAAATAGCCAATATCAACGGCTATATCTACCGCATTGCATGCAACGTTTTTGCAAGATACATTGCCGAACGCAAGGAAAGTGCACACCTTGCCATAGATTCGGTATTCCTGCCGGATAATGTTGATTACACAAAGAAGCTGATTGATTCCGAGGAGGCAAAAAATCTCAGACGTGAGATTGCATATCTTTCGGAAACTCAGCGAAAAATCGTTGTCATGCATTATTACGACGGCATGAAGCTCGGCGAAATCGCAGAAAAGCTTTCCATCCCTCTCGGAACGGTAAAATGGCATCTTTATGAAGCGAAAAACAGTTTGAAGGAAGGTATTGAAATGAAAAGAACTCCCGGCACACTCGGAATTAATCCCGTTAAATTTATAAACATGGGTCACAGCGGCTACACAGGCAATAAGGGCGATACCTCTGATTTTCTGCGCAACAGTCTTACTCAGAATATTGCCTATGCGGCATATTACTCACCGAAAACGGTCAACGAAATAGCGGAAGAGCTCGGCGTATCACCGATATTCATTGAAGACGAAGTCCGCACTCTTGAGGAATACGGCTTCATGGACAGACTCGGAGGCGGAAAATACAGAACCAATATCTATATCACCGAAGTAACAGACGAAACCGACAGAAAAAAGCAGCTTCTCAACGAGGAATATGCAAAAATTCTCTGCGAGGAATATATTCCCTCCGTTTTAGAAGCTGTGAAAAAACTTGACATGAGCAAAATATATATTCCCGATAACGATCTCAACCTTCTTCTCTGGGCTGCTGTTATCCTTGCAGTCGGCAAAAAGTCAATGGATGCCGAAATGTGGGAAGAGCTCGGAAAATACAGTGTAAAAAGAAAAGACGGCGGCGATTACGCTGCGTATGCCGATGTTGAACCGGATTTTGATCTGAGCCGCAACAATAAATACAGATTCTGCGGTGACATGACAAGAACAAATGAAAGATATTCAACCGTTGCATGGCAGGTTGATACATATTATGACAACCGCACGGGCGGTTGGCGAGACAGTCTTCAGAGTGATTTTGACAGCCTTTACGAGCATATTTCCGGCAGAATCAAAAAGGATGATGCTTCTCTTGAAAAATATCAGCGTCTTTATGAAAAAGGCTACCTTGTGAAAGACGGCGGCAAGGATAAGGTTGCAATGATAGTTACCACTTACGGCGGCGATGAGCTGATGAATCTTATTCCCGACCCCGATGAAAAGCTTTCAAAGAAGCTTGAAAAATATAACAAAGAATATTATGAGCTTACAAAAGACTGTGTTGCCGACCATATGCTTCCGCTTCATAAAGCAACCTGCAGGGTAAAGTGGACAAGCGGCAGAATGAGAATGACCGTTATCGGGCAGCTTCTTGAATCAGGCTTGCTCACTCTTCCGACCGAAGAGCAGAAGTCAGCACTTTCAACCGTACTTTTCTGCGATGTGCTTCCCGAATAAAAATTCAATCACAAAACTTTTGTCTTGACGGAAAAACACCTGTGAAGGAGAATTTGCAATGAGAATAAGAAATTATTATTACAGCCATAAATGCCGCACCTCCGAACGATATATAAAATTTGTCAGCAATATGAATACGGAAAAGCTGCTCCGTAAAGAACCGACATGTGTCAACGATAAAGCATACGGAAGCAAAGAGCTTTGCGTGACCGACACGGAGTCAATCACCGCCCGCAATCCGATGCATGATGAGCTTGAGAAAAAATACTCTCTCAGTAAAATCGCCTCTGGTACCACGGAATTTGAACGCACGGTAAATCTTCTGAAGTGGCTGACAGATAACACCTTCTATTGCGGAATGCAGCATAAGCAGGTTACGGATAACGGCCTTGATATACTTGATTTTTCATTTGGAAAGTCCTTTGAGAATGCAATAAACTGCCGTGCAAAGGCAATCGTTTTTGCCGACTGTCTTGTTGCCGTCGGAATAAAAGCTTATCCCATTATGCTTCTTTCATTGAAATTCAGGAATTGTCATCTGATTTGCCGCGTATATCTTAAGGAGCTTGATAAATGGTGTGCATTTGATCCTTCCTTCGGATGTTATTTTACCGATGAAAACGGCAGCCTGCTCGATGTTTTTGAAGTCCGTGATATGCTTATAAGAGGCAAAGAGCCTGCTGTGTGCGGATATAATTTCAACGGCACAACCGAGTGCTTTGATGCATACATGGACGGGTTCCTCAGAGTCTGTATTTCCAATATCAGCACCTGGGATGATAATTCTCTCAATCGCAGGGATAAAATTGATATGGGCGATAAGAAAAAATTCTGCTGTGCAGTTCCCTCCTTCAATAACTGAAGATGAAAGCTTCAAAAAATTTATATTTCCTTAAGACCGTTTTGCTTTTTCAATCGTCTTATAGTTGAAAGGGTGGAGAACAAGCCTGAAAAATCATGTCAACTGACGGTTGACCCGGCAATAACAACCGACGGTTTACCGATTTCAACGCTTCGTTTGTTGACTCAACCAAAGAAGTTTGCAACAATGAAATCGGCAAAGGAAAGCCGAATCAAAAAATTGAAGGAGAATGAATTATGAATCTCGGAAACAATATTTCAACAAAAAGAAAAGCAATGGGCATGACTCAGGAGGAGCTTGCCGCAAAGCTCGGAGTTTCACCTCAGGCAGTTTCAAAATGGGAAAACAATTTATCCTGCCCCGATATTTCACTTTTACCTGCGATTGCAAAGATTTTCGGAACAAGCGTTGACGAGCTGCTCGGCGATTTGTCTGCGGATAAAAATGCACAGACGGATATTGAGAATACTGAACCCGAAGCAACATATGAGGAGCCTGTCTTCACGGGCAAAAAAGCAACGGCACTCCTGATAACAACCGAAAGAAACGGCAAGACTTCAAACGTCAGAATACCTCTCGGAATTTTACGCTTCGGTCTTAACCTCGGCGGCATTTTCGGAGGGCTTACCGGTCCTCAGGCGAGTGCTGTTGAAAACGCCGTCAGAACGGGACTTTCGGGGGAAATCCTTACCGTTGACGGCGAAAACGGAGAAAAGGTTATAATCAGTCTTGTTTGATGCTGACGGATGGGCGGCGAAAAACCTGCTGCTGTTTATATAACGGTCATTGAAATCTGGAAACAAAAACAGAACGGGCTGTGTCAATAAGCTTTTAAATCTTATTGACACAGCCCGATTTCATGTCGGGATATTCTGCTTTTTGTTATGCTTTGGACAAAAGACATACCGTCTCGACATGCGTTTCGTTGTCCAAACAAATCTCCATATCTTCTTCTATGACAGAAAGTTCGAATTTTATGGATTTCAGCCACTGTCCGTTGGGCTTCCGTTCCTCAAAGATATGGATTTCGGAGATCAGCGACTCCATAAGCTGTCGGCGTTCCTGTTCATCCATCACGGCGTACAGCTTATCAAAGTAAATCAATACTTTGTAGATATTATCGGCAGTCAGCTTTTCAGCTTCGATTGCCGTTTTCTTTGCTCTTGCCGCAATCAACAGACTCTTTGTATCTTCTATCTTATCATACATCTTGCAGAGCTTGTCGTCAAGGGCTGCTTTACGTTTTATATAGTATCTGACATCGGGGTCAAGAGTATCAATTTGTATTTGACGGTATAGCTTTGACAAAGCTGTTTTCGTGGTTGAAGATTTCCTGTTCAATAGCTGAAAATGAAAAAAGGGATCCTGTTTTCGGCCGCTGAATGCCGTATGCGATTTAATTAAATCTGCGAATCACAAAATTTGTAATTTCCCAAAAGAGGTGGTTGATTTATTAAAATCCGAATCGTTTAAAACCCAAGTATTCATTTATTACAAGAGGTTGAAAAAATAATTTTTTATGGTATTATTTTATTATTGGGTTAATATTTAATGAGGTGTTATTATGAAACTTGAAACAAACATATTAAAATGGACAAGGGAGCCTGCAGACTACTCAATAGCTGCCGATAAAATTGAAATAACAACTGCTCCGAACACGGATTTGTGGCAAAGAACATATTATCATTTCCGTAACGATAATGCTCCTGTCCTTCAGATGGAAACTGATGAAAAGTTTTTTTCCTTTGTTGTAAAAACAGAATTTGAAAGCAAACACAGATTTGACCAGTGCGGTATTGTTATGTACCTTGACAGCGACAACTGGATAAAAGGTTCAATCGAATATGAAAACGAGAAGTTTCAGCATCTCGGCTCTGTTGTTACAAATAACGGCTATTCCGATTGGGCAACAACCGAAATCGATGCAGGCATCAAATCAATGTGGTACAGATTCAGCCGCAGAGAAGACGATTATTGCATTGAGTGCTCTGATGACGGCATAACATTCAGGCAGATGAGAGTTTGCCATATGTGGAACGGTGCCGGTAAAATTATGTTCGGAGTTTATGCCTGCAGCCCTGAAAATTCTTCCTTTAAAGCGATTTTTACGAAAATGGAAATTTCCGAATGCAAATGGCTTGCCCATGACGGACAGCAGCCTGATGCAGAATGATAAACAATAATCAGACAACAAACCGAATTGAAATTTAAAATAATTAGTATATGAAAGACAAAAACTTCTTTTTAAGTAAGGCACAGAATAATTATCCTGCACTTCATTACAGAGAAATCAAGCCTGATATCATCGATTTTACAGCATCAACCGGTGACAGCATTCTGCTTGACCTTGGTGAACATGCAGTTGGACACTTTTCTTTTGATTTTGACAATGCCGAAGATTTTATTGATGCACCTGTCCGCTTAATCATCAAATTCGGCGAAGATATGAGAGAGATTGAAGATGATTTTTCTCTTTATAGGGAAGGGCTCTCCAAAACATGGCTTCAGGAGGAAATAATCAATCTTGATTTTCCTCAAAAAACAACAATGACGAGAAGATATGCTTGCAGATATATAAAAATAACGGTAGATAAAACTAACAAGCCTGTCAGGCTGTTTGATTTTTGCTTTCGTGCTTCAACGAGTGCCGATGTGTCTGCTCTCAAGCCTGCAAAAACAACAGATATCCTATTGAATAAAATTGATACTGTTTCAACCAACACTCTCAAAGAATGTATGCAGACATTTTTTGAAGACGGACCCAAGCGTGACCGCCGGCTATGGACTGGCGACCTTCGGCTTGAAGCTCTGACAAATTATTATACATTTAAAAACCTTGAAATCATCAAAAGATGTTTATATCTTTTTGCTGCAGGCGAATATGATAAGCTCGGATTTCTGCCGTCATATGTTTATGAAACACCATATTTCTTCTCAGGTTCGGCACACATTGCAGACTATGCACTGCTGTTTGTTGTGACCGTATGTGATTACTATAAGCACACCGGCGATACCGATGTTGTAAATGACCTTATAAACATTTGCAAATCACAGCTTGAAAGTTTCAGGAACATACTTGATAATAATCTGATTGTAACCCGTCAGGATGGCTGGTTTGCTTTTATTGACTGGTGTCCCGCTCTTGAAAAGCTGATTTCTTTGCAGGGGGTTTATCTCTACACACTTGAACACTTTTCGGAGCTGTTAGAATCAATCGGGGATGAAGAACATAAAAAATATCTACTTCATCTCTCTGAAGTTCGCAGTGCCTGCAAAGAACATCTTTATGATAAAAATGAAAATGCTTTTATTAATAAACTTGATAACGGACAGTTCAGTGTTCATTCTCAGGTTTGGATGATATTGGGCGGTGTTGTTGATGGAGAAGAAGCAAAAAATCTTCTTGTTTCCTTCCTTGATAACAAGGATGCGAAACAGCCGGTCACCCCTTATATGCGTCATTATGTTGTTGAAGCGATGCTGAAATCCGGAATGAAGGATGAGGCGGTTCGGTATATCAAAAAATTCTGGGGCGGAATGGTTGAACTCGGGGCAGACACCTTCTGGGAGGCTTATATTCCCGAAGACCCTGATTTCTCACCGTATGATAACAGAATAATAAACAGCCTTTGCCATGCATGGAGTTGCACACCGGCATATTTTATCCGCAAGTACGGATTGTAAATTATCCGAAACTCCGAATAACAGTAAATCTTGCTGCATAACAGAAATCAGAATCACATACGGCAACATTCTGCGGCTTGTGATAATTCTGATTCCGGAGACCCTGGTCAAATTCCTGAGTAAAAGATAAAACCCCTTAAAGGGTACTGAAAGGTATTCAGAACGAAATCCTTTTTTCAGTTACCCTCAAGGGGTTAATTTTTATATTATGCGGAGTTTGTTTAACGGAAATTTACATAACCAAACACAAGCAAACCTATCATTAAGACATAGAAGAACGGAAGAACCGTTGCATCTCCGCCGAATGAAACAATAAACTCCTTTAATGATTTTGATTTTTCCTTGTTTTCCTTGAGTCTCTTCGGGCGTGCAAAGTAAGCAAGGTCGAAGAGAATATAACCCACACAGTAGAAAATCCAGGTTTCCCAAAGAGTATAGCCTCTGAGAATCTGACCTGCAAGTATAGCTGCACCCAACAAAATCAGGAAAATGCGTATGAGTTTGATATTCTTGTAATCCCAATAGCGTTCAAGTCCGTCGTGCTGTGCAATAACATAGTACATTGTAAAGCAACATATGATTGAAGCCATCGTCGTTGAACCAAGCATAACAAGGCAAAGCGGACCGACCATATAGCAGGGACGCTCAAGCACCTCAACGATATTCATATCAACCTCGCCGAAAGCACGGGTGATTTTGTTGCCGTTTCTGCGATAAGGAATGATAAAGAGGAAAATTGTGAGAATTATCAAAGCACAGAAAACCCATGAAAGAGTAATGTCAACTTTTTCGGGAAGCATATACCAGAGCTTTCCTGTTGCTTCAGCCTGCTCAAGATTCTTGGCAGCGAGAGGCCAACCGAGAACAAAAGCACCTGCAATACCAAGACCGTTGAAGCAGCCCTGAGTAAACTCCATGATTTTCCAGCCGTCAACAATCTTGAGCTTTTCCCATTTGCCAAAAAGCATTTTGCCGTTTTTGAGAGGATGAAGCTCCTTGTCATAGAAGGTAATGGCGACAACCCAACCGATTGAGCCGGCAAGAGCACCGCCAACCCACATAATAATCGTGAAAATATCCCTTCTTATCGCTGCCATAACAAGCACGCCCGCAACTATCACAAGATTGCGTCCCCATTCCTCACGGCTGTCCTTCGAGAAGCAGATTTTGGGCATTTTTCCGTGTTCGGGGTCATAGGGAGTGTTGAAAATGCGGTATCCGATTTCCTGAACCAACGGAACAAGTGCAAAGAAGATAACGAAATCATACCATTTATAAACAACACCGCTCATGGCTGAGAAGCTCATACCGAGAAAAGCCGAGCCCAGACCGCTCCAGATTGAACCCTTGAATGCAAGAGCCAGATAACCAAGAGACGGATTGTAGCGTGGGCTGTCGTGGTCAAGAACAAGACCCATTGTTGAGCCGTAAGGCTCCATACCACCATAAAAATAGCCGAGTGCACAGGCCGCAGCAAACAGATATACATTATCCATCAACAACTCTGAACCGGTGTACCATACACAAAGAATACCTATGAATGCACCGGGAAGCATAGCACCTTTTTCACCGCCGATAGCGGAGCCGCGCATACCCCATCCGAAGCACATTGTAATCATACTGATTGCCAAAAAGGCAAAAACATTCTGAGTTTCCATAAATAACCCCCTGCAATTATTTATTCTTTTTCAACACGAACAACTGCATAGCCAATCTTTTTGCGTGCACAGGTATAAACCATATGAAGCAGATTGCCTTCTGCAACGATTGACGGATATGAAAACTCGGTTTCCGGTTTATTTTCAAGCTCAATACTAACGGGGTATGTAGCACCGTTATCCTCGGAAAGGAAAAGACAGAGAGGTGTTCGGTCACCCCAGTTTTCACTTACGGGATTGCAAATAAGTCCAAGAACTCCGCAGTCGGTCAGTGCCGCACCGATGCCGCTGTTGTTATTAGGCATATCGGTGGGTCTTGCTACAGACCATGTGCGTCCGTAATCCGATGATTCGCTTCGGTAAATCCAATTAAGATTTGTGCGTGCAAGCATATAAACTCTGCCGTCGTGTGATTGATCCTCCCAAATCGCAGGCTGAATCAGACCCTCACCGTCTTTGGGAAGCTCTTCTTTGCGGTTGCATATTGTGCCGTCGGGAAGCTCAAACGCAACGGGAGCGGAAAGCTTCCAGGTTTCACCGTTATCCATACTGCAGTCTGTCCATGATTCCCATCGGTCACATAAATCCTCAGTTGAACCGGGTGCAAGAAGTGCACCGTTTGAAAGTCTTATCATCTGATTTTTAACGGGTCCTCTTCCTCCGATATCACCGGGAACAAGCTCTTTTGGTTCCGACCAGGTTTTACCGTCGTCTGCAGAAACGGATTTCATTGAGTACCAATGGCCTTCATCAATACCGCTTTTGTAGATCAGCGTAAGAATGCCGTTTTCTGCAAAAAGGGTCGGATTCCAGTCAGCTTCACCGTCATCCGGCGTTACGGGAACTGGTGTGCTCCATTCTCCGTCACGGCGTGCGAACCATATGCGCACATTCGGATTTTTTTCTTTTGTGCCGCCAAACCAAGCGGCAGTAGGCTTGCCGTTGCATACAGCAACCGTTGCTGCATGACATTCGCCTGTTTCTTCGTTAATACCTTCGGTTGAAAGGTATTCCTGGTATAAAAGCTCAGCCTTAATCATTAACCAATTCCTCCCAATCTGAAATTACTGTGTCCGCAACGAAGCGGTTTTCCTCTTCACCGAGATTATAATAATAAAGAATATGTATTTCGTTGTTGAAGAACGCTGCTCTGGGGTAGCCGATATCCGTGTTGACCGCATCGGTACGCAGTGCTTTGGGTTTACTCCAGTTTTTACCGTCGCGTGTAGTTGTGATGAACAAGCCGCAAGGTGCCTGCCTACGGAAATAGGCAAGAACAACTGTTCCGTCAGGTAATGTGCAAAGCGCAGGCGGGCTGCCGCCACTCATATCATTATCTATGTAGTTGAGCTTTGTTTCATAAACCCATGTTTTTCCTTCGTCATTGCTCAGGTAAACATCAAGCTGTGTAAAACCGGGTTCATTTTCACTTGCATAGCGGGCTATTCCGAGCAATGAGCCGTCCGGAATCCGTGCTATTGCAGGCATAATACTGAAGTCACCGTAGGGTGGGTCTTCCCCCATCATTCCGAGCTTTTCCCACTTGCCGTCAAATGTAAGTTTTACGGCAAATGTATTTCCCTCAAGTCCGTCAGCCTTAACACCGGTCATGGCAAGAATAAAATAATTGTCACAAACAATGTAATCCGTTCTTGCACTTACACCGACAAGGCCGAAATCGGGAATATAAAACGGGCCCTCCCAGCTTTTACCTGCATCGTTTGTAACCATAAGCTGTGTAAACACGTTTCCGTCCCAGCCCGACGGCATCAGATACAATCCGCTTTCGGGAGTAAGCAAATCCGAGGGTAAATCCGGAAGGCGTGTTTTGTTTTCGTAATCAATTGCAGGAATTTCCGGATATTCGTGAACCCAGCCCGTTTCCGGTCGGAATCTTGCGAACATTCTTATTGTCGGCTTTGTTCTGTCAAGTGCGTGAACATCGGGACCGTTGTAATGGTGAATACCCTTTTCAAAGCCAACAAGTAATTCTTCGTTGAATTTCCATATACCGTGGTTTGCAGGCCAGCCAAAAAAGTCAGTCTTGCCGATAGCCACGATATTGTGTGTTACTGTCATTTTCTTCACCCTTCACTCTTTTGAATAATATCAAAAGCCCCCCAATGAAACTTTTTCGTATTTCATTCGGGGGTAAAAGCTGACTAATCAGCAGCCATGCATCTCTTTGTAAATGCGGATGACCTCCTGCAGATCTTCCTCTGTATCCACGCTGACAGCTTTGTAATGTGCGGGAGCAGGAACGATTTTGATTTTATATCCGTGCTCCAGAACCTTAAGCTGCTCAAGTGACTCTGCCTCCGAAAGAGGTGTGGGAGCAAGCTTTGTGTATGTATTAAGGAACTCGTGTGTATACGCATAAATTCCGATATGCTCAAAATATCTTGCATGTTCTGCATGACGGGGATACGGAATGGGAGAACGGGAGAAATAAATTGCATTTCCGTTCACATCGCTGACTACTTTAACAACGGTGTTGTTATGCACATAGTCTTCATCACCCGTAATTTCCAGACTGCCTGTTGCCATAACGCAGTCGGGGCTGTTAATAAGAGCAGAACCGATATCATCAATGATTCCGGGAGGAACAAGAGGCTCGTCGCCCTGAATATTGATAACATAATCGCAATCATAATTGCTTGCAGCCTCTGCAACTCTGTCTGAACCTGTGGGATGATTGACACTTGTCATAACAGCTTCGCCGCCGAAAGCGATAACAGCGTCATATACACGCTGGTCATCGGTTGCAACAACAACCTTGCTGAGAACCTTTGATTTGCTTGCATTTTCGTAAACATGCTGAATCATCGGCTTACCGCATATATCCTTAAGGGGCTTGCCCGGAAGACGTGATGAACCGTAACGGGCAGGAATAACGCCTAAAACTTTAGCACTCATATCAATATTCTCCTTTTATTTATAATCAGAAACTGTATTTTTCACGAAGGGCATTACGCATTTTGTTGAGTGAGAACGGCTTGATTTCATCGCAGATTTTTTCACGCATAGCCTTGCCTTCGTCTGTGTTCTGGGGAGCTGATGTGAAATCAAGAGATACACCGAGCTCGTTGCATATACGGTCAACGAAAATCGGCCAGAGTTCACCGATATCGCCGATAACGGGAATACTGTTCTCAAGACGGGTAAATGCAGACATTTCCATACGGAAAGGAATTTTGGTGAGCTTGGTTTTGGGAAGGCCCTCGTTAATTGCTTTCTGAATAAGCTCGCTCTGTTTATTCAAATCCCACGAACGCTTGAGGTTTTCATCAAGGTCGAAGCGGATAAGAGTTTTATCCTTGAGGCTGTATGTGGGCAGACCGTTCATTGCGGCCCAAATACCGTGGCCTGTGTATGTTTCAAAAGGACCGTCGTGAATTTCCTGAGTAAGAGCAACTGCGGATTCAATAATAACATCGGCTTCCGAAAGCATTTTTGCGATTCTCTTGCAACGCTGACTTACGGGAATGCTGTCAGAGATGCAGAGGCCTACCTGACCGCCGCCGATAAGCTGAGGAACGCTTACAAGAACAGGCACTCCTTTGATAGCACCCGCACCGATCATAGTGTTGGGATCTGCACCGAGACCGGCAATATATTCAAAGCTTTCCCCAAGCGTTTGTGCCGCAACCATAATCTCTGTTGAAACCGTTTCGTTGAAATAACCGACAGGATAAGCCATATTACCTGCCGCTTTGATAATAACCTTGCCCTCTGCCTTTTCGCAGGCGGAGATAAGGTCTTCATCAAGAGGAAGCTCCGAACGGATTCGTGTCCATTCCTCTTTGCTGAGCTGAGTGAGCTCGTAGATATTACCGCGGCAGCGGATATTTTCAGGACATTTGTCACCGAGAATATCTGCGTCAAAGCGCTTTACTCTGTCAAGAGTTCCGCCCATTTCGTGAGAAATAACCGCAGAGCTTGTTGTTACGCCGTCAATAAGACCTGCGTGGATAAGAGCTGCAATAAGAGTTGTAACACCCTCGTGAAGATTGGGACCGCTTCCGATAACGGCCGCAACCTTGCCACCGCGTTTTTTTACTTCAATAACTTTTTCGATTGCAATTTTTAAAAATTCTTTTGTTTCATCGGGAAGTGCCTGATAAAGCTGTTCAACCAAAGCGGGTGATGCCATAATTATTTCTCCTGTTCATAGATATTTTTTACATTTACTTGATCTTTCTGCCAAAACAAGCATCGTCGTGGTCAATTGACAAAAGTGTGAAACCGTATTTTTTATAGAAATTTACTGCTCTTTCGTTTCTCGGACCGCAGGTAAGACAAACTCCTGAAATACCTTTTTCGGCAAGATGGTCGCAAAGAGTTTTGATAAGCTTACCGCCCATACCCATTCTCTGATATTCGGGAAGAATATCAATATGAAGGTGAGCAGGATACTCGTTCTTGAACTTTTCCTGACAGTTGTATGCTGTGGAAGCCCACTCATATCTGTCCTCACCAAAAGTGTTTGAACGGGGAAGATAGTCCCTGTCGTAAATCTCTTTGAATCTGTCGAAATTTTCAGCACAGATTATGTAACCGACCGCCCTGCCGTTGTCATCAAGAACAAAGCAATTTTCAGGCTCGTGTTCAATATAATAATTGCAAAAAGTGTTGTGATAAAACTGCCCTGTCAAAAAATCCGGCACTTCTTCGGGACCATCGCTGTTGTGATTTACAAACTGCACGTCAGCACGGTCTTTTTCTTCGTATTTTCTGATGAATACCATTAAAACTCACCACCCTCAATCCGGTTTATAGAGATAGATTATCACATGGATTAGAAAAAAGCAAGAAATTACTTGAATTTTTTTGGAATAAGTGTATAGTAAAGATATACAGTTTTTCGGAGGAATGTGTATGAATTTAAAGGATAGTTTCACAAAAAAAGCGGTGAACTCCCTGATAAGTTTTATTATTTCAACTATGCCGAAGAGATGCTTCACAACACAGGAAAAATCAGATGAGTTTATGCTCACGGGAGACGGCAGATTTTCGTATGTTCCGGGTGAAAAATGGACCTGCGGCTTCGGCAAAGTGTCGTTCACTCCTGCCGATTATGAATCCGAAACATATTATATTGCGGGTTATGACTCCAACAACCCCGTTAAGGGGGTGCTTGACGACTTGTATGCAAGAGCGGTTTATCTTGACGATAACAGAGAAAACGGCGGAGTTATTTTCTGTGCCCTCGATTGTGTCGGCATCAGCAGAAAAGACATAAACGATATAAAAAAGCTTGTTCTCGAAAGCGGCAGACTCGGTAAAATCAAATCAATCAATATCTGTGCAACACATACGCACGCAGGAATCGATACGCAGGGTCTCTGGGGTGAGAAAATTTATAAAAGCGGCAAAAACAAAGCCTTTATGGAGAATCTGAAAAAGGCGGCGGCACAGGCTGTCATTGCGGCGTTTGAAAACAAAAAAGACGGCAGACTCTTTATGGGTCATACTCCCGTTGAAGATATGCAGGCAGACGTAAGAACTCCCGAAACCTACGATAAAAATCTTACAAGATTCCGCTTTTTGCCCGACGATAAATCAGGCGATATTTACATTGTGAATTTCGCTTCCCACGCTGAACTGCTCGGCACAACATCGCTTATCAGTGCCGATTTCCCCGCATATCTTATCAAAGAAATCGAGGAAAACGCTCCGGGTTCGAACGCCGTTTTCTTTAACGGTGCGATTGGTGGAATGATTTCCGCAAAAGAAATAAAGAAGGTTTACAGAGATTCAATCGACTGCGAAGCATATATGAAAAGCTTCGGAAAGCAATTGGGAATAATTGCTCTCGGCATAGAAAAAGAAACGGAGCTGCAACCTATTCTTAACATAAAATCAAAAGGGATTGTCGTTCCGGGTGATAACACCGTTCTCATTCTTGCAAGATTCCTTAAGGTTCTCAACAATGATATCGGCAGAACAAATAAAAGAACCAAGGCATGCATTTATTCCGAAGTGGGTTATATGGAGCTGGGTGATAAGGACGTTGCCGTATTCCTTGTTCCCGGCGAGCTGTTTCCCGAGCTTTATAACGGAGAATTCCTTACGGAAAAAGACAGCGCAAATCACAGACCGTCAAGCTACAAAAAAGTGCTTGCCGATATGACGGACTGCAAGCATAAGTTTGTTATAGGTCTTTGTAACGATGAACTCGGCTATATTCTTGCAGAAAACGATTTTCTGCTGAACGAAACTTTGCCTTACATAAACAAAGCAACCGACGATATGGACAGAGACCACTATGAGGAAACGAACTCAACAGGCCCCGGAACGGGAAAAATCATTCTTGACGAAACGGAAAATCTGATAAAAACGGCTTGTAATTAAAATTATCTTTATAAGGAGATGTAGAAAATGAAAAAGCATTACCGTCCTTTTATCGCATTTATTCTGGTTTTCACCGTGTTATTCTCTGCAGTTTCAATGCCTGCATATGCAGGAAATGAAACGAACAGCCCTATTCATGCCGTAACGGACGTTCTTGGCGGCATCGTTGACGGCTTGATCAAAATGCTCGGCTTCCTGACTCCCACTCCCGATTATCCGACGGTTGAGGAATATTTTTCTGCAGACAGCGAAGCTTTCTATGAAGGAACGAAAAACTTTATAGACAGTGTTGCCGACGGTGCAAAATGGTCGCTCGGCTTCGGAAAAGAAAGCGTTGTTCCCGATAATCTTCTTGACGGGAGCAAGGAATACTATACGGGCGGATATTTCACGCAAAAGGTAAACGGCGTTTTCGACGATCAGAAAGCTGTTGCGATTGCTCTTAACGACGGCTCAGGAAGAGGCACAACCGTCTTTGCTTCTATTGACGGTGTCGGCGTAGCCAACGGCGATGTGCGTGCAATAAGAAAGGCCGTTGAGCAAAAGCTGAAAGAAAAAGGCATTGAGAGTGACATTAACGCCATCAACATAAACGCGACGCATTGCCACACGGTTATTGATACTCAGGGCATCGGTCTTGACCTGCTTCCGAAGATCTTTTTCAGCTTCTTCGGCGGAGCGGACAGGTCGATGAATACCGAGTTTCTTGAGGTGATGATCGACCGTGCTTCCGATGCGATTGTTGAAGCGTATATAAACAGAGAAACAGGTTCGCTATATTATTTTGAAACGGCAGGCATGGGAAAGGATGAAGAGCGGGGCTTATATACCGGGGACGAATATCCGTATCTCGTCAACAAAAGATACTATACCGAAGGCTATCAGAACTTTTTTGCCTGCTTCAAGTTCGTTCCCGATAACGGAAATTCCGCGGCGACTGTCATTGCAAACATAGGTGCACATCCGACTATCGTTGACGAAACGACAAATCTTCTTTCCGCTGATTTTCCTGCCTTTATGGAAGAAAAAATCAATGCGGCAGGTATGAACTTTATGTTTATCCAGGGTGCACAGGCTCCCGTTTCAGTCAACAAATGGGCTGAAGTTCCCGAGGCAACCGTTGCTGAGGTTGATGCAAAAAAAGCCGAAAATCCCGTTGCGGGGGATTACGAAACAGCGATTCTCTACGGCTATGAATATGCAAGGCTCATATTGGAAGCTCAGGATAATCTGAAAGAAATCGAACCCATCCTCAACGTCAGAATGACCGAGTATGCCGTAAATCTTGACACGGGTCTTTTCGGCTACGGTGCAACGGAAGGCTTTATCGGCACGACAACGGTTGAGGATTCTTCAAGCAAAACCGGCTATTCGATTATCACGGAAGCGGGTTATATAGAAATAGGAAAAGATATTGTTCTGCTTACCGTTCCGGGAGAAATTGTTCCCCAGCTCATTTACGGCAACGTTGTTTCGGCAGAGGATTCATATCTCGGCACGGAATGGCCCTATGAAGTAACCTCAAGTCTTGTTCCTGAAGGAAAAACGGTTCTTGTTATGGGCCTTTGCAACGATGCGATAGGATATATTCTGCCCGATAATGACTTTGCTCATTTTATTACGGACGTTATCTGGGATATCGACGGTGCCGATAAGGTTTTTGGTGCCTATCACAGACATTATGAAGAGCTTCTTTCAGCAGGAAGCTCTGCAGGTTCAACAACTGTTTCCGTTCTCAACGAGATGGTAAGACGGGAAAATCCTTGAAATTAATTCTGTAGGAGGTTCTTGAATGACAAAGGAAACTGCCAGACAAAAAGCCCGGCAGATTGTTGCAAAAATGACGGTTGAGGAAAAGCTTTCACAGCTTCTGTATAATGCACCGGCAATAAAAAGATTGGGCATAGAGGAATATAATTGGTGGAACGAAAGCTCACACGGTATTCACGGTGCGGGTACAGCCACCGTTTTTCCTCACGCAATCGCTATGGCTTCAAGCTTTGACCCGGAGCTGACAGGCAGAGTTGCCGATGCTGTTTCGACGGAGGGAAGAGCAAAATACAACAAACATATTAAATTCGGCGACCGTGATATTTTCAAGGGTATCACCTTCTGGGCACCGAACATCAACATTTTCCGTGACCCCCGTTGGGGAAGAGGTCAGGAAACCTTCGGCGAGGATCCGTTTCTCACATCGGAGCTTGCTGTTTCCTATATTAACGGAATCCAGGGTAACGGTGAATTTCTTAAGGCAACCGCCTGCTCAAAGCATTTTGCCGTTCATTCGGGCCCCGAAAAAAGCAGACACGGCTTTAATGCTGTTGCAGATATGCACGATATGTGGGAAACGTATCTTCCTGCATTTGAAAAAACGGTTAAGGCGGGCGTTGCAGGTGTTATGGGTGCATATAACCGCTTGAACGGAGAGCCTTGCTGCTGCAATTCATATCTCATACCGCAGATACTCCGCAAGCAATGGAATTTTGACGGCTACGTCGTTTCCGATTGCGGTGCATTAAAGGATATTTATAAATTCCACAAATTCACGGAAACCAAGGCGGAAGCCGCAGCCGCAGCTCTCAAAAGCACCTGTGACCTCAATTGTGGCGAAACCTACGATGCACTTATCGATGCATATGAGCAGGATTTAATCACCGAGGATGATATAACCGCCGCTGTGGAAAATCTTTTTACAATCCGTTTTCGTCTGGGTGAATTTGAAGCTGTCAGACCTTATTCCGATATCGGTTTTGACAAGCTTGACAGCAAAGAACACAAAGCTCTTAACCTTAAAACCGCAGAGCAATGCATTGTTCTTCTCAAAAACAAAAATAATTTCCTTCCGCTTGATAAAAAGACAAGAAAGAGAATAGCCGTTGTCGGACCAAACGCGCTTTCCGTCACCGCTCTTGAGGGCAATTACAACGGATATGCATCAGAATATGTTACCGTTGCCGACGGAATCAGAAGAGTGTTCGTTGATGCAGAAATAAGTGTTGAAAAGGGCTGCAACTACTGCGATGAGCACCTCAACCACTGGAGCGGATTCCAAAATATGATAAGCGACGGCATTGCAACTGCCGCCGAGGCTGATATAACAATTCTCGCTCTCGGTCTTGACCGCTCGGTTGAAGGCGAAGACACGGGATTCGACAACGATTACACTGCCAGCGGCGACAAGTGCTCGCTCTTTCTTCCCGCAACTCAGCAGAAACTTGCGGAGGCGGTCTGCGATGTATGCGACAATGTTATTGTTGTTCTTCTTTGCGGAAGCTCGGTTGATGTCGGAGAAAAGGTCAGAAACCGTGCCAAGGCTGTTATCCACGCCTGGTATCCCGGCTCAATGGGCGGACTTGCACTTGCAAACATCCTTGCAGGCGAAGCCAATCCCTGTGCAAAGCTTCCCGTTACAATCTATAACGGCAATCACAATTTGCCCGCTTTTGAAAACTACGGCATGAAAGGCAGAACCTACAGATACATTGACGGAGATGCACTTTATCCCTTTGGTTACGGTCTTTCATATACAAATTATAAATACAGTAATGCAAAGTGTGCTTTTGCGGACGATGAAAAGATTATCGTAACCGCTGAGGTTGAAAATGCAGGTGATATCGCAGGCAAGGAAATCATTCAGGTTTATGCCGCTTATACCGACAGCCGTGCAGCAACTCCGCATTGGCAGCTTTGCTCATTCAAATCCGTTTCTCTTGAGGTGGGAGAAAAGAAAGAGGTTACTCTCGATATCGACCGCTACTGGATTAAGGCTGTTACAAATGACGGAAAAAGGGTCGAACCGGACGGAAAGATTACTCTTTATATCGGCGGACACCAGCCCGACAGCATAAGTAACAAGCTTCTCGGTTATTCATGCATTGAAATTGGGCTTTAAGGCATATTGAATGCCCTGTACAAATACGGTTCGGGTCATTTTAATCCGAAAAAGGAGAAAGCAATGGCAAAAATGTTTTTTGATTATATAATCCACGGTGGAGATTACAACCCTGACCAATGGATAAGAACGCCCGAAATATGGGATGAGGATATGCGTCTGATGAAGCTTGCCCATATCAACAGTGCAACGGTCGGCGTATTTTCATGGGCAACACTTGAACCTGAAGAAGGCGTTTATAATTTTGAATGGCTTGATACTATACTTGATAAAATGCATCGGAACGGTATTGCTGCAATCCTTGCCACTCCGTCGGGTGCACGGCCTGCATGGCTTGCCGAAAAATATCCCGAAGTTTTAAGAAAAGACGAAAACGGGATACGCCGCAAATTCGGTGACAGACACAATCATTGTCTCACTTCTCCGGTTTACAGAGAAAAAGTCCGCAGCATCAACAGAATGTTAGCGGAAAGATACAAAAACCATCCCGCCCTGAAAATGTGGCACATTTCAAATGAATACAGTGGAGAATGCCGCTGTGAGCTTTGCTGCGAGGCTTTCAGAAAATGGCTCAGAGAATATTATCACAACGATATCGATGAGCTGAATTTCAAATGGTGGAACGCATTCTGGTCGCATTCCTTCAATGATTTTGACCAGATTAATCCTCCCGAAAAAAGCGGAGAAGACAGTGCATCGGCTCTTAATCTTGCATGGCAGCGTTTTATAACCGACAGCCACATTTCTTTTTTTGAAAATGAGATTGCACCTCTGCGTGAAATCACTCCCCAAATACCTGTCACCACTAATTTTATGCGCAGATACAATGGCATTAATTATCAGAAATTTGCAGAACACGTTGATCTTGTATCATGGGATAATTATCCTGCGTGGGATAAAGGTAAAAATCCCGATGAAGCACTTGAAGCAGCGTTTTTACACGATTTTTTTCGTTCATTAAAAAACGGTCAGCCGTTTTTTCTTATGGAAAGCACACCGTCGCTGGTAAACTGGCAAGATGTCAACAAGCTCCCCAAATCGGGCATACATGAGCTTGCATCAATCCAGGCTGTTGCACACGGTGCGGACAGCGTGCAGTATTTCCAATGGAGAAAAAGCAGAGGCGGAGACGAAAAATTTCAAGGTGCGGTTATTGACCATTGCGGACACGAAAACACAAGAGTTTTCAAAAACGTAACAAAGCTTGGAGAAGCGCTTGAAAAACTGAATTCTGTTGTCGGAAGCAAAACCGAAAGCAGAGTTGCAGTTATATATGACTGGGAAAACGGCTGGGCAGTCAATGCTTTCCGGGGTTATAACAACATCCGCAGAGATTATGTGAAGGAATGTATAAAATGGTATGCTCCGTTTTATAAGAGAGGCATCAGCGTTGATGTTATTTCGATGCAGGATGATTTTTCAAAATACGATGCCGTTATTGCACCGTTTCTTTATATGCTTAAGGACGGCACAGAAGAACGCATTGAAGAATATGTCGGAAACGGCGGTTGTTTTGTTGCAACATATCTTATGGGCATAGTCGATACCGATGACCTTTGCAGACTCGGCGGTTTTCCTGCAGGAAGGCTGAAGGAAGTTTTCGGTATATGGTGCGAGGAAACGGATTCTCTTCCCGAAAATATGACGGGTAAGGCCGAATTCAACGGTAAGGACTATGAAGTGAACCATATCTGCGACATTATCCATGCAAACGGAGCAAAGATTCTGGGCGAATATAAAAGCGATTTCTACTGCGGAATGCCCTGCGTTACTGAAAATGAATTCGGAAAAGGTAAAGCGTACTATACCGCCTTCAGAAACGACAAGGATTTCACCGATGATTTCTGCAAGATGCTTATTGATATTAATTCCATTGTACCCGATGCAGATTTTCATCACGGCGAAGATGTTTTTTTAAGAAAACGCGGCGACAACATTTTTATTATGAACTTTGCTGACGAAGAAAGAGATATTGTAATTGACAGTAAACACGAAAATGTTATAACAAACGAAACCGTTTACGGTAAAATAACCTTGCCTGTTTGCGGTTATCTTGTAATTAAACCTTGCTGAAAAATAATAAACCGCCTCATTGGTGTACTGCACCTTTGAGGCGGTTTGCTGCAATTTAAAATCAGCAATTTGCGTGTTATGTTATATTCTCATTATTATTTTATGTTTCTGTTGATTATTTTTGTTTTTTCAAAAATCATAACGATTATGGGTATAATAACTATCTGGAAAGCTATTCCCGGAAGAGCATTAACAACAGCTCCTGTCCAGAATGCGGAAAAGCCGAACTTTGCAGCATCCAATCCCATGCAGCAGAACTGCACAACGCCCCATACAAGTCTGCCTGCAATCATTGACAACACAAGAGAAACATAAATGTTAATCTTCTTTTTTGGGAGTACGCGGTACAAAAAACCTGACATAAGTCCGTAAACGGCCAGTTCAAATGCCATAGCAAAAGCTTTCGGGAATAAGGTTGGCATACCGAGGATGAATGAGCGAAGCAAGGGTGCTGCGGCACCTATAATAAAGCCCCAAGGTGCTCCGCAGAAATATCCGCAAAGAATTACGGGAATATGCATCGGACACAGCATTGAGCCTATCTGAGGGATCTGTCCTGTTAAAAAGGGCATTACAAAAGCAAGTGCAAGAAACATTGCCGCGAATGTAAGGTTAAGAGTGGTGCTTTGTTTTTTCATAGGAAGTCCTTTCTTTTTGCAAACTAAAAGAAAGCGCTGTTATCTCTTCTGAGAAAACAACACCTTCACAGTATCGCATAATTAATAAAATTAAAATTAAAATTAAAGAACTTCTGTTCCGTTCATTATTCTTCTGAATAACGAAACTATTGTATCACCTGAAAAGCTTTATTTCAAGTGGTTGTTTATAATTTCTTCAAGTTTCGACAAAGCATCATCAATCAGCATGGAGAATGTTTGTTTTGTAATACCCGCAACAAGATTTTCACATTTATTTATCGGTATTAGAATACGAACGGCATTGCTCTGACCGACAGCACTTGCTGCTTCGGGCGTTATTTCGCCAAGTAAAGCATCGGCAATAACAATTCCGATAGGTCCGATTATAACATCTGCTTTTTTGCAGGCAACGAGTATTGGGTTTTCACCGGTTGCTGCTTTTTTTGCACCTGCTTTGACCATTGCGGTTGTTGCTGCGGCATTTGTGCCGACTGCGGTTAAATCAATATCGGGATATTTGCCGATAACCGTTTTTATTATCTGGCCTCCGAGTTGACCTCCCTGACCGTCGATTACCAGTATATTCATAAATATCCTCCTCTTAAACTCTTTGATAGATTTGATTATATAACAAATTTCAATACACTTCTGTACACTTTGTATTCCGGAAGTGAATTTAACTGCAACATAATGTAAACCCTTACAAATCCAAATCAGTTTCGTTATGATGCTTTGTGTTAAGTTTGGACAATAAACATACCGTCTCGATGTGGTTGGTATGCGGGAACATGTCAACGGGGCAGATTTTTCTGACTTTATAGCCTTTATGGGTGAGCATGTTGAGATCTCTTGCGAGGGTTTCGGGGTTGCAGGAAATATAAACCACTCTTTCGGGTGACGAAGCGACGAGAGAATCAATGAATTTTTTGCTGCTTCCCGAACGGGGAGGATCCATAAAAACAACATCGAAATTTTCGCCGTTTGCGGCAAGCTCCTGCATGAAATCGCCTGCATCCGCACAGTAAAATCTTGCGTTTTCCATGCCGTTTCGCTTGCAGTTTGAGATGGCATCCTTAACCGCATCGGGATTCAGCTCAACCCCGATAACCTTGCCTGCCGTTCTGGCAGCAACAAGCCCGATTGTTCCGATTCCGCAATAAGCATCAAGAACCTTTGTGTTTTCGTCAAGCTGTGCAAGCTCCATTGCCTTGCCGTAAAGCTTCTCTGTCTGCACGGGGTTGATCTGATAAAACGATTTTGGAGAAATTCTGAAAACGCAGCCGCAGAGCGTGTCTTCAATATAGCCGCTGCCGTAAAGAACTTCTTCCTTGTCGCCGAGCACGAGATTTGTGTTTTTGGGATTTATATTGAGCACCACCGTCGTTATCTCGGGATGTTTTTCAAGAAGAGCGGCGGTGAATTTCTTTTTCATGGGGAAATAGCCGCTCGCACCGACAAGCACAACCATAACCTCACCGCTTGAAAATCCTCTTTTTACAAGCACATGGCGAAGAAAGCCCGTGCCCCTGTCCTCATCATAGGTCCATATCTTAAAAGAGGGGAGCATGCTGCGGATGTCAACAATGATTTTGTCGGCAATTTCATCCTCTGTCATGCAGCTGTCAACGGAAACGATTCTGTGGCTGCCTGACTGATAAACACCCGATATTATTTTTCCGCTTTTTGTTCTGCCGAAAGCAGCCTGAACCTTGTTGCGGTAATGATACGGATTATCCATTCCGATGATTTTTTCAACCTTACCGAATTTTTTCAGAAGGATTTCGCATCTTGCCTGCTTCCATTTAAGCTGACGCTCATAGGTCATGTTCTGAAGCTGACAGCCGCCGCATTTTTTTGCGAGCGGACATGCATCGGGATTTGTTTTTATATTTGAAGTATGTGACATAATTTTTTCCTTACTTTTCAAACATAGGTGTTGAAAGATATCTTTCTCCGCCGTCAGGCAGAAGAACAACGATTTTTTTGCCTGCATTTTCGGGTCGCAAAGCAACGAGCGTTGCCGCATGAAGAGCTGCACCTGAAGAAATACCGATAAGAATTCCCTCTGTTCTGACCGTCAGTCTTGCGGCTTTATATGCATCCTCCGTTGTGACGGTGATTATTTCGTCATAGATTTTTGTGTCGAGAATTGACGGCACAAAGCCTGCACCGATGCCCTGCAAGCCGTGTGCACCTGCTCTGCCTTCGGAAAGGAAGGGAGAATCCGCAGGCTCAACGGCGATTATTTTTATATCGGGATTTTTTTCTTTGAGATATCTGCCGACTCCCGTTATTGTTCCGCCCGTGCCGACACCCGCAACGAAAATGTCAATTTTGCCGTCGGTATCATTCCATATTTCGGGACCCGTTGTTTTGTAGTGGGCATCACAATTCGAGGGATTATCAAACTGAGCGGGAATGAAGCTGCCTTCAATCTCCTTTGCAAGCTCGTTTGCTTTTTCGATTGCACCTGCCATGCCCCTTGCACCGTCGGTGAGCACAAGCTCCGCACCGTAGGCAGAAAGAAGCTTTCTGCGCTCGATGCTCATGGTTTCGGGCATGGTGATTATAACCTTAAGCCCCATCTGAGCTGCGACGGAGGCTATGCCTATTCCCGTGTTGCCGCTTGTGGGTTCGATTATGACCGAATTTTCATTTATTTTTCCCTCCTGCATGGCGGAGCGGAGCATTTCACAGCCTACTCTGTCCTTGGCACTTCCTGCAGGATTGAGATATTCTGCTTTTGCAAGAATTTCGGCGGATGCACCAACACTTTTTGAATAAGCGGAAAAACGGATGAGCGGAGTGTTGCCGATTGTTTCGGCAGCGTTATTATAGATTTTCAAACGAATCACCTCAGTCTTTAAAAGTATACCAAATCCATATAAATTCCGTCAAGAGAACATTATAAATATTTTTGGTAAAAATAAACAAATTTTTGGGTTGAAAATTTACACTCCATAAAAATATTTTTTCTTGAAATAGTTAAATAAAACAGTATAATGAAGTTAAAAGGGTAATTGTATATTTATTCAATAGGCCTAATCTAATTTAAGGAGATTTTAAAAATGGCAGAAAAGGTTAAAATCGGTATAATCGGATGCGGCGGTATCGCAAACGGAAAGCATCTTCGTGCAATTTCAGGCATTGATTTCCTTGAGCCCGTTGCATTCTGTGATATTATTGAAGAAAGAGCAATCGAAACCGCAAAAAAATACGGCGGCGAGAATGCGAAAGTATATACAGATTACAAGGAGCTTCTCAAGGATGAAAGCATTGTTGCTGTTCATGTATGTACTCCCAACAAATCCCACAGCTTTATCACAATTGATGCACTTGAAGCAGGCAAGCATGTTCTCTGCGAAAAGCCCATGGCAAAGACCTATGCTGAAGCAAAGGCAATGTATGAGGCATCGGTAAGAACAGGCAAGGTTCTTTCAATCGGCTATCAGTCACGCTGGAGAGGCGATTCGCTTTATCTCAAGGAGTGCTGTGAAAACGACGAATTCGGTGAAATTTATTACGCAAGAGCTCTTGCACTGCGCAGAAGAGCTGTTCCCACATGGGGCGTATTCCTTAACGAAGAAGAGCAGGGCGGCGGTCCGCTTATTGATATCGGAACTCACGCTCTCGACCTTACCCTCTGGATGATGAATAACTACAAGCCCAAGATGGTAGTCGGCACAACCTTCAAGAAGCTCGGCGATCAGAAGAGAACCGCAAACGCATGGGGCGACTGGGATCCCGAAAAATATACCGTCGAGGATTCGGCATTCGGCTTTGTTGTTATGGAAAACGGCGCAACAATCAGCGTTGAATCCGCATGGGCTCTTAACATTGCAGACCCCTGCGAAGCATCAACTCTTATTGCAGGCGTCAAGGGCGGTGCGGATATGCTCGGCGATGACCTTCGCATCAACTATGTAAAGAACGGCAGACAGGTTATCGAAACTCCCAACTTCGATGCAGGCGGTGTTGCATTCTATGAAGGTGCAAGCGACAGACCCGAGGAGCTCGAGTGCCGTGCATTCTATGATGCAGTTCTCAACGGTGCAGAGCTTCGCACAAAGCCTGAGCAGGCAATGGTAGTTACCCAGATTCTTGAAGCTATCTATGAATCCGCAAAGACAGGCAAGCCCGTATACATCAATAATGACTAAGGTGAAAATATGAAAATAGCAGTTCAGATCTATTCTGTCAGAGACCATATAAATGACAGCGAAACCCTTCTCAAGGCACTTGAAGAAATCAAAAAAATCGGCTATGACGGCGTTGAATTCGCAGGATATTTCAACACCGATGCCGCAGCAATAAAAGCAAAGCTCGACGAGGTCGGACTTGTTGCTGTCGGTGCACACATGGGTCTTGACGATTTCAAGGAGGATAAGCTTGCCGAAACAATCGAGTTTGTAAACACTCTCGGTCTTAAGGCAGTAGGCGTTGGCGGTGCTCCTCATTCAACAATGGAAGAAGCAGTCAACACGGGCGAAGTTCTCGGTGCTGCAGAAAAATACGCAATGGAAAAATACGGCATCAGAGTTTATTACCACAACCATTGCGAAGAATTTGTTGCACTTGAAAACGGACTTTATCCCATTGATGTTATCGGCGACAGATGCTCGCTTGAAATTGACACCTACTGGAGCTTCCATGCAGGTCAGGATAACTACAAGCTTCTGACCGAAAAGAAGGATAATATCGTTCTTGTTCATGTCAAGGACGGCATTGACGGCAAGCCCAAGGCACTCGGCGAGGGCAACTGCGATATTCCTACGGTTATCAGAGCTGTCAAGGATATCGGTCTTGACTGGATTATCGTTGAAAACGATGACCCCGTGCCCACGGGCTTTGAGGATATCGCAAGAAGCATCAAGTATATTAAAGGCATAATCTGATTAATAATTAAGGATAGGCTCTGCCTGTGACCGATTATAATTGCTCCGCAAAAAATGATTAAACTCCCTCAGTCACTCCGTGACAGCTCCCTCAAGAGGGAGCCGAAGAAGCAGGATTCTGCTATGAAAACAGTTTTTGTGTCAGCAACATATGATTGGAAAAGAGCGAAGCCCTTCCGAAACTATTCATTATTCATTTTCAACTTTTCATTCACAAGGAGAACCACGATGAAACTCGGCGTATTTACAACCTTACTTTCAAACCTCTCACTTGAAGAGGCACTCAAATATTTTAAGTCGCTCGGCATTGAAATGGTGGAAATCGGTTGCGGCGGCTATCCCGGAAATGCACATGCAAATCCCGAAGAGCTTCTCAATGACGAAGCAAAGCTTGAGGAATTCAAGGCTCTTATCAAGAAATATGATGTTGAAATCAGTGCACTTTCATGTCACGGCAACCCCGTGCATCCCAACAAGGAAATTGCCGCTGATTACGATAAGACAATCAGAAACACAATCCTTCTTGCGGAAAAGCTCGGACTTCATCAGATCAACACCTTCTCGGGCTGCCCCGGTGACTGCGAAACCGCAAAATATCCCAACTGGGTAACCTGCCCCTGGCCCAACGATTTCGGCGAAATCCTTGACTGGCAGTGGAACGAGGTGCTTATTCCTTATTGGAAGGATCTTGTTGAGTTTGCAAAGGCTCACGGCGTTAACAAAATTGCTCTTGAGCTTCATCCCGGCTTCTGCGTTTATAATACCGAATCCCTTCTCCGACTTCGTGAGGCTGTAGGTCCCGAAATCGGTGCAAACTTTGACCCCAGCCATCTTATCTGGCAGGGCATGGATCCCGTTGCATGTATCCGCAAGCTCGGCGATGCAATTTTCCATTTCCATGCAAAGGATACAAAGATTGATAAATACAATACCGCAGTCAACGGTGTGCTTGATAACAAGCCCTACGGTGATGAAATCAACCGTTCGTGGATATTCCGCACCATCGGCTACGGTAATGATAATGCATACTGGAAAGAGATTATCTCTAATCTCCGCATGGTCGGCTATGACTATGCAATCAGCATTGAGCATGAGGATTCTCTTATGAGCCAGAATGAAGGCCTTTCAAAGGCTGTTTCGTTCCTCAAGAATATAATTCTCACCGAATCCACAGGCGAAATGTGGTGGGTCTGACGTAGATTATTGCCAATACAGCGTCAATCCGCCTCGAAATATCCGCAGATTCCTTCGGCGAAATTCCTTGTCTTGACGAAAAATTCACAGTCAAACCGGAAATCGTTTTGTGATACTCAATGATATTTTGATGACGGGATTAAACCTTACACGTTTTATATGCAGTGGCGATTCAATCGCCCGAAAAGGAAGCGAATTTTATGATAAACAACAAAATCGGCTGTGCCGTTATCGGCTACGGCGGAATGGGCGGATGGCATGCCCGCAAAATCAAGGAAGAAATGGGTGAATATGCCGAGGTTATAGGCATTTTTGATATCAATCCCGAAAGAAAAAAGGTTGCTGATGAAAAAGGTTTCCACTTCTTTTCGTCAAGGGAAGAGCTCCTTTCCGATGAACGCATTGATCTTGTAACAATCGCAACTCCCAATGATGTTCACAAGGAAATTGCGATTGACGCGATGCGTCACGGCAAGAATGTTATCAGCGAAAAGCCCGTAACCCTCTGCTCTGCCGACCTTGAGGAAATGATTGCCTGTGCCAAAGAAACAGGCAAGCTTTTCACCGTTCATCAGAACAGACGCTGGGACGAGGATTATCTTACGATGAAGAAAATTCTCGATGAAAACACTCTCGGAAATGTGTTCCGCATCGAATCACGCGTTCAGGGCTCAAGAGGCGTTCCGGGTGACTGGAGAAATCAGCCTCAGCATGGCGGCGGCATGGTTTTTGACTGGGGAATTCATCTTCTTGACCAGGCTCTTATGATGACCCTGCCCCGAAAGCTCAAAACAGTTTATGCGGAGCTTACCAACGTAACAAACGAAAACTGTGACGACGGTTTCCGCACTACCCTCATTTTTGACGATGGACTTTCCTTCTATGTTGAGGTCACAACAAGCAACTTCATTGAGCTTCCGCTCTGGTATATGCTCGGCGAAAACGGCTCTGCAGTCATAACCGACTGGGATTGCAACGGCAAAATCGTTATGGTTTCGGATTGGGAAAACAGAGATGCCGTTCCCATCGTTGCAGGTGCGGGCATAACCAAAACCATGGCACCCAGAACCGACGACACAATTCAGACCTATCCTCTTCCCGTTCAGAAGGCAGACTGGGGCGAATACTATAAGAATATCTTTGCTTATCTCAGAGGAGAGGCGGATATTATCGTCACCCACGACCAGCAGCGCAGACTCATGCGTCTTGTTGAAGCGATTTTTGAATCGGGTAAGACCAACAAGGTTGTTGAGTTTGAGGATATAATTTAAAGCGAAACGAGGCTGTTTTTTACAGTCTCGTTTTTTCTTTTTTATTTATTGCCATATCTGTATATATATGGTAAAATAATATAAATACAAGCGTGGAGGTAATATTATGATAGTTAAAAATATTTTCGGCACAACCGCAGACGGCAGGGCGGTTGATTGCTATACACTTAAAAATTCATCGGGAATGGCTGTTGATATCATCACCTACGGTGCAACAATCAACAGCATTTATGCCGCCGATAAAGACGGCGTTTTTGCCGATGTGCTTGCAGGCTTTGACACAATCGACGGTCACGAAAACCATTCCGACTACGAAGGAATGACCGTCGGCAGATATGCAAACCGCATTGCAAACGGAAAATTCAGCATTGACGGCATTGAGTATGAGGTTGAGAAGAACGAAAAAGGCATAACCTGCCTTCACGGCGGTGCAGAGCTTTCAACTGCAGTCTGGAAGGCGATTATCATTGACGATAATTCGCTCGAAATGAGCTACACAAGCCCCGACGGAGCAATGGGCTTCCCCGGCAAGGTTGATTTCAGAGTTGTTTTTACTCTGCATGAGGATAATGCACTTAAGATTGAATACAATGCGGTCAGCGATAAAAAGACCGTTATCAACATGACCAACCATGCATATTTCAATCTTGCGGGCAAGGGCGATGTGCTCGGTCACGAGCTTATGATTAATGCCGATGCATATACTCCGATTGATGAAAACAGCATTCCCACGGGCGAAATCAGACCCGTTGAAGGCACTCCCTTTGATTTCAGACAGTCAAAGGCAATCGGCAGGGATATTGCTGCGGATGATGAGCAGATCAAAATCGGCAGGGGATATGACCATAACTTCTGTCTTAACGACGGCGACGGTCCTGCAGCGGTTGCTTATGACCCCGAAAGCGGCAGAGTGCTTGAAGTATTCACAGACCTTTGCGGTGTTCAGCTTTATACGGGCAATTTCCTTGACGGAACAATAACCGGCAAAAAAGGAAATCCGCTTATTCAGCATGCAGGCTTCTGCCTTGAAACTCAGTATTATCCCAACACACCCAACATGCCCGAATTTCCGCAGTGCACATTTGATGCAGGCGAAAAATTCAAATCATGCACCGTTTTTAAGTTTTCTGTTAAATAATTAATGATTTGTTCATTATTGCGGCTTAAATGTAACAGATTATTTCACGGCTATTCACAAATTTGTTAAAAAATAGAGTATAATTATAAGTGTAGACAAAAATTATCAGGAGGGGGATATTATCATGGCAGCAGAAAGAATTCTTGTTGTTGATGACGACACTAATATTTGCGAGCTTCTCAGACTCTATCTTGAAAAAGAGGGTTATGAAGTTGCTATTGCAAACAACGGTGCAGATGCCGTAAAGGCTTTTCAGGAGCTTTCACCGAGCCTTATGCTTCTCGATATCATGCTTCCCGTTCTCGACGGTTGGCAGGTATGCCGAGAGGTAAGAAAATTTTCGGATAAGCCTATCATCATGCTCACTGCAAAGGGCGAAACCTTCGATAAGGTTCTCGGCTTTGAACTCGGTGCGGATGACTATGTGGTCAAGCCCTTTGATGCAAAAGAGGTTATGGCAAGAGTAAAGGCGGTTCTCCGCAGAAGCGGCTCCGCACCTCAGGCAGATATCAAGGAGGTCAGCTACGAAAAGCTTTCAATCAATCTCACCAACTATGAACTTCGTGTTGACGGCAAAAAGGTTGACACACCTCCCAAAGAGCTCGAGCTTATTTATCACCTTGCAAGCAATCCCAACAGAGTTTTCACAAGAGACCAGCTTCTTGATGAGGTATGGGGCTTTGATTACTATGGCGATTCAAGAACGGTTGACGTTCATGTCAAGCGTCTGCGTGAAAAGCTTGAGGGCGTTTCCGAAAAATGGGAGCTCAAGACCGTCTGGAGTGTCGGTTATAAGTTTGAAACCAAGGATTAAAAGAGTTGATGGGAGTGTATTAAGGTGTCCAGGAGAAAAGGTTCCGGACTTTTCCGGAAATATTTCCTTGTAACAATTTCAATCATTCTTGCAAGCTTCGTCTTTATAGGCGGAGCTCTCTTGATTTTGGTATCAAAGCTCTGGATGGATGAAAAAAACGCTCTGCTTGTTGAAAACTGCATAAGTGTTGCACAGAATACGAGCGATGTTCTTGAATCGGATTATCTTACCGACAGCGGCAGAGGCTCGGTTATAGTTATCTGCAACACGCTTCTGCAGATATCAAATGCGGTTGATGCGGATGTTTTTATAACAAATACAAGCGGAAGAGTTGTTTACTGCAAGGAAATTCTGCAATCCAACATGGCTCTTATCACGGGCAACTGCATGGTGCATAATCAATACAGAGTGCCCGAGGACATACTGAATGCCGCAAAAACGGGGCTTTACCGGTCAACGGGTAATCTCGGCGGCTCGCTGAATGACATTCATTTTACGGTCGGTGCACCCGTTGTTGTTGACGGGCAGACGGTTGCGGTTGCTTTTGTGACTCAGCCGATTGTTGACGGTCTGACTCCGTATATCACGGGTATCTTCAGAATGTTTTTCCTTGCAATGCTTTTTGCACTGGCTCTTACTTTTGTGATAGTTTATCTTGTTTCCTACAGACTCACAAGACCCCTCAGAGAGATGTCGGCAGCCGCGAAGCAATATGCAACGGGTGATTTCTCAAAGAGAATCGCAATCAAGCGTTCAAAAATACGGATTCTCGGTCAGGATGAAACGGACGAGCTGATTCAGGCGTTCAACAGCATGGCTCAGGCACTTGCTACTCTTGAAATGTCAAGAAGAAGCTTTGTTGCAAATGTTTCGCATGAGCTTAAAACTCCGATGACGACTATCGGCGGCTTTATTGACGGCATTCTTGACGGCACAATTGAAAAAGAAAAAGAGATGCAGTATCTTAAAATCGTTTCAGACGAGGTCAGAAGACTTTCAAGACTTGTTACGGGCATGCTCAACATGAGCAAGTTTGAGGCTGGCGAGCTCGACCTCAAGCCCGTTAAATTTGATGTTTCCGAAATGATATTCAGAACCCTTCTCGGTTTTGAGCAGGTGATTGATAAAAAGCATATCGAAATCCGCGGACTTGATGCAATGAATATAAATAATGTTGTTGCGGATAAGGATATGATAAATCAGGTTGTCTATAATCTTGTTGATAATGCGGTAAAGTTTACCCCGGAGGGCGGATATATAGAAGTCAGCTCAAAGGCGGATTCCGAAAAAATTATTGTTAAAATCCGCAACAGCGGAAAGGGTATACCGAGCGAGGAAATCGACAAGATTTTTGAAAGATTCTATAAGATTGATAAATCCCGCAGCTATGATGTCAAGGGAGCGGGCATGGGTCTTTATCTTTGCAAAATGATAATTGAGTTTCACGGCGGACAGATTGCCGCAAGAAGCGAATACGGCGAATATACTGAATTCATCTTCCAGCTTCCGCTTGACTGAGATGATGAAGTATTACAAATGTTGAATTATTATTAAACCTGTGTTCAAATTATTGTAACAAAAGCAGGTTAAAATATAGTCATTCTATATCGGAGGCAAAAAAATGAACGAAGAATTTGGAAACAACTTTAATAACGAAGAAAATATTGTTCCCGAACCTCAGATTACGGTTGAAAAAGAAGAGCCTGTAACGGAAGAAATATTTCCCGCAGAAACCGCTGAAATAAAGAGTGAGGATGTTCCTGAGGTTGAGGCTCAGGTTGTTGAAGAGCCTGAATCCGCTTCTTATACGGCACCTGTTCAGAATGAACAGCCTCAGCAGATGTATTACGGCTACACTCAGGGCGGCAGCCAGCAATACGGTCAGCAGCAGTATGCTTATCAGAATAACGCTCAGCAGCAGCCCTATTATGCATATCCTCAGACTCAGCCCGAAAATAAACCCAAAAAGGAAAAGAAGGGTATGAAAACCTTCATTTCAGCAATTGCTCTCATTCTTGTTTTTGCTCTCGGCTTCGGAGTTGCATCAATTTCAAAGCATTCTGATAATAACAGCGGAGCATCCGTTTCCGATAAAAAGGAAAAGAATGACGGACCCAAGCTCAATATCAATGAATCTCCCATAACTCCCACAAAGGTTTCAAGCGGCGGAGTTCTTACCACCGCTCAGATAGCGGCGAAGCTCAGACCGAGCAATGTCGGCATTGTTGTTTACACGAGAAATACCAATGCCTCAGCAGGTGAGGGCTCAGGCATCGTTATGGGTGAGGATGCAACGGGCACCTATACCTATATCATCACCTGTGCACATGTTATCAGCGATGCAGGTGTCAGCGTAAGAGTTCAGACGGAGGATGGCACAACCTACGATGCCGAAATCGCAGGCTTCGACACAAGAACGGATATCGGCGTTATTAAAATCAAGGCAAAGGGACTTCCCGCAGCGGAATTCGGTGATTCAAGTGCTCTTGTTGTCGGCGATCCCGTTTATGCAATCGGCAATCCCGGCGGTGTTGAGCTTTTCGGCTCATTCACAAGCGGCTATGTTTCATCAATTGACCGACCCGTCAACAGTGAAATCGGCTACACCATGAAGAGTATTCAGCACAGTGCGGCTATCAGCCCCGGAAACTCAGGCGGTATGCTCGTTAATGCTTACGGTCAGGTTATCGGCATCAACTCCCAGAAAATTGCCGCAACCGATTATGAGGGCATCGGATTTGCAATTCCCATCACCTCTGCAAAACCGATAATCGAAGATCTCATCAACTACAGCTATGTGCCCAACAGACCCAAGCTCGGCATAACCTATTACCCCGTCAGTGCAAGTGCACAGTACAGCATGATCGCTCAGATAAAGGGCTTGCCTGCAGGCACTCTTATTATCAATGAAATCAGCCCTGACGGCTCGCTTGCGAACACCGAGGCAAGACAGTATGATATGATTATTGCCGTTAACGGAAAGCCGCTCACAACAGCGGATGTTCTTCTTGAAAAGATTGATAACGGTAAGGTCGGTGACAAGATGACACTCACCCTCTGCAGAGTCAACAGCAATTATTCGATTGACGAATTTGAGGTTGAGGTAACACTTGTTGAGGATAAGGGCGGCTCGGAGCCCGTTACAACAACTCAGGCATATTATGTTGACCCGTTTGAATTCTATTTTGAACAGTTCGGATTTTAAAAGACAGTAAAAACACGGTATGAGATTTTTCTCATACCGTGTTTTCTTATGTATACGAGGATGAAAAATGACATAATTGTAATTTGACAAAAAGAGCAGGCGAAAGATATAATAAAATTATAATAGGATGAGGAGTGAAAACAATGAAAAGAATTTCGATATTTTTCTTGCTTACTTATATTTGCTTATTATCGTTTGTTTTTTCGTCGTGCTATGATTCTCAAGATGTTTCGAACGACTTAACAACAGAAAAGACTTATAAAACAAGTGAAGCATTCAAAGAATCTTCTTCCGAACTGAATTTTGAAAATTGGGAAGATGGTTTGCTTTATAGGGGAGACTGTCTTGTTGAAGTTGATCGGGAAACAGAGATTGAACACATTAAAATAAAAGAAGGTACACGAAGAATAGAGGCGTCTGCATTTAAGTGGTGTGACAGTATTAAATCAATTGTTATTCCCGACAGTGTGGAGGTTATAGGCTCGGAGGCTTTTGTTGGTTGCACCTCACTTGAAAAAGTATATATCGGCAGCGGTGTCAGCGATATGAACGGTTCTCCGTTTGATTTTGAAATTGAGGGGTTGCCATGCGATAAGCTGAAAAGTATTGATGTAAGCGAGAATAACGAACATTTCAGAAGTGTTGACGGCGTTCTTTTCAGCAAGGATATGACAGAGCTTATCCAATATCCCTATGGTAAAATTCAATATGAATATACCGTTCCTGACAGTGTTACCTGCATATATCCCGGTGCATTCAGATACTGCAACGGATTAACCAAGCTTACCGTAGGAAAAGGTATAACAGTTATAGATTTTATTATGCTTTACGGAAATGACAATATAGAAACCGTTATTCTGCCTGATACGCTGACAAAACTGGACGGAGGAGCATTCAAATATTCCGGCATAAAATATATTGATATTCCCGATAGCGTGACCTATCTAGGAAGCGAAGCGATGACGGGATGTTCCCGACTTGAAACAGTCAATATCGGCAAAGGTGTTTCATATATACATGAATGGGCAATAGCAGGCAATGCACTCAAAGCGGTGAATGTTGACCCTGAAAATAAGTGTTTCACAAGTGAAAACGGAATTTTATATAATAAGGATAAAACTGTCCTGTATATATATCCTGTCAATGCCGAAGGTGAGATATACCGTTTGCCCGACGGTGTAAAAGAAATCAGACCCGGTGCAATAGAAAACTCGGGATACCTTAAAAAAATATATGTCGGTGATAATATCGAAAAAATCGGAGGCTGCAATTTTTACGGATACAAAAATGAATACGATGAAGATTACCGGCCACAGACAACATATGATATTTATTATGAAGGAACAGAAAAACAGTGGAATGAACTTTTTGAGATTGAATATGAGAGAGAACATATAGACAAAACAAAAATTCATTTCATGGAACAGTGATAAGCAAAAAGGGACTGCATTGCTGCAGTCCCTTTATTATTTTACCATGTCACGCTGACGGTCAGTCCGTCAACGGTGTAGGAAATATCTTTTTTGTAGTGCTTGTCAATTGCGTTGCAGAAGGCTTTGAGCATTTCTTCGCTCTGCATCTCAATTGTGAATCTGAGTGTCATTGAGCTTGCGGGATAGAGAGTGTCCGAAATTCTGAAGCCCGTCATCCACCAGTGAAGTGTTTCGGGACGGCTGAAAAGCAAATCATCGCCGTGATAAAGCTCCATGGACATTTTCATCATCTGTTCATCCGTTGCACAGTCATAAAAAGAGCCTGCTTTGTAGTTCTCTCTTGAATAGATTCCGATTTCGGCACCGTTTGAAACAAGATAGTTGCCCTTCCATATCTGTATCATCCATTCGAGCCCGTCATATTCAAACTTGATTCTGCGGGTGTCATAGAAGAAAAACGGGGTGACATATGAGAAGATATCATAGAAGAGGCAGAAGCCGAAGCTTCTGGTCCACGCGGTAACGGTTGTGTAAACAAGAGCTTCCTGAATGTTGAAGTTATAGCCCGTGCCGACCAGACCGTTGCCGTAGCGGTCATAAACCTCGCCCGTTGCGGTGTTGACCATGATGCCTGTTGTAACCTTCTGAACGGTACCGTCACGCATGGTGATGTCAAGTGCAACTTCATAAACGTTCTTTTCGCCTTCCTCGGGTATGCAGTAAGCCCTGCATTCAACGATAACGCTGAAATAAACGGCAAGGAAATAATAGATTTTTGATTCAAGCGATTTGCCCTGAGCAACCGCTTCTTCCCTGCGACTCATAAATTCATTACGCAGGGCGGTTGTGTCGATATCAAAGGTTTCAACAATAAATTCGGTGAACTGATTTGATTCGGGGAGATTGCTTGTCATCATCAGAAGGTCAAGCCCCGTATCCTTTGCGATTGAAACGCAGATGTCATTGAGTATTTCATCAACCGTAAAGTTGAAATGCTCCTGAGGCACATCGCCTCTGCCTGTCAGAAAACGGTAAGCATTATTGAGCTTTTTTACCGCCGACATCATCTGTGCGGTGGTAAGTGCGGGATAGCCCTCCTGCTCAAGAAATTCCGAATATTCCGTCAGGTTTTCAGGTTGTGTGATTTTCTTTTCGGATGCCCCTGCAATCAGCGAGGTGCAGGTAGTGACAAGAATTGCAACAGTAAGGATGATTGCTGTAAGTTTCTTAATCATATTGCCTCCAGATAAAAGTTTTTTGTTAATTCAAAACCAAATCTTTACTATTATATCACCATGTTACAAAAAAATCAAATAAAGTTTTTTTGTAACATCAAAAAGAAAAAGCAGACAGTCCGATGGAGAACTGTCTGCTTTTCAATTGCAACAAAACCTGAAGGTTATGCAACAAAATATGAAGCTTCGTTTGATACAACCGTGAGAACGGGTTCTTCGGAATAATTATCCTCGGGAGCTCTCTGCTGAACTCTTGAACGGTATTCTCTTGCTGCTTCCTTCTGCTTGCGGATGCGGCGGTTGCGAAGATGAATTCTGATTGCTCTTGCGAGCTTAACCTCGAAAGCAACAACCTTCTTTTCATTGATAAATCCTATTATAAGCAGTATAACTGCTGCAAATTCAAAAAATGTTCTGATAACTTCTGCAAATGACATTTCAATTCCTCCCTGCCGAATATGTTAAACATTTGTTCTGTGAGTCTATTATAGCAAGCGAACGTTCGTTTGTCAAGACAAATGTTCGATTTTGTCGAATATTTTTTTGCTTTTGTTTGTATTTGAATTTTACCACAATATATAGTTGCTGTCAAGCGAACCGACCTCAATTTGTGCTATCTGATGTATTCTGACATTTTTTATGACTTTTTTTGTTTTACTTTCACAAGCTGTCACGGGCTTTTCTTTTTATCATTTTAACCACCTCACACAATCGGAAAGATCCGTTTCGTTTATCTTATGTCTGTATTATAACAGCACGGATGTCCAATAAAACTCCCTTGAAATAAATTATTCGGAGAATTCCGATATTATTCCGAATTGTTGACAAAAAGATGGGATAGCAATATAATTGATTTATCACATATAAAAGGCGGTATATATAATGTATAAAGCATGGGGATTTGTAAGGCAGAGTGCGATAAAAGCATATCTTGCGGGAGCAAATGCGGTTTACGGCATAACGGGCGGCAAAAAGCCTTCGCTGCTTTATTGCAAATGCGATGAGTCGCACAAAATCGGCACAGATGTCAGAATCGTTTCTCAGAATGATTATTCAACTTCAATTGCAAAGTTTGATAAAAACGGCAACATGACTGATGATGATTTTGTTATTGTAACGTCAACAGACCTTCACTTCAGCGATGATAACGCACAAAACAGAAAGGTTGTTGAATATTTCATCCGTCATATCAAAGAGGTGAAGCCTGACCTTGTTATTCTTACGGGTGATGTAATTCTCGGAAAATTTCAGCAGATTGAGGCAATTCAGTTTGCACGGATGATGGAAGAAATCGGCGTTTACTGGGCGGCGGTTTTCGGAAATCACGAAACAAGAGAGGACAGAGGCTTCTACAAATGGCTTCTGATGAAGAGCTTTACGGATTATGAGCATTGCCTTTGCAAATTCGGACCCGAAGAGCTTTTTGGCTACGGTAATTATACAATCAATATTCTCGGCAAGGGCGGCAGACACCGTCAGACCCTTTTCTGTTTTGACTCGGGAAGAGATATTCTTGAAAGGGATAAAAAGGCATACGGACTTCCCGACGACATGAAGGGCTATGATTTCCTGAAAAAAGAGCAGATTGAATTCTATAAAAAAGAAACCGACAGATTGATGAAGGAATACGGTCATGCGGAGTCGATGATGTATTTTCACATTGCGATTCCCGAATTTGCTGAGGTTTTCAAAGAAACTGAGGGTGGCAGATATGAGCCGACAGGGGATTACGAAGTCCTTTTCGGCGAGCAATGGGAAAGTGTGGGCTGCTCACCCTACAACAGCGGAATGTTTGCCGCAATTGAGGAAAAGGGTACTCAGACAAAGGCGATTTTCGTCGGTCACGACCATGTCAACGACTGGTGTGCAATTTACAAGGGTGTATATTTTGTTTATAATCTTCCCGGAGGTTATCTTTATCATCACGGCACCAATTTCGGGCTGCCCGAAAGTCAATGGGTGCTCGGTGTTACCGTGACAACCCTTAAAAGTGACGGTTCACTCGATATAAAACAGAGATACAGCAGAATTTTTTTAAATGATTGATAAATCCGTTTTGTTATGATATAATTTTTTCAGATGTAAAAAGAAAGGGAAATATATATGCCTAAATATCTTATTGTTAACGCAGACGACTACGGAATGTGCCACGCTGCCAATGAAGCGGTGGCGGAGCTTTTTGAAGGCGGATGGCTCAAATCCGCAACGGTTATGATGCCTTGTCCCACGGCGAAGGAAGCAGTTGATTTTTCAATTGCACATCCCGAGCATGCAATCGGCGTTCATCTCACAATGACAAGCGAATGGGGCAAATACCGCTGGAAGCCCCTCACAAACGGCAAAACTCTTATCGACGAAGAAGGATTCATGTGGCATGAAAGCGATCAGGTTGAAAAGAATGCATCCTATGCAGACCTTGAAGCTGAAATCCGTGCACAGATTGACCTTGCTCACAAGTGGGGAATGAAGCCCTCTCATACCGACAATCACATGGGCTCGCTTTACGGTCACTACACAGGCAGACTCGGTCTTGCAAAGATGACTCTGCGTGTCTGCGGCGAATACGGCTATGCATACAGACTTTATACGAAGCACGATAAGAGAATCTGTCCCAACGGCACACCCTATTTCCTCTATGCCGCAATCACTCTTCTTTCAAAGAGGTGGGGCAAGAAATATAATGTTGTTATTCCCGACTATCTTCTTTTCCCCGACTGGAATGACGACATGAGAAAGAGCTACGAAACCTACAGAGAAACAATTCTCAAAATCTGGACGGATATCCCCGAGGACGGCGTGACTGAAACCTTTATTCATCCTTCCGTTGAGTGTGATGAGCTTAAGGGCATCACCTCAAGATGGCAGGACAGAGTATGGGAATATCAGCTTATGAAGGACCCCTACACCCACAAGTATCTTAAGGAACACGGTGTTGAGCTTATCAGCTACCGTGAGCTTATCAAGATGAAGGGCGGAGTAGTCAAGGGCTAAAAATCAGAGCGAATCCGAAAACTGAAAAACGGATTCGCTCTTTTTGAAAGAAATATTGTCAATCTTAATAGACATAAAAGCATGAAGCTTTGAAGCTTCATTTACCTCCTTTGGAAAGGAGGCGGATTTTGCGAAGCAAAAGACGGAGGGATTTATCAGTAGAAATCTTTTACAAATCAATGGTTTTATGCAAAATCCAAAACTCCCTCAGTCACTTCGTGTCCAACTCCCTTTTGAGGGAGCCGAAACAGCTAATTACAGTTTATATACAAAAATCAGGTTTATCGACAGTCAAGGGAGCACTTCAGATGCGAAGTGCTCCCGTTTTTTGTGCATTTAATTAAAATACTGCTTCAAGCAATAAGGTGATTTCTCTGACCCATGTGATGATGTATCTGAAAATATCGCCGAAAATGCTGTCCATGATATCGGCAAAGGTGTCCTTTTCAACCTCGTTGCCGTCGGTGAGCATCCATACCTGGCATGCATAGAAGGGATTTGCTGTGCCTATCATAAGTCCGTCATCCATAGCTGCAAAGGTACGCAGACCGTGGTTGTAGGGATCGTTGAAGCCGTTGGTTGTGATTGTTTCGAAGTTGATGCCGTCTTCGGTAACATAAAGGTCGAAGCCTCTTTCGGCATCAATCATGTAATTTGCCGTTGTCATAAAGCCTTCAAGGGTGTCGATAAGAGTTGAGAGTGCAAGCTCAGACTGAGGAGCGATTCTTGCAGCCTTGCCGTGAACCTTATCCGATGCCATTTTTGCAAGCTCATCAACCGTATATTTGCTATAGAGATATGTGAGGTCGTCGGTATCTTCACTGCTTAACGACTGTGTTGCAACCCCGTCATCTTCCGATGCGGAAGAGATTTCAACAAATGTTTTGATGTAGCCGATAAGGCTTGCCCACTCGGAGGGAGTCATTGAAAGAAGGTCGCCGTTTGCAAACTGACCGACGGGCTCAAGAAGGCTGCTTGTGTCGAAGGTTCCTACATAAAGCTTGCCGTTATATTCTTCCATTCTCCAGATATACTGGTTTTCGTTTCTGTCGAAGCCTGAACCGAGACCCGATTTTCCGCCTTCGGGGAACATCTTTGTTGCATCACCCATAATGAGTTCAATATCTTCGTTTTTATCCATTCGGTAAAGGCTTACAGACTGCTCAAGGTTTCTGTTCATAAAAGTGAAGTCAGCCTTGAAAAGAATGTGCTCAAGGGGGATTTCCTCGTCATTGTATTCGCCGATATAGAGGTAGTCGTTATAAACATAGATAACGCCTGCACCTGCTCTTGTTCTTTCTGGGTCAATGCCGAAGGTGTATTTTGCACCGTCAGCCTTGTTGCCGATAACGGGAGTCCAGGTCCAGTCGGCGGCATTTTCTCCCATTTCTCCCTTGACAAGTGCGAATGACTGCATTGTGTATTCATCGGGCTTGTTATCGGGAGTGCCCGTGCAGATTGAAACATAAAGGTCATCATTATATTCAACCATTTCCCAGATTGAACCGCCATAGATGCTGTCGGGGAAATGATATGCGGGATAGTCAAAAAGCTCCTGCTGGTCAGCAATTACCGTGAAAGCATCCTGACCTGCTGAGGGGTTTTGCGAAATAAGAATCTGAGCACCGCCGAGAGTTACCATGCTTACAATAAGATAATCCTTATAGGCACAAAGTCCTCTGATGCCCGTGCAGATGCCCTGAAGATATGCCTGATAATAGTCGCTCTGACTGATGCCTTCATAAACGATTGTGCATTTATCGTTGTTGCCGGGGTCAACCTCGATAATTTTCGGCAGACCGTTGACAGAGCCGCAGAAATAAAGCTTGTCGTTGAATTCACAAGCATTTCTGAGCTGAACATTGTGACCTGTTTCCGACTTGCTCATAAGAACGGTAACTTCATTTGTTTTGACATTGATTTTTGTGAGCACGCCGCCCGTGTTGGCACCGTCTGGCTCACCTGTATAGAAATGACCGTTATACATAACGTCGAGAGTCGCATTCATTTCGGCAGGGTCAAAATCGTTGCCGAGAACTGAATCCATGAATCCGAGAGTAAGACCGAGGGAGTTGTAGTTGGTTGAAACATAAACGCAGTCACCGTATGCAATCGCTGACCATGCATAGTTCTGGCCTCTGTCACCCTGACCTTCATCCTTTGCGGAAACCGCACCGTTGCCGACGTAGTCAACAATGCCGTCAACCTCACCCGAACCTTTTTCGGGATGGGAAATTTTGGTCAGATCATATTCGCCGGATTTGTATGTAACCGCACCTTCGGATGCGAGGGGGCTTACGGCGAAGCCGAAAACCATGGTTACGGCAAGAATGATGCTGAGCAGTTTTGTGATTCCTTTTTTCTTCATGTGGATGCTCCTTTTTTTGTTTTTTGAGTTGTGCACGCAAATATTAAATGTAAGCTGTTGTGTGAGTGTTGACGAAATGTTAACAAAATGTTAAAACTCATACAAAAACACAGGCAAATGTTGGTGTTTGCACATATTCTGCCATTGAAGGAAAAATATTCATCAATAAATGCAAATTCATGGCAGTACCTGATGTTGACTTTTGCGTTGTAAAGGATTAAAATGTGAAGTGTAAAAAATCTCGGAGGAAAACAAAATGACGGGAACCCTTGTTAACTGCATTGCGGTTATAATCGGCGGTCTTATCGGTCTGCTTTTCAAAAAAGGAATCAAGCCTGCTTATGCCGACGGAATCAACAGAGCACTCGGTCTGGCTGTGCTTATCATTGGTATGAACGGCGTTATTGCAAATATGTTTACGGTTGAAGACGGAAAAATTTCAAGCAGCGGAGAGCTGCTGCTGGTTGTTTTTCTCGTTGTCGGTACTCTTATCGGTGAGCTTCTGAAGCTCGATGAGAGGTTTGGCGGCTTCTGCAACAAAATCGAAAAAAGATTCAGTGCAAAGGGCTTTGCTTCGGGCTTTATAAACGGTACGGTGCTTTTCTGCGTCGGTGCAATGTCGATTATCGGTTCAATCAATGACGGTCTGACGGGTGACAGCTCAATCCTCTTTGTGAAAAGTGCACTTGATGCGGTAAATGCCGTTATTTTCGGTGCAACCCTCGGCTTCGGAGTTATCTTTACCTGCATCCCCATGCTTATTTATCAGGGCGGAATTTCGCTTCTTGCAGGCACTCTGAGCGGAATTCTTCAGGGCGAGCTTCTTGAGCAGCTTTGTATGGTCGGATATGCGATAATCATGGCAATAGGTCTGAATTTTCTTCTCGAAAAGAAGTTTAAAACACTTAATATGGTGCCCGCACTTATCCTGCCCGTGGTATATCATTACATACTGGTGCTGATTGAATATATCAAAGCATAACAAAACGCCGTATCGCAACTTGTGTTGCGATACGGCGTTTTTCAG
>JAFQON010000022.1 GCA_017403185.1 Clostridia bacterium
CATACATTTCTACAACAACGAAAGAATCCAATTAAAAACAAAACTGACTCCGCTTGAAAAACGAAGTCAGTATGTCGCTTAATTAAATATTTCTGCCATAGGGTCTTTTTTTGTACTGTCCGCACAATTTGGGGCAGTTCAGGTGTGAGCCTCTCTTTTATTTATGAATAATTTTCAAGAATAGATTTAAGGTAATTATAGTTCCGCTCATGACGAGTCTTTAACATGAAATTTTCAATATTTTCAAGATAGCAAGGATAAAATTCACATGCCTTACGAAGATACTCTATATCGGGGTTATCTCTGTCAAGCAGAGCAAGTTCTTCATACACTTTAGCCAAATTACCTTTATCTTCTTTTTCACCGCTCATTTCTGCAAGTTGTGTTCCGAATTCAAGTGCTTCAATAAGAAAGTCTTTTGCCATTGAATTATCTTGGATATTGTATTTTGCATAACTTCCAAGGTCTTTTAAACAATTAAAAACTTCTCTTTTAATTTCCAAGGCAAAACCTTCGTCTTCCAATGATTCCGAAAACTTCAGAAATTCCAAAAGATATTCCCTTGATTTTTTTAAATTCACTGATTTAAATGCTGAATAATATAAATTTTTATAGCTCCAATAAATGCCGTTTTGTGATATATGGGTAGCAGTTTCTTCTCTGAGCTGAATTCTTATTCCCAAACTTTTTAAATACAGTTTTTCTGCTTCAACAAAATTTTCTGTTCTTTTAAATTCATCGGCAGTTTTATCAATCAAATGAGCCAACCTTTCTCTGTCATCAGGAAAAACAGCAAACTCGGAAATTTGATCAATAAGTTTCAAAGACAAATCAACATAGAATTTCAAATCATTCTCATTTTGACTGAAATAAGCAATCTCAGCAAGATGAGCACAGCATTGCAACAGCGCTTCTTTCTCATTCAACGCACCTGTTTCTTGTTCAAGTTGCTTCCTTATTTCAAACGATTTTAAATAATAATCCTGAGCCTTTTGCTTGGTTTCATCGAAATTGGAATAAGCATCTCCTATCAAAATATACGACTGCGCAAGATCTTCTCTTTTTTGAACAGCATTGCTCTTTTCCACAAGACATTTTCTGATTTCAATAGCTTTTTTATAATAATCAATCGCTTTGTTATTGCTCTCTTCATCATATGGATTTTTATATATTTCGCCAAGATAACAATATGTATCAGCCAAATCTTTACTTGCCCGGAAATCACCGTTCTTTTCAACAAAAGCCTTACTAACTTCAACTGCTTTCAAAAAATATTGTTCACCGTTATCTCTTCCGTTTTCAAACTCTACCTGTCCGAGTTTATAATAACTTACAAATAAATCTCTGTTAAATCCGAATACACCGCTTTCTTTAAGGCTTAACAATATATTCAGACCTTTCAGATAATACTCACGAGCTTCTAATCTTGTTGTTTCATATTTATCATAATTATGAACCAATAAATATCTCGCTTCCGAATGAGTAAAATCACCAAGCTTATTATAGCTTACCGACAAATATCTTTTCGCTTGATGTGCACCGGTTTTTTCAACAAGATTATAGCTTGTTTCATTCATAATTTTATAATATTCGATTGCTTTTTGAGTGTTCCAAAGTTCTTTACAAAAATCACCGAGACCCCATATTTCATCCAAAAACTTATAACCGTCATTTATTTTGCCCGTTTTTTCATAAATTCGCTTAAAACGAAAAACATAGTTCTCCTGCCACAAAATTGCTTTTTCGTAATCTCTCTTTACGCCCTCGCCGTTGCGGTACATTGTGACGAGCTTTTTCATCGCTTCGGGGAGACCTGCCTCTGCGGCGGAGGTGATGAGCGAAACTGCTCTTTCGTGGTCAACCTCAACATCAATACCCGAAAGATATGCAAGACCGATAAAGAAATTGTGCTCGGGTGAGCTGTCGTTTTCCCTTTTAGCCATTGCCTGCACAGCCTTGAGCAAACTGTCACTAAGGGCTGATTCGTTATGAGCATCGGTGCACACGGGGATATCCTTATAGCATTCTTCAAGCAGCTTTCTGTCTGTTTCAACAAGCTCTGCGGGCAAAATGGGCTTGTTCTTTTCTTTTGCCATTGGGTATTCCGTTGACATGATGTAGTTGGGCTCGTTAACAAGATTCGGCGTTACCGCCATAACGAAAAGTCCGCTTTTGTTGAGCGCATCTTCAATTGAATCGTTGAAATTTTCGCCCGGCGTGAGGAATTCGTCATACCATATCGCGATGTCACGGCAGAAATCGTTTTTATGTATCAGACGCATTAATTCCTGAGCATATTTTCTGTCCTTTTTGCGGTAGCTGAGAAACACATAAGCATCAAATGCCGCCCTGACCTTCGCCGCAAGTTCATCGCCGACAAGCACGGATGAAAGATATTTTTCAAGCTTTTCGTCATAGCTGATAGCGGTCAAATCTCCGGAATTGGGGTCAAGAAACTGCAAATCTCCGCATTTTTTGTTGAAGTGCTCTTCAAGACCGTTTTCCTGCATAATCGGCAGCACGGGAATGTGCTTTTCCATAGCAAAAGCAAACTCGGAGTCGATTGCTCTGTTGGGGTCAAAAAGCAGATTTGAGGTTACGGGCATAACGAAAAGCTGCATCTGACCGAGGTCGTGAAACAGTTCTTCTTCGCTGTATGAAGCTGTGCTGTCAAGATAAAAAATTGCACAGTTCTGCTTTTTAAGAATATCATCGGATATTTTTTCGAAATATCTCTCAAAATCCTTGGGGTGGCACGAAAAATACACTCTCGGCATTCCCTGAGGGCTCATCATTCCTCTTGTTTTAAACTTGAGTTCAGCCATAATAATCCTCCGAAGATCTTTATATATCATTTAACTGTTTAAAATTATTGTTTTTCGCAGATAAATCAGCTTTCCAACGATAAAATCACTGCATCAGCTATTGCTTGGGCATAGGCATCAAGATTCTTGTCAAAAAGGCTGTTATCCTCTTCGCTGTTGATAAAGCCGAGTTCAACAAGGCAGCTCGGCATATTGCTGTGGCTGTTGACATAATAATTGCCGTCACCTCTCGCATATCCTGCCTTAACTCCCCTGTTTTGGGAAATTCCCGCTTCATCAAGATTTTTCAATATATTTTCGGCAAGCTCAATATCTTTAACGGGGCTGTCATCACTGACCCATATTTCAACACCCTTTGCGCCGTCAGCACTGTTACGGTGAAGCGAAACAAAAAGCTCCGCCTGCCTGCGGTTTGCAATTTTACAGCGTTTTTCAAGGCTGATGAATGTATCGTCATCCCTCGTCATTGCAACCTCAACGCCCTTTTCTTCGAGCTTTTCGGCAACAAGCAACGCAACAGCCAGATTATCGTCTTTTTCATATCTGCCGTTATATTGCGCACCCACATCATCACCGCCGTGACCCGCATCTATAACCACCTGAACGGTATCATTCAGAACAAAAGATGTTATGGCTATGGCAATAATAATTGCAACCGTACCTGCGACGGCAATTTTCATATTGATTTTCATTCATCCACCTCCGATTAGTATATTATATCATCATTACACTTCCGTAATGCCAAAAACGGGGCTGAAATCAGCCCCGTTAAATTACATGGAATCTATATATCTGCAGGCAGCAAGTGCTGCAACAGAACCGTCTGCCGTTGCGGTTGTAATCTGCCTTATCTGCTTTTTGCGGCAGTCACCCGCAACAAATACACCTGAGGTTTTGGTAAGACAAGCTTCATCGGAATCAATATATCCCCAATCGTCAAGACCTGCAATATCCGCAAATGCGCCATTATTGGGAATAAGACCGATTGCAACAAAAAGCCCGTCAACCTTAAGCTCTGATTCGGATTTATCGGCTTCCTTGACCAGCTTCAGCCCTTCAAGGGATTTTTCGCCTACAAGCTCGGAAATAACCGTGCCCATGATAAATTCAACATTATCCTTCTCTTTGAGTTTTTCAACAAGGCGTGCTTCGCCCGTGAAATAATCAAGATTCTGGATAACATAAACCTTCTTACAGCCTTCCGAAAGGAGCACCGCCTCCTGCAAAGCGGAGTTTCCGCCGCCAAGCACTGCTACGGTCTGACCCTTGAAGAAAGCACCGTCGCACACTGCGCAATAGGAGATGCCCTCGCCTACAAGCTCGTTTTCATTGGGCAGACCAATCTGCCTGTGTTTAACACCCGTTGCGATGATAACAGCCTTTGCTTCGTGCTCGCCTTCCTCTGTTACAACGGTCTTTGTTGCACCGTTATCACGGATTGCGGTTACGGTTTCCATTTCAATTTCAGCACCCTGACTGAGCACCTGGTCAATGAGCTTTTCGGCAAATTCGTTGCCGCTCATCTGAGCAAAACCGGGATAATTCTCAATCTGCGGTGAATAGGTTATCTGACCGCCGAAGGTTCCTTTTTCAAGAACAAGAACGGACTTATCCGCCCTGAGAGCATAGAGCGCCGCAGTAAGACCTGCGGGGCCCGCTCCGATTATGATAATATCATACATAAAAATTCAATCCTCAGATTGCTGCGCCGTTTGCAGCTTCAATGAATTTCTTGACTTCCGCAACACCTGCATATTTATCAAACTCACCGTTTGCAACAACAACAAGTGTGGGAGCCTGTCTTACTCCGAGAGCAACTGCAAGATCTTCATTTTCGTAAGCCATTATTTCTTCATAGGGAATGTTTGCCTTATTAAGAAGCGCAATTGCTATTTTGCAGTTGGGGCAAGTGCTTGTTTTGAAAAGATAGATTCCGTCTGCAAGAGGGCAAGCAGACGCAGATGCTTCCGCAGCAGCGGCAGGAGCTGTTTTTACAGTGCCGTGCTTTGAAATATCGGAGCTCTCCATATTATATACCTTGCGCTCTTTATATTCCTGAGTTTTGCCGTCATTCCAGTTCTGAACAGGTCTGTAATATCCTGTGATACGGCTGTAAACCTCAGCATTTTCGCCGCATTCGGGGCACTCAAAGTGCTCGCCTGCGATATAGCCGTGATTCTTACATACTGAATATGTGGGTGAAATTGAGTAATAAGGCAGTCTGTAGTTTTCCGAAATCTTTCTTACAAGATTTGCGGCAGCCTTCCAGTCGGGGAGCTTTTCGCCGAGGAATGCGTGGAAAACAGTGCCCGAAGTGTAAAGAGTGTGGAGCTCATCCTGCATATCAAGAGCTTCAAATACATCCTCTGTGTAGCCAACGGGAAGATGTGAGCTGTTGGTATAATACGGTGTTCCGTCCGAAGCGGTTATGATGCCGGGATAGCGCTTAACATCGTGCTTTGCAAGACGGTATGAGGTTGACTCTGCGGGAGTTGCTTCAAGATTGAAGAGATCACCGTACATCTCCTGATAATCAGAAAGGCGGTTTCTCATGTGATTAAGAACATCCTTTGCAAACTGACGGGTCTTTTCGTTGATCATGTTTGCTCTGAGCCAGTTTGCGTTAAGACCGACTTCGTTCATACCAACAAGACCGATTGTTGAGAAATGGTTTGCAAATGTGCCGAGATATCTCTTGGTGTAAGGATAAAGACCTTCGTTGAGAAGCTTTGTGATGATTTTGCGCTTGATATCGAGTGAACGGGCTGCAATATCCATCATCTTATCAAGGCGTCTGTAGAAATCTGCTTCACTTTCTGCAAGATATGCTATTCTGGGAAGGTTAATTGTTACAACGCCTACAGAACCTGTGCTTTCACCGCTGCCGAAGAAACCGCCGCTCTTTTTGCGAAGTTCACGAAGGTCAAGACGAAGACGGCAGCACATTGAGCGGACATCGCTGGGCTCCATGTCGCTGTTAACATAGTTTGAGAAATAGGGTGTGCCGTATTTGGAGGTCATTTCAAAGAGAAGCTTGTTATTCTCTGTCTCTGACCAGTCAAAATCTCTTGTGATTGAATATGTGGGGATGGGATACTGGAAGCCTCTGCCATTGGCATCGCCTTCGATCATGATTTCGATGAAAGCCTTGTTGATCATATCCATTTCAGCTTTACAATCGCCGTAGGTGAAGTCCATCTCCTTGCCGCCTACGATAGCGTTCAAGCCCGCAAGGTCAGCGGGAACGGTCCAGTCAAGAGTGATGTTTGAGAAAGGTGCCTGAGTACCCCAACGGCTGGGTGTGTTCACACCGAAAACAAAGGATTCGATGCACTTTTTAACCTGATCGTAGCTGAGGTTATCAACCTTGACAAAGGGTGCAAGGTAGGTGTCGAATGATGAGAAAGCCTGAGCACCTGCCCACTCATTCTGCATAATACCGAGGAAATTGACCATCTGATTGCAAAGAGTTGCAAGATGGCTTGCGGGAGCAGAGGTAATCTTGCCCGTTACGCCGCCGAGACCTTCCTGAATAAGCTGCTTGAGTGACCAACCGGCGCAATAACCGGTAAGCATTGAAAGGTCATGAATATGAATATCTGCATTTCTGTGAGCATTTGCGATTTCATCATCATAGATTTCGGAAAGCCAATAGTTAGCAGTGATTGCACCCGAGTTGCTGAGAATAAGACCGCCTACCGAATAGGTAACGGTTGAATTCTCCTTAACTCTCCAGTCGGTAACATTAACATAGCTGTTAACAAGCTCTTTATAGTCAAGGATTGTTGACTTAAGATTACGGAGCTTTTCACGCTGCCTTCTGTAAAGGATGTAAGCCTTTGCGATATCGGCATAGCCTGCCTGAATGAGAACCTGCTCAACGCTGTCCTGAATTGCTTCAACGGCAATAAGGCCATTTTCAATTTTAGGCTCGAAATCCGCCGTTACCTTGAGAGCAAGGAAATCAATTGTTGAGGGATGATACTGCTTTTCCTGCGATTCAAATGCCTTTTTGATGGCTTCGCCGATTTTGGTGATGTTGAATTCTGCTACTTTGCCGTCTCTTTTAACTACCTGATACATAACCACGCTTTCCTTTCCGATAAATTGTATTTTAAATTTTAATCAAACCCTATATGTTGTGTTACCGTAATTACACGGCAACGATTAAGATATTATCAAATAATTGTGTTCCTGTCAATGCTTTTCACAAGATATTGTGCATCATTTTTGAAGTTCGTTAATAGTGCACAATATATATTGTGTTTTTTTGGCAAAATTCTCACACGCCACGGATTTCACACGAATCAACATACTTGAGCATAACATTCTGCATTGTTTTCATCTCATCTTTAGGCACTGCCGTTAGGTCAAAGCCGATTAATTCGCCCGAATCAATAAAAGCCTGAATATAGTGGCGTTTTGCACCCTGTATCAGCTTGCCTATGCCCTCCATTGAGAAAACGCTGTGAAGCTCTCGAACAACGGTTGTTCTGAATTCATAATCAACCTTGCCTTCAAGCAAAAACGCAATGCTTTCTTTTATTTTGGATATGTCATAACCACTTATTCCGACGGTTTCCGAATAAAGCTCAGGGGAATTTTTGATATCCATTGCCACATAATCAACAAGCCCTCTGTTGACCAGATCCTTGAGTTTTTCGGGGTATGTGCCGTTGGTATCAAGCTTAACGGAATATCCGAGTTCGCGGATTTTTTGAATAAAAACATCAATATCCTTTTGCATCAGCGGTTCGCCGCCCGTAATGGCAACGCCCTCTAAAATCCCCTGCCTTTTTTTAAGGTATGAGAGAATTTCTTCTTCGCTGAACTCCGATTCTCCCGACGGATTGATTACAAGACGCGAATTATGGCAGAAGGGGCAGCGCATATTGCAGCCTGCAGTGAAAAGAGTGCATGCCATTTTGCCGGGATAATCGAGCAATGTTAACTTTTGAAAGCCTTGAATATTCATAAAAAATTACTCCGTATATACTGTTATAATTGCGGTGTACGACTATAATAACACAAGATATTGTGTTTTGCAATAGGTAAAACCACAAAATTTTGAATTATTTTGATCTATCAAACCAGATATTGTGTTGTCCCGCAAAAAAATACGGTAATCCGAAGATCACCGTATTTATAATATGTATTAATTATTTGTCTTCCTTCTTCTTGCGGAAGAGAATTGCCTGAACAGGGAAGAATGCAATGAACTGGAAGGTCATTGAAGCGAATGTTGAGAGCATGTTTGAAAGTGAAACAGACCAATTCCAACCAAGGAAAATATTATAAAGAGTAGGTGCAAGCCATGCTGAGAAAAGAAGAATGATAATGGTGCAAACAAAATAAATGGGAAGAGTTACTGCAATATTGGCGCTTGATTTGAATGTTTTTTCTCTGTTAATAAAGAAAGCAACAATCTGAGCTACAACATTCGATACATTAAAAGCGATACAGTAACCGAGACCGCCGAGAATGATGTTGCCTGCTGCATCATAATTAACGGGATAATTGAAAACGGGAACACCGTTAACAACAAGCTTAACAAATTCCTGTGAAAAAAGCTCCTTAACAGCAGGAATCATGGGAATAAGGTTAACCAATGCAATCTGAACGATGCAAGCACCGAGGCTTACAATAATGAATTTAACAAAAACCCAAAGTTTTGCGAGGAAACCGTTTTTACCTGCGGTCTGATTTGAATTTGCCATAATTATTATCTCCTAACATAATAAATTCAATGTATTATATCACATATTGTATATTCTTGGCAAGTCAAAAATAACTGTTAAATTTTGTGCAATATTACCCGACAATTCCGTACAAAAGCGGTTTTGCTGACGGCTTTTCGTCACTCACGGTTACAGATTCATTAAACTGTAACACAGCATTTTTAAAAAGTGCATCGTCTGAACAGAGAAGAGTTGCGATTACATCGTCTTTTTCAACCTTATCGCCCGTCTTTTTGTGAAGAATTATACCCGCCGAAGGGTCAATATCATCCTCTTTTGTCTGCCTGCCTGCACCGAGTGCAACGCAGGCAAGACCGATTCCCTCAGCATTCATATGTGTAACATATCCGCTTTCTGCCGCTTTGACATCGAGCGAGAATTCTGCTTTCGGAAAAAGCTCCGTATTTCGTACATACTCCGCATCACCGCCCTGAAGAGCAACCATTTCGGCAAGCTTTTTGAGTGCCGAGCCGTCATCGATTTTTGATTTTGCAAGAAGTTTGCATTCATCAAAGCTACCCTTACCTGCAAGCTCAAGAAGCTTTGCTGCAAGAAGAATACAGATTTCAGTCAAATCCTCGGGACCGTTGCCTTTGAGTGTTTCAACCGCTTCAATAATTTCAAGTGAATTGCCGATGCTTTTGCCGAGCGGAGTATCCATATCGGTAATGAGAGCTGCAATTTTTCTGCCTGCTCCCCTGCCGATTTCAACCATTTTCTCCGCAAGCTCGATTGCAGATTTCTCATCTTTCATAAATGCACCGCTGCCGCATTTGACATCAAGCACAATACAGTCAGCTCCGCCCGCAAGCTTTTTGCTCATAATGCTTGAGGCGATAAGGGACATATTGTCAACAGTTTCAGTTGCATCACGCAGGCCGTAAAGCTTTTTATCAGCAGGGCAAAGCTTGCCCGACTGACCTGCCACACAGATGCCGCATTCATTGACAATTGAAATAAACTCGTCTGTTTCAAGCGAGGTTTTAAATCCCGGTATTGATTCAAGCTTGTCAACCGTGCCGCCTGTGTGACCGAGCCCTCTGCCACTCATTTTGGCAATTTTCACGCCACATTCTGCAACAATCGGTGCAACAACAAGAGTTGTTTTATCGCCTACACCGCCTGTTGAATGCTTGTCACCCGTTATACCGTTTATTGCAGATAAATCCGCCATATCACCCGAGCGAGCCATTGCATCGGTCAAATCAAGAGTTTCTCTCTCATCAAGACCGTTAAAGCATATAGCCATGAGCAAAGCCGAAAGCTGATAATCCTTAACGCTGCCGTCCGCCGCACCGAAAGCGAAATATTCAATTTCCTCTTTTGTAAGTGAAAAACCGTTACGCTTTTTGCGGATAATTTCTTTTATATTCATTAATCAAACCTCACGCTTATCAAAGCTTGCGGGCAAAAGCTCCGCAAGAGTCATTGATTTATAATCATCAGGAGTTTTTGCAATTATTACTTCAAAATCCGCACCACAGAATTCTTTCATTACCTGCCTGCAGACCCCGCAGGGCGGACAATAATTCTCAGGGGATTTCTCAGCATTGCCGCCGACAACGACTATTTTAACAAAATCACGCTTACCTTCGGAAACTGCTTTGAAAAAAGCTGTTCTTTCCGCACAGTTTGTGGGCGAAAAAGCAGAGTTTTCGATGTTGCAACCCGTGTAAACCGAGCCGTCACCGCAAAGCAGAGCAGCTCCGACAGCAAAACCCGAATACGGACAATACGCCTTTTCACGAGCCTGCAATGCGATTTCAATGAGCTGCGAATTGTTCATTCCGTCGCCTCCAATGCAATTTCAATCATTTTGTTGAAGGTCTGCTCTCTTTCAAGAGCGGTGCATTCCTCTCCGCTTGAGAGCGGACAATCCGAAATCGTGCAGATTGCGAGAGCCTTTTTGCCGCTTCTTGACGCATTCATATACAGTGCGGCACATTCCATTTCAATTGCGAGCACACCCATTTTCTGCCACTCAGAAAGGCTGTTTGCATCATCATAGAATGTATCTGACGAAAGCAGGTTGCCGATATACGGCTTTACACCGAGCCTTTCGGCGGCTTTAACTGCATTCTGAAGTGTTCCGTAATCCGCAATCGGTGCAAATGTGCCGGGCAGACGGTATTGATCTGCATAAGCGGAATTGGTGCACGCACCCATACCGAAAACAACATCCCTGAGATGAAGCTCGGGGCTGATTGCTCCCGCAGAGCCGACTCTGATTATTGTATCAACATCATAAAAATTAAAAAGCTCATAGGAATAAATACCGATTGACGGCATACCCATTCCCGATGCCATAACCGAAACTCTTTTACCTTTATAATATCCCGTGTAGCCCTGAACTCCTCTTGTGTTATTGACAAGCACGGCATTTTCGAGAAAATTCTCTGCAATATATTTTGCTCTTAAAGGATCTCCCGGCATAAGCACGGTTTTGGCAAACGCATCTTTTTCAGTTGCAGCAATATGCGGCGTGGGTAATTTACTCATAAGAAAGCCTCCTTAATATCCCGTTACCTCTTGATTCTTGACAAGCTTAACTATTGCGCTTGTGCCGAGTCTTTCACAGCCAAGATTAAGATAATCCTCGGCATCTGCAAACGAGCGTATACCGCCCGCAGCCTTCATACTGACTTTTTCGCCGATATGCTTTGCAAAAAGCGAAATATCTTCTCTTGTTGCGCCGCCTTTTGAAAAGCCTGTTGAGGTTTTGATAAAATCAGCACCCGATTCGGTTACAACACGGCACATCTCGATTTTCTCATCATCCGTCAAAAGGCAGGTTTCGATAATAACCTTTAATATTTTGTCACCGCAAGCGGTCTTTACCATTTTAATTTCATTTAATATTTCATCAAATCTGCCGTCTTTTGCCCAGCCGACATTGATAACCATATCAATTTCATCCGCACCGTTTTCAACAGCGTTTTTTGCCTCAAAAGCTTTCACTTCTGAGGTTGAATAGCCGTTCGGAAAGCCTATAACCGTGCAGATTGCAAGCTTACCCTCAACATACTCCGCCGCCTTTTTAACATATGACGCAGGAATACACACGCTTGCGGTTTTATATTTCATTCCGTCATCACAGATTTGCTTTATATCATCCCATTTTGCATCAACTGCGAGAAGTGTGTGGTCACAATGCGAAAGAATTTTTTCGATATTCATACTATTCACCTTTCAAAGCATATTTTTCAATCATTTGTGCTACGCCGTCCTCGGCATTTGACGGTGCGGAAAACCGTGCACTCGCCTTGCATATTTCATCGCCGTTTTCCATTGCGAACGAATAATAAGCATACCTGAGCATCGTTGCATCATTTGAAGCGTCTCCGAAAGTCATTGCTTCATCGGAGTTTATGCCCATAATTTTGCATAGTCCGTCGAGTGCCGTGCCTTTATCGGAGCCTACAGCCGTTGCAGACACAACACCCGCAAGAGCCGAGGTAAGCACCAGACCGTTTGACTCGAAAAAATCAAATATGGTTTTTTTCAATTCGTCGCTGTCACCATAGAAAACATCTATAAGCTCCGCACCTTTGCCCTTCACAGCCGCCGCCAGATCATCACAAACAACAAGCTTTGACGCAAATTCCTCAAGAAAATCCGACGGTAAACCGTCGTTTTCAAAAAATCTGTCGCTCCCCTTCTGAACATATGTCGAACCCTCAATATAAATATTATAGTATACAGGCAAGGTATTAAGAAGTGCAATCGCCTGCGCCGTGATTTCGGGAGTAACAAGATTTGTATAAATAAACTTATTGTTGTTTCTGTCATAAACCGATGCGCCGTTTGAGCATATAACATAATCCGCAAACGGAATCTGATTTGTCACGCCTTTTGTAAATTCAAGAGCTCTGCCCGTTGCAACGGTAATTTTTATGCCGTTATCATGTGCATCAAGCAATGCCTGCTTTGTTCTCGGGGTAACCGTTAAATGATCAGGCGCCATAAGCGTGCCGTCAAGGTCTGTTGCGATAATTTTAACTGCCATTACTTTCTCCTCAGCTTTATCAATATATTTAACAGTATATCACCGCCCGCAAATATATGTCAAGAAAATCAATGTCAAAGATTTACAGGCAACATATAATATAACAGAGGTATATCCTCAAACTACGAAAGGAATGATTGACATGCCGGATTACGGATACCGTTATCCTCAGCAAAGGCAGGCTCACAAACACGAAACCTGCCACGGCACAATCTCTCCTCTGCCCGCAAACCCCGTTGTTGCAATGCTGTATGTTCCAATGCAGACCGATACAACCGTGTTTGACGAAATAAAGGCGCTTGAATGCGGAACACTGTTCCCCGTTCTGAGCAAGCCCTTTGCAGGGAAGTGCTGCCGATGACTCACCGTGAAGCAATGCTCAAAAAGCTGAGTGCGGCCCAATTTGCACTTTGGGAAATGCACCTTTATCTTGATACACACCCGTGGGATCTGCAAATGCTTGAAGCACATAACAGAGCAGCAATCAAATGCAAGGCACTGCGAACGGAATTTGAAGAAAAATTCTGCCCGCTTACCGCAGATAAAGCACAGGGCTTTGAATGGCTCAAAGGCCCCTGGCCCTGGGAGATTGAGGAGTGTGACTGCTGATGTTTGTATACGAAAAGAAATTGCAGTATCCCGTTAAAATCAAAAACCCCAATCCGAAATACGCACAGATTATTATAAGTCAGTATGGAGGTGCTAATTGTAAAAAGATATAACTTTCATTACAAGACACCGCACCATGTGACAATTCATCACATGGTTGGTCTGCAAAAAAGAAAACCGCCGAGAAGGTAATCAGGTGTTATGCCTGAAAGCCCTCTCGGCGGTTAGTTTGTTGCAAAAGTTATTAAAAAAATCGAGGCTATTTTATTTACTTTTTAAAATCAGAATGATTGGAATAAATCCATCATAAATCCGATGGGATCTTCCACAAACATCCATATATATATTCCGAGCACTGAAACAATAAAGTGTATCATATTATATTTCACCTTCCCATTCTCCGTGGACAATGCCGTGTTCGTTATACACATCAAACCACTCTCCGCAATAGTTATATAAATCTATGCGAAGCTCAAGGATTCTTTTAAGTGTTTTACAAGTATACACTTTCATACCTTGATGCTTGTTTTCGATGCCTTCAAACTGATTTCTGTAATAACGATTGTGTCGAGGGTGTTTATAAACTGCTCTATCTTCGTTTTCGTCATTTTTTCTAAGATAAAACATATCACAACTCCTCAAAATAATTCTTGTGAGCCCACATTTCTTTGGTGTTGCTGATTTTGCGCCAAGAGCCTTTAGTTTCGTAAACCATTACAATCATGCCCTTGGGAAAATCATTATCAGCAGCTTTGCCGCAGTTTGCAATCACCTGCTCCTGCTGATATTCGGTGAATTCGTCAAACCTAACACGGGCAAACCCTGTACCGGGACCTCGGCGGACATTAACAGCCTTTGTTACTTTATAAATTGTTTTACCGTCAATTCCTTCACGGTGAATAGGTCTGAGAACACCGAGAAAATCTCTGTTATAACTCCACTCTGTCACCTTCATGGCATCGTTGTTGCCCGTTGCGTTTTGGTCGTACATAACCACCTTCGTCAGCGTGCAATTTTCGGTCGCAATGCCTATGTGCCCGCAATTATGCGAGCTGCTGAATTTCTTACCGAATACGCATATATCGCCCTTCATCGGAATTAACTTCGGAGAATTCTTTATTCTCACAAAATTCTTATTAAGGAACGGATGCAGCATGAAGTTGTTGAAATATGTATGGGCGTTGCCGATTGACTTCGGAGTAATATCGAACACATATTTAAGATACATCTTGATGAGGTCAACACACTGTGCGCTGTATGCGCCGTCATAATCCGTAGCCTTGCCGAGATACTTCTTTATGAAAGCATCGAGGGTCATTGTGCCTGCGCCCTTTCCCGCAAGGCGTGCATCAATCATATCTCGCACCATATTCCACACGGCGGATATGCCTGCGGCTCCTGCGGCGATGAGGATACTGATGAGCACCTTTTTGAACACTGCGAAATCCGTTACTCCGATGAGTGCATCAACCGAGATAGCGGAGAGAAACGCCTGCACGAAGGTTTTGAGAGCTCTGATAGCGATATCCTTGAGCTTGTCCTTGTTGATTTTGAATTTCATTATGTATCATCCTTTCATATGAAAATTTAAAAGAGTATTGATTGTGCCTTTGATTTCCTTGATTTCAAGGTTAATGTTCTCTTTCCAAGCTTCGAGCTCGGTTGTTCGCTCGATGACATTATTATGCTTGTCAACCTTTTTCTCAAGCTGTTCAATACGATAGCTTGTCAACTTAGAATTGACTATGATTCCCGCAAATGTTCCAAGTGCCGAACCAGCAAGAGTAATGAGCGATACAATGATTTCTGTTTTCATCTTAACCTCCGCAGCAGGGGCACGGTGCCGAATATGTGACCTCAAACTCACTGAGCTTATAGTCCAGCACATCAAGAAGGATTTCTTCGGGAAGTCCGTCAACAAAGTATGCGGTTGCAATTGAAGCATCCTCACTGTTGTAATGACAGCCAACCACAACGCCGTCAAGGTTTTCAAGATAGGGGTTGGTGTATTTTGTGCCGTTTACTGTCACTTTGCCGACAAGGCGGATGTGCTTGACCTCGGCTCCCTCGGGAAGCTCAGCACAGAAGCTGATGGAATTGGCACCCTTAAGCTGAGCATAGATGCCGCCGTTGATTTCGTTTGATTTCATTGTTTTTTTCATTTTAATTACCTCCAAGATAATATATTTTAACTCCGCTATATTCGCCTGTAAGAAGCTTGCCACAAAGTTCGTTCCCCTGATAGTTGTCTTTAACTATCCGAAATAACACATACGTACCGAATTCGTTATCGAGCTGAGGCATATGGAAAATATGATGAACTGCATCAGCTCCGAAGTTTGCTGACTGAGGAAATTGAGATGCTCGGATTTCGCCCCCATCTTGAAGCACTATGCCGACATCGAGAATTACAGCATCGTTGCCGCAAGGCATTGCACCGTCTGCAGCAGGATACATCAGCCCGATTATATCGTTTCCGTACCCGTCGAATATATCAACACCTGTCATCGCCTCAAGAAACATACTGTTGACCGTGAAGCCGCCGACCTCTTCAAGAGCCTTGTTAACCTCTGCCCTGTGTTCAGCTACCCTCGATGCAACATCATATTGTGTTGCAAGCACCTCACCTTTAAATGTGGGTCTTGTGTCAGCATTGTTGATGCCGAACGAATCAAGAACATCCTTGTTTGGGTGAGTGTGCCTTGTTTTTAAAATTTCTGAAACAAAATCAGGGTTATCGGTGTCTGCAGAAATATCCTTACCGCTTGCAGAAGGAAGAAACCTCAAGCCGCTTACCATCATACTTTTTCCGATATATTCGCCTGCATCGTCATAAGCTTCAAGCTGTATACCGAGAACAGGATTCATTGTGAGTTGCTTCCAAAGCGGCACGGAAAGCGTTTCAGCCTTATTAAAAGGCTCGGAATGAATAAGCTCGCCACCCGTTACGAAAGCGATAACATAACTTGTTGCCGCCTTGTTTTCGGTAATTTCGGCAGGAGGAGTAATAATAAGCTCTGTTGCGTTGTGCTCACCTATTCTGCCGAGACAGCAGCCATCAACGCAGGGGTTGTCCTGCGTGAAATCAATCCTGAATTTTCTCATCTGCCGTCACCTCCTGCACATTGTCTTCTTCGTTTGCTTCATCTATGAGCTGAAGAACAGCTTCTCTTGCACCTGTGAAAGCATTGAGATTTGCAACTGCCTGCTCTCTTTGCCTGCCGAGGTTTGCAATCTGTTTATCGATAGCTTCAATTGTTTTCAAGGCACTTGCCCTGCCCTGCTCTACCTCTGTGAGCTTTGCACTGAGTTTGTTAAGCATAATTTCACCTCCTACAAATTTGTCGTACTGCCATTAACACATTTTTTGAATGTGCCATCCGAAGACAGGTAAATATATCCGTAATTAGTGCCATTCATAAAAAATAAATTTGCACCCTTGCTGTCATCTGCTGTCATTTCAATTCGCTTAGAATCATCAAACCCACATCGAATGTTTCCGGTCGCTTGAAGTTTTTTCTTTAAAAATAAAGATTTATAAATCGTTACAACTTTTTCTCCGATTGTGGAATCATATCCGCAATCGAGAATTGGATCTGTGTTACTAATTTTACCTTCTCCGATTCTAAGACCGTTTTGAAAATGCAGAATTTGTATAGCTGTTCCTGTTCCGTATATATCAGCTGCTCTAAATCCACCTGTTTCTTCGTCATTATATTTTGATACGATACCGCCCACGGACAATTCTGTGCTGTAACCTGAGCTGTTTTCACTGTGAATTAATCCGTTGTCCAAATCAAAAAATGTGCAACCGTCACTTGATGCTATTCTACCGTCAACAATCATCTTACCTGACACCGATTGTGTTATGGTTATGTTCCTTATATAAGCTGATGTATTGCATTTTGTAAACCATGTTACAAGTTTAAAAAATCCGCCTTCAGTAACGGTGTACTCGATAGATAACAAGTGTTCTGTATTAAGCGTTTTTCCGTTTGTTGATTCGTTGGCTTTCTGTGAAAATGATCCGTTTGCTGTTGATGCTCTGTCCAAGCCTATTCCGATGAAAGATGAAGTATTTGATGTTCCTCCCGAAGGATAAGCTATACAGTTAATAAGTATCTTCGCCCCTGTCGCCGCATAAAAAGCCCCGCTCATTTTCAGTTGCTTTTCTCCCTCATAAGCTGTTATCATTGAGATTTTCGGCAAATAAGAATTAGAACTGTCTTCACTCACAGAAAGGTAGTCTGTTTCACCTTCCCAAACAGCATCCGCAGCATAGTTTGCTCCGCTCCATCCGACATTGATTTGCTTTGCGGTAATTGAACCTGTATAAATTCCTTCATCTGTCATTAGTGTCAACTTTTTATCAAGAGCATATCCCGCAAGTTCAGTTTCTATTGCCGTCAACTCATCTTCTTTTGCATAATCGCTTAAATCTTCCGAAGTAATATATCCTTTTCCGCTGACTATTCCCTCAATTTCCTCGGTTAACCCTGTAATACTACTTCCATTGATAGCTATTACACCTTTACTTATTGCCGATTCTATTTTTGAGTTTAGAGAATTTAAATCTATTCGTTCCACACTCATTGTTCCTACTGTTATTTCATCAGCATTAATACCTTCGTGTGTTATAGCTGTGCGGTAGGTAACGCCACCATCTGAGGAAAGACCGATGCCTTCGTAATTGGCACGGATAAGGCCGCCCGTACCGTCCTGATACTGTTTTATGAGCCATCCGTCGGGATTTCCGTCATTGTCGCTGTCAACAACTTCATAATGCCCGCCGAGTGCTCCGTTGATTGCATTGGAAGCATCAATAATAGCCTGCTGAAGGGATGTATACTGCCTATTCAACGCCGCACGGGTGCGTTCATCCACAGTGTCAAAAGAAACATCCGCATCACCGCTTGGACAATGAGTGTTCATTGAGAGGCCACCCGTGAGGTCTATATCCTGCGATGCAACAAACACTGTGTATAAATTGCCGTTTTTATCGGAAACAATGACTGTATCGCCGCACTCTACACATGGATTGCCTCGCCATTCACAGGTTGAAGGCTGAAAGCTTATGCCTGCATACATATCATAAATTTCGGTTATTTCTTCCTCAGTGATTATCGGGTTTGCAAAGCTTATGCCCGCACCCGTTCCTGCGGTGAAAACAGCATCATCAATGCCCGAAGTAACGGAATGTATCATAAATTCCTCTTCGGCTGTTTTCTTGAATCCGTTCTGCCACTGAATGTTGGCGGGAATGGTGAAATTATCTGTAGGATAATATTGATATCTTCTCACGGAAAGCTTGCCGACTGTATTAATCCTTGCATTCGCTCCGACAAGACCAACAAGGAATCCGCACACCTCACGCTCAGTATAAGCCGTGAGAGCTGTCGCCTCTTTCTCTGTTACCGTCCTGCTGCGCAGCTCGGCAAGCACATCACTCTCAATATCAAGTTCAAGATTATGCTTGTTTGCAATAAGCTGAAGCAGAGTGTATGCGTTTGATGGGAATGTGATACTTGTATTCCACTTGTCGCTCATGTCATCCGCAGCATCATAAGCCGTGACTTTTACGGTGCGCCAATCATCATCTGTTTCGGGTTTGTCGACCTTGTAATATCCGCAAGGGATATAAAAGAAACTGTCGTTGAGCTTTGTGACTTCAAGCGTAACATCCTCATCAAAGTCAAAGGTCTGAAACATTGCCCATGCAGCTCCCTCGGGTGCTTCAACCGTTACGGTCGTAACATGGTCCCTCGTCTCTTCGCTTGCATATTCCGCAGCGGATAAATACTTTTTATCGGCATCATACCAAATTACCGATGCTCCACCCCACTCACCTCTGCCTGTGTAAAGGAATTTATCCCCTTCAAAAACGGGTATAAGGTTTGTGACTTTGATATGGTTGGTTTCAGAATCGACCCATTTGCCGTTGTCTGTGAGATAATATCCGCCTGTCTTGTTTTCGTAGGATATTTCAACCGGGAATTTTATTCCGCACTCCACAAACACCGTTTTGCCGTTGTAATTGTAGGTTTTATCGGAATTATTATAAAACTCTGCTGCGCAGGAAGATGCGCAACAGCTGCCGAAAACAAGTCCGCTGCTGTCCGCATTGCCTTCCTGCGATATTTCAATTTTGGTGATACCTTCTTCAAAGCTTATCTGCTTAAAAAATTTTGCACCCGAGCCTTCGCCGAATGAAAGCCTGTGACGGAATTCTCTCGTCTGTGCGGTAAGAGCGGAATACACTCCGTTTTTCAATATATTGTCTGTTATCTGATACATTACATTTCCACCGCCTCAAGAGAAAATTCATGATAATACCACAGCGATTCATTCTCGATACGATATATATCGGGAGTTGCCGCCGAGGAGTAAAAGGATTTTGTGTTATAAGCTCCCGTTTTGGGATTCGGGCACCAAAGCTCAAAAGAGCTCTCCATAACAATTTGGAGTATTTCCGCTACCTGAGTGTTGTTCAGTCCGAAAGGAAATGTTATTGTATAGGTCTGCTTTTCGGCAATTTTATCCCTGAACATGGCACCCGTGTTATTATCTCTGCCCGATTTGGAGCTGTCGAGAGCATTGACTGCAGGGGTCATAACTACGGGAGCAGGCAGCTCAACCCAAGCCGTATCACCCGATTTTCTGATTTTTGCCGCTACCATAGTTTAACCTCCTTGCTTTATGGGCGATTTGCCCGTTTTTCTGATAACGCCGTTGACATATTCAACTGCCTCCTCACCGATTACCTTACCGTTGAGAATAAGCTGAATTATAAAGGGTATTCCGCTTCTGTTGCCTCCGCTTTCCTCTCTCACAATCTGCCTGAGCAGATTTTCGGGCAATTCAAGGTTTCTGCCGTTCTTCTGGTCACCGAGAACCGCAAGGAATTCCTTGTTTGCAGGAATAACCGCACCCTGAGCAAGGCGGGGAATCTGAATTTCGCTGACCGGGGAAATATTAACTCCGGGGATTTTGTTAATAACGCCTATGGCGCTGTTGAGCATACGGATGAATCTGTTGATTGCGGATTCTATTGCTGAAAGAACGCCGTTTATAACGCTCTTGAATGTACCGGCAATAAAATCGACTACATCTGTACCGATACTCTTGCAAAGCTCAATTAAATCTGCAATTTTTTCAGCAATTTTATCAATTACATTTTCTTTGATAAAATTCCATACGGTGCTTGCAAAAGCCTTTATTTTTTCGACTATAGAAGCAATTAACTCAATTAAACTTGCAATTCCTTCGGCAATTTTATCAATTACATTTTCTTTGATAAAATTCCATACGGTGCTTGCGAAAGCCTTTATTTTTTCGACTATCGGCACAATGTATTCGCTGTAGAAGTCTTTCACCTTTTCCTTGAGCGGATTCCAAATATATTCCTGGAAAGCCCACTTCAAAGCGGTAAAGATTTCTTTGATTTTTGCGACTATTTCAACGACCTTGCTCCAAATTACCGAAAATGCGAGAACCACGCCGTCTTTTATTTCGGTGAATTTTTCTGTTGCATATTCCTTCACCTCGGTAAAAGCATCACTTATTGGTATAAACAAGTTTTCATCAAGCCAAGTCCAAACCTCTGTTGCTGCCGTTTTAAATGGTTCGAAAAAATCTCCAACAGAAGAAAACACATTTTCATAAAGCCATATCCAAGCATCTTGGGCAACAATTGTTATTTGTTCAAAAAAATTGCATATAGGTTCTATGACATTTGTTTTCACCCATGCTGCAAGCGTATCCCATTCTTTAATTGCAACAACAACATCTCTCACTATGCGAATCATAGGGCTGAGATTTGAGAATGCAATAACAAGAAACTGTGCCCATGACGGAATATTCATAAACCAAGATTTTATTTTTTCATATTCCTGCCAGAACCAAATTACAAAGTCTGTTGTCAAGCCGATAACAATGCCTATCAAAGCTCCGATGCCTGCACCTATAGGACCTCCGAGCGAACCGATGATTGCGCCGATGCCCGTGCCCGCCAATGTTGAACCGATCGGAATAAGCGAGGCATTCAAAGCGTTTAATTCATTAACAATAGCGTCATAAATACCGACGAAATACATCGGTAAGCCTGCAATTACTGCGCCTATACCTCCGCCCAAAAGAGCCGAGCCGAATTTTGCACCGAGAAGAGCACCGCCTGCTATGGTAAGACCTCCGCCGCCTATAATCTCGGCAAAGTTAATCTTGTTAAGACCATCCTGGAGTGCTTTTCGTATTCCGTCAGCTTCAAGAGCAATGCCCGCTATAACAAAAGAAAGCCCGACACTGTGTGTAAGCTTCCATGTAAGCAAGCCTGCGCTTACAGCCATTACAACGCCCAAGATATCCTCAAGCTTCTTTTTCAGCTCCTCAGCCTCTTCAATGGTCATGCTGAGCACTGTTTCGCCCTTATCCCATTCTTCGGTTGATGTTACATCGGTTATTGTACTCGATGTGCCGCTGTCACCGCTGCTGTCACTGTCGCTTCCGAGCACATTCAATTTATCGAAGCCTGCGAGCTGCTTTTTAAGCTCCTTTGCCGATTCCGATGCGGAATCAATGTTCGAGGATATCTCGCCTGCTGAATCCGCCGCAGCCGTAACAGCTGATGTTGTGCTTCCCGCATCGCCGAAAACAAGCTGTGTGAAAGCTTTGAATTTCTCTGCAACAACAACAAGCTTCGCAATCAGCTCGTTGAGCATTTTTAAAAGCGGTGTAAGAACATTGATTAACCCCTGACCGATTGCCGCTTTCAGCGATTCAAGCTGAAGAGAGAGCACTCTTGTTTGGTTTGCCCAACCGTCGGAGGTTCTTGAGAAATCACCCGATGCACCCGAAAGTCTTTCTGTTACAAACGCAAGCCTGAGTGCAACCTTCTCCTGCTCGGACATTGATTTGGTTGTTTTTCCGAAGCCGTTGGCAAGGGCAAATTCATCAAGAGCCGTTTGGGTCATTACAACGCCAAGTGCCTTGAGGCCTTCTGTTTCACCCGAATAAACACCCTTCAGTTTGTTAAAAGCTTCATCCGTTGAAAGGTTATAAAACGATGCAACATCGCCCGTCAATGCGGTCAGTGCCGCCGCCTGCTCATATGCCGCATCTGTGGAATATCCGAACGCCTTTGACATTGCACCGAATGTGCCCATATACTGTTTTGCAACCTTCTCGGAAAGACCGAAGGATTTCATTGCATCCTTAGCAAACTGATTAACCCTTGAGGACATACTGCCGAAGGTTACATCAACAACATTTTGTACTTCCGCAAGGTCTGAGCCGAGCTCAATTGCCTCCTTGCCGAAATTTATAATTGCAGTCACACTGAAAGCTGCAGCCAAAAGACCGCCGATTCCTGCAAGTGAAGATTTTATACCGCTCAGAGCTGAGGGGATTCCCTTCAACCCCGCTTTCAGACCCGAGTTATCAAGCTTGGTGCTGATTACCACTTTTCCGTCTGTTTTAATTTGTCCCACCACCTTTTTATAGGTGTAAAAAAGCCGCCTGCATCGGCAAGCGGCTTATTCAAGTAATTTATTTATCCTTTCTCTTTCCGCAAGCTCTTCGGCCGAATATCTCTTTTTAAGGTCGATTCTGCTTTTGTTCTTGCGGTAATATTCTTTTTCCCAACTGTCAAGAGGATTGCTCTTCCTGAGCTTCTCCCGGATTGAAACAACCGTTGAAAGCTGTCCCTCACCGATGCCCATAAAATAAGCCATAAAGGTCCACCAATGCAGGAAAGGCAGAGAGCGCACATCGCAACCTGCAACCTTATTAATGTCAGCGGCTATTATGAGCCCGTCCTGCTGCCAATCAATTTGTTTCTGCGCAGGCTGACCGTCGTTTTCATCCTCCTGACCGCAATTGATGAACCACATCATAAGCTCCAGTGCCTCGGCATAGTGTTCTTCGGGCATTTCAAAGAAATCATCATAGAACATTGCCATTGCACAGTAAATGCGTACTTCCTGACTTTCGTCGGGCTCATCAAGCTGTTCGATGATATCAAGGATATCTCTGAAATCAGCATTTACGGCATATTCAACGCCGCCGATTTCAACTTTTTCGGGCAAATCCCAGGTCATTTTCTTGACCTCTTTTTCTTATTCTGCTTAACCTTGGATGCAGCTCTTTGAGCTTTTGACTTGGTATAATTCGCAACATCCCTCTCAATTATGGGCGTTATCGCCTTGAGGAAATTCACGATTACGCAATTGCCCGTATCCGTAACAGAATAACAATTAACATAGTCAAACATAGCATCAAAATCGTTTTCAACAGCAAAACATTCTTTGAGTGCCTGCTTGCATTTCTTATCTGCCGCTTCAAGAAAAAAGGCCGCTTCTTCGCTGTCAGACCTGTTTTCCAAGTCAAGCTCTGCCTTTTTCTTTTCAAGCTCATCACCGATAGCCTCAATTTTCTCCTTTGTGCGGAGAAATCGGGCATAAAGGTTTGCATCCGTAGGGTTAAAGCTGAATATAATCCCTCTGTCATTGACTTCATAGCGTTTTAAGCCTGTGCTTATTCTGAGTTTTTCCATTGAATATCATCCTTTCTCGATATCAAAGAATATTAAAATTAAGCTGCAGCTGCTGTGCCTGCAGTAAATTTCTTTGATGTAACATCAAAGTCGCCTGCGGTGCGGTTGCCGTTGTAATAGATTTCAAAAGGAATCTGAATACCGTCCGAGCCGCCGATGCTCTGAGGAACAATAATCGCATCTTCACGGTATGCGGATTCAACATTGCCCTCGCTGTCAACGATAACATCAACAACCGTTGTTGCAAGCTGGCTGCCTGTTGAGCGCTCGTTAACTGCCGTGAGCAAATGCTCATAGAGCGGATCGCCCTTATAAGCATAATAGGTGTCAACGCTGCCCTGAGGAGCGTAGCCCTTTACATTTGTTGTTGATTCTCCGAGAATATTTTTCTTTGTTTCAACATCGGGATTAAGCGCAATGCTGTAATCCTCAAGGTCCTTGCCGAGCCTTGTGTAGCTCGGCGATGTCGCATTGAAAGCGGAATCAATATAATGAGCGAGATATTTACGCTCATACTTTGTGCCTTCTGCCATTGCCATTTTTAATTCACCTCATATTTCTTTTTGAAATTAAAAGAGAGCTGCACCATATAGGTTGCAGTTCCTTCGATATCTGCTTCATAAAGCACGCCGTTCTGAGCGGCGGCTTTTTCCTTTTCGCCTGTGTTACCGAATGTGGGAGCTTTGCCGAGAACACTCTGCTCCTGTACCCACTGCTGAAACTCCATAATCCAGTCTGCATTGAGCATTGCACCGACATCATCCTCGGGAGCTTTGCTGAACACATAATAAAGACCGAAATTATACTGATTTTCAACAGTTACATTGCCGATTATATCCTCGGTGCGGCTTATCTCGACAAGCCCTGACGGAAATATTCCGCCGTTTGCGGGAATATGGTCGGTATAGTCAACGCTGAAATTCGATATATCGCTGAATTTCGGGAATGTTTTAAGCCATTCCCTCACCTTTTCAATATCGGTATCGTTTATCACTTTTTCAATATCAATCATCCTCCGTTCTTTCTGTTGATATAATTCTGCAGATCTCTCACCATAGCAGCCCCTTCGGCAGCAGAGAGTGCTCTGTCCCAATAAGGTCCTGCCCGCGGATTTTGAGTTTTGGTATAATTGAGCGGCGTATCCGTCACGGTTTTGGGGGCAGGTCCCGTCATAACCTTACCGTGATAAATGTATTTGCCAAAAGGCACATCGAGAATAATATACGGCTTGTTGATATCCGTCTGAGCTATCATTACTTTAACTGTTGCCGCTGTAAGTCGAGGCATATACCTGTACATGCGCCGCATTACATTATTTGTGTGAAACGCCTGCACTGAGCCGTCAGCCGTAAGACCTTTATCCTTAAGGATTTGGTCAACCGAATTAAGCTCCAAATAGGCTTTTGTGCCGTCAGGCAGCTTTGCAATCTGAATTGCATTCGCCATTATCCGCTCGCCTCCACATGGCATATTTCGCCGTTATAGTATTTCGGGTCAACCGTTTCTATAACGACAAGGCCTGCACGGTTTGAGGGGATAAACTCTGCCCATTCTTCACGGGTCAGAATATCCTCGCCCACACCGGGCAGCACCTTGTCTTTCGGCTTCAAATCGGCGTTGCCTTTAATAACAAGCAGAAAAGAATGCGCCTCTTTGCTGCCCGTTTTATTAACGGAAACAACCTTTTTGAAATCGAGAAAGGCTTTTTTATCGTACACCGTTTTTGTGCAGGAGAATTCTCCGTCAAAATTCGCACGGTAAACTGTTACGGTCTGATCACACTGTGCATAGCTGAGAGGGATTTTGCGCTTGGGTATTTTAACCACGGCTTTTCACCCCTCTGTAGATTTCAAGATAAAGATTTGCAGCACTATAAAGCTCTTTCTTCTGAGCCTTTACGCTTGTGTCAATATCAACACCCGATTCGGATACACTGCCTATGGATGCGCTCTTCACCGATGCGCCGCTCAGCGCATTATCGAAATAATAAAGCACATCAGCAACGGCACAGACCGCAAGCTTGCGCTCATTATCTGTGCCTGTTACCGTGTAAAGCCGTTCAAGGCGTTTGATTTCAGCGTTTGCACGGGATGCGTATGTGCAAAAATCTTCATCGGGAATACTGCATCCGTGAAATTCGGTGCAATAAAACTCATATCCGGGCATCAGGCATCATCCTCGGGAGTTTCATCATCCTCGGGGGCGTTATCCTCGGGATGCTCCTTGGCAATATGCTTGTTGAGGGCAGCTTCGCTCTTATATTCTCTGCCGCACACAGGGCAGATGAATTTGAGAGAATCGTCGGATTCTTCGGCTACTTCTACCTTATATCCTTTTGACTGCAGCTTTTTAGCAAGCGTTGCATTATCAGTCTTTGCTTCGCCTTTCACAAAGTTGAGACCCCAACCTTCGCCTGTAAAATTTGTAGGTGCTTTAATCTTGAACATATTAAACTACCTTTACCTTTCTGAGCACTGCTGCGGCTCTTGATGCTTTGATAGCTGTTGCCGCTACCATTTCAACCTCGCCCTTTTTAACTGCGCCGAGTGTTTTAAGCTCCGGGAGATATATGCTGGGTTCTTTTGAACCTGTAGGTGTTACACCATGAACGCCGTCAAGACCGATTCGAGCAAAATAAATGTCGGTTGTTCCGTCATCGGCAGATGTTTCGATAATCGACTTTGAAGTGCCGGGTTTATCGCCGAGATCCATGATCGTTGCAGTTCCCCATTTAACAATCTCAGTGCCGAGTTCATTCTTGGTCTGAGTATACTGTGTTGAGAGGTCTGCAATTGACTGGAAGATTGCAAACATATCAGAGTTAACGCCCATGATAGTAGGCGCACCGTCCATGAGCTTCATTACCTGTCTGAGATAATAAGTGAACGCCTTCCAGTTCTTTTCAACCATTTCAGCCGAGGAAAGATCGAGCACCGTATCAAGCGTTTTTTCGGTGCTTGAGCCTGTCAGACTCTTATCAAGACCTTCAAAAGCTGTTTCATCAACAGCACTGTCTCCGTTTATAAACCAGTCGGCAAACAAGGCTCTTGTGGCCTTGATTTTCTGCTCAAGCTGGAAATTAACATGGTTTACAACCTCAGTCTCGGAGTTCTGAAGTACTCTGTCAATTTCAAAAGAACCACCGAACACTTTAAGGTCTACGGTAATTCTGTCGGTTTTTGCTTCCTGAGGAACATATTCCGAGTTAATCGCACGGCCTGCAGCTGTAGGAAGCGTTGTTACACGGTTATAAACATAGCTCAATGAGCCGCCGCCCTGAGGCTTAACCGTATCGTCAAATACCATTACATCAAGCAACGGTGATTTTCTGAATTCATCAATTACATATTTTGTGAGTTTGCTGTCTGACAGTTTTTTTGCATCTGCAAGTGTAAATGCCATAAGTTAAATCAATCCTTTCCAAATAATTTACGAGCTATTTCGTCATTAAGATTTTCTGTCGAATTAACAGTGTTTGATCCTGTGCCGCCTGCGTAGGGAGGCGGTGTGTCTGTTTTCTTAACGGCAGGGAATTCGGTCTCGGCAGCCTTTATCGCATCGTCAAGACCTTTCACTTCGCCGTTATCGTCAACTGTGACCTTTGAGAGGTCAATAACCTTTTCAAGCAGCTTATGGTCGTAACCGTCACGGCTACGGAGTTCAGCTGCTATAAGGCGGTTATTTGCCTTCTTCAGCGCATCCTGCTGAGCAGCCTCGTTTCTCTGATTGAGAGCATTAATGTGACCTTCAAGGTCATCACCGAGCTCTGCATCGGCATCAATACCGAATACGGTTTTGAGTGCCGCTTCATATTTCTTGGCCGTAGTTCTGTGACCTGCCGATTCGTTACGAAGAGTGCGCACATAATCTTCACTGAACACCTTGCCGCCCGGTGCAGGTGCGGGTTCTGCCGCAGGAGCGGGATCGGGTTCGGCGGGTGCAGGGTCACCTTCAGCAAAAAGCTGAATATTGGGTTTAAGTGTGGGTATTTTTGAATTGAGCATCTATCTCAACTCTCCTTTCCGAGGCTCTACCTCTTTTGATATGCAAAAAGCCACCCTCAAGGCGGCTGATTGGCTGAATGTATCGGTTATTAATGGGTATAAAAAATGCCGAAACCAATGCGCTAAACATCAATTTCGGCTATTTTTGGTTGTTATATTGTGAAAAAATCTCAAAATCGGGGTTATAAAACCATATTTGGGTATAAGAAAAGCACCTTGCATTTGACTGCAAAGTGCTATCTTAAACATTTTTATTCGTTGCACATATAAATTTCATCATATACGCTTTGCACTTCATGACCGAAATCAGTCATATTGTCGTTTTTGTCAAGACCGTACATCGTGATGTAATCATCCAGTGCAAGCAAAGCTTCATCAAGGCTTTTACAATTAAAAAAATCAGGAAAATTCTTATTTAAAAAATTTTTTGAGCTTTCACTCATCTTACAAACAAACATTATTTCCCCTTCTTTCTAGGATTAGTTTGAATCAATTTGCCAGTGTTGGGATTGATTGTGACAATACATCGTTCACCAATAAATCGAACGCTTATCTCTCCGGAAGGCCGCTTTTGGGGCGGGTCAACTTTTTCAGGATTAAACAAAGCATTTGAAATATCATCAATATCAACACCTGAACGGCGGATAATTTGTAAATCTTTTTTCTTTTTTTCAGGGTCTACCATTGTTCCGATTAATCGTTGCATAAAATGAGGCACTTGCCCTTGAATAACCGTGCCATTTGCCGCTGTTTTACCGTCGATTTCATTTTGGATTCTGTTATAAAGTTCCTCATAATTATCAAATCCCGATAAAGGAGATATCCAACCCGCTTCAACATCTTTTGCATATTGTTCAAGTAATTCGTACCGAGGAGGAGTAGTATACTTTATATCGTAATATTTGTCAAGTGTTTTTACTGAATTATTTAAACCAATTGATTTTGACCACTCATTATAATATTTATTCGCTGCGCCTGTAGCTTGCGCCGCTTGCCTTTTGCCGAAACCGCCTACCTGTGCACGCTCTCTCTGCGTTGGCAAGCCTACGGCGTTTGAATACCGCCCGTATTCTTCGTTTAAACGCCTCAATTTGATTTGAGAAGTTAATAAGCCATCTTTGTCACCTCTTTTTTCAGCGGATAATACACGGCGTTTCTGACAGCGTATTGCACGCTCTATCTGCCGTTGTTTCTGTGTTGCTTCATAAACAGTATAATGCCTGCCGTTATAAGTAACGCCTTTCTTGTTATCTTCCTTGAATTTTTCAAGCTGTTCGGGTGTATATTGAGGTTCGTTTACTCCGATAATAACCGGAAATGCGGCGTGCCCGCAATGCAGGGTGCCGATTCGTCTTACAAGGCTGTTATTAAGCTCCTCATATTCCTTATCGGTGTACTGCTTGCCCTGAATGTCCTCATGGTCAGGGGCGGATGCGGCGTGAGCCGATATTTCCCAACCGTTTGCGCCGAATGTATCGTGATTCTGCTGTGAAATCTGCTCCTGCATCAATCCCAAACCGCCCATGATATTGCGCCTTACGGCAGCTTCAAGCGAAGTGTGCACGCCCGATTCATAATTAATAGTGTGTATGCCTTTATCAGCAAGGTTTTTCGTTGCATTTCGGATTGCGGTATTATAATCCGTTGCACCCGTTATAACCTGATTAAAAGCATAATCGCAGCTTGATATGTAAGCTTCGGTATACTCTTTGAAATTGCCGTACGGGTCACAAAATCCGAGAGTTTGTGTGATATTCTTGAAATCCTTATCAGCAAGCTTCACCGCCGCATCAATAATCTGCTGCAGGCTTGTGTTTTCGGCAAACGGTATCGCTTTTTTGCCGAAGCCCTTCATATCGAAGTTATAGCCTACCTCTGCAGACTGCCTGAGCAGCTTTTTAAGCTCCTTTTTTGACACTTTGAGCCGTTTCTGCAGTTCCTTTTCAATGGTTTTGCGGTCAACTCCGAGAGCCTGAGCACGCCATATCTGATATGCGGCAGACGATGTAAACTGCCCCGCCTCGGCTATTCTTCGGGATATATCTCCGAGCAAAAAATCAACAACAGGCTGCATCGCCTGCTGTGAAAGCTCAGAAAGAGCATTAATCTGACTTGGAGTGAGCATTATTCTTCACCTGCAATAAGCTCTTCAATCTCAGGCATATATTCTCTGCGAATCTTTTCAAGGTCTGGTTTTGTTTTGCATGGCAGGTTGAAATACCAAGCAATTGCAATCTCGGGTTTAAGTAAGCCCGCCTGCACCATTTCTTTATATTCCTGCCATGTTTTGTCACGGTTATAGAGAACGCCGTCGCCCCAATCAATTGAAATCTTCTTGGGGTCAATATCAACGGCACCCTTGACATTGTAAAGCTTGCCGAGCTCAGCACAGAGAACAGCAACCTCTTTGAGAGCGTTCTCCCATACTTCCTGAAAGTCAATTATGGTGAGGTTATAATCACCTTCGCTTGATGTTACCTCTGTTGCAGTGCGTTCAGCTGCTTCAACCTCAGAAAGAATTCCACGCTTCAAGCCTATAAGGCTTTCGATGTTGCGGAGGTATTCATTCTTTCGGTTGAGATAACTCTGTTCACGAAGAGCGGGGCTGAAAACGGTTATACCCATATTATCAGCATCCTCTTCAAGGGCTACAAATACATCGTCATTGATAACCTTTTCACCGCTTTTTGTCCTTTCAAACATATCTGCAGATGCGATAATTCTGCTTCTGCCGTTTTCGAATTCTCTGCCGAGCAGATATTCATTTTTATTGATATTGTGAATAAGCTCCCTTGCGGGCTCATATACGGGAACGCCGTCTGCCGAGCCGTCAACATCGTTAAGCAGGGGTGTTTTCATTTCAACAAGACCTATACCGTTAATCGGAAGTTCAAAAGAAGGCTGAAGCATTTCATATTTCTTAACTGAATTCAATGGTGCAGGTACACCCAAATCCTTTGCGGAATCCGAAACAAAAAGCTTGTTTTCGATAAGCAGTTTTTCGCCTGCTGTTCTGCGTTCAAGCAGAGTATAATACTTTCCGTTAATAACGGTCTGTTCCGATGTGCCGATGCTTGTGAGCCTGCCCTCTGCATCCCTACCCAAAGGGATAAAACAATCCCTGCGCACGGGCAAAAAATAAAACCCGCTGCCATTAGGCACGGGCTTGAGCAATACGGAACCGCCGACAAGCATAAACTGCATTGCCTTCTTTTTGATTTCACCGAGCTTTGACAGCACGGCATTTGCGAAATCTCCGTCTGCGTTTACTTCATATTCTGAAAAAGTTGTTTTATAAAGTTTGCTGACTATAAGCGCAGGAATACGCTGACAGTGATCCTCTTTAGGCTTTTCAACACCGAAATACAGGTTGAAACAATCCTGCACGGCAGTTTTCATCTCAGATGATGTGATATCCTTCACATTAAAAGCCTGCTCAAATCCGCTGATTTTGTTATTAAATAACGCCGATATAACAGCCATTTACTCACCTCTGTTCACTATCTGTATTTTCTTGACAGCTCTCAAACCTCTTTGCATGCCGCTGATATAGGATTCAAGCTCTTTTTTCTCAGCTTTAAGCTCCTGCACCTGCATACGAAGCTTGTTGTTTTCTTCAATAAGCTCCTCTTTGCAGTATGCAGGCAGATATTTATTAAAAAACCACTGTTTGATTTTACTCATTACTTTCCTCTCTTCTTCCATACAGGTGACATAGCATAGCGTGTCATATCTATAGCATGGTTATTGGCATCAGGATATCCGCTTATGATATTACCTTCCTTATCCTTTTCGTACTCATATTCAAGAAATTCCTTGGCTGTTTCAGGGCAACGCTCAGGGTCAATCACAATCCTTCTGAGCGACTGCAGCCATTTCATAGAATAATCAACGCTGCCCGGGCCTTTTTCCGCACCCCGTGCCATAAGACCGTAAGACTTATAATCGCTTATACTCTTTTCTTCTGCACTGTCGCAAGTTATTCTCTCGTTCAAGGGTACACCTTTTTGATTAATAAGAATATCTGCTGTTTCACGGTTGCTCTTTTTATTACAACGATATTCATCAAAAATATAAAGAGTAAGCCGTGCGGCATCGTAGTGCATTGCACCGTAATGAAACGGATCTGGAAACCATCCCCAGTCCACGCCTCTGTAAACACGGTCAAAGTTTGCAATCTGTTTATCTGTTATAGTTTCACAAACAACATTATCAAACACAGCTCCGCCCGTACCGTTGGCGATGCCTTCATATTCGTGCTCATAAGCCTGCGGATTGACGGCTTTGAGGAATTCGGCCTCATCAAGGAATACCTTTCCGAGCCATTCGGGCGGAACACCTTTATAAGTGGAGTGATGAACAAGTCGGCTGTCCTTCGGTACTTTGATATACTGATTAGCCCAGTTGTTTGCCGTTTTCGGCGGGTTAAATGATTTGAAGATATAAACCTTATCGCCGCCTCTTGCAGCAGACTGCTCAATATTTCGCACACTTTCGGGACCAAGGAATTGGTCAAGCTCTTCAAACCATATGATTCCGATATATCCGAACGGCGGTTTAACCGATTTCAGCTTTTTCGGATCATCAGCTCCACGGAAATATATTTTCTGCCCGGTGGGTTTGTATGTAATTTCAAGCGACGACACTTTGAACTCAAATTCATCATCAAGACCAAGTGTTTCTATCGCCCACTGCATCTGATTATAAACAGAATCCCTCAGTGTTTTGCCGACCTGACGAAGGACAAGCATGTGCATCTGAGGGTTATTTTTTAATATTTCAATTGCCTCAATCGAAATGAATGAGGATTTTGTTGAACCTCTGCCGCCCGGCAGAACATACTCAGTGTGATTATAATTAAGAATATCACGGCGCACGCTTGCGAAGCTGTCTGCAATAACAAGCGGGTCGATACGATATATTTCATTTTCCTTAATCGGAATTTCCTTAATGTGCTCTTCAAGCATACCGAGAGCTCTGAGAGCTCCGTAAGCATCTTTCAACTCTCTGCATTCACGGTATGTATCCACAATCTCGGTTACAATCATATCGGAGCTGAGGGCAAGGCTCTTTCTTTTTTCTTCCTGTAATTCACGCACACGGGCGAGGATGTCAGGTTTTGTAAGGTTTTCACATCCCATACTTCTTGCCGTTTTATCGGAATAACCTGCTCTTATTGCTGCTTGTGTAGCATTATAATCTTGAATATACTCCCGGCAGAATTGCTCTTGCCTTGCGTTAAGTGCCAACCGTCACCACCTCTCTTTATTTGCTGATTATCCCGCCCCTAACCCTGCCCACTCGCTATGGCAGGCTCAACTGGATAGATTACATATATTTACCGCCGCGTTTTTTTGCTTTAGCGTTGCCAGTTTGAGCTTCACGCTTGTATTTTTCATATTCGCTTCGTGAATCAGTCATTTTTTTAATTGCTTTTTCTCTAAGTGCGATTTTTTCTTTTATTGCGGCTTTAGTTCCTGACACAGTATCTTTAGACATTGTTCCTTTGCCGTAAAAAGAATTAACATAAGCCGCTGTAACATCTACCTCTTTGATTGATTCTTTTAAGGATTTAACTTCTGCTTGAGTATCTGCAATCAAACTCCGCCCTGTAACTGATTGATAAGCGTGCATTTCCCAACCGATTGTACTTGCCGAAGCCGTCAATGCAAATGCGGCCGTAAATTCTCGTGCGTTACCCATTTCATCAGCATAAGCATTTTTGTAGTCAGCAGAATTTGGGTTGATTCCACTTAATCCACTTGAGCCACCTCTACCACCCATTATTTATTCCTCCTGAATTTATCTTGATATGCTCCAACCCTAACAATGTCGCCTTCGCATTCTTCGGGTACTGAACCAAAAAATATAATCTTTTTCGGGGTAAGTCGTTTTAGCATTTCCGTGTAACCTTTTATAAACAGCTCTTTTGTTTCGAGCGTTTTTTGTGTGCTTACAGAGGAAACTGCGACAACTCCGCCAACAGGCTCGCCGTCAAAGCACCATTTAAAACTATCCTCGTCACTCCAGCTAATAGAGGGAATAACTTTTATCCCATGTTCTTGCCAATAAGCAGCAAGCCAATGTTTTCGATAGTGATTGTAAATTTGAATAATTTTCGGAAAATCCGTGTAAGTTGAAAAATCGGGAGATAAAACACAGTCAAATCGCTTGAGGATATCAATATAAGCATCCGGATTAGTCCAAAACCTTTCGAACTGATAATCATCAACAAAGAAGTGTAAGCCCTTATGTTCTGGAGATTTCTCTGTTTTTGCGTAATTAACACCAACAAAGCAATCGATATCGCAAGTTTCAGGTTGGATTTTGGGTATTGAATAACTGCCTACACCTTCAAATATTCTTTTGTTAAGATTTTCATACATTCTTGACTGTCGATACATTTTATTAACACCTCGTAAAATTGGCAAAGGCGGCAGGATTTGAACCTGCGAATACGGGAGTCAAAGTCCCGTGCCTTACCGCTTGGCTACGCCTTCATATAAAAACAGCAAAGCCCCCGAAGTGCGGAAAACTTCAAGGGCTTTGTGCTGTATATCCTAAAGGAGGAGATTGAAAGAAGGGGTTTTACAATTTGTCTACACTATCATTTTAGCACGGAGTTATTGCATTGTAAATTGCACGTTTGTCGCATCATATCAGGTCAGTCCGTCAATGCCGAATATCAGGTTCGAAAGCACCTGAATTGCTTTTTTGATATCTCTGTATACTGTGCTGCGGTCAATTGTTTCCTCTTCTGCAATCTCATCAACGGATTTCGGTTCATCATCAATATAGAGAGCCTTTAAGATTCTGTAACGGCGTTTGTTTTCAGGTACACCGCTCTTTTCGCAGATAATCTCATAAACCTCAAGCATTGAATTTATGTGATTGACCATAATTGCCGTGCGTGCTGCCGAATTTCTGATTGATTTAACCGTTGTTTCAGCCTTTGAAAAATCACTGTCCGACATCATTGCAAGAATATCAAAAACGCTGTCCTCGCATTCTGCGGCAGAATATACGGATTTCTCAGCGTGTGCCTTGAACATTCTGTAATTGCAAATAAGCAGTTTTGTATTGTGCAGGCGTTTATCCTTGCCCTCGGAAACAAACTTCCTTTTGAGAGTTTCAAAACGCTTGTCAGCAGCCTTAACACCCTCTGCAACAGCAAGCTCAATGATTTCTTTTTCGTTCATTTATTCACTCTCCTTGATACCTGACATTGTTTCTCTTATGTACTTGTGAGGAACATCGCAGTTTATTGCGTTCATCATAAGCTCCGCTTCTGTTGCCTGCTTTACAAGAGCATAAAAATCAGAATACTTGATATTAAGCCTTTCTTCAGGGCCTATAGCATCTATAAATCCCATGATCATTCCCCTCCTTTGTCGGATGATTTCTCGGAAACATCGATAAACATCGTAAGCATGGGTATAATGTACCACCAAAGCAACGATGCTTTGTCAAAATGTATTGCCGCCAAAGTTACGCAGATAAAAGCAGCAATTATTGTTATGTAGTGAAAAACAATCATCATTTACTCCATCACCTCCGGAATATCCTTGTATTCAGGTATGTTTTCACATCCGGGCGCACTTGCCCCTTTATCTCCGCAAAAACTTACCGCATCAGCAATAAGCTCCAAAGCCTTGCGTGAAAAACCGTTTTTATCTTTGTAGCTTCGTGACTGCAGTCTGCCCTGAACCGCTATCATTGTTCCCTTCCTGAAATTCTTGCATATAAACTCTGCATCGTGCCGCCAAGCTACAACATCAATGAAATCAGCCTGCCGTTCTCCGTTTTGCGTAAATCTACGGTCAACAGCAACGGTGAATGAAGTTGTTTTCGTTCCTGACGGCGTAACTCTAAGCTCCGGGTCAGCAGTTAAGCGGCCCATTATAACTCCGATATTTACCATCTCGTATTCCTTTCTTTTCAGGTATTTTTATCATGGTGTATTTTTGATACGGATATCCGAAAGCATCAACATCCATTTCGATGCTGTCTTTCGGTATGTAATAGCCCTTTATAGGTTTCGGATAGTTTGTCCAACTGTCAGCTGATACAATTTCCTTCTCAATTTCAGGCTTTTTCAAGTTTTTGCTTGCATTCCATCTTTTTGCACTTACGGGATTTCCTTTGAATGTTTTCCGGGTTTCCTTAACAAAATAAACTGCAAGGGCACTGTAATCTCCTTTATCATCAAGCGGCGTAAAGAACACTCTGCCGTACGGCCACAATTTTTGAATGATTTTGGGATTGATTTCATTGACTACCAAATGATGATGAATTCTCTTGTTTTCGTATTCCGTTGCGTTTACATATTTAAGCTCCAAACCATTCTCACGGTAAGCCTTTCTTAAGTTTCTGAGAAATTTGCGGATATTTTCTCTTGCTTCTTCAGGTGTCGGGTAATAATCATCCTTGTATGTAAGCCTTGCATGAAGGTCACCTTCGCCAAAGTTGGTATTGATAAGCCATGTCAATTTCTCGACGGCGTTTTTTTCGTTGATTTCCTGCACCTTTTTAGGAGAAAGGTTTGTTTTTTTCTCTCTTGCAATATTCTCTTTCTTCCCATGCCGAGCAGAATAATATTTCTTTATCTCTACTGTATCGCCCGCTCTGACTGTTCTCTTAATGTACGGCATATTTACCTCTTTCGTGTCCGTAAGATAATTGCTATACCAAGGCGAGCAAGTGCCCGACCGGACACTTCTTTGCGAGGCTTGATATAGCAATTTCAAGGTGCATATATTAATGTATATAATATAAATATCGTTGATTATAAAATTCGGAATCGGAATAATATTTTGTGTTTAAATGTCGAAGAATTCATTTTTACAATAATCGTTAAAACGGTCACACCATAAGCAGCACTTACGGCAATGCTTTCCTGTTGAAAAAAACAATTTAATTCTTAGCTTTGCGTTGTTAAATTTCTTTGCTATGTTTCGATACATTTAAAACCCTCCTTGCTTTTTTCATCTGTTCTTCCATCTCGGGAATTGATGTTTTGCCGTTGTGCTCTTTCCAAAGCTCCAACAATACAGCTGTGCACGGGGTGCACTGATTTCGGCTGATGCCTACTCTGTCTCACATTCCATCAGAACGGGCGAACACCGCCGCTGTTGTTGCAATTGTTGTTGTTGAGTATTCCATTGTTGTTGACGCAGCGGACACAATAAAAAGGCTACAGCACACAGCCTGTGCGTTATCTTTCTTTATCCCTTTTCCTCCACGCTATTGTCATTCGCTTCACATCCGACACAAGCCCCGACCAATACTCGGCTCTGTCATAAGAAAGTATTCCGAGACGAACAGAAAGCTCAATATAAAACTGCAATTCTTCGCAATATGTAATTGCTTCGGTCTGAAGCTCCTGCCGCCTGCCTAAATCTTTAAGCAGCGTTCGGTTTGCCTCAAGCAATTTATTATGGATATGAAGGCTTTTACAAAGCATTTCGTTAACTATGTTTAATCTGTACTTTTTTGGGAACACCTTATCATTCGATGTTACCCTGTATGTGTGTTCTGCAAGGTCTTTTGCTTTTACAATTACCTGCAGTCCTTTTCCTTCGCTCATTATTAATCCTCATCAGATACAGAGATTGAAGATTTTAAGATATAAAACGGGCGAACACCGCCGCTGATGTTGCAAAGGTTGATGTAGAGCACTCCATTGAGGCCGACGCAGCGGACACAATCCGTCCATGTTTTACTTGACAATGCTGTAGCAGTCCACCACCATCTGCCGGGATTATATTTATCAAGGATTTCAATAAACTCTCTGAACTGAGTTGTTGTCAAAAGGCTGATTTTATCTGTTACTGTGCCGTAATCCTTGCGCCCATCATCGGTTATAAGGTCAACCGTATGCTCAACAATATTCTCTGCACCGACTTCAGTTGCAAGCACCTTAAGGAACTTTGTATTCAGATCATTTCGGATATCACTTGCAACATAATTTGCTGTATCATTGTCAAACCTTGCAGTTTTCCAAAAATCTTTAAGAAGGCACATTGTTGTGCCGCTTCCTTCATCATGGGCAAGAATTATATGCTCAAGCTTTCCTGTTTTGAATGTTGTGCCTATGGCTTTTTCGGATAATTTCATTGTTGTTACCTCCATTATTCAGATACAAAGATTTCAGAATTCAAGATACAAAACGGGCGAACACCGCCGCTGTTGCAGCAATAGCAGTTGTCGAGTATTCCCCCGTTGTTGACGCCGCGGACACAACTGGTTTTCGCCTCATCAGACCATGCTGTTGCAGTCCACCACCAACGCTCCATATTTTCGCCGATAACAGAACGGTATTTGCGATACATCTCGGTTGTGATGAGGCTGATTTTGTCAGTGGCTGTGCCGTGGGCTTTGAGGCCATCATCGGTGAGCAAGTCAACTGTATGAAGAAATATATTATCCTTGCCGACAATCGTTTCAAGCGCTCTGAGAAATTCACCATTGAGATACTTGCGGATGCTGCTGTTTGCATAGTTGCAGGTGTCTTCATCAAACTTCATTGACTTCTCAAGCAGATTCTTGAAAAGAACCGCTGTGCCGTTTTCAAAATTCTCAAGAATTATAAGCTCCGTTTCGCTAACCTTGACTACCATACCGGGCTCATATTCCTTCAGGCGTTTTTTCTGCTGAAGATGTTCCTTGAGGTCTTCGGGGTTGATGTGAAGAATTATTTCATCTCCTACATTCTCAACCTCAGCTTTGATTGTCGTTTTGGTTTTCAGGAAACACATTGTTTCTTCCTCCTTTGAATTTAAAAATTTTGTAACTTCGCTCACTTTTTGTCATTTATTTATAAACGACAAAGTGAGTGTTTTATATGAAAACAAAAATAAATGTTATTGAGGCGACGACCTATAGGCAACCCCTTGCTGTTACCGAAATCCTTTTGTTACTCAACGGTGACGCATTTTCTATCTGCCCTCGATGTAAGAATACTCTTGAGTGGGAATATCAGCGTTACTGCGACCGCTGCGGTCAGTGCCTCGATTGGGATAACTTTGATGATGCGGTTATTGTGGAGTTTCAGGGTTAAACTGAAAAATCTTTGTAACTTGTTCCTTTTTCCATATGAGCTCTTGTTGCAGCCGGGCGTTGCCACATTCTTGCCCAAGCATTCCAATCCGCAGAATACTCGGTCTTTTTATCCGAGAAATCTCTGTAAAGCTGAATAAACGGCATTGCACCCGCTTCATAAACGGCCTGCGCTCTTGCTTCGTCTTTGTCTCGGTCTTTACCGTAAGAAAGAACATAGCATTTGATTTTCTCACGGTTAAATCCCGCTTTTGTAAGCTTTTCGCAAGCCTTTTTAAATTCGGGCAGCCTTGCATCGGTATCGCAAGCAAGCCATAATTCCGATATTCTCAAATCTGATATGCCGTTGATAAAATGGTCGTCAATCAAATCAGCTTCAAGTCCACCTTTGAAACAAATTGCTTTTTGGTGTTTCAGCATTTCAAACACTTTATCTTTGTGCCGTCGGCTCGCCTGCAGAAAATTGTTATCCTGTATTATATTGCCTTCGCAAATCGGCAGCTCTTTCAATCTGCCTTCAAGCTTTGGGACACAGCACCACGGGCAGTTATTGTTGCAACCTCTTGTGGTGAAAATGATGTTTTTCTTGATATACATACCCTGTGTGAAATCTTCGGCACAGCTGCCGAATGCAGGACCACCAAGTTTAACGGGCTTGTCCGTTCTTCCTTCCCATTGAAAAGCAAGCTCTTCGCAAAGCTGCTTATCCCAAGTGAAAGTGCAGGACACATGAATTTCCTTGTGCTCAGGAATCAGTAAAGGCGGCATACCGATAAAAGACATATTGTCATCGGGTGTATACGATGTTTTGCGAGGAAACACACGAATTATACCGTTCATTTTACCCTCCTGATTTCATAACAAGCGTATCTCTCAATTCGTCAAGAGCATTGTATTCATCCGTGTGAAGAAAGTCTCTATTGTTGTCATGGCTGAGAACACTTTCGATAGCTGTTATAAGCTCCTGTGCCGCTTCGTATTCAAGATTTATTGTTACTGTGTTTTTCATAGTTCCTCCTAAAAAAGCTTTATCTGTTCATTCGGTGGCTCATAGTTCATCCATATAAACTCTTTTACAAGTTCTGATGATGTTGTTCTTGTTTCAGTGGAATACTTATTCCAAGTAGAAAGCACATTGTTGTAAAGGTCCGAATCATATCCAGACAAAACAATTTTTGCATTGCTCATTGATATAAGCTTCAACATTTGTATTTGCTGCTCATCGTTCATTTCATATTTGTATAAACGACCGCTTTTTCTCGCACTCCGAACATACGGAGGATCAAGATACATTAGCACTTCCGAGGAATTGTATTTCTCGATAAGACTTAAGGCATCTTTGCGTTCTATCTGTACAAGATGTGTCGTATCACCCAAAAGTCTTTTAGAAGCAATGTCAATTGTGTTTGTTATGCTTGCCCATTTACAAGCTGTTCCCCCGATAGTTTTCTGCTTGTGGTTTCTCCAACCACATTTTCCATCCATTTTTGCGCCTATTGCTTGCGTGGTTTTGATTATGTACCTTCGAGCTTTTTCTATCGGTTCATTACAAGGCAAAAAAGATTTATCATATTCTTCTCTGCTGTATGGAGTAAGTGATAAAACTCGTTTAAGTTCTTCCGGGTGTTCACGTAAAACATAAAACAAATTAACTATATCTCCATCAAGGTCGTTTACCGTTTCAACCGCTCCCGGAAGTTTGTTAAAGAATACTGCCCCCGAGCCCACAAAAGGTTCGACATAAACCATTTTTTCGTAATCTTCGGGAAAATGAGAAATAATCCACGATGCAAGCCGCCATTTTGAACCGGGGTATCTGATAATTGCGTTAATTCCAATCCCTCCTTATCCCCGCCGCTCTGTGTGTAAATGAAATCAAAAGAGCTGTATTAAATTGTGTCAGAACAGCGGGGGTAATTGTTAAAAAATTATTTGATCCTTTGAGAAATCAGGCGTTCCTTTCGCCCTTGCTGCAGTAATCATCAGGGTTCACATACTCGGTAAAATAACCTCGTCTGTCGCACTTATAAACATCGGCATCTTCGTTATATTTGCAGAAAATGCAATCTTTGCAACGAACAACCTCAACTACATCGGCGGCGGGAAGCTTATCAATTATGTGAAGAATGTGATTGTGCTCCTGCGTATGAATAAGACTTGCTTCAACGGTTCTGTGGTTGTCTTTTAAACGAGAACCCTTGTAAGCGTTTATTGCGTCTAAACGCTTTATAAAATCATCATCCATTGTCAGCACCTTCCTTTGTTTCTGCAACCTCAAGGCAGTCGATACAGTTCCTTGCTGTGTCAAGTGCATCAAGAGCCTCCTGAATTGCCCTTTTGGAAAACATCCGTTTTTCTTCTGATTTATTAAAAACAAATTCCATATGTTCATCCGCTTCAATTACTTCTGCGGTCACAAAATTATTTTCATTTGCATTGAATTCAGTAACCCTCTTGTTGAGCTCTTCATCTGACCATTCCAACGCCTTGAACACAGTTGTCAATTCGCCTGACTTTTTGTTTCTGTAAAAAATCAGTTTCATTTCAACACCTCCACATAGCACCAACTCTGTGGCGGTCTGTCAAGCCGTTTCAGATGCTGACCGAAACAATTTGTGTTCAATTTTGAAGCTGACACAAATTCATTTATTTTTTTCGGCTTGTCATAGATTACAAGGTCGGATATGTGCCAACCGTAAAAAGTGTCAATTCCTATACCGATATACTTTTTTAAATCTTCATACCCAACACAACATTTTCTGAAAAAGTTTGTGTTTATATATGGAATATCAAGCTCATTTGTCCACTCATAAAAGCCTGTTATATCTCCATGTTCGTCGCGGTCAATGCTTGCAATCCATTCAAAGCAATCATCATCAACAAATTCACTTTCGTATTCTTCAATACAATTACACACAAACTCGCCTATGACTTTCTTTCTGCCTTTGCCCTTCAAATAAACATTGAAATTCTCGTTGCCTACCCTGTGATTTCCACTGCTTTCGTATATGTAACACTTAAACGGTGTCGGAAGCTTGGGCTTTGTCTTCCTGACCTCAACGGTCTTTTTGCCCGATGCAATAAGCTCACACCATTTCGGCTGAACGCTGAGTAATACTGATTTCATTCCGTATCACCTGCCTTTTTGCCCACCACACCTGTTTGCATATTTCTGATTTCGCGTTCGTCATATCCTACAAGGTGCGACATAGTGACGGCTCTGTTTATAGATACGCATATAGGTTTCAACTGCATCTGCAAATTAAAGGTTGCTGTTTCTTTGCACTTTTCACAAAGAGGAATTTCAATGTGTATATTGCAATGGTAGAAATAATAATATTCGTTTGTTTTTCTCGATTGGCAACAAGCACATAAAACCTTTTCACTTGATGTTAAAAAGTTCATTCCGCATCACCCGCCATTTCTTTTACAAGGTTGTCGATACAGCGTTCAAAAGACAAACTCATACATCGGTTTTTGTATTCGCCTTTCAACCTCTTGGCAAATTCTTTGATTGCTTCGGCTTTTGCTTGTTCAATGTATTCAAGCAATTCTTCAAGTGTTGGTGTTTCTTTTTCTTTTGCTATACTTAACTTTTGCAGCTCACACCAAAACGCATTTATTGTCGTTTCGATTTTCTTAAACCTCTCAATCTCTGCCTTTTGGCGGTTGATAAGGTCAAGTGTCGGTTTGTGCAAAGCAAGAAAACAATCCCCTGCATATTCATATAATGGGCAAACAGCAGGGCAATCAAGGCTGTTAGTACAACACTCCAAAACCTTTATAATCTTGTTATCTGTAAATTTCATCACGCAACCTCCGATTTAAGTGCTTCGGCACGATTTTTGAGGATGTGTGCATAACTGTTCATTTGCTGTCCTTCAAACAGAGATATAATTTCAAAGGCATCGGCAAGAAGTGTTTCGGCATCTTCCCCTCTCTTAGCACGCTTTATAAGCTCCGAGAGCAATGCTTCAGCTGATCTGATGTTATTCTGGTAAGAAGTATAAGCTCCGAGATTAAGCAATCTGCCTTTGCGCAGTTCATTAAACCTTGAAAGAGCTGCCGCTTTCTGTGCTGTGGCTTCGTTTTTTGTTATAAGCCTTTTGCCGTAAGCCTCACCGATTCCCAAAAGCTCATAATATGCCATTTTCTCCTCAGGTGCAGCAAATTCAGGCAGTCTTTTTCTTTCAACTGTCATTTTGTAAATTTCGTTAAAGCTAAGCATCGTATACCTCCTCTTCTTCTCATCCGTTATGCACACGAAGGATAAATAATTGTTGCTCAAGAAACCATGGGGAAAGGTTTGAATTCCGTGTGCATAACGCATGGGGACGACGCATTCGCCGTCCTCAGCGGATTGATTTGTGTTTATTGATTTTGGAGAGTGTCGACGGCGGTTAACCGTAATCAATTTTTTTCATATTCTGCATCTCCTTTGTTTTATATCCGAAAGCTTTTACAATAAGCTTTTCGTTCGTTACTATGCCAATCTGTCATAACCTTCACGCTTATATTGTTACATTGTTCTGACAGCGAAGGCTTATTAAGCCACTTCATAAACCGCTTGGATTTTATAAGCCTTGCGGCTATTGCTTTTCCTATTCTCTTGAACAGTTTTGAAATCCACTTGCGGAACCGTATTCTGTACGGAATTTCAAATTTAACGATTACAGGCTCAAATACAAAGCCTATAATAAGCAGTACAACCGCCACAAAAAGTAAAAGTGTTTTTATAATTTCAATAACAATTTCAGGAAACATTTTCTTTTTTCTCCCTTCTTTTATAAACAACCTCATCTGTAAGTGATTTCTGCTCAAATTTATCAAGGTTATAGCTTGCTTTCTGTCCTTCGAGCTTGTCTGCAAGTGTTGTTAAATCATCCTCCCAACGGTGACCGTTAAGCCATGTTGAAGCGTGAGGAATAAGAGAAGCTGTTTTCCATTGCTCGGTTCTCTTGTGCTGAGCAAGAGCCATCAGCAAGCTGTCAAGCATCTTTCGGTCTTTGCAAACCTTTTTGAAGGCCTTGAAAGAATTGACTTTATTAACCTTCCGGGGATATTCCTTCCAAAACTCCTCAAACATTGCTTCTATCTCGCTTTGTTCCTTCTGAGGGTCTATAATTTCAATTTTTATCGGCTTTTCGATATCCTTCCACTCTTCAACGAAATACGCCATAGCTTCCTTAATGCCGATAACCTCATCTTCGTCCTCGGTCTTCAGAACAACCTCAAATCTGATTTTGACTTTTGACATCTTTATAACCTCTCAAACTGTTCAATATGGCTGCTGTAATAATCGCTCATTCTGCAACCTGCGTTTTTGCCCATTTGCTCTATATAGCGTGCCTTTTGCTCTTCGGATAAGCTCTCCCACGCATAAGTCTCGCCCGTATAATTGTCTTTCATAAAGATTCTGAACGGTATTGATGTTGATTTTTTTGCCAAAAGAGCTCACCCCTTTGCTTAATTGTATTCACTCACCGTTTGTCCTGTTTCATGAAACCCTGAGATTATTGATATCGTTCATAACCTTTAAAGCTTCTTTTTCCGTAAGCCCTACAACCGTATCGTCAGATTTTCCGATTATAATTGCCATGCCGAATATATCATCTTCTGCACTCGGCAGCGTTGCGCAGTATGTGGCTCTTTCATTAACCTGAAGAGAGCTTTTCTTTCGTGCATGAACAGAGAACATAGTCAGTTGTCTTTCAAAGCAGTCAACAGGTGTTTCTTTTATCATCGTGCCTACCTTTTCATGGATAATTGCCGCAGCCTTTTCCATTGAATTGAAGCCCTTAAGGTATGCCTCTTTGTTAACAGGCACTACCACCAAATATCTGTTTGCCATAAATTTTTCTCCTTGTTTATCCGTATTTCTTTATAAGCTCCGCTTTTTTCTTCATGCAAGCAGCCCTCTTCGGAAATACAAAATTACTTTTACTTTCGCACTCACGCAAATGCTTGCATATGTTACAGGCACCGCTCATTACCGCCCACTGTATTGCTAAGCCCTCGACGGTTTTATCTGCCGAATAAGGCTTATCAAAAACAACATTTGTATTACTCATGATGCAACCTCTGTATCGTTAATTATTCTGTGAAGCTTCAAAAGCAAGGATATCTTCTTTTCTGATTCTGTACTGTCTTCCGATTTTCATTGCTTTGAGTTTGCCCGCCTTAATCCAATCATAAATGGTTATAATTTTCACACTGTATCTGTCAGCAAGTTCTTCGCAGGTAAAAAGCTTATCCATTACTTCGCCTCCCTTCATAAAATACTTGACTTTACTTCGGTTTAATGATAGTATTTGTTTGCAATAAAACATATCAAGCTGAAGTAAATGCTTCGGTTTTTATCGGTTTAACCGTATTCTACATCGGTTTTTATCGTTTGTCAAGCAAATCCGATAATTTCCTAAGCATTTTGGGAAGGTGAACAAAAAATGTATCATATTTTTGAGCAACTTTTACAAAATCGCGGGTGGACTCCATATGAAATAGCAAAAATCAGCGGTGTATCTCAAGCAACACTGAGTGATTGGAAGAATGGTAAAAGTGTTCCAAGAAACAAAACCCTAAAAAAACTTGCTGATTGTCTTGGAGTATCAGTAGGTTACCTTAAAGGCGAAAATAAAACCTCCGATACCGAAGTATCGAAGGTATCTGTTGAAGATTTAAAAGTTGCACTTTTCGACGGCAATCAAGAGGTTACCGATGAAATGTGGGAAGAAGTAAAAAATTTTGCTAAATTCGTACAATCCCGTGAAGAACAAAAGAAAAATAACAACTAAAAAATAAATTGTTTATTTGAAAGGATGTTTAATTTATGCCTAAGTGTATCCGATGCGGTACAAGCGGAATGTTTTTGAAACTTAATCCCAAGGGTTTTTGCAGTAATTGTGAAAATGCCGTTGCCATGGAATCAATGCAAAGAAGAATCAATGAGTTATCTACTCCTGAGCATCAAAACCTTGACAGAATTAATGCCGAAATTTCAGCTCAGTCTGCAAAGCTTATATCAATTAATCAAGAAATTGCTACCAAACAAAATTCTATTTTGCAGCTTAATAATGTTATCAATCAAAAACATAGTGAAATTATAGAACTTGATGAAGAGATTCTTATGCAATCCTTTGGGCTGTATAAGCCAAAATTTGATTTTATTAATGCTGAACAGTATAAGCAAAAACTTGATTCTGTCCGTCAGCAGCAAAAAAACATGATAAAAGCAGGCACCGCTGTTACAGGTGCAACCTCATGGTCCGTTAACGGCAGTGAATCGCAGGGCAAGAAGATGCTGTCTGATATGCAAAAACTTCTGCTTAGAGCATTCAACGGTGAGTGTGACGAGCTTGTTGCAAAGGTAAAATATAACAACCTTGAGGCAAGCGTAAAAAGAATAAAAACTTCTTGTGAGGCTATCAGCAAGCTCGGAAAAATAATGTCAATTTCTATCTCTCACGCATACATGAATTTAAAAATTGAAGAAATATATGTTGCTTTTGAATATTCTCAGGAAAAGCAGAAAGAGAAAGAGGCACAGAAAGCCCTCAGAGAGCAAATGAGAGAAGAAGCTAAGCTCCAAAAAGAGATTGAGGAACAGCGCAAAAAGCTTCAGAAGGAACAGGCACATTATACCAACGCAATAAAAACGCTTCGTGCACAACTTGCAGATAATCCCGAGGACACTGATATCAAAGAAAAACTTCAAGAATTATGTGAGCAATATAATGAAACGCAAAAGGCAATCGAAGATGTTGACTATAGAGCAGCTAATCAGCGTGCGGGTTATGTTTACATTATTTCTAATATCGGTTCATTCGGTGAAAATGTTTATAAGATCGGCATGACCCGCCGTCTTGATCCCACTGAAAGAATTGACGAACTCGGAGATGCTTCCGTTCCCTTTGATTTTGATATTCACGCTATGATTTTCTCAGAAGATGCTCCCGGTCTTGAATCCGCCCTGCATAATGCGTTTGAACACAGAAAGCTCAATCTTGTTAATCACCGCAGAGAGTTCTTTAATGTAACCCTTGACGAAATCAAGGATGTTGTTAAAAAGAATTACGACAAAACCGTCGAATTCATTGATGTTGCCGATGCTGAACAGTATAGGGTAAGTCAAAAAATGAAAACAAATAGCTAAAGGGTGTAACTATATGAAATGTCAAAATTGCGGTCAGCAAATATCTGATAATCCTATGTTTTGTCCCAACTGTGGAGCTCCATTGCAATATTCAGAGCCCACACAGCATCAGCCGATATCTCCCCCGATGCCTCAGCAGCCAACACAGCAACCCGACCCTCAAACAAATTATCAATTCGAACACCAACAGCCACAGGTTATAAACTATGCTCCTGCTCACAAACCAAAGCTCCGTAAAAAATGGTATGAAAAAAATTGGGTTATAATTTTATTCCTTATTTTTTGTTTCCCCCTCGGTCTGTTCCTTATGTGGAAATTCTCAAATTGGAACAAAATCGCTAAAATAATTGTAACCATTGCATTTGCAATTTTCAAAATTTGGTTTTGGTTTGGAGACAGCGGCACTGAAGCAAATGGACCTACACCAAACACAACAAGCACTACCGCTTATCTTACAGAGGCAACAACCCCTGTTCCCTCTACCAAGGCCCCCACCACCAAAGCCCCCACTACTGCAACAACCGATAAAAACATTCTTGCACTTACTAATATCTCAAATCTTACCGTAAAAGAGGCAAAGGAAATACTTAAAGATTTGAAGGCTGTTGGATTTGACCATATTGACAGTGCAACAATAAACGGAAATCAGTCAAATGCAGACAGCGGTGCAAGCTTCACGGTTTCATGCAACGGATACTCTGCGATACTTATTGTTATCGAAAGAAAAACCGATTATATCATTTCGGGAGATGTTGTTCTCTATAAAGATGGTAAGGTTGTTGACAATATTAATAACTATACATTCAGCGACACCGACAAAGGAACCTTTATTTATTATGCAAAAGAATATGTTTTGCAAGGGCTCAAATCACCTTCAACAGCTGAATTCCCCGGCACCATCCTTGAAATCGGTGAATGGAAAGTATCCCGTAATAAAGATGTTGTAACTGTAAAATCATATGTCGATTCACAAAACGGCTTTGGTGCCATGGTCAGAAGCACCTTTATCGTTCAAATGAGTTATTCCGATAAATCATGTCTTTATTTGCAAATAGACGGCACTACAGTCTATGGTGAACCACAATAAAACAAAAAAGCCCCTCGGTGCGCCAACACCGAGGGATAAAACGAATCAAAGGAGCGATAAAATGAAAACTGCCGCAGCGTATATCCGTGTATCAACGGATGACCAAATTGAATACTCCCCCGACAGTCAGCTGAAGCTCCTGCGTGAGTTTGCCAAAAAGAATGATTATATTCTACCCGACGAATACATCTTTCAGGATGACGGCATAAGCGGCAAAGACACCAAACACCGCCCCGCCTTTAATCAGATGATTGCTCTTGCCAAATCCGATGAACACCCTATTGATACCATTCTTGTGTGGAAATTCTCCCGCTTTGCCCGTAATCAGGAAGAAAGCATTGTTATAAAAAATCTGCTGCGTAAAATTAATGTTGAGGTTCGTTCCATATCCGAGCCCGTTGACCCCGACAGTGCATTCGGTACCCTTATAGAACGCATCATTGAATGGATGGATGAATATTATCTTATCAACCTTTCGGGCGAAGTCAAAAGAGGTATGCTCGAAAGAGCTTCAAGAGGCGAGATTGTTACTCCCCCATCCTTCGGTTATATCGTTGAAAACGGCACATACATTCCTCACCCGAATGAAGCACCGATAATACGCCGCATATTTGAATCCTATCTTGCAGGTGTAGGTGTCCGCCGAATTGCCCTTACCCTCGGCGCAGAAGGAATAAGAACCAAGCGGGGCAATATGCCCGATAACAGGTTTGTCGAGTATATTCTGCGCAATCCTGTTTATATCGGAAAAATACGATGGTCAAAAGATGGCAGAACAGCATCCAAGCGAAAATATGACGACGAAAACATTCTCATAATTGACGGCAAGCATGAGCCCTTAATTGACACCGAAACATTTAACGCTGTTCAGGTTAAGCTCGATGCTCAAAAGAAAGCGTATCCGAGATATCAGCGTAAAGAACAGCCTGTTGAATTTATGCTCAAGGGTCTTGTTCGTTGCAGTTCCTGCGGTTCTACACTTTGCCAATCGCAAAAAGGCAAAGGGCTGCAGTGTCACAAATTCGCTACAGGTAAATGCAGTGTTTCACATTATATATCGTTTGACAAAATCAATAAAGCAGTAATTGAAGCATTGGAGTATTCTATTGCAACTATGAATTTCAGCATTAAACCGCAGCGGCATAACACATCAGTTGCCGCAGGCTCTGATATAGATAAGCTCCTTGCAGCAGAATACAGAAAGCTTGACCGTGTAAAGGCTGCCTATGAAAACGGCACCGATACACTTGAAGAATACGCCGAAAACAAAAAGAAAATTCAAGCAGCAATAAAAAAGCTTGAATCACAACGACCTCAGCAAAAGAATACCTTCAACAAGAATTCATATGCAAAGAAGGTAAGCTCCGTGTTGAAGATTGTAAAAAGTGCTAATGCAACGGAGCATGAAAAGAATGAAGCTCTCCGCTCTGTAATTGACCACATTACACTCCACCGCCCCGAAACATCTATTGATATTACTTTTTACAATTAATTTTATACCCGTCATTATATCTTTTTGCAATATGGCGGACCGGACGGCGAGCTTGGTGCTTCACTGCGTTATCTGAGCCAGAGATTTGCCATGCCTTACGATGAACTTAAGGGGCTTCTGACAGATGTAGGTACATCAGTTGTACTATGGTCCCTTTGAGCATTTTCAGCTTCATTCTCGGACACTTCTTTCACACATTGTTCGGCTTTAGGATAAAAAGAAGAACCTGCCGCCGTTGCAACGGAAGATAATGCAAATTTCCATTTAAACGGCAGCAGGTTTAATTTTACTGTTATTATGTTGTCTTTTGATACGGTCATCGACTCAAGTATCTGTTTTATGAACTCATCATTGTTCTCACCTGAAGTGAGTATTGCTTTTGCATACGCAACGCACTCGGCGATTATTTCATCTTTTTTCTCTCGGTCAAGAGTGTTGGCAACACAGCTCTGAAGCTCGGTTTTAAGGCTTTTGATTTCACCGTCAAGCTGAACGGACATTTCTTTGAATTCTTCTCTTGTTATGCACTTGTCGAGATACAAATCCACAAGAGCTTTTCTGCGTTCGGTTTTCTTGTTGAACTGCTCTTTTTTACGCTCAAAATCGTTGTTGTCGCTTTGCAAAAACACCTCTTCAAGCTGTTTTTTCAGCAACGAAAGAAATCTGTATTTATCGGCGGTCATCATTTCAATGACACTTGCCATAATGTTTTTCAGGTCATCGTGAGCAATATGGTCTGTCGAACAGCCTACCTCTTTGCCTGTCACGGAATCAATATGCTTTCTCTTTCCGTTTTGCCTTCGGTTATAGCATTGCCAGTATTTGAAATAATTACCGCTTCTCAACTTTTTATTATGAAACACAAAGCTTGAACCGCATTCCTCGCAGGTGATTTTACCCGAGAAACAATAACGGTTGCCGAGCTTTTTCTTTTGCTCATCACTCGGAGAACGGCGTTCAAGCTCCTTCTGAGTCAGCTCAAAAAGCTCACGGCTGATAATCGGTTCGTGGTGGTCACGGATA